>NZ_QZCG01000006.1 GCF_003591515.1 Paracoccus onubensis
GGTCCGGGGGCAGCGCCCCCGGCCGTCGCGGGACGCATCGTATTACGTTTCCGGTCGAACGAAACGCACTCCAATTCGGAGACAGACTAACGCCGTGCCTCGCACAGAACCGATGCGAGCACATCGCTTTCGACGGCATCGCTGACGAAACTTTCCCCGATCCCCTTCGCAAGCACGAAACGCAATTGCCCGTCGATGACTTTCTTGTCCTGCCCCATCAGGGCGATCAGAGCGGCATCATCGGGCAATTCGCCGGGAATCTCGGAAAGTGACGCCGGCAGATTCATCTGCCGCAGATGCGCCAGAACACGGCCGGGCTCTTCCTGACTGCACAATCCCATCCGCGCCGAAAGATCAAAGGCCAGCGCGCAACCGATTGCGACCCCTTCTCCGTGCAGAAGCCGGTCGGAATATCCCGTCGCGGCTTCGAGCGCATGACCGAATGTGTGGCCAAGATTCAGCAGCGCCCGCTCTCCCTGTTCGGTTTCGTCGCGAAGCACAATTGCGGCTTTCATCCGCACCGAATGCGCGACGGCCTGCTGGCGCAGCGCCATATCCGCCCGTAATTGCGTCGCGTTGGTTTCAAGCCAGGCAAAGAAATCCGCGTCTCCCAGCAGGCCGTATTTCATGACCTCGCCATATCCGGCATGAAAATCGCGCTCGGACAGCGTATCCAGAACGCCGACATCGGCCAGCACCAGCGCAGGCTGATGAAATGCCCCGATCAGATTCTTGCCGAATCCGCTGTTGATTCCGGTCTTGCCGCCAACGCTGCTGTCGACCTGTGCCAGAAGCGTGGTCGGAATCTGCACGAATCGCACGCCACGCCGCAGGATCGCCGCGGCAAAACCGACAAGATCACCGATCACCCCGCCGCCAAGCGCGATAACGATATCCCGCCGTTCAATCCTCTGCTCAAGAAGCCATTCGACGCAGCGGGTCAGATGCGGCCAGCTTTTCGTCGCTTCGCCAGCGGGCAGAACCAATGCTTCCGACGCGATCCCCGCAGCCGCCAATGCTGCCCGCAAAGGTTCAAGATGCAGCGTCGACACAGTTTCATCGGTGACGATGGCAACGCGGGAGCGCTGCAGAAACGGGCCGATCTGGGCTCCGGCATCCTGAATGAGTCCCTGCCCGATCCTGACATCATAGGCGCGATCGTCCAGCGGCACGTGAACGGTGATGGTTTCGGTCATTTTGCCTCCAGAAGTCCGGGAACCTCGCGGCGGATCTGCGCGATCAGCCGTCGGGCCGCAGTCTCGATACTGTCATTCGAATTCGCGTCAAAGGTTATATCGGCTTCGGCATAGGTTGGATAACGCTGCTCGATCAGCCTTGCCAGCGTTCCTTTGGGATCGGCTGTCCTGAGCAAAGGGCGCGTGCTGCGCTGGCGCACTCGCTGCCACAATGTCACGAGATCGCATTTCAACCAGACAGAAAGCCCACGGGCGGCGATCAACTCTCGATTCCCGGCCTGCATCCAGGCACCGCCACCGGTCGAGACGACGCCGGGACGCCCCTGAAGGATGCGCGCAAGAATCTGGGTTTCGCGGTCGCGGAAAAAGGCTTCGCCGTCGCGCGCGAATATCTCGCTGACGGACATGGCCGCGGCGGTTTCGATCTCGGCATCCGAATCGGTGAAGCTGACCCGCAACTGACGGGCCAATTCAGACCCGACCGCGGTCTTGCCCGCCCCCATCATCCCGATCATCACGATATGCCGCTTCATCTTCCCTCGCGTTTTCCCCGACAAGTCGTTACCACCAGTGCCACTGAATGACGTGATCTTTCCCGAATTGCCATATATATTCGGGTGAAATCGGCGAAAGTCCGTAAAGCGAAAACGGATCTGGCAGAGCAAGGGCAAAGATATATGCGGTTACTGAAATTTCTTGTGGTGCTGATACTGGCTGCGCTGGTTGCTCTGGTGGCTTATGCCTATCTGGGCGACATGGCTGCACCGCAGCAGGAAATGCGCGTTCCAATCAATACCGAGGGCGCGGGTGGGTAATTCGATCGCATATATTCGCGGTGCCCTGATCGCCCTGCCCTTCGCCGGAATGCTGGCCGGCGCAGCCATGGCCGAGACGCCGCTATCGGCGAGCGACTGGCTTTCAGGCAGCGTCAAAGGCCCGGCGCGGGAAAGCTCTGCATGGCGACCGGGAGATCCGGTGCCTCCGAGCGTTAAGGGTCAGGGGAATCCCCAGCCCGTCGCCGAAAGCGGGGCGGTCGGTGAGATCAAGGTGACGCGCCTGGACGGGTCCAATCCCGATCTTGCCGGAACGATTACCGCCCGCAAGGCCGGATTACCCCGCGATCTGTGGAAAGACAGCGATGTCGGAACCATTGCGGAAGGGATTCTGCAATCTCCGACGCGCCTGCCTGCGATGAGCGCGTTACTGCAAAGAATACTGATCGCACAGCTTCAACCTCCGCAAGATTCCGAGATGCATCGGGGGACGTTGTTTCTGGCCCGTACCGACCGGTTGCTGGATATGGGAGCGTTGGATCAGGCGCGCGACCTGATCATGGCCGCCGGCGGGCGCGAGCCCGAACAGTTCCGGCGCCTCTTTGATATCGCTTTGCTTGAGGGTGAGGAGGCACAGGCCTGCGAAAGAATGGTCAACACGCCGGGCATCGCGCCCAGCCTGTCGGCCCGTATTTTCTGTCTTGCGCAATCGGGCGATTGGGCCGCAGCCGCGATCGGTCTGAACGGCGGCGAGGATCTTGGCCTGATCGATGAGCCGCAGGTTCAGCTTCTGACGCATTTCCTGCACGATTCCTATGTCGACAGCGGCGAGCAGATTCCGCTGCCGGACCACGTGACCCCGCTTGAATTCCGCATGCATGAAGCGATTGGCCAACCGCTGCCGACACAACATCTTCCGCTTGCATTCGCCCTGTCCGACCTCCGCGCCAATAGCGGCTGGAAGGCGCGGCTCGAAGCGGCGGAACGGCTTGCGCGGGCCGGGGCCATCAGTCCCGAACGGCTGCGGCAGATATATGCCGAACAGAAACCTGCCGCTTCGGGCGGCGTGTGGGAACGGGCCAGCGCCATGAGGACATTGGAGGCGGCAATGGCGGCGGGTGATCTTGCCAATGCTTTGCCGCATGCCTTCGCGCAATTCCGCGCGGCCGATATGGCCGATGTGCTGGCCGCGATGGTCGCAGCGGATCTGCCGTCCGATGTCGCAGGCAACGCCGGCGAGATTGCAACCTGGCTGCGTCAGTGGCAGGGGCTGGATGCCATGCAATCCGCCGAAATCGCCCCTGAGCTTCAAAACGGGGAAACGGAACCGCCCGCAGGGCGTCGGGGCGAGGCTTTGCTTGAGGCGATGGCCGATATCGACGCCGGACTGGATGGTGATCTGGCGCGCGCAGCCGAGGGGCTGGCGATGATGCGGGCGCTGGGGCTGAACAGCGATGCCGATCTGGCCGCCGCGCAACTGACGCTATTGCCGCAGATGAAAGAAACGCCTGGATGAGCATGTCCGATCATCGCGCGATCTCGGCCTTTCTGGACGCACAGGCGGCCGAGTCCGGCGCGGCCCGGAATACGCTTCTGGCCTATGGCCGTGATCTGCGCGACCTGTCGGACTGGCTTGGGGACAAGCGGCACTCATTGGGCGATCTGACACGCGAAATGGTCGAGGATTACCTGACCCATTGCGAGGCGCAGGGTTTTTCAAAGGCGACGCGGGCGCGACGATTATCCTCGATACGGCAGTTCACCCGCTTCGCGCTTGAAGAAGGCTGGCGAGAGGACGATCCCGCGATCCGCATCAGCGGGCCGGGCAGATCGCAGCGCCTGCCGAAAACGCTGAACCGCGCGGAGGTCGAGGCGATATTGGCGGCCGCGCCCGGTTTGGGCCGCACGGTGGCCGATCGCAGCCGCAACCTGTGCCTGATCGAATTGCTATATGCAACGGGAATGCGCGTCAGTGAACTGGTTTCGCTTCCCGTTGCGGCCTGTCGGGGCGATCCGGCATTGCTGCTGATCCGGGGCAAGGGCAACAAGGAACGGATGGTTCCGTTGACCGAACCGGCCCGCAAGGCATTGTCGGCATGGCTGAAAATCCGCGACAATGCGCCAAAGGACAGCCCGTTGGCACGGCTGATCGCGGACAAGGGCACACGCTGGCTGTTCCCTGCGCCGGGCGCAGCCGGGCATTTGCCGCGGCAAAGCTTTGGCCGCCTGCTCAAGGATATCTCCGCAGCCGCCGGACTTGATCCGTCACGCGTGACCCCTCATGTCATTCGCCATGCTTTTGCCACGCATCTTCTGGAAGGCGGGGCCGATCTGCGCAGTATCCAGACATTGCTCGGCCATGCCGATCTTGGCACGACCGAAATCTATACGCATGTGCTGGACCAGCGCATGCGCGACCTTGTACTGAATCATCACCCGCTGGCGCTTCCGAACGCGACGGCCTCCGATAATAATTGACGGAACCCATGGACGACCCTTCAAGTATGTACGACGCCGCTTTCTGGATTACCATTGCGGCGATTCTTGTTCTGCTGATGTTTTCGGCCTTCTTCTCGGGGTCAGAAACGGCCCTGACTGCCGCCAGCCGTGCCAAACTGCGCTCACGTGCGGATAAAGGTGATTCCGGTGCAGAGGCGGCCCTGAAAGTATCCGAGGACAGCGAAAGCCTGATTGGCGCGGTCCTTCTGGGCAATAATGTCGTCAATATCCTGTCGGCAAGTCTGGCCACCGCACTGTTCACGCGGCTTCTGGGTTCCAGCGGCGTCGCCATCGCAACGCTGGTGATGACGGTCCTCGTGCTGATCTTTTCCGAGGTGATGCCCAAGACCTATGCCATCTCGGCACCCGAGAATGTCGCCAGCCTCGTGGCCCGCCCGATTCGCTGGGTGACGCTTCTGCTGTCGCCCCTTGTTGCGGTGGTTCGGCTCATCGTGCGCGGCATTCTGCGCCTTTTCGGGCTGAAGACCGATCCGGAATCGAACATGTTCTCGGTCCACGAGGAAATCGCAGGCGCCCTGTCGATCGGACAGGCCACAGGCGCGGTGCAGAAAGAGGACCGGGACCGGCTGCTGGGGGCGCTGGATCTGGGCAATCGCACCGTCGAAGAGATCATGCTTCACCGATCAGGCATTCAGATGATCGATTGCGACATGCCGCCATCGAACCTCCTCGACGCGGTTCTGGCCAGTCCGCATACCCGGTTGCCGGTCTACAAAGGCGAACGTGAAAATGTCGTGGGCGTCATCCACGCCAAGGATTTGCTGCGCGCGGTCAACAAGGCTGTACGTGAAAACGGCACTGCCGGCACGCTTCAGAATTTTGACGTGCTGGCCGTGGCGATGAAACCCTATTTCGTGCCTGACACCACCGCGCTTGACGAACAGATGCGGGAATTCCTGAAACGCCGGACGCATTTCGCGCTTGTGGTGGATGAATACGGCTCGCTGCGCGGGTTGATCACGCTGGAGGATATTCTGGAAGAGATCGTCGGCGAGATCGCGGATGAGCATGATACGGAAGCCGATCAGACCCTGACGCCGAATGCCCAGGGCGATTACTCGGTTGATGGCGGCATGACGATCCGTGACCTGAACCGGCAGCTGGAATGGAATCTGCCCGATGACGAGGCGAATACGATTGCCGGTCTGGTCATTCACATGGCCCAGTCGATTCCCGAGCCGGGCCAGGTGTTTTCCATCCACGGTTATCGTTTCGAGGTCGCCAGCCGCCGCGAAAATCGCATCACGAGGCTGCGTATTCGTCCGCTAAATGACGAATATGGGGAAGATGACCAGCAGCCCTCCTGATATCGCGGCATATCCGATCGGAAATCCCGCGTCTTTCATGGCATCCAGATATCCCGGAAACGGGCGAGTGATCGCCCGGTCAGGATAAGCGGACTGTCAGCGACAGGCGATGCCTCAGCCGTCGAGCCGTTCAATCGTCCAGCCGCGCTTTTCCAGCAATCGCAGCACGCCCTGTTCGCCGGGCAGGTGGAGTGCACCGAATCCTGCGACGATTTCCTTGCCCTCGCCGGCGGCGGCAAGGGCACCTTCCGTAAGCGGTTCGATCCAGCTTTCATTCCGCTGATCCATCAGCCGCGACTGCGCAAAGCTGAACTGTTCGTCCACCTCGTCCTCGCTCAACCCTGAATTCGCATAGGCGTCGATGCGGCCGAATTCCCATATTTTCCACACGTCACCGGAAAAATAGGCTTCGGTCAGCGTCACCGCGTAATCGTTGGAATAGGATGCAACCGGCAAGGCGGTCCGGATCATGTCCAACTCTTCTTCCGGTGTCATGCCGGTGAAAAGGGAAAAAACCGTATCCCAGGGTTCAAGCGCATGGACGGGCAATTCCTGATCCTCGGCCTCTTCAATCAACAGGTGATCCAGACCGCGCAATTCTCCCTCCTGCCCGGCTTCCTGCAGAACGCAGGGGGAAATGCCGATCATCATCGCCACATACCAGGGCCGAAGCTTGGCGGTGACAACGGCGGGAAGGCCACGCTCCGCCATGGCACGGGACAGAATTTCCCATTCCTGTTCGTTCAAACGCTCGGGCAAGGTCGGGCCGGATTCGTTGACCATGAGCGAGGGATCCTCGCTTAACGCCGTCGCAAGCCTTTCCTCTTCCTGTGGCCCCGCCTCGACATAGACGGCCGCGGCATTGCCGAGCGGATCGCCCAACCGGTCCAGCATCGCTTCATGACGGGCATCGGGAAAGTGATAGGTGCCGACCAGCGTGATTTCCGCGGAATCCTTGGTTGCGCGCCATAAGAGCCCGCTGTGATAGGGAATGTCATCAACTGCCGCATCGAGGCGAGAGCGATCTTCGGCCGACAGGGCGTCGAACAGATTTCGCCCTTCACATGGCGCGGCCCCCGCGGTTCCGGTCCATAGCGTCAGAAATACCATCAGCAGAATGCGCATTCCGTTTCGGCCCTTCTCATTACCTAAAAACAGATCACAGGCTGGCATGATTACCCCAGCACCGCCACCGGTATATCGCGCAAAATTTTGCGAACTTGTCGTTGACAGAACCGCCGCACTCTCCTAGATCCCCGTCACTGGCACTCGCACTGGATGAGTGCCAACAACACTGCAACAGAAACATCGGAGTGTTAACCAATGGCATTCAAACCGCTGCATGACCGTGTGCTGGTCCGCCGCGTCGAATCAGACGAAAAGACCAAAGGCGGCCTGATCATTCCTGACAGCGCCAAGGAAAAACCCGCCGAGGGCGAGATCATCTCGGTCGGCGAAGGCGCGCGCAAGGATTCGGGCGAACTGATCGCACCGGCGGTGAAGGCGGGCGACCGCGTTCTGTTCGGCAAATGGTCGGGCACCGAGGTCACCATCGATGGTGAAGAGCTGCTGATCATGAAGGAAAGCGACATCCTGGGCATTATCGGCTGATCCAGCCGTTTCCCGGAAAACGCAACTTCAGGATAAAACAAGTAGGAGATTCAAATGGCTGGTAAAGAAGTCAAGTTCAACACCGACGCCCGCGACCGGATGCTGAAAGGCGTCAACATCCTTGCCGACGCTGTGAAGGTAACGCTGGGCCCCAAAGGCCGCAACGTGGTGATCGACAAATCCTTCGGCGCTCCACGCATCACCAAGGACGGTGTAACGGTCGCCAAGGAAATCGAACTGACCGACAAGTTCGAAAACATGGGTGCCCAGATGGTCCGCGAAGTCGCTTCGCGCACCAATGACGAAGCCGGTGACGGCACCACCACCGCAACCGTTCTGGCTCAGGCCATCGTCCGCGAAGGCATGAAAGCCGTCGCCGCCGGCATGAACCCAATGGATCTGAAGCGCGGTATCGATGCAGCGACCGCCAAGGTCGTCGAAGCCATCAAAGCCGCCTCGCGCCCGGTGAACGACAGCGACGAAGTCGCTCAGGTCGGCACCATCTCGGCCAATGGCGAAGCTTCGATCGGTCGCCAGATCGCCGATGCGATGCAAAAGGTCGGCAATGAAGGCGTCATCACCGTCGAGGAAAACAAGGGTCTGGAAACCGAAGTCGAAGTCGTCGAAGGCATGCAGTTCGACCGTGGCTACCTGTCGCCCTATTTCGTCACCAATCCCGACAAGATGATCGCGGATCTGGAAGACTGCTACATCCTGCTGCACGAGAAAAAACTGTCCTCGCTGCAACCGATGGTTCCGCTGCTGGAATCGGTCATTCAGTCGCAAAAGCCGCTGCTGATCATCGCAGAAGACGTTGAAGGTGAGGCTCTGGCCACGCTGGTCGTCAACAAGCTGCGCGGCGGTCTGAAAATCGCTGCGGTCAAGGCTCCGGGCTTCGGCGATCGCCGCAAGGCCATGCTGCAGGACATCGCGATCCTGACTGGCGGTCAGGTTATCAGCGAAGACCTTGGCATGAAGCTGGAAAACGTCACGATCGACATGCTGGGCACGGCCAAGAAAGTTTCGATCAACAAGGACAACACCACCATCATCGACGGTGCCGGTGACAAGCCCGAGATCGAAGCCCGCGTTTCGCAGATTCGTCAGCAGATCGAAGAAACCACTTCGGATTACGACAAGGAAAAACTGCAAGAGCGTGTTGCCAAACTGGCAGGCGGCGTTGCCGTGATCCGCGTTGGCGGTATGACCGAAATCGAAGTGAAAGAGCGCAAGGACCGCGTTGACGACGCATTGAACGCAACCCGTGCGGCCGTTCAGGAAGGCGTCGTGGTCGGTGGCGGTGTCGCTCTGGTTCAGGGCGCGAAGGGTCTTTCCGATCTCAAGAGCGAAAACAGCGATCAGGAAGCCGGTATCGCCATCGTGCGCCGCGCGCTTGAGGCTCCGCTGCGTCAGATCGCCGAGAATGCGGGCGTTGACGGTGCTGTCGTTGCCGGCAAGATCCGTGAATCGGACGATGTCAAATTCGGCTTCAACGCCCAGACCGAAGAATATGGCGACCTGTTCAAGTTCGGCGTCATCGATCCGGCCAAAGTCGTCCGTACCGCTTTGGAAGATGCGGCGTCGGTTGCCGGTCTGCTGATCACCACCGAAGCCATGATCGCCGAGAAACCGGAGCCGAAAGGTGCTGGCGGCGGCGGCATGCCCGATATGGGCGGAATGGGTGGCATGGGCGGCATGATGTAATCAGCCCCTGCCCCCTTGGCAGATACGGAAAGGGCGCCTTCGGGTGCCCTTTTCTTTTGCCGCCAGATACCTATTCTGCGCAGCATCGCGATCAGGGGAGAACAGCATGAAGACAGCAATCGTGACCGGTGCGGCACGCGGAATCGGACTGGCGACGGCGAAACTTTTCGCGGCTGGAGGCTGGCAGGTCGCTTTGGTGGATCGTGACAGCGCGGAACTGGCCCGCGCCACCTTTCCCGAAGGTTTCGCGATTGATTGCGACATCTCGGATCCCGATCAGGTCGACGCGATGACCGCCCAGGTACTGGCCCGGACCGGACGTATCGATGCGCTGGTGAACAATGCCGGTGTCGCCGATTTCGGCCCGATAGAGCAAACCGATTTCGCACGCTGGCGTACCGTCATGGCAACCAATCTGGACGGCACTTTCCTTGTCAGCCAGTCCTGCATTCCGGCCCTGAAAGAACAGGGCGGCGCAATCGTCAACATTGCCTCGATCTCGGGCCTTCGCGGCTCGACGCTGCGGGTTGCCTATGGCACCTCTAAGGCTGCGGTGATCCACTTGACCCGTCAGCAGGCCGCCGAACTGGGTGAATACGGCATCCGCGTGAATTGCGTCGCGCCCGGCCCAGTCCGCACCAAGCTGGCCATGGCCGTTCACAGCCCCGAGATCATCGCGGCCTATCACGATGCCATCCCCCTGAACCGTTATGGCAGCGAAGAGGAACTGGCCGAGGCGATCGTTTTTCTGGCAAGCGACAAGGCCAGCTATATCACCGGTCAGGTGCTGGCGGTGGATGGCGGTTTCGAGTCAACCGGTGTCGGGCTGCCCGCCTTGCGAACCGTCCTGCCCTGAAAACCCGTTCAGGTTTTCATGATCGGCTCGACATCAAGCGAGCTGCAGAGTGATTTGAACCGAGCTTCGACGACCTCGCCCGATAATTGCCGCCCCGTCGCGGTCAGTTTCAGTTCAAGCCTGCCCTTCGCTGGCAGAAAGGTCAGTTCGCCGGCATCCGACGGATCGTCGATCGCGAACATTGCTCCGAATCGCATCGCCTTGCCCAATATCTCGGCGGTGCGGATTTCCTCCTTGGAGAGCAGATCGAAAAGCGGCGCCATCAGTGATTTCGATCGGCTGTTCTTGTAGCGATGCAAAAGTGCCAACCCCAGAAAAATCCGTTCCTGATGACTGATCGCCGCCATATTTGCGCGGGTCACATTGTCGAAACAGGCTTCGGCGCGATAATCCGGGTGGGCGCGCCATGTCGTGTCGTGAAGCAGACATGCCGCGCGGATCAGCCGCTCTTGCTCGGGCGGAGCATCGGCGAAGATCGGCAACAGGAAATGATACAGTTTCTTCCCGAAACCCGGGATCCGCGCCATCTGCCGCTCGGTAAAGCGGGCAACCTCGATCAGCGGATCGCGCTTGCGTAGCTGATCGGACATCTGCTCGTAAAGAAGCCCTTCGCGGATGCCATAGCTGGAGACGGCAAGTTCCGCAGGCTTGAATGTCGCGACAAGTTCAGACAGCACTCTGGAGGCAAGCGGCACAAGTTCCATCCGCGAAGATGATATACCGACCCTCCCGCGCAACTGGTTCGGATCGTGTTCGGCGATCCAGTCAACGGTCTTCGCCACGGATTCCGGTGTCATCCGGTATTCATGCAGAACCGTCATCGGATAACCGGTCCGTTCCATGTCCAGCCGGGCGATGGCTCGCCACGAGCCGCCGACCAGATAGATCCGTTCGTGATCGGTGCCGATATGATCGGCCAGACCCTCCATGATCTTGCGGATATGTTTCTGCAGGCCGGTCTTGCCGCCCTCGACCTGCTGCAAACGGAATGGCCCCAGTTGCGAGGTCGTTCGCCGACCGACCTTGCCGCCCGATACTTCGGCCAGTTCCATCGAGTTGCCGCCGATATCGCAGACCAGACCTTTTGCTTCAGGCCAGCCTAGCAACACGCCCTGAGCCGAAAGCCGCGCCTCTTCCTCGCCATCGATCACGATCAGTTTGAGCCCGGTTTCCCTGGCGACCCGCTTCTGGAATTCCAGCCCGTCCTCTGCCTCGCGGATGGCTGCCGTGGCCACGCAGGTCAAAGGCTCAATATCCATGCCCTTGGCGAGAGCGGCAAACCGCCGCAAGGCAGCAAATCCCCGTTCGACCCCGGCGGGGTTCAGTCGGCCCGTCGAAACCATGTCCTGACCAAGTCCGGCCATGACTTTCTCATTGTAGAAATAGGCCGGGGAACGTGCCGCGCCGTCGAAAACGACCAGCCGGATCGAGTTCGAGCCCACATCGACGACCCCCACCCTGGACAAGGCGCGTTTCGGCAGCTTGCCAAAAGACTCTACCATCGGACCGGTCAAGCGTCGTTCGCGGTTCATCGCAAAGCCCCCTGCTTTCGCATCGTCACGTTAATGAACCGATCTTCCCTACGGGTCAATCGGCTGAATGGGTGAGCGCCGGAACGTCACGCGCGCCTGCGGTGCCTCGTCCCGACAGTGAGGGGTTTTCCATGAAAAACCGGTGACAGTTGAACAGATCGTCTCGTCCGTCCGGCAGATAACGGACGAATCGCCCATCGGGCTGCAGGATCCAGCTTTGCGCCTCATCCGCCATATTGGCGGCCATGATCTGACTGGTGATCTGGGCCTTTACCGTTTCATTGCGACACTCGACCAGCGTTTCGACGCGCCGCGACAGGTTCCGCACCATCCAGTCAGCCGAGGAAAAGAAGACCCGCGCTTTCTTCGATGGCAGCCCGTGGCCATTGCCGAAACAGACGATCCGGGAGTGTTCGAGATAGCGTCCGATAATAGACTTCACCCGAATATTTTCCGATAACCCCTTGATCCCGGGACGTATCCCGCAAATTCCGCGAATAACCAGACTGATCTTTACCCCGGCATTGCTTGCGGCATAAAGCGCCTCGATCACATCTGTCTCGATAATCGAATTCATCTTGGCCCAGATCGCCGCAGGACGCCCCAGCCGCGCATATTCCGCCTCTCTCGCGATCAGGGCCAGCAGGTTCTCCTTGAGATCGATCGGAGAGATTGACAGATTCTCCAACCCTTCCGGCTGAACATAGCCGGACAGATAGTTGAAGACCTTGGTGGCATCGCGCCCAAGCGCCGCGTCACAGGTGAACAACGACAGGTCGGTATAGATCCGCGCGGTGATCGGATGATAATTGCCGGTGCCGTAATGGGTATAGGTCACCAATGTATCGCCCTCGCGCCGGACCACGGTACTGATCTTGGCATGGGTCTTGTACTGCACGAAACCATAGACGACATGCGCCCCTGCCCGCTCCAGGCGCCGCGACTGCCGGATATTCGCGGCCTCGTCGAACCGCGCCTTGAGTTCGACAAGCGCCGTCACCGATTTTCCTGCTTCGGCAGCCTCGCACAGGGCTTCGACAATCGGGCTGTCGCGGCTGGTTCGGTAAAGCGTCTGCTTGATCGCCAGCACATTCGGATCCCGCGCGGCCTGCTGAAGAAAGCGCACGACCATGTCGAATGTTTCATAGGGATGATGCAGCAGCATGTCTTTCTGCCGGATCGCCGCGAACATATCGCCGTGATGGTCCCGCACCCGCTCGGGAACCCGCGGGTTGAAACTGGGCCATAGCAGATCACGGCGGCTGTCCAGTACAAGCTGACCCAGATCAGCCATGCCCAGCAGCCCTGCGACCTCGACCACCTCGTCGGAATCGACCTCGAGTTCCTCCATGATCAGCCGGCGAAGCCGGTCAGGCGCGCCTCTGGTGATCTTCAGCCGGATCACGCTTCCCCTGCGGCGTCGTTTCAGTGCCGTTTCGAATTCACGGACAAGATCCTCGGCCTCTTCCTCGACCTCCAGATCGCTGTCGCGCAATACCCGGAACGCGCAATGCCCGGTATCGCGATAGCCAGGGAACAGGCTGGACAGATGCATCAGCAGCAAATCCTCCAGGCGCAGGAAGCGCTGCCCGCCCGGAAGCGGGATGAAGCGCTGCAATTGCGCCGGAATCGGCAGCAGGGCCTGCATCTGCAGCCCACCGGTTTCCCGAGCCAGCTCCAGCGCTAGCGAAAATCCGGCATTCGGAATGAACGGAAACGGATGGGCCGGATCGATGGCCAGCGGAGACAGGACCGGCAGCACATTGTCTTCGAAATGCTTTCGCAGGAATTCCTCTTCCGCGCGCGTGATATTGCTGCGCGACAGGATCATGATCCCCTGTTCTTCCATCTCGCGGCGCAGACGGTTCCAGACCCCCTGCTGCGCACTCATCAGACGCCGCGCATCGGCATCTATCAGGCTGAGCTGTTCGGCGGCGGTCAGCCCATCATCCGAAGGGGACGTGTTCCCTTCGCGAACCAGTTCCCGCAGACCCGCCACGCGAACGGTATAGAACTCGTCCAGATTGGCGGCACTGATCGAGACGAAGCGCAGCCGTTCGAGCAAGGGCACCCGCGCATTCCGGGCCTCGTCCAGTACCCGCCAGTTGAAGCTGAGCCAGCTTAGCTCGCGGTTGAAGAATCGTGCCGGACCTTCGGGCAGGCCTGAAGGCAGCTCCTTGGCCTCGGGAAACGGGTTTCTAAGAAAATTTGCCTGAGTCATGGGTTCCGGAACGGGAGTCGAGGGGATGAAATCGAGGCGGCATCATGCGTCAGCGACGGTCAGCTTGTCCAGCAGATCCGCGGCGATCTTGCGGGTCACAGGTCCCTTGCGCGCAAGCGCCATCCGATCCATCCCGGACACCAGCCGCCGCGCCAGCCCCATATCCCGATCCATGCGCAATACCAGCCAGTCGATCAGTCCGGCGGATACCGCCAATTGCCGGTCGGCGAACAGCTTGACCAGAACGGCGGCCAGCAATGCCTCATCCGGCGGACCGAGTCTGACCTGCGCAACCGCATCCATGCGAGAGCGCAGATCGGGCAGCACCAGCCCCCAGTCCCGCGGAGCGCTTCGCGCGGTCATCAGTAACAGGCAATCTCGCGCTCCGCAGAGATTCCACAGATGAAACAGCGCCTGTTCGGCCCCTGCCGCATAGCCGGAATGATCCGCATCCTCGACCACCAGCGCACCGCCTTCGGCCACCAGACGATCGGTGCTTTCGGGGTTCAACACGGCCGCAGATACCTTGCGCGCACCATTCTCGGCCGCCCAAAAGGCCACCATATGCGATTTACCCGAGCCCTCCGGCCCGATCAGCAGCATACGCCCCTGTGGCCAGTCCCGCGGGGCATCCAATGCTGAAAGCGCAGTCTCATTTGCTGCCGACGGCAGAAAATCTGCCCGGGAAAATGCCGGCGGCGTGGTCAGATCCAAAGTCAATTGCCGGGGCAAATCCTGTCAGCCTTTTTCCGTCTTGTCGTCCTGATGCTCCAGGATTGCGATCTCTTCCGCTTCTTCGCGCAGATAAGCCGCATGCAATTCGGCCTTCAGCGAACCACGGGGCGCAAGCTCCACACGCAAAGGCAATTCCGGCTCGGGTGGCGCCGCCTGCCCGGTGTAAAGCGGGCTTTCAAGATATCGCTCGGTCAGGAACCTCGCCAGCACGCCCACCGCCGCCGCCAGCGGGACCGCCAATACCAGCCCGACAAACCCAAACAGCGCGCCAAAGACTGACAGGGCCAGCAACAGCCAGACCGGATGCAGGCCGACATGGCCGCCGACGATCTTGGGCTGCAGATAATTACCCTCGACAATCTGGCCGATGGCAAAGATCACCACGACCGCGCCAATCCACAGCGGCTCGCCCCAGAAATTGAACAGCGCCACACCGATGGCCGTCGCTCCACCCACCAGAACGCCGACATAGGGAACGAAAGACAGCACCGCGGCCATGATACCGATAAAGAATCCGAAAGGCAGTCCCACAAGAGCAAGCGCAATGGAATACCATGTCCCAAGGATCAGGATCACCAGCCCTTGTCCGCGCAGAAATCCCGACAGGGCGTCGTCGATCTCGCCCGCCAATCGCCGGATCGAGGGCGCATGCTCGCGCGGCAGCAAACCGTCAATCCGCGTGACCATCCTGTCCCAGTCCAGCAGCAGATAGAATGTCACCACCGGCACGATCACAAGCAGCGCCAGCACCCCGAAGACACCGCGAACCGAGCCAAGCAGCGTGCCCGCGACCTTGCCCAGTTGCTCACCCATGCTCTTGCCCAGATCGCTGATCGCCGAACCGATCGTGCCGCCCTCGGGCACCAGTTCGGGAAAATGCGCCGAGACGAAGGCCCGCGCCTGATCCAGCATCTGGGGTGCGGTTTCGATCAGCGAGGCAGCCTGACGCAGCAAAACCGGCACGATCAGCAGGAACACCGCGGCAAGAAGCAGCACCGCACCCGCCGTGATGACCACCACGGACATGGTTCGCGACAGCCCGATCCGCTGCAGCCTGTCTGCGATCGGGTCCAGCATATAGGCGATGCCCGCACCCAGAAGGAACGGCAGGATCGCCTGTCCCAGCAGCCACATGGCAAGAAATAGCGCCAAAGCAGCCACGCCCCACCAGATCGCCTGTTTCCGTACCGGCACGCTCATTGCGTCTCTCCGCCTGATTTGTCCGGGATGAATGTGGAGGGCTTGGCGGGCGGTTGCAAGGTCGACCCGAGTTGCTTATGCACATCTCCTTGGCAAGCCCCGGACGATCCGCTAACCCTCGCGGAACCGATTACAGAGGATCCCGCCCATGCGTCTGAGCCGTTATTTTCTTCCCGTTCTGAAAGAAGACCCCAAAGAGGCCCAGATCGTCAGTCACCGCCTGATGCTGCGCGCCGGGATGATCCGCCAGCAGGCGGCGGGAATTTATTCATGGCTTCCGCTTGGATACAAGGTTCTGCGCCGGATCGAACAGATCGTGCACGAGGAACAGCAGCGCGTCGGGCATATCCCGCTTCTGATGCCCACGCTTCAATCCGCCGATCTGTGGCGCGAAAGCGGCCGCTATGACGATTACGGCGAAGAGATGTTGCGGATTCGCGACCGTCACAAGCGCGATCTTCTTTACGGTCCCACCAATGAGGAGATGATCACCGATATTTTCCGCAGCCATGTCGGCAGCTACAAGGATCTGCCGCTGACCCTTTATCATATCCAGTGGAAATTCCGTGACGAAATCCGCCCCCGTTTCGGCGTGATGCGCGGCCGCGAATTCCTGATGAAGGACGGCTATAATTTCGACCTGACCAAGGAAGACGCGCTGCACGCCTATAACCGTCATCTGGTGAGCTATTTGCGCACCTATGAACGGATGGGCCTTCAGGCGATCCCGATGCGGGCGGATGGCGGACCCATCGGCGGAGACCATACGCACGAATTTCTGGTGCTGGCCGAGACGGGCGAATCCGAGGTCTATTACGACAGCGAGATCACCGATCTGAAATTCGGGAACCGGCGGATCGACCATGACAGCCATGCCGAATGCCAGGCGGTCATGGAAGAATTCACCAGCCGCTACGCCCGCACCGACGAAACCCATGACGAGACCCTGTTCCAGCAGCTTCCCGAAGACCGCCGCCGCGTGGCGCGCGGGATCGAGGTCGGGCAGATCTTCTATTTCGGCACCAAATATTCCGAACCGATGGGCGCCACCGTGGTCGCGCCCGATGGCAGCCGCGTGCCGGTTCACATGGGCAGCCACGGTATCGGCGTCAGCCGCCTTCTCGGCGCGATCATCGAGGCCAGCCATGACGAGCGCGGGATCATCTGGCCCGAAGGCGTGACGCCATTCCATGTCGGAATCGTCAATCTGAAACAGGGCGACAATTCCACCGACAGCGCCTGCGAAGCGCTTTATGCCGAACTTCGCGCACAGGGGCTTGATCCGCTTTATGATGACCGGGACGAACGGGCGGGCGCGAAATTCGCCACAATGGACCTGATCGGACTGCCCTGGCGGATCACTGTGGGGCCGCGAGGACTGGCGAATAACAAGGTCGAACTGACCAACCGCCGCAGCGGCGAAACCGAAGAACTGCCGCCCAATGACGCCGTCGCGCGGATTGCTGCGATTTATGAGCCCGTGTTGAACGCAGGCTGACGGCGGGAAAAGGCCGTGACAATGCCGGATTCGGGTCTTTCCGTTCCTGTCAGGAAACGCCTTGCGCTGGCGGTTATCGCAGCCCTGCTTTATGGTCTGATCCTTTATCTGATGATCTGGGTCGGAATGGGTATCGATGAAATGATCCTGCCCGTCATCAGCGGGCTGATCCTGATGCCCATGGCCATCGCCAGCATCGCCAAGATCCTTGCCGATCCGCGAGGCGCAGAGCCAATCGGCGGTCACATTCTGGTCGGTCTGGGCATCATCATGGTGCTGGTGATCATCAGCATGGCATTCTTTGGGGAAGGCGGCATCTGCGCAGTGATGGCAGCGCCGTTCCTTGCCGCCGGATCCGTGCTCGGCACGATACTGACTCATAACCTTCTGCGCTGGTACAATGCGCGCAAAACCACGGTTTTCATGATCGCGCTGCCTTTGCTGGTCCTGCCGCTTGAACCTCACCTGAGCCATGCCGATCATTACGGCTCGGTCACAAGCGTGGTCGAGATAGAGGCCCCGCCCGCCACGGTATGGCGGCACACGGTCGAGATCCCCGGAATTGCCCGCGATGAACTGCCATTCAGCATCAGCCATGACATCATCGGCGTTCCGCGCCCGGAAAATGCGGCGCTTGAAGGTTCAGGCCCCGGCGCTGTGCGGCATCTCCGCTGGAGCGAGGGCGTGCGTTTTCAAGAAATCGTGACCGCATGGGAGCAGGATCGCTATCTGGCATGGGATTTCCGTTTCGATCAGGACGCCATTCCCGCCTCGGTCGAGGGGCATATCGACATCGACAGCCCCTATCTCGGGATTTCGAACGGCAATTACACGCTGGAACCGCTTCCCGGCGGGCGCACCCGGCTGACCCTGACGACGGAATACAGGATCGCCACCCCGATCAACGCCTATTGCGACTGGTGGGGACAGGTTTTCCTTGGCGATTTCCACAGCGCCGTTCTGCAGGTTATCAAGCACCGCTCCGAAACCGACGCCGCGCAGGACAGCGGCAGGCCGATATGAGGAATCGGCGGTCGAATCATACGGTATCCGGACCTCAGCCGGGCTGGGAATAGCCACTTTCCTTTTATTCGCGGGCCTTCTAACCTGCTCTTCAGGGCAATGTTCCAACCGGGAGACTTAACTATGAAAAAACTTCTTATCGCGACTGCCGTGACCGCCCTTTCAGCGGGTATGGTCAGTGCCGAGGAAATCAAGCTGGGGACTTCGCTGGGCTTCACCGGACCGCTGGAATCCATGGCTCCGGACATGCAGAAAGGTGCCGAACTGGCCGTTAAGGAAATCAGTGATTCCGGCAAGTTTCTGGACGGTTCGACCGTATCTCTCGTTCAGGGCGATTCGACCTGCGCCGATGCCGCCGCCGCAACCGCCACGGTCGAGCGTCTGATTACCGCAGAAGGCGTAAAAGGGATCATCGGCGGAATGTGTTCCGGCGAAGCGATTGCCTCGCTTGAAAATGTCGCCGTGCCTAATGGCATCGTGATGATCTCTCCTTCGGCAACCTCTCCCGCGCTTTCCACGATCGAGGATAATGGCCTGTTCTTCCGCACGTCGCCGTCGGATGCCCGGCAGGGCGAGGTGATGGCCGATATCATCATGGAGAAGGGCATCGAGAACGTCGCCGTAACCTATACCAATAACGATTACGGCAAAGGTCTGGCGGAAAGCTTCGAGGCCGCTTTCACGGAAAAAGGCGGCACGATCACCACCAATTCCGCGCATGAGGATGGCAAGGCCGATTACTCGGCCGAGGTCGCCGCATTGTCCGCCGCCGGTGGTGATGCGCTGGTCGTGGCGGGTTATGTCGATCAGGGCGGTTCGGGCGTGGTGCGTGCCGCGTTGGATACCGGCGCGTTCGATACATTCGTGTTCCCGGACGGCATGGTCGGTCAGGCGCTGGTCGATAATTTCGGCGAAGAAATCGAAGGCAGCTTCGGACAGAACCCTGCCGCCGAGGGCGAAGGTCGCGATATCTATGTCAAAATGGCCGAAGAGGCCGGATATGATGGCACCGGCGCCTTCTCGGCTGAATCCTATGACGCCGCAGCGCTGATTCTGCTGGGCATGGCAGCGGCAGGCTCCAGCGATCCGGCGGAATACAAGGAAAAGATCATGGATATCGCCAATGAGCCGGGCGAAAAGATCCTCCCCGGAGAATTGGGCAAGGCGCTCGACATCTTGAGCGAAGGCGGTGATATCGATTATGTCGGCGCGACTTCGGTCGAATTCGTCGAGCCGGGCGAATCCGCCGGCATCTATCGCGAAGTTTCCTTTACCGGCGGCGAAATGGAAGTGGTTGGCTACCGCTAAGACATATCGACGCGATCGGCCCGACGCCCTCCATGCGCCGGGCCGATCAACATTCCAACAACCGCTTATGGCGGAAACTTCACCGTTCAATGTGAAGACGACAGGGAAATATATATGATCAGGGTCGAAGACCTGCACCGTCATTTTGGCGGGTTTCGCGCTGTAGACGGTGCCAGCCTGTCCATCGAGACAGGTTCGATAACCGGGCTGATCGGCCCGAATGGCGCGGGAAAATCTACGCTTTTCAATGTGGTTGCAGGCGTCCTTCCTCCGACTTCGGGGCGCGTCTTCATGGATGATGAGGAGATCACCGGCCTGCCCCCACATGAATTGTTTCATCGCGGATTGCTGCGCACCTTCCAGCTTGCCCATGAATTCGCGTCGATGACCGTGCGCGAAAATCTGATGATGGTCCCCGGCCAGCAAACCGGAGAAACCATCTGGAGCACATGGCTCCGGCGCGGCCAGATCGAGCGGGAGGAACTGGAACTGCGCAAAAAGGCGGATGAGGTCCTGGAATTCCTGACGATCCGGCATCTGGCGCATGAAAGGGCCGGCAACCTGTCCGGCGGGCAGAAAAAACTGCTGGAACTTGGCCGGACGATGATGGTCGATGCCAAGGTCGTCTTTCTCGATGAGGTCGGCGCAGGCGTCAACCGGACGCTCCTTGGCACAATCGGAGATGCGATCGTCCGGCTGAACAAGGAACGGGGCTATACGTTTTGCGTGATCGAGCATGATATGGATTTCATCGCCAAGCTATGCGATCCGGTCATCGTCATGGCGGAAGGCAAGGTCCTCGCCACCGGCGCATCGGATGAAATCATGCAGAACGAAGCGGTAATCGAGGCTTATCTGGGAACTGGCCTCAAGAACCAGGTCAAGGCAGGGACAGGATGAAAAAGCTTGTTCTGCCGACCGCATTTCCGCATGGAAGTCATCGCATTATGGCGCGAACTGCGCATAAGTGGAAAAAATACGAATTCGATCAGCACCTTGCAGATCTGCATTGCAAATCTGTGCAAAGCCTGAAGGCGATAGGCCCATGAATTATCTTTCCGCAACAGATATGCGCGGCGGTTATGGCAAGGCCGATATCCTGCACGGCTGCACCCTGAACGTCGAAAAGGGACAGATCGCGGTGATCGTCGGCCCCAATGGTGCAGGAAAATCCACCGCGATGAAGGCGGTTTTCGGGATGCTGCCGCTGCGCGAGGGTCAGGTGACGCTGGATGGCCAGGACATCACCACCCTGTCCCCACAGGAGCGGGTCAGAAAGGGTATGGGCTTCGTGCCGCAGGTCAATAACGTGTTCCCCTCGATGTCGGTCGAGGAAAATCTTGAAATGGGCGCCTTCATCCGCAACGACGATATCGCCGCAACGATGGACCAGGTCTTCGATCTTTTTCCCGTTCTGAAAGACAAGCGCCGTCAGGCCGCAGGCGAGCTTTCCGGTGGGCAGCGGCAGCAGGTCGCGGTGGGGCGCGCCCTGATGACCCGCCCGCAATTGCTGATGCTGGATGAGCCGACGGCGGGCGTCAGCCCGATCGTCATGGATGAGTTGTTCGACCGCATCATCGAGATCGCACGCACCGGGATCTCGATCCTGATGGTCGAACAGAATGCGCGTCAGGCGCTTGGGATCGCCGATATCGGTTATGTTCTTGTCCAGGGCCAAAACCGTTACACCGACACCGGGCAGGCCCTGCTGGCCGATCCCGAGGTCCGCCGCACATTCCTGGGGGGCTGAAAGATGGATATTCTGAACGCTGTCGTCGCAGTCTTGAATTTCGTCGTCATCCCCGCCACCGCTTACGGAGCGCAGCTTGCGCTTGGGGCGCTTGGCGTGACGCTGATCTACGGCATCCTGCGCTTCTCGAATTTCGCCCATGGGGACACCATGGCCTTTGGCACCGCCGCCACCATTCTGGCGACCTGGGGTCTGCAAGCATTGGGGGTTTCGCTTGGACCGCTGCCCACCGCATTGCTTGCGTTGCCGGTCGGCATCGCGGTTACGGCGCTCGTCGTCCTGGCCACCGACAGAGCGGTCTATCGTTTCTACCGCGTGCAGAAAGCGGTGCCGATCATCTTCGTCATGGCCTCGGTCGGGGTGATGTTCCTGATGAACGGCTTCACCCGCCTGCTGATCGGCGTGGATGAGCACCGCTTCGCGGATGGCGCCAGATTCATCATCAATGTCCGCGATTTCCGCGACATGACGGGATTGTCCGAAGGGCTGGCCTTCAAGACCACGCAGGGATTGTCCATCCTCATGGCGATCATTGTGGTCTGGATATTGTTCTGGTTTCTCAATCGTACCAGATCCGGCAAGGCCATGCGCGCTTTTTCCGATAACGAGGATCTGGCACTGCTGTCCGGTATCGATCCCGAAAAAGTCGTCCGCATGACCTGGATCATCGCGGCGGGGCTGGCGACGATTGCAGGCACCCTTTACGGTCTCGACAAGGCCTTCAAGCCTTTCAATTATTTCCAGATCCTGCTGCCGATCTTTGCCGCTGCCATCGTGGGCGGGCTTGGCAATCCCGTGGGCGCGATCGCCGGAGGCTTCCTTGTCGCCTTTTCCGAGATTGCGATCACCTATCCCTGGCGAAAGATCGCAGGCTACCTGTTCCCCGACTGGCAGCCGGACGGGCTGCTGCAATTGCTGGGAACCGAATATAAATTCGCCGTCAGTTTCGTCATTCTGATCGTGGTGCTGCTGTTCCGCCCAACCGGGCTGTTCCGCGGCAAATCGGTGTAAGAGAGGTTCCGCGCATGTCCACGAACCGTCAGGCAGCCGCAGCCAGTCGCTGGCGCATCCCGGTCCTGTTCGCCATTCTTGCCGTGCTTTTCATTCTTGAGGGCACGGTCAGGAACGGCATGTTCTCGGGAAGCTGGAACACCTCTCTGGCCATTTTGAATATGGGTCTGATTTCGGCGATCACCGCATTGGGCGTCAATATGCAATGGGGCTATGCGGGCTTGTTCAATGTCGGCGTGGTGGGTTTCTTCGCGCTTGGCGGTCTTGCCCCGGTTCTGATCTCCACCGCACCGGTCGAAGGCGCATGGCAGGCGGGCGGGCCGCGTATGCTCATCGCCCTTGCCACCGCCGTCGGCACATTGGCACTGGCATCACTGTTATGGCGGCATATGCCAAGAGGCAAGCTGCGGGGGCTGGCACTGACTGTCCTGCTGATCGCGGGCTTCGTCCTCTATCGCGGGCTTTTCGATCCGGCGGTGACGGCGATTGAATCCAACAATCCCGCGCGTCACGGCAATATCGGCGGATTGGGGCTGCCAGTTCTGCTGTCCTGGCTGGCCGGCGGCATATTCGCGGCCGCCGCGGCATGGGCCGTGGGCAAGGTCGCACTCGGGCTGCGCTCGGATTATCTTGCAATCGCGACACTTGGTATCGGTGAAATCATTATCGCCGTCCTGAAGAACGAAGACTGGCTGGCCCGCGGCGTCAAGAATATCACGGCAATCCCCCGCCCCGTCCCGTTCGAAATTCAGCTGCAACGGAATCCCGAATTCATGGAATTCGCGAATAGCTGGGGCATGGCGGCCTCGACCGCCTCGGGAATATGGGTGAAACTGTGCTATATGCTGCTGTTTCTGGTCGTATTGCTGCTGCTCATCCTGCTTGCCGAACTTGCTCTGAAATCGCCATGGGGCCGCATGATGCGCGCGATCCGTGACAATGAGACCGCGGCCGAGGCCATGGGCAAGGATGTGACCGCCCGGCATCTGCAGGTCTTCATCCTTGGCTCGGCGGTAATCGGTATCGCTGGCGCGATGATGATCACGCTTGACGGTTTGATGGCGCCTGTCGGATATAATCCGCTGCGTTATACATTCCTGATCTGGGTCATGGTGATCGTCGGTGGATCGGGGAATAACTGGGGCGCGGCTTTGGGAGGCGTGCTGATCTGGTTCCTCTGGATCAAGGCCGAGGTCTGGGGACCGGAACTGATCGCGTTCCTGACTGCGCCACTCCCTGCAAGCAGTTTCAAATCGGGCCTGCTTGAAGGTGCCGCGCATATGCGTTTCATCGCTATGGGTCTGGTGCTGTTACTGGTCCTGCGTTTCGCCCCGCGCGGGCTGGTGCCCGAACGATAGGCGCTTCTTCTTCACTGAAATATCCCGGGGAGTCGCCGCAAGGCGACAGGGCAGAACCCCATTTCCCCTGCTGACCACTTGCACCATTCGCCTCCGCCGCTTAAAGCGCATCCATGACCCAGCATCAGTGTCTTCTCATCATCGATTTCGGTTCCCAGGTGACGCAGCTTATTGCCCGCCGCCTGCGTGAGTTGAACATCTATTCCGAAATACGTCCCTTCAATGCGGTCACCGCCGAGACCCTGCAACAGATCGCCCCGAAAGCGGTGATTCTGTCAGGCGGTCCGGCCAGCGTGACTGAGGCCGAGAGCCCCCGTGCCCCTCAGGAAGTATTCGGGCTGGGCGTGCCGGTTTTCGGTATCTGCTACGGCCAGCAGGTGATGATGGAACAGCTTGGCGGTCGCGTCGAAGCCGGTCATCACGCCGAATATGGCCGCGCCTTCATCTCGCCCGCCGCCGGTCATAAAGGCGACGGCATCTTCAACGGTCTGTTCGAAACGGGCCGGGAAGAAGTCTGGATGAGCCATGGTGATCGGGTAACCCAACTGGCCCCGGGTTTCGAGATCATCGGCACATCGCCGAATGCGCCCATGGCGATGATCGCGGATGAAGCCCGCCATTTCTACGCCGTCCAGTTCCACCCCGAGGTGCATCACACCGCCAATGGCCGGAAGATGCTGGAAAACTTCGTGCGTCTGGCCGGATTCACGGGCGACTGGACCATGGCCAGCTATCGCGACGAGGCAATCGCCTTGATCCGCGAGCAGGTCGGCGACCGCAAGGTGATCTGCGGGCTATCGGGCGGTGTGGATTCCTCGGTTGCGGCCGTTCTGATCCATGAGGCAATCGGCGATCAGCTGACCTGCGTCTTCGTCGATCATGGCCTCTTGCGGCTGAACGAGGCGCAGGAAGTCGTCTCGATGTTCCGCGACAACTACAATATCCCGCTGGTTCATGCCGATGAAAGCGAACTATTCCTTGGCGCGCTTGAGGGCATCAGCGATCCCGAGGTCAAGCGCAAGACCATCGGCAAGCTGTTCATCGATGTCTTTCAGAAATATGCGAATGATATCGAAGGGGCCGAGTTTCTCGCGCAGGGCACGCTCTATCCCGACGTGATCGAAAGTGTCTCGTTCAGCGGCGGGCCTTCCGTCACGATCAAATCGCACCATAATGTCGGTGGTTTGCCCGAAAAGATGGGGCTGAAGCTGGTCGAGCCTTTGCGCGCGCTGTTCAAGGATGAGGTTCGCGCTTTGGGCCGGGAACTTGGCCTGCCGGCTTCCTTCATTGGCCGCCATCCCTTCCCGGGCCCCGGTCTGGCCATCCGCTGTCCCGGCGAAATCACCCGTGACAAGCTGGAGATCCTACGCAAGGCGGATGCCGTCTTCATCGACCAGATCCGCAAACATGGGCTCTATGACGAAATCTGGCAGGCTTTCGTCGCCATCCTTCCGGTCCGCACGGTCGGCGTGATGGGCGACGGGCGGACATATGATTATGCCTGCGCCTTGCGGGCTGTGACCTCGGTGGATGGAATGACTGCCGATTACTACCCGTTCAGCCATGAGTTCCTTGGCGAGACCGCGACACGGATCATCAATGAGGTCAAAGGGATAAATCGCTGCACCTATGACATCACCTCGAAGCCACCGGGCACCATCGAGTGGGAGTGAGCGACCTGATGATTTTTCTTTAGGTATTTAAGCAAAGAAGAAGCCGGTCTAACTCTGCCTTCGGAATGTCACATAATGCGGCATACGCCCCTCGCGCAGGGCTTTTTGCTCGTATCTGGTGCTGATCCAGTCATCCCAGGGCCTGTCGGTTTCACTGACAAGATCGAACCCGGCCAGAGGCACCTCTTCCAATGTCTGGCGCACATAATCAGGGATATCGGTCGCAACCCGAAACTCGCCCCCCGGTCGCATGACGCGCGCCAGAGGCAGAAGATGCTCGGGCGTCACGAAACGGCGGCGATGATGGCGCGCCTTGGGCCAGGGATCGGGATATAGCAGGAAACTGCGCGAAATACTTGCATCGGGCAGCACATCCATCAGGTCACGCGCATCGCCCGGATGAACCGAAAGATTACTGACCCCGGCCTGCCGGATCTTGCCCAGCAGCATGGCTACGCCATTGATATATGGCTCGCAGCCGATAATCCCGATCTTCGGATAGCTGGCGGCCATATGCACCATATGCTCTCCGCCACCAAAGCCGATCTCTAACCAGACATCCCGGTCATCTCCGAAAATGGCGCTAAGAGAAATCGGCCTGCGCTCGGGGTTTTCATCGAATGTGATGCCTCGAGGACGTAATTCGCCCAGATCCTCCTGAAGATAGCCCTTCTGACTATGCCGCAGGGTTTTGCCATGCCTCCGGCCATAGAAATTCCGGCGTGGCGGATTCGGATCGAATGCCGATTTTCCAGTCTCGCTCATCGCTTCTTCTTTGTCCAAATAACCTGCGAGAAATCCGGGGGC
This sequence comes from Paracoccus onubensis, assembly GCF_003591515.1. GTDB lineage: Bacteria > Pseudomonadota > Alphaproteobacteria > Rhodobacterales > Rhodobacteraceae > Paracoccus > Paracoccus onubensis. The sequence continues at coordinate 26,084 of NZ_QZCG01000006.1, forward strand.
GGCATATGCCCCCGGCCATCGCAGGACGCCAGAAACCTTATCGCTACTCTGCCGTCAAGCGGCTGATGATAACGGTCACCTCGGGTTTCTTGCCGATTTCTTCCATGCAGACCTGACGGGTGATTTTGCGGATCGCCTCGTCAAGTTTCTTGTCATCCGCGACAGTCTTGCGGTTGGCGGTCTCCAGAAACTCGGCCAGTTCGGTTTCCACATGCCGGGGCAGATCGTCACCGCCGCGGGTACGAGCGGGAAGGCCCATCAGTTCGACCCATGCGTCGGGCAGCACATTGTCATCTTCATCCACGATCACACTGATCAGGGCATGGCCGTTCAATGCCATGCGGATACGGTCGCGCACGATCCCGTCCATCGCGCCGATCAGCGTATTGCCGTCAAGATACAGCCGGCCCGTCTCGACATGGTCGATCACCCGGGGGACATCACCGGTAAGCTCAAGCATCGTGCCATTGGTCACGATCTCCGCAATTGAGCCCTTGCTACGCGCGATCTCGACATGTTCACGCAGATGCAGATGCTCGCCATGCATCGGCACGACGATCTGCGGTTTCATCAGATCATGGATCCGCTCGATATCCGGGCGGTTCGCATGACCCGAGACGTGATACAGCCCGTCCTTGTCATCGAACACATTCACGCCCAGTTCGCTAAGTGCATTCATGATGCGCCCGACCGAACGCTCATTCCCGGGAATGGTTTTCGAACTGAACAGGAAGCTGTCGCCCTCTTTCAGCGACAGGCCAAGGTAGCGTCCGCGCGACAATTGCGCGCTTGCCGCACGGCGTTCCCCCTGAGAGCCGGTGACGATCAGCATGACCTTGTCGCGTGGCAGATCCGCCGCCTCATCCGGGCCGATGGTTTCGGGAAAATCGGTCAGGATGCCGGTCTCAAGGCCTACCGAAACCATCCGGCGCATGGCGCGCCCCAGAAGGCATACCTTGCGGCCCGAAGCGATCGCGGCATCGGCAAGCGTTCTGAGCCGGGCGATATTGCTGGCGAAGGTGGTGGCCACAACCATGTTTTTCTGCGCGGTCACCCAGTCGCGGATCGGTTCGGCCAGTATGGTTTCCGAGCGGCCCGGATGGGTGGCGAATACATTGGTGGAATCGCAGGCCATGACCTTGATCCCCTGCCCCTCATTGGCAATCTCCTGCCATTTTGCGGGCTCGAAGGGATCGCCGACAACCGGCGTCTCATCCAGCTTCAGATCGCCGGTATGCAGGATCCGCCCCGCGGGCGTATCGATGATCAGCCCGGCGCTTTCCGGAATCGAGTGGCTGACCGGCAGGAACTGGACCGAGAACGGTCCTTGCTCGATGACATGCGGCCGCGGTTCGACGATCTTCACCGTATCGGTGGGCAAACCCACCTCTTCCAGTTTCAACCGGCACAACGTGGCGGTGAATTTACGCGCATAGACCGGCACGCCAAGCCGGGGCCACAGATGCGCGATCGCGCCAAGATGATCTTCGTGGCCATGGGTGATGAAGATCGCCTCCAGCCGGTCGCGGTTTTCCTCAAGCCAGGTCACATCGGGCATGATCAGGTCGATCCCGGGGCTGGACTCCATATCCCCGAATGTCACGCCCAGATCGACAAGGATCAGACGTTCCTTGCCCGGCGCGCCATACCCATAGACATAGGCGTTCATGCCGATTTCGCCCGCGCCGCCCAGCGGCAGATAAAACAGGCGTTCAGCCATTGCCCATCTCCTTGTTGTAATCGTGTATAAGTCGTAATCCGTGCATCGTCAGATCGTCTTCGATTGTGTCGAAGAGGTCAAATCCCTGATCGAAAAGCGGCGCAAGCCCCCCGGTCGCCACGACTTTGAAATCGTGGTTCCGTTCAATGCGGATGCGCTTTATGATGCCTTCGATCAGGCCGATATAACCCCAGTAAATGCCCGATTGAATACAGGCAACCGTATTCGTTCCGATGACCCGTTCGGGAGTCGTCACATCCACATGCGGCAACGCGGCCGCAGCCATATGCAATGCCTCAAGCGACAGGTTCACGCCGGGCGCTATCACGCCGCCCGCATAAGCGCCGTCGCAATCGACCAGATCGAAATTCGTCGCAGTTCCGAAATCGACCACCACCGTATAGCCGCCATGCCGGTCAAAGGCGCCCACAGTATTCGCCAGCCGATCCGGGCCAACGCGTTGCCCCGGATCCACGCGCGGCTCGACCGGCAGAAGACATTCGGGCTTGCCGACGACCAGCGGGCGAATGCTGAAATAGCGATTGCACAGCACACGCAGATTGAACAAGACGCGCGGAGCGGTGGCACTGATGATGCAGGCATCGATGTCCAGCTCGAACTTCCGCACCGCGATCAATGTGGACAGCCAGACATAATATTCATCCGCTGTGCGACGGTGATCGGTCGCGATACGCCAATGCGTCAGGAACCTGTCGCCGTCCCAGATCGAAAAAACCGTGTTGGTATTGCCCGTGTCGATACACAGAAGCATGTCCTCAGCCCCCGCTGAAATATATCTCGGCAGCAGGTATTGCCTGCCGGCCACCCGCCGTTGTCAGGATCAGTGCGCCGGTTTCGTCTATGCCGTCAAAGCGACCCTCGATCCGGGTATTCCCGGCCCGCGCAAGAATAGTTTCGCCCAGTCTTGCCGCCCGCGCCAGCCATGCCTGACGGATCGGCGCAAAGCCCTCATTCTCCATGCGCCGCGCCCAATCATTGAACGCAGGCGCAAGCGCGTCCAGCAATTCCTCGGGCGTGATCGTCAGCCCGGTTTCACCCAGCAGGCTGACGGGCCGCATGGCCCCGGCCTCGATCTGTTCGGATTCCGGTGCAGCCGCAAGGTTGACGCCGATGCCGATGGCCAGCGATGCCATGCTGCCACCGGTTCCGCTGCTTTCCAGAAGAATACCCGACAGCTTGCCGCCATTCAGCAGCACATCGTTCGGCCATTTCAACGCAAGCCGAAGTTGCGGGCCACACAGAGTAACCAACGCATCATGCAGGGCAAGCGCCGCGACAAAGGACAGCCGCGCCGCCTCGCCCGGACCACCCGTTGGGCGGAGCACCAGTGTAGCCGCGAAATTCCCCGGAGGATCGTTCCAGGGCCGTCCGCGGCGCCCGCGCCCGGCCTCTTGTCGTCGCGCCATGATCCAGGCGGGTCCGCTCAGATGCGGAGCTAGGCGAAAAGCCTCGGCATTCGTGCTGTCCACGCGCTCCAGAACATGCCGGGCGACACCGTCGGGCCAATCCGCAATCGCCGGATTATTCACTATCCGTCCCGGCGGGGCTCTGGCCTTCCACGGCATCTGCGCCTGCTGCCGCGGACTCGGGTGCGACAAGCGAATGCGCTGCCGTGGCGGCGGCCTGATCGGCGCCCATCATCGAGGCCGCGCCAAGCAAAAGGACAGCCGCGGGCACGATCAAAGCCAGATATTGCATCAATCCCATACGGCTTGCGATGGCGTCACCTTCGGCGCCGAAATACATATAATAGACGATCCGCAGGTAATAGAACGCGCCAATGACCGAAGCGACGACGCCCATCACCGCAAGCCAGGCCATGCCCGAGTCGACCGCCGCCGAAAGCACGCCAAGCTTGGCGAAAAAGCCCAGAAAAGGCGGAACGCCGGCAAGGCTGAACATCAGGAACAGCACAGCCATTCCCTTTGTCGGCTCGGACAGGGCAAAGCGGTTCAGGCTGTCCAGATCGGTCACCGGTTCGCCGTCACGCTCCATCGAGAGGATAAAGGCAAAGGTGCCGACATTCATCACCGCATAGATCGCCATATAAAGCAGCATCGCCTGCACCCCGTCGGCGGTGCCAGAAGCAAGTCCGACCAGCGCGAACCCCATATGCGCGATCGAGGAATAGGCCATCAGGCGCTTGATATTGCGCTGCCCGATCCCGGCAATCGAGCCAAGGAACATCGACATGACCGCAAGCGCCGCGACGATCTGTCCCCAGTCATCGGTCACGTTCCCGAATGCGCCGAACAACAGCCGTGCCAGAAGCGCCATGGCCGCGACCTTGGGCGCGGTGGCGAAGAAGGCCGCAACCGGCGTGGGCGCACCTTCATAGACATCTGGCGTCCACATATGGAACGGTACCGCCGAGACCTTGAAGGCAAGACCGACCAGCAGGAAGACCAGACCGAACAGAATCCCGATCGACAGGCTGTCGCCGGTCACGGTTCCCGCAATCGCTTCGAAATTCGTGGTTCCCGCAAAGCCATAGACCAACGAGGCGCCGAACAGCAACAGCCCCGAACTAAGCGCGCCAAGCACGAAATACTTGAGCCCTGCCTCCGATGATTTGGCGCTTTCCCGACGCATCGCCGCCACGACGTAAAGCGACAGCGATTGCAGCTCCAGGCCCAGATAAAGCGACAGCAGATCCCCGGCGGAAACCATCATCATCATGCCGATTGCGGCCAGGGTGATCAGGATGGGATATTCGAATCTCATCAATCCGCGCCGCATCATGTAATCCGCGCTCATTGCAAGAACTGCGGCGGCAGAGACAAGGATCGTCACCTTCGCGAAGCGCGCAAAGGAATCGTCGATGAACATGCCATAAAAAGCGGTCCGCTGAGCGGGCTGGTTGCCAAGGCCGATATATAGCCCCGCCAGCAGCAGCGCCGCGACAGTCGCCCACATGATCGGCTTTGCAATGGCATCCTTGCCGAAATAAGCCCCGGCCAACAGCGCCACCAGCGCATAGATGGCCAGCAGCAGCTCGGGCAGAATGGTCGAGAAATCGAGCGCGGTCATCTTGCTTTCCTCAATGGCTGGACTCAGAGGCGGCGGCAGAGCCAAGCGGGGCAAGCCCGTCGGCCGCCTCGTGCGGCAGAGCGTCGGTATAGCCGGCCAGCAGCGCCTCGACTGCGGGGCCGGTGATATCGGTGACAAGGCGCGGATAGACGCCCAGAAGCAGAGTCATCGCAACCAGCGGCGCGAAAATCCATTTCTCGCGCGGCGTCAGATCGCTGATCATCTTGAGACTTTCCTTGATCAACGCGCCAAGCGTCACCCGGCGATAAAGCCACAGCGCATAGGCTGCCGAAAGGATCACGCCTGTCGCGGCGACAAAGGCCACCCAGGTATTCGCCTTGAACGTTCCCATCAATGTCAGGAATTCACCTACGAAACCCGAGGTTCCGGGCAGGCCGACATTGGCAAGCGTGAAGAACATGAACACCAGCGCATAGGCAGGCATCCGGTTCACAAGCCCGCCATAGGCATCAATCTCGCGCGTGTGCATCCGGTCATAGATGACGCCGACACACAGGAACAGCGCGCCCGAGATGAACCCATGCGACAGCATCTGGAAAATCGCCCCGTCCAGCCCCTGCTGATTGGCGGCAAAAATCCCCATGGTCACATAACCCATATGCGCCACCGATGAATAGGCGATCAACTTCTTCATGTCCGACTGCGCCATGGCCACCAGCGAAGTGTAGACAATGGCGATCGCCGACATCCAGAAGACCAGCGGCTGCAACATCTCGCTTGCCACCGGGAACATCGGCAGCGAGAACCGCAGGAAACCATAGCCGCCCATCTTCAACAGCACCGCCGCCAGCACGACCGAGCCCGCGGTGGGTGCCTGAACATGGGCGTCCGGCAACCAGGTATGCACCGGCCACATCGGCATCTTCACCGCAAAACTGGCGAAGAAGGCCAGGAACAGCAGCGTCTGCATGCCGCCAACGATGGTGAATCCCAGTACCCGCAGCGTCTCGGACGGGAAATTATAGTCCAGCAAAACGGCGATATCCGTCGTACCCGCGGTCCGGTACATGGCGATCATCGCAACCAGCATCAGCACCGAGCCAAGGAAGGTATAGAGAAAGAACTTGAACGCCGCATAGATACGGTTCTGGCCGCCCCAGATGCCGATGATCAGGAACATCGGGATCAGCCCGGCCTCGAAGAACAGGTAGAACAGGAACAGGTCAAGCGCCGTGAAAACGCCGATCATCAGCCCCTCAAGGGCCAGAAAGGCGATCATGTATTCCTTCACACGCGCATTGACGTCCCATGTTGACAGAATCGTCAGCGGCATCAGGAAGGTGGTCAGCATCACGAACAGGATCGAGATGCCATCGACGCCCATCTTGTAGCGCAGACCCATGATCCATGCATGATCCTCGACGAACTGGAACCCGGTATCGGCCGGATTGAAGCCCGTCAGCAGGAACAGCGAGATCACGAATGTCGCCGATGTCGCGATCAGTGCCAGCCATTTGGCATTCTTTTGCGCCGCTTCGTCATCGCCGCGCAGGAACAGCGCCAGAATGATGGCCGCAACAATTGGCAGAAAGGTAATGATCGAAAGTAAGTTCGTCATATCAGTGCGTTCCCCGCATCATTACCCAGATCAGCAAGCCCACGATGCCAAGAACCATCGCGAAGGCGTAATGGAACAGGTAGCCAGACTGCACCCGACCGGCAAAGCGCGTCAGACGCGGGATGATTCCCATGGCTATCCCGTTGATGGTGCCGTCGATAACCACTCCGTCGCCGCCCGTCCACAGCTTGCGGCCAAGCCATTTGGCAGGACGGACGAAAACGACTTCGTAAAGCTCATCGAAATACCATTTGTTCAGCAGGAACTGATATAGCGCAGGCTGCTGGGCAGCCAGTTTTGCGGGGGCCTGCGGATAACGGATGTAAAAGAGCCACGCAACCAGCAATCCTCCAAGCATGGCAATGAACGGCGAAACCTTGACCCATGCGGGCGAATGATGCGCCTCGTCCAGAACATGATTGCCGGGATGCATGTAGATCGCGCCGCCGACCGGTGCCGGAACGTCGGTGGCAATCGCCTGTTCCTCACCCTCTGCGGGATCAGTCCCGGTCGCCGCTTCACCCTCAGCGGGTGCTGCCGCTTCCTGCCCTTCGGCGGCAGCGGTTTCCTCGCCCGTGCCCTCTTCGGCTTCGGCCTCTTCATGCCCGGCCTCGGCGCTGGCATGGGCCTCGCCATGCCCCATATGGAAGAATTCGGCCACACGGTCATGACTGCCGAAGAAAGGCTGATACCAGACCATCCCGGCAAAGATCGCCCCGACCGCCAGAACACCCAGAGGCACAGTCATGACGCGCGGGCTTTCATGGGCGTGGTCATGCGCATGATGATCGCCGCGCGGCTTGCCCCAGAAGGTCATGAACATCAGCCGCCAGCTATAAAAGCTGGTGAATGCCGCAGCAATGACCAGCATCCAGAACGCATAGGTATTGCCTGCCCATGCGCTTTCGATCGCGGCGTCCTTGGACAGGAAGCCTGCGAAACCGATATGCGTCAGCGGTATCCCGACCCCGGTAATCGCCAGCGTGCCGATCAGCATCGCGGCGAAAGTCAGCGGCACTTTCTTCCGCAACCCGCCATAATTCCGCATATCCTGTTCATGATGCATCGCATGAATGACCGAGCCTGCGCCAAGGAACAGCATGGCCTTGAAGAAGGCATGGGTCAGCAGGTGGAACATCGCCACCGAATAGACGCCTACACCGGCAGCCACGAACATATAGCCCAGCTGTGAACAGGTCGAATAGGCGATCACCCGCTTGATATCGTTCTGCACCAGCCCCACGGTCGCCGCGAAAAACGCCGTTGTCGCGCCAATGACGGTAATGAAGGTCTTGGCATCCGGGGCGAACTCATACAAGGGCGACATCCGGCAGACGAGGAAGACCCCCGCCGTCACCATCGTCGCGGCGTGGATCAGGGCGGAAACCGGCGTCGGACCCTCCATCGCGTCGGGCAGCCATGTATGCAGCAGAAGCTGTGCGGATTTCCCCATCGCGCCGATGAACAGCAGCACCGCGATAACCTCGACTGCGTTCCAGTCGCTCCAGAGGAAGTGCATCTGTGTTTGCGCCAGTTCCGGCACCTGTTCGAAAACCGTGTCGAACTGGATCGAGCCGGTCATCCAGTACAGGCCGAAAATCCCCAGCAGGAACCCGAAATCGCCTACCCGGTTGACGATGAACGCCTTCATCGCCGCCGCGCCCGCCGATTGCTTCCTGAAATAGAAACCGATCAGCAGGTAAGAGGCGACGCCCACACCCTCCCATCCGAAGAACATCTGCAACAGATTGTCAGCGGTCACCAGCATCAGCATGGCAAAGGTAAAGAAGGACAGATAGGCGAAGAAGCGCGCCTTGTAGTTCTGATCATGGTCGAAATTATCGTCATGGGCCATGTAGCCCATCGAATACAGATGGACGAGCGCCGAAACCGTCGTCACCACCACCAGCATGATCGCTGTCAGCCGATCCAGCCGGATGGCCCATTCCGAGGTGAAATCACCCGAAACCACCCAGTCGAACACCGGCAGATGCTGTACTTCGCCATCGAAGCTGAGGAAGATGATCCAGCTGAACAGCGCCGCCGCGAACAGGATGCCCGTTGTCAGATATTGCGCCGCCGTCTCGCCGATCACGCGCCAGCCGAAACCGGCGATGATCGCACCCAGCAGTGGGGCAAAAAGGATGAATTGCGCCATGTCTCCTTACCCCTTCATCACATTGACATCTTCCACCGCGATCGAGCCGCGGTTGCGGAAGAACACCACGAGAATGGCAAGCCCGATCGCCGCCTCGGCTGCGGCCACGGTCAGCACGAACAAGGTGAATATCTGCCCGGTCAGATCGCCGAGATGGGTCGAGAAGGCGACGAAATTGATATTCACCGCAAGCAGCATCAGTTCGATCGACATCAGGATGACGATGACGTTCTTGCGGTTCACGAAGATGCCGAAAATGCCGGTGACGAACAGGATCGCCCCCACCACGAGATAATGCGTCAGTCCAATCATCGTCCTTGTCCCTCAGGGTTTTTACCCACTGAAATATCCGTTTGCCACAAGAACCGCTGCCAGGATTCCGATGGCTATTGCAATTATGCTGCCGGTCCTCAAAGCCCCTGCCCCGGTTTCACGTCACGCAGTTCCATGGTTTTGGCTGGATCGCGGTGCATCTGTTCGATCACGTCCTGCCGCTTGATGTCGCGGCGGTGGCGCATGGTCAGCGTGATCGCCCCGATCATTGCCACCAGCAATACCAGACCGGCAAGCTGGAAGGGCAGCATATAATGGTCATAAAGCACGTTGCCGATCGCATGCGAGTTCATCGCCTCGCCCGTGATCGGGACGGCGCGCAATGCCTCGGCGTCCTGTGCGCTTTCCCAGGCTCCGAGCGCGATCCCAAGCTGCGCCATCAGGACGATGGCGATCAGCCCGCCAAGCGGAAGATAGCGGGCAAATTCTCCTTTGAGCTCGGCAAAATCCACATCCAGCATCATGACGACGAACAGGAAGAGAACCGCAACCGCGCCGACATAGACGATCACCAGCAACATCGCCACGAATTCCGCCCCCTGCAGTACGAACAGGCCCGCAGCCGACAGGAACGCCAGGATCAGCCACAGGACCGAATGCACCGGGTTTCTGGACAGCACGACCATGAATCCGGCCACGCAGACAGAGATCGCGAACAGGTAGAATGCAAGTGTAATCATTCGGTCTCGTCCTCGTCTTCAGTGAATACGCCCTGCGCGATTTCAAGGGCTTTCTGCATCGCTGGAATACCGCCGAACATCCCCATCTGATAGATCACCTCGGCAATCTCGCGCGCGGAGGCGCCCGCTTCACGGGCATGGCGGATGGTCAGGCGAAGCTGCGGTTCGGCATGGGCGCCCTGCACGGTCATTGCAGCGATCGTCACCAGCAGCCGCGTCCGCGCGTCAAGACCGTCACGGTTGAAGGTCTTGCCAAACCACATCTCCAGCATGTCCGACGGCATGGTCGGAACCAGTTTCTCAAACGCCCTGGTATCGACATGCTCCAGCGCCGGATTGAAGGCGCGCGCCATCTCCTGTCCGGATTGCAGCATCTGCTGGAACATCTTGTTGAAAGCGTCGGTCATCTGTAGGGCGCGTCAATGGCAAGGTTGCGGGCGATTTCGGCTTCCCAACGGGCGCCGTTATCCAGCAATTTCTGCTTGTCGTAAAACAGCTCTTCCCGGCTTTCGGTCGCGAACTCGAAATTCGGACCCTCGACAATGGCATCCACCGGGCAAGCCTCCTGGCAGAACCCGCAATAGATGCATTTGGTCATGTCGATATCATAGCGGGTGGTGCGGCGGCTGCCATCTTCGCGCGGTTCGGCATCGATGGTGATCGCCTGCGCGGGGCAGATCGCCTCGCACAGTTTGCAGGCGATGCAACGCTCTTCCCCGTTCGGGTAACGGCGCAGCGCATGTTCGCCCCGGAAGCGCGGCGAAAGCGGGCCCTTTTCATGCGGATAATTCAGCGTGGCCTTGGGTGCGAAGAAATATTTCATGCCAAGGCCAAAGCCCTTGATGAAATCGACCATCAGGAAATATTTGGTGGCTCGGGCGATATCGAATGCCATAGCTTATGCTCCCGCCCAGCGGGTCCAGAACCCGCCAAGCACTTCATATTTTACAAGAAATGCCACGATCACGACCCAGCCCAGTGACAGCGGCAGGAACACTTTCCAGCCGATCCGCATAAGCTGATCATAGCGGTAACGCGGCACGATGGCCTTCACCATGGCGAACATGAAGAACCAGAAGGCCATCTTCAGGACCATCCACAGCGCCCCGTCGGGAATACCCGGAATGGGCGACAGCCAGCCGCCGAAGAACAGCAGCGAGATCAGTGCGCACATCAGCCACATGGCGATATATTCGCCGGCCATGAACAGCAGATAGGGCGTCGAGGAATATTCGACCATGAAGCCTGCGACCAATTCGGATTCCGCCTCGGGCAGATCGAAGGGCGGACGGTTGGTTTCGGCCAGTGCCGAGACGAAGAACAGCACCAGCATCGGCAGATGCGGCAGCCAGTACCACGACAACAGCCCGGCCCCGCTTTGCGACTCGACGATGGCGGTCAGGTTCATCGAGCCGGACGAGATGATGATGCCGATGATGATCAGGCCAAGGCTGACTTCGTATGAGATCATCTGAGCGGCGGAACGCAGCGAGCCCAGGAACGGATATTTCGAGTTGGAGGCCCAGCCGCCCATGATCACGCCATATACTTCCAGCGAGGACACGGCAAAGATGAACAGAATGCCGACATTGATATCGGCCATCACCCAGCCCGGCGCGAAGGGAATCGCAACGAATGCCAGCAGCGCCAGCACCATCGACAGGAAAGGCGCAAGGAAGAATACGAATTTATCCGCACCGGCGGGAACGACGATTTCCTTGACGACATATTTCAAGGCGTCGGCGAAGGTCTGCAAAAGCCCCCAGGGTCCGACCACGTTCGGGCCGCGCCGCATCTGAACCGCAGCCCAGATCTTGCGGTCGCCATAAACCAGATAGATGAGCGAACCCATCACAAAGGCGATCAACGCAAGTCCCTGCAACAGCAGGCTGATTGCGATGCCCAAAGAGGATGCCCAGAATTCAGCCATATAGCCCGTCCCTCTGCCTTATGCCGCGGGAATGCCGCGTGCCTTGCACTCTTGCAAAGCGTCTTGTGTTTCCATGACCCGCAATCCCAGCGGCTTTTCGTCCGAGATCGTGAATGCCGCGTTGATCAGTACTTTCCCGTTACGTGTATCCTGTAACGTACGGATATGACGTCCGTAATTCGCTCCCGAGTCATTCGCCCACCCGGCCAGTGCGCAGGTGGCATACGAAAAGGCGATATCGGCGTCCACCCCTTTACGCAGATTTGCCTTAACGCTGACCAGATCGTCACCCTTGCCGGGATTCAGAACCACCACCTGCACCGCAAGGAAATCCTCGGGATCGATCTTGGCCCCTTCCCTCATATTCGGCAAAAGCGGCTGTGTCCGCGCGGCGAACGCCTCGATCATCTTCTGCTGCGCCGATTTGCGCGGTGGCCGACCGGGTTCGGCAGGACCGGCAACGCCCGAAAGGTCGATATCCAGATTGGCGTTCAACGCCATCAGGTCGGCCTCGGTGATTGCAAAGGCCTCCTTCCCTTCCGGCGAATCGAGATCCATCGAGGTCACCTCGCCATCCGGTTCGAGAATCAGGATTTCACCGGATTTCGTCGAAACCCGCGCCAGTTTCAGCTCCCCTGCTTTCGCAGACTGACCGGCGGATCCGACCCGGGCCACCAGATAATTGGGCTTTTCCGGAGGGCGCTGCGGCTTGTCCCCCGCCCCACAACCAGCCAGCAACAGCACCCCCAGAAGGGCGAGGCGAAACACGGGCTTGCGAGGGGCTGGCAGCATATCGATTACTCCGCAGCTATGGCCGGCGCATGACGCGCCGCGGCCATACGCGACAATTCCCCCATCAGGGGCGAACTGCGCGCGATTGGGTTGGTGAGATAGAAATCCTTGATCGGATTGCTGAAATCCGCGCGTCCAAGATCGGCCAGTTCCAAAGCCTGCCATTCGTTCTCGGGCACCTGATCGATCAGGGCCAGATGCGGAACCGCCTTGATCAGGGCACGGCGCAGTTGCGCCAGGCTATCCCAGGGTAATGCCTGACCCAGTTCCGCGGAAAGCGCACGCAGGATCGCCCAGTTCTCCTTGGCCTCGCCCGGCGCAAAATTGGCACGCAGCGCCAGTTGCGGACGGCCTTCGGTATTCACGAACAACCCGTTTTCCTCGGTGTAGCAGGCCGCAGGCAGGATCACATCGGCGCGATGCGCCCCCCTGTCGCCATGGCTTCCCTGATAGATCACGAACTGCCCTTCGGCGATTTCGACCTCGTCAGCACCAAGATTGAAGATCACCTCGGCACCCTCGATGGCCGCGGGCAATCCGCCTTCGGTCACGGCGCCGACATCCATCGCGCCCACGCGCGAGGCGGCCGTATGCAGGATCAGCAACCCGGAATTCGAGTTCTCGGCCAGTTTCATCGCATGGGCAAGAACCGCCTCGCCATCGGCCTCTCGGATGGCACCCTGACCAACGATGACCAGCGTCGGCTTATCACGGGTCTCATCGCTGATTTTCTGTGAAGACAGCTTTTCAAGTGCCGCTCGATCCGTGCCGACATGGGCGTAATCATAGGTCAGATCGACGGCCTCGCCCACCAGCCCGATCTGTGCGCCGGCAGCCCACGCCTTGCGGATACGGGCATTCAATACCGGGGCCTCTTCTCTGGGATTGGTGCCGATCAACTGGATCATCGCGGCATTATCGATATCCTCGATCCGCGCCGTCCCCGCATAGCCCGCGCGGTTTCCGGCAGGCAGCCGTGCCCCGTCGGTGCGGCATTCGACATTGCCGCCGAACCCCTCGATCAGCGTCTTCAGGCTGAAGGCGGCTTCGGTCGGGGCCAGATCGCCGACCAGCCCCGCAATTTTCTTGCCTTGCATCGCACGGGCCGCAGCGGTCAAAGCCTCGGGCCATGTTGCCACCCGCAATTTACCATTCTCGCGGATATAGGGCCGGTCCAGCCGCTGACGGCGCAGCCCGTCCCAGACGAAGCGGGACTTGTCGCTGATCCATTCCTCATTCACGCCATCATGGTTACGAGGCATGATCCGCATTACCTCGCGTCCCTTGGTATCGACGCGAATATTGCTGCCAAGCGCATCCATGACGTCGATCGTCTCGGTCTTGGTCAGTTCCCACGGGCGGGCGGTGAAGGCATAGGGCTTGCTGACCAAGGCGCCGACCGGGCAAAGATCAATGATATTGCCCTGCAGGTTCGAGGCCAGCGTTTCGTTCAGATAACTGGTGATCTCACTGTCTTCGCCGCGTCCGGTCTGGCCCATCTGGGTGATCCCCGCCACCTCGGACGTGAAGCGCACGCAGCGGGTGCAGGAGATGCAGCGGGTCATATGTGTCTCGACCAGCGGCCCGAGATTAAGCTCCTCCGAAGCTCGCTTGGGTTCGCGATAACGGCTGAAATCGACGCCGTAAGCCATGGCCTGATCCTGAAGATCGCATTCGCCGCCCTGATCGCAGATCGGGCAATCCAGCGGGTGGTTGATCAGCAGAAACTCCATCACCCCTTCGCGCGCCTTCTTGACCATCGGGCTGTTGGTGCGGATCTCGCTCGGCGCACCTTCGGGCCCCGGACGCAAATCCTTGACTTGCATGGCACAGGAGGCCGCCGGCTTGGGCGGGCCGCCGACCACTTCGACCAGACACATCCGGCAGTTTCCGGCAATCGACAGCCGCTCGTGATAGCAGAAGCGCGGAATCTCGACCCCGGCCTGCTCGCAAGCCTGAATGAGAGTCAGGTTGGGATCGACCTCGATTTCCTTGCCGTCGATCTTGATTGTCCGCAATTCGGCCATCATTCCATCCTTACTTTGCGCTCAGAAGCGATCCGGTGACCGTCTTCTTCGCGATTTCATCCCGCCCAAGGCGGCAATAACTCTCTGCATCGCCGTTTGTCACGCCATTGCGGGCCATGTAATCCTCGGCCACGGCATAAATGCGCTGCTTATCGGCTTTGCTGTCCAGAAACGCCTCGATCTGGGCTTCGGAATATCCCTTGTCGCGCGCATATTTCTTGAGCGCGCGCGCCTGCGACCACGCATAAACCATTCTTGCACTGATCGAGGGGCATTCCCGTCGGATCCGGTCGGCGATCCGCGCCGCGATCAGGCGGTCATTGATATAACGCTCCTGGCTCAACGGCTCCAGCGCGACGGCGGGAATAGCGGTCAGGGTCAATGTCGCGGCAATTGCTGCCGCCATGCAGTTACGGGCTTTCATGGCTCGTGCCTCCGGTCTGTTATGTCTGCCGGACATAACACGGAACGCGGTCGCACGGTTCGGTGAAAGATGCGTGAAGGTCGCCACATGTCCGGCAAAACCCATCACAGCCGCGCCAGCCGCAATCACCGCCCTGCCGGACGGCGCGATCTGCATGGCTGAACGCAGGTTCATCATCACTCGTTACACTCCCGGAAGCGATAGACCGACTTGCCCTGATGCTGCGACAGGTTACCCGGCCCGATCAGCCCCTTGCAATGAACCGCAAAGGCCCGATAGGCACCCTGTTCATCCGCGGCGGTCATCGGCTTGCCATCCGTACGGCTAACGACCCAACCCGATCCGGCGCCGGCAAGGTCGAGTGGCGATTGCGCGACGCCGGACGCCGCGCCGGCTTCAACCGCATCGACCCGATATTGCACGCCATTCACCTGAGCACTGGCAAGCGGCGGCGGAGCATCCGGGCCGCCGATGCCGAAACAGCCGGACAATGCAGTCAGCCCCAGCATGCCAACCAGAATTCCGGCACGATCAGCAATGTTACGGATTCCGATCATCATTGCCCCCTATTCCGCCGCCATGGCGCCCATGCGCCCCGTTCGTCTGGCCTTGATCCGATCCTCGATCTCCTCGCGGAAATTGCGGATCAGACCCTGAATCGGCCATGCAGCCGCATCACCCAAAGCGCAGATCGTGTGGCCCTCGACCTGTTTGGTCACGTCAAACAGCATGTCGATTTCCTCGATCTCGGCCTCGCCCCGGACCAGTCGATCCATCACCCGCATCATCCAGCCGGTGCCCTCGCGGCAGGGCGTGCACTGACCGCAGCTTTCATGCTTGAAGAATTTCGACAGCCGCCAGACCGCCTTGATGACATCGGTGGACTGATCCATCACGATCATGCAGGCAGTGCCAAAGCTCGACCTCAGATCGCGCATGCCGTCGTAATCCATGATCGCGGTCTCGCATTGCTCGGCCGTCAGGACCGGGCAGGACGCACCGCCGGGAATCACTGCTTTCAGGTTCTTCCAGCCGCCGCGCACGCCACCGCCATGCTTTTCGATCAATTCCTTCATGCTGATCGACATGGCCTCTTCCACCACACAGGTGTTTTCGACATGACCGGTCAGGCCGAACAGCTTCACCCCGGCATTGTTCGGACGCCCGAAACCTGCGAACCATTCCGGCCCCCGGCGCAGGATCGTCGGCACCACGGCGATGGATTCGACATTGTTCACGGTTGTCGGGCAACCATAGAGCCCGGCCCCAGCAGGAAACGGAGGCTTCATCCGTGGCATGCCCTTCTTGCCTTCAAGGCTTTCCAGAAGCGCCGTTTCCTCGCCGCAGATATAGGCGCCTGCGCCGTGATGCAGGTAGCAATCGAAATCCCAGCCCGACCCGGCGGCATTCGCGCCCAGCAATCCGGCATCGTAACATTCGTCGATCGCCGCCTGCAAAGCCTCGCGCTCGCGGATATATTCGCCGCGCAGATAGATATAGCAGGCATGCGCGCCCATCGCGAAACTGCCAATCAGGGCGCCCTCGATCAGGGTATGCGGATCGTGGCGCATGATCTCGCGGTCTTTGCAGGTCGCGGGTTCCGATTCGTCGGCATTGATAACCAGATAAGAGGGGCGGCCATCGCTTTCCTTGGGCATGAAGGACCATTTCAACCCGGTCGGAAAACCAGCGCCGCCGCGCCCGCGCAACCCCGAGGCCTTGACCTCTTCGACGATCTTGTCACGACCACGTGCAAGGATAGCCGCCGTCCCGTCCCAATGGCCACGCTTCTTCGCGCCTTCCAGACTGCGGTCACCCATCCCATAGAGGTTGGTAAATATGCGATCCTGATCTTTCAGCATCCTGTTCCTGTCCTCTTCATCCGGGCGTCAAGCATTCCTGCGCCGCCAAATACGCCAGGTCACAAGCAGCGACCAGACAAAAGCGCCGATAGCGGCAAGATCGATCAGATAGGCCCATTTCGCGGCCCAGCCATATTGACTGCCAAGCCATTGCATCCCCAGCCAGCCGATCATCGCAATCGCGATGACAACGGCGACCAGCCGCATCTGCCCGCTATCCTGATCGCGCCGGTGATCCATCAGTAAACGTCACCCTTCTCGACGCGCTTCGAAAATTCCGTCTCGCCCCCCGCCGCAAGTATCCGGGCCTGCCCAACCCAGTCATCGCTGCGGATACGGCTGCCCATCCGGCCGATCAGTTCGGCGAAATGGTCAATCTCGGCATCGCCCCATTCCGCGATCTGCGCAAAGCGGGTTACGCCATGTTGGCTTAGCAGATCTTCAAGTTTCGGACCCACGCCCTTGATCTCCTTCAGATCATCTTTTGCCGCTTCGTCCTTGGCCGCCGGTTGCGCCGCAGGGCCGACTCCCGCAGATGCGACGCTTCCCGATTCGGTCGACCTCGGGGCGGCGGCTTCTGAATCGGCACCGCCTGCCGGTTGCTTCATGACGGCATCGCGTCCCTCTGCCCGCTGCGGAGGTTCAGCTGTCCGGGACCCCGCATCATCCGGATCGTCCTGCCGCTTCGCCGCCATATCAGCAAATCCAACCGCTGATGCCACCGGCTCTGGCTGGGTAACCGTCGAGGATGGCTGCCAATCTTCGCCGCCGACCGAACGCGCGCCGCCACAGAGGAACCAGATCAGAAACTGGCCCATCAACCCCGCAGCAATCAGGCCCAGAAACAAGCCTTCGAACCATCGCAACGGGCCGACACCAGAGGTGAAAATCCACACGAGAAGGCCAAGCACGCCCCCGGCGATCCAACAATTTCTGGTGCAATTAGCGGTCGACATCATCTTCTCCCGATCCTAGCGGTTTCCTGACTTACTCCTTATCATACAAATTCTCTTTTTCCGCGCGGCTGGAAAATTCGGTCTCGCCGCCCTCGGCAAGCACCTTGGCCTGCGTCACCCAGTCATCGCGCGAGGCCCGGCCCTTGAAACCTTCCAGATTGGCATCAACCCAGGCCAATTCTTTGGCCCCCCAGGCCGCAACCTGATCGAAATGCCAGAATCCAAGGCTGTTCAACAATTCTTCGAGCTTGGGTCCAACGCCCTTGATCAGCTTGAGATCATCGGCGGCATCGTCCCTTGGGGCATCAAGTCCTTCTGGCCGGCGACCCGCCTCGGCCGGCAGGTCGGGCTCTTGAGCGATCTCGCGGGTTTCGGTTTTCCGAGCCTGCTCCGTCGCTGCTGCGGGTTGGTCCGATTTCAGCCATTTCGTCAGAATCGGCACTTCGGTACCGTCGATCCGCTTGACCGTCTCGCCGAATTCGCGGGCAAGCGCCGCACTGGCATTCAACTCGCCGCCACCCCCACCATGATCCCGCAACGAGGTCAGACCTGCCGCCGGTTCGGACGCAAAACGACCATTCTGCGGTCCGGGCAATGGTACTTTTCCGTCAGAGAATGCGTCAAGCAACGCTTCCAGTTTCGCAGGGGTCAGATCCTCGTAATAATCCTTGCCGATCTGCGCCATCGGTGCATTGGCACAGGCGCCCAGGCATTCGACCTCTTCCCAGCTGAACTTGCCGTCTTCCGAAACCGTATGCGGGGTCGGCGCGATCCTGCGCTTGCAAATCTCGATCAGATCCTCGGCACCGCAGATCATGCAGCTCGTCGTTCCGCAAATCTGTATATTGGCAATTTTCCCAACTGGTTGCAGTTGGAACATGAAGTAGAACGTCGCCACCTCAAGCACCCTGATATAGGGCATATCAAGAAGCGCCGCGCAATATTCGATCGCGGCACGGCTAAGCCAGCCTTCCTGTTCCTGCGCGCGCCACAACACCGGAATGATCGCCGATTGCTGGCGACCCTCGGGATATTTGGTCATCTGCGCTTTCGCCCATTCCAGATTGGCGGGCGTGAATTCGAAGCTGTCCGGCTGGACGGGATGAAGTCTGCGAAGCATGAAAACCCTCAGTTCATCGCAAATAGCGACAGGAAGGCGCCGAATGCCGCCGCCCCCCCGATCGCGAGATGAAGCCAGAACGGATGACCCGCCCGGCGGTAAATATAAGTGTCACCAAGACTGATGACGGCAATGGCGATCAAAAGGCCAAACAACACGCGCGGGGCGCCAAACCAGGACGCCACCACAGCCAGCACCGTCAGCCCGGCATATCGAACCAGCATGGCCTGCGGGAGCATATCGATCCGGTGCTGAATCAGCTTCAGTCCGCTTTGCTTGTTCAACGCAAGCAATACGGTAACGCCGATCATCGCCAGCGCCAGAAGCCAGCCGAACCAATTAACAAGGGTTGCCATCACACGGCCTCTCCTTACCCGTTACCTGTCGACCTCACCGAACACGATATCCATCGTGCCGATAATAGCTGAAACATCCGCCAGCAAATGCCCTTTGGCCATCCAGTCGATGGACTGAAGATGCAAAAACCCCGGAGCCCGCAGCTTGGCACGGTAGGGCTTGTTGCTGCCGTCGCTGACCAGATAAACGCCGAATTCGCCCTTTGGCGCTTCGACCGCGGCATAGACTTCGCCTGCGGGAACACGGAAACCTTCTGTATAAAGCTTGAAGTGGTGAATCAGGCTTTCCATGTCGCGCTTCATATCGCCGCGCCGTGGCGGAGCCAGCTTTCCACGCGCCATCACATCGCCCGCAGGCTCTGCGCGCAGCTTGTCGATCGCCTGTTTCATGATCCGGACCGATTGCCGCATCTCTTCCATGCGGATCAGGTAACGGTCGTAGCAGTCACCATTCCTGCCGACCGGGATCTGGAAGTCGAATTCATCATAGCATTCATAGGGCTGACTGCGCCGCAGATCCCAGGCCATGCCGGAGCCGCGCACCATCACGCCGGAATAGCCCCAGTCAAGGCAATCCTGTTCGCTGACAATGCCGATATCGACATTGCGCTGCTTGAAGATACGATTCTCGGTCAGCAACCCGTCCAGATCGTCGACAACTTTCAGGAACGGATCGCACCATGCCTCGATATCATCGATCAGTTCAGGCGGCAGATCCTGATGCACGCCGCCGGGGCGAAAATAGGCCGAGTGCAGCCGCGCACCGCAGGCGCGTTCGTAAAACACCATCAGCTTTTCGCGCTCTTCAAAGCCCCACAAGGGCGGGGTCAGTGCTCCGACATCCATCGCCTGCGTGGTCACGTTCAGCAAATGGTTCAGGATCCGCCCGATCTCGGAATACAGCACCCGGATCAGGCTGGCTCGGCGCGGGATTTCCGTGCCGGACAATTTCTCGATGGCCAGGCACCATGCATGTTCCTGATTCATCGGTGCGACATAATCAAGCCGATCGAAATATGGCAGGTTCTGCAGATAGGTGCGGCTTTCCATCAGCTTTTCGGTACCGCGATGCAGCAGCCCGATATGCGGGTCCGCACGCTCTACGACCTCGCCGTCCAGCTCAAGCACCATGCGCAAAACACCATGTGCGGCAGGGTGTTGCGGGCCGAAATTGATGTTGAAATTGCGGATGCGCTGTTCACCCGTCAGATAATCGGCATTGCCGTCATCGTAACTGTTATTGCGAATATCGCCGTCCATCACTCAGCCCTCCTTGCCCGGGGCGATCATCGCCATGAACTCGGCCCCCGTCATACGCGGATGCTCTCCGGCCAGAGAATAGCTGGAGGGCTTTTCGTCAATAAAGATTTCGCTTTCGAGCGGGAATTGCGACGGATCGTCGAAGCACTGGGCGGAAACCACGTTATGCACACCGTCAACGGTGCGATACATGATGCTGCTGCCGCATTGGGAACAAAACAGCCGCTCGGCCCAGTCCGAGGACCGGTAAATGCCCAGCTTGCTTTCATCCTTGAAAACAGGCGGTTCAGAGAGATCGACCGCGATATTGATGCCCCCGGTCCATCTGCGGCACATATTACAATGACAGACCGCCGCGCCGCCTTTGGGTATGGCGGTAAACCGCACCGCGCCACAGAGGCACTGACCTTGCAATTCGGTCATTTCATCCCCTCCTTCTCGTCGCCGGGCAGGATATATTTCGCCCCTTCCCATGGCGACAGGAAATCGAACTGGCGATATTCCTGTGTCAGATTCACCGGTTCGTAGACCACGCGCTTTTCGGATTCGTCATAGCGCACCTCGACATAGCCGGTTGTCGGGAAATCCTTGCGCAGCGGATAACCGCGGAAACCGTAATCGGTCAGGATCCGGCGCAAATCGGGATGGCCCGAGAACATGATCCCGAACATATCGAAAATCTCGCGTTCGAACCAGTTGGCCGAGGGATGGATCCTGATCAGCGACGGCACGATCTCATCCTCGCGGATAGCGACCTTCACCCGAATGCGCTGGTTCTGATACATCGACAGGAAATGCCAGACCACGTCGAAACGCTGCGCCCGGGCCGGATAATCCACAGCGGTGATATCGACCAATGTCGAAAAACGGCAACTTGAATCACTGCGCAGAAATTCGACCAGATCCAGCAGGCCGCTGACCGTGCAGGTCACCGTCAGTTCGTCGAATTCGACCTGTGTATCCAGCACGGAATTGTTGCGGCGCAGGCTGATATGCTCACCCAGTTGCTGCAGCGCATCAAGATCGGGATAGGCTGTCATGGCTTTTACCTCACCAGCGTGCCGGTGCGCCGGATGCGACGCTGAAGTTGCAGGATGCCATAAAGCAGCGCCTCGGCCGTGGGCGGGCAGCCGGGAACATAGATATCCACCGGCACGATCCGGTCACAGCCACGCACCACCGAATAGCTGTAATGATAATAGCCGCCGCCATTGGCGCAGGACCCCATGCTGATGACATAGCGGGGCTCGGGCATCTGGTCATAGACCTTCCGCAATGCCGGGGCCATCTTGTTGGTCAGCGTACCCGCCACGATCATCAGGTCCGACTGGCGCGGACTTGCGCGCGGGGCGGTACCGAACCGTTCGACATCATAACGTGGCATCGACACCTGCATCATCTCGACCGCGCAACAGGCCAACCCGAAGGTCATCCAGTGCAGTGAGCCGTTACGGGCCCAGTTGATGATATCCTCGGTCGTGGTCAGCAGGAAACCCTTGTCCTGCAGTTCGGAATTCAGGGCCTGGGTCGCGACCTCGCGATCGGCCCCGGCGGTGTTGGCACCGGTCATCACGCCCATTCCAAAGCACCTTTCTTCCATTCATAGGCAAAGCCAACCGTCAGAACGGCAAGGAACACCATCATCGACCAGAATGCCGACTCGGACAAATCCGCGAAACCGACCGCCCAGGGAAACAGGAATGCCACCTCGAGATCGAAAATGATGAACAGGATCGAGACCAGGTAGAACCGGACGTCGAACTTCATCCGCGCGTCGTCGAATGCGTTGAAACCGCACTCATACGCACTGACTTTTTCCGGATCGGGGTTGCGCACCGCGATGACGACCGCGGCAAGAATCAGAACGAGAGCAAGGCCCGAGGCCATTGCGGCAAAAACGAGGATCGGCAGATATTCCTGCAGAAGATGTTCCACGGGCGAAATCCCCTTGTCGGTCGCGGGGATTTTGCTGGCTGCCCCGCGACGGGTTGGCTTGGCACGGTTTAGACCTGACGGCCAGCGGGGTCAACGGGCGGAGGGGCAGGACGGCAGAGGAAAACACCAAGAATTTTTGTGTTTTCGAGCAGTCGCATTAATTGTTTTTAAATGTCTGGCGGATTTCCTGAAATCCAACGAAACAGAACTTTAGAGAGTGTCATATGTAAAATATTGGCAACAATCCCATTGCTTTTGCCGCTTGATGCCTGCGTGGATCACGGCAAATCAAAGGTTCACGCTATCGGCGGGCCGCCCGTCATCGCCCAGTTGACAGCGACCGACAGGGCAGTCATCGAAGATCGTTATAAAGCACGTATTGAAAATCGCCTGAAAGTGATACTTTACAATGCGAAAGGTGCATATTTCAACATCGCGGCATATTGCTGATTTGCGGATGTATCAACCTGACGGATAGTGGTGGGCGGAGGGATTGGAAGACAGCCCTTCTTCGCATTCGTGTGACGGGGAAGCAACGGAACCAAGGGGACTCTCGACACCATCGTCATTGCGGCGGAGCGTAGTCCGGTAGCCGTTAAGGTCCACAAGCTTTACGGGCAGATCGGCATCTCTAGGAACGCAGCATCCCGAAAAAATGTAGTTTTCTCTTTCGGGATGCTTTGCCGCTAATTACCTCACTCCAATTCGATCATCAGGTCTTTTGCATCGATCTGTGCGCCGGGCGTGATGTGGACGGCCTTTACGGTGCCGTCGCGATCGGCGTGAATGCCGGTCTCCATCTTCATTGCCTCGATGGTCAGCAGCAGATCGCCCTGCTTGACCACCTGCCCCGCCTTGATTGCAACCGAGGCGACCACCCCCGGCATGGGCGCGCCGATATGCGCCTCATTCGCCGGATCCGCCTTGGGGCGCGCCACGGTTTCGGCTTTCACCTTGCGGTTAGGCACCCGGACGCTGCGCGGCTGACCGTTGAGTTCGAAGAACACCTTCACCTCGCCCTGCTCATCCGTTTCGCTCAAGGTCTGAAAGCGGATTTCCAGGGTCTTGCCGGGATCGATCTCGGCCGTGATCTCTTCTCCGGGTTCCATTCCGTAAAAGAAATTCCGGGTCGGCAAAGCCCGCACCGGACCATAGATACGATGCCTGCCCATATAGTCGAGGAACACTTTCGGATACATCAGATAACCGTTCAGATCCTCATTATCGACGGCTTTTCCCTCCAGCTCTTCGGACAGTTTCGCCCGTTCGGCCTCCAGATCGACCGGCGCCAGATGTGCGCCGGGTCGGTCGGTGACCGGGGCCTCGCCCTTGAGGATGCGCCGTTGCAGGGCTTCGGGCCAACCACCGGGCGGCTGCCCCAGATTGCCGCGCATCATGTCGACGACCGAGTCGGGGAAGCTGACATCGACATCCGGATCCGCCACCTGCTCGGGCGTCAGGTTCTGGGCGACCATCATCAACGCCATATCGCCCACCACTTTCGAGGATGGCGTGACCTTGACGATATCGCCGAACATCCGGTTCACATCGGCATAGGCCTGCGCGACCTCGTGCCAGCGATCCTCAAGCCCCATGCTGCGCGCCTGGGATTTCAGGTTGGTGAACTGGCCGCCCGGCATTTCGTGCAGATAAACCTCGGACGCGGGCGATTGCAGGCCGGATTCGAAGGCGGCATAGTTTTCGCGCACCCGCTCCCAGTAGTTCGAGATGGCGCGGATATGACCGATATCCAGCCCGGTATCGCGTTCGGTCACGGCCAGGGCCTCGACCACGCTGCCAAGGGTCGGCTGGCTGGTATTGCCCGACAGCGCGTCCATGGCGCAATCCACGGCATCCACCCCCGCTTCCGCCGCGGCCAGAATCGTCGCGCTGCCCATGCCGCTGGTGTCATGGGTATGGAAATGCACCGGCAGGCCCACTTCTTCCTTCAGGGCCTTGACCAGCAATGTCGCGGCAGCCGGTTTCAGAAGCCCGGCCATATCCTTCAGGCCCAGCACATGCGCGCCGGCAGCTTTCAGCTCGCTGGCGGTTTTCACGTAATATTGCAGATCGTATTTGGCGCGATCTGGGTCCAGCATATTGCCGGTATAACAAACCGAGCCTTCGCAGATCTTGCCGGATTCGATCACCGCATCCATGGCCACGCGCATATTCTCGACCCAATTCAGACTGTCGAAAACGCGGAACACATCCACTCCGGTCTCGGCGGCCTGACGCACGAAGGACTGCACGACATTATCGGGATAATTGGTATAACCGACCCCGTTACTGGCCCGCAGCAGCATTTGCGTCATCAGGTTCGGCATCCGGGCGCGGATATCGCGCAGCCGTTGCCAGGGGCATTCCTGCAGGAAACGATAGGCGACATCAAAGGTCGCGCCGCCCCAGCATTCGACGCTGAACAATTGCGGCAGATTGGCGGCATAGCTGGGTGCGACCCGGATCATGTCGATCGAGCGCATCCGCGTTGCCAGCAGCGACTGGTGACTGTCGCGCATGGTCGTGTCGGTGATCAGCAGCCGCTTTTGCGCCGCCATCCAGTCGGCAACCGCCTGGGCGCCCTTTTCCTCGAGCAGCTGCCTTGTGCCGGGGGCAGGTTCGGCTGTCGGCGCGGGTGGCGTCGGCTCGCGTGTCTGTGCGGGCGGCACGGGACGGCCTGCCGTTTCGGGATGGCCGTTCACGGTGATATCGGCCAGATAGGTCAGGATCTTGGTTCCACGATCCCGGCGTTTGCGGAACGAGAACAGATCCGGGGTCGTGTCGATGAATTTCGTCGTATAGGTGTCGTCAAGAAAAACCGGGTGTTTCAGCAGGTTGATGACGAAATCGATATTCGTGCTGACGCCCCGCACCCGAAATTCCCGCAAGGCGCGATCCATCCGCTTGATCGCCTGATCCGGGGTCTGCGCCCAGGCGGTGACCTTCACCAGCAGCGAATCGTAGAAGCGCGTGATGACTCCGCCCGAATAGGCAGTACCGCCATCCAGACGGATCCCCATGCCGGTGGCCGAACGATAAGCGGTGATCCGCCCGTAATCGGGGATGAAATTGTTCTGCGGATCCTCGGTCGTCACCCGGCATTGCAGCGCATGGCCGGACAGTTCGATATCCTCCTGCCGCCCCGCCCCGGTCGCCTCTGCCAGAGTCGCGCCCTCGGCGATCCTGATCTGGGCCTGCACGATGTCGATCCCCGTCACCTCCTCGGTGACCGTGTGTTCGACCTGGACACGCGGGTTCACCTCGATGAAATAGAACTCCTGGCTGTCCATATCCATCAGGAATTCGACCGTGCCGGCGTTCTGGTAGCCGACCGCCTGCCCGATCTTCAACGCCAGCGCACAGACTTCCCTGCGCTGCGCCTCGGTCAGATAAGGAGCGGGCGCACGTTCGACCACCTTCTGGTTGCGGCGCTGCACGGTGCAGTCGCGCTCATACAGGTGATAAAGCCCCCCATGCGTGTCGCCCAGCAACTGCACCTCGACATGCCGCGCCCGCAGGATCATCTTTTCCAGATAACCCTCGCCATTGCCGAATGCGGCTTCGGCCTCGCGCCGGCCCTCGCGGACCTTTTCGACAAGTTCGGCCTCGGAATTGATCGGACGCATGCCCCGCCCGCCGCCGCCCCAGCTAGCCTTGAGCATCAGCGGATAGCCGATCTCTGCCGCCTCGCGCTTGATGGCGTCGAAATCATCGCCCAGCACCTCGGTCGCGGGGATGACCGGCACACCGGCCCCCATGGCGACCCGACGGGCGCTGGCCTTGTCGCCAAGGGCGCGCATCGTCTCGGCCCTGGGACCGATAAAGGTAATTCCCGCTTGCGCGCAGGCATCCACGAAATTCGGGTTTTCGGACAACAGCCCATAGCCCGGATGGATCGCATCCGCGCCCGATTCTTTCGCCACCCGGATAATCTCGGGAATCGAAAGATACGCCGCCACCGGTCCCAGCCCCTTGCCGATCCGGTAAGCCTCGTCCGCCTTGAAACGGTGCAGACCCAGCTTGTCTTCTTCGGCATAGACCGCGACCGTGCGTTTCCCCAACTCATTCGCAGCCCGCATAACGCGAATCGCAATCTCGCCACGATTGGCAATCAGGATTTTCTGAAACATGCCGGCTCCCTATCGACGATTTGGCGCATCCTAGCGATGCTGCAACGCAGCGCAAGCATTTCAATCAGGACCCTCATACCATAGGCGGAATGAGCGAACCCCGGCCAATTGACCTTAGCGCAACAAACTCAGGGCGACGAGCGCCACGACCAGTCCGGCGGCAAGCTGCATCATGCCGGGTAACCAGCGGCTCATGGTTCCAATGGCACCGGCGCCGGAAAAAAGCGCGAAACTTCCCTCGCGCGCCCATACCGAGAGACAGGCGACCAGCAATGTCACCGTCGCGGTTCCCAGCCCCATGGCGAATGCCCCGGCAATTCCGGTACCGAAAAAGCCCATCCGCCAGGTCAGCAGCAGCAGAAAGATCGCCCCTGTGCAGGGCCGGATGGCGATCCCCGCGATCAAAGCAAGCGCATCCCGCAGCGAGCGGGTTTCGGTGACCTGATCGATGCTGGGACCGTGAACATGGCCGCATCCGCAATCCGTATCGTGATCGTGGTCATGATGATGGCCGTGATCCTCCGCGCTGCGCCGGGCCCGGATCAATTGCCGCATTCCGCGCCATGCCAGCCAAATACCGACCAGCCCGATCATGACGGCACTGATATCGGCCATATGATCCTCGGACAGGCCGGTAAGCGCATCGCGGGACAGATCGAACAATGTCAGCCCGCCCCAGACCAGCAATATAGCGGTCAGGGCTTGCGCCAAAGAAGCCACAACGGAAATCCCCGCCAATCGTCCAAGCGGAACTTTTGCGCCATAGCCATATCCGCCGATCAGAACCTTGCCATGGCCGGGTCCGACAGCATGCAGGAAGCCGTAACCGAAACAGATCGCCATCAGCGAAAGACTGGCGCCCGGATCGCCCGCGCGCAGCCCGCGCAGCGCCCCGGCCATCATGGTCTGCGCCTCGCGCTGCCGCAGCGCGGCCCATTGTTCAAGGCCCGCCAGCCATCCGCTCTGCCACAGGAAGACCACGATTGCGGCGGTCAACAATCCGGTTACGGCGAGAATGCGGGCGGGCATCCTCATTCAGCCAGCCCGGTCCCGCAACGGATCCGGGCCTCATCCGCGCCTGCGGCACCGATATCGACCGTTACAAGATCCGCGTCGTCATTGGACGCATTGCTGCCCAGCAACGCCTCGACCGCTTGACGATAGGCCGCCGGGGCCGCGTTCGGATCGCCCGGGATCAACGTGATTTCACAATCGTCGCGCCCCTTGGCCTCGGGCGGTTCGGGAAGCGTGAAATGGACATAAAACTCAGGATCATATACCTGAATCGTTAATGATTTATCCGCAGGCAGAGGCGTGGAAAGCGGATGCAGGTGATAAGAGACAAGGCGTCCGTCACGATATTCAGCCGTAAAATCGCGCACGGGTTCCATCGCAACCGGCTGGCCATCGACCGAAGGATAAAGCCGGCCGTCGAAATCCGGTTCCCAATCGGCATCGAAACCCTGGATCATCTCGTTCTCCTCGGGTGTCAGAACGCCGTCACCATCCTGATCAAAGCTGAAATCCTCGATGATCAGCAGTGAATACAGCTCGTCATAAGCCCATTCGACGCCAAAAGACGTCAGTTCCCCTTTCTCGTTATAGATCAGATCAAGGCTGGCCTCGATATAGATATGCGGATGGGCCATGAGCGATTCTGGCACAAAGGTCAGGCAGGTGGCGACGAGAACAGGGCGGAACAAAGCGGGCAACCTCAATTCGGGTTCGATACCTGTTACTCATCCGCGCCATTCAATGCAAATGGCATCATGTGGCGCCCGCTTGGCGACCAAAGATCCTCGCTCGCCTTCATCATGAGCGGTTTTTCAGGTCGACACTGCCGACAATCCGATATCCTCTGGCACAAACAGGAGGAATGCCATGCTGAAAATCCACGGTGTCACCCGCTCCCGCGCGTCGCGTATCATCTGGCTGTGCCACGAGATCGGCATAGGGTTCGAACAAATCCCTGTGATCCAGGCTTATCGGCTGTCGGATCCCGATGCGGCGGATGCGCCGCTGAATACCCGGTCGCCGCAATTCATGGCGCTTTCGCCTGCAAGCGCCATACCGGTGATCGAGGATGGCCCGCTGGTCTTGCGGGAATCAATGGCCTGCAATCTCTATCTCGCGCGGAAATACGGTCAGCCCTATGGTCCCGCCGACGCACCGGAAGATGCGTTGATGATGCAATGGAGCTTTTACGCCGCAACAAGTATCGAACCCGATGCCCTGACATTGCTTTACGTCTATGGTCCCGGGAAAGCATTGTCATCCGGTGAGAAAGCATCTGTCGAGAATGCCGCCGAACGGCTGAAAAGACCCCTCGCTGTGGTCGATGAACACCTGTCGGGTCAAAACTATATGGTCGGAGGCCGATTCACGGTCGCCGATATCAATATGGCCGAGGTGCTGCGCTATGCCCAATGCTATGACCCGCTGATGGAGCAGTTTCCCGCCATGAACGCATGGCTGACCGAATGCCAGATCCGCCCGGCATTCCAGAAAATGTGGAAGACAAGACTAGCCGAGCCTGAATGAGGAATGCACTGGCCAAGAGCGTGCCGGATTCGGTCCCGGTCAACGCGCCGTATGGATGGCGGCCTTTCGGGTTATCGGGCAGTAAGACGCCGTGATGCCGCCCGCATATCCGCAACTGCTTGCGGACGACCCGCCCTGCCCTACAACCCCTTGCGCCGATACCCGCTGACATGAGATAGTAGGTAAAACACGACAAAAAACGAGCAGTCCGGATGGCCGACGATCTTCTTTCCACCGTTGATATGAATGCCGATGCCTATTCTGCCGCCTCCATCGAGGTGCTGGAGGGGCTTGAACCGGTGCGCAAGCGCCCGGGTATGTATATTGGTGGCACGGATGAACGCGCCCTGCATCATCTTGTGGCCGAGATCCTCGACAACTCGATGGATGAAGCCGTCGCGGGTCATGCCAGCCGGATCGAGGTCGAATTGCTCGCCGATTACAGCGTGACCATCCGGGATAACGGACGCGGGATCCCCATCGACCCGCACCCCAAATTTCCGGGCAAATCGGCGCTCGAGGTCATTCTGTGCACCTTGCATGCTGGCGGAAAGTTCTCGGGCGATTCCTACGAAACGTCGGGCGGGCTGCATGGCGTCGGCGCTTCGGTCGTCAATGCGCTGTCTGATTCCCTTGTGGTGCAGGTCGCCCGCAACCGCGAATTGTTCCAGCAAAGCTTTTCCCGGGGTGTGCCTCTGGGTCCGGTCGAAAAGCTGGGCGCGGCTCCGAATCGGCGGGGCACGACCACGACCTTCCACGCCGACGAAGAGATTTTCGGCCATCACCGTTTCAAGCCGGCGCGGCTGATCAAACTGGTGAAATCCAAAGCCTATCTGTTTTCAGGCGTCGAGATCCGCTGGAAATCCGAAATCGACGATGGCGAAACACCGCAAGAGGCGGTTTTTCATTTCCCCGGCGGTCTGGCGGATTATCTGGGCGAAACGCTGGAGGGCGCGACGACCTATGCCGACCGGCCCTTTTCGGGCAGTATGGATTTCAAACGCTTCAATGCGCCCGGCAAGGTCGATTGGGCGATCAACTGGACACCTTCGCGGGACGGATTCATCCAGTCCTATTGCAACACCGTTCCCACGCCCGAAGGCGGGACGCATGAGGCCGGGTTCTGGGCCGCGATCCTCAAGGGTATCCGCGCCTATGGCGAATTGGTGAACAACAAGAAGGCCGCCCAGATCACCCGCGAGGATTTGCTGACCGGGGGCTGCGCACTGGTGTCCTGCTTCATCCGCGAACCGGAATTTGTCGGCCAGACCAAGGATCGTCTGGCCACGACCGAAGCGCATAAACTGGTCGAGGGTGCGGTGCGCGACCATTTCGACAACTGGCTGGCGGCGGATACGAAATCGGCGGGCGCGATCCTCGATTTTCTTGTGCTGCGGGCCGAAGAGCGACTGCGGCGCAGGCAGGAAAAGGAAACCGCCCGCAAATCCGCGACCAAGAAGCTGCGGCTTCCGGGAAAGCTGGTCGATTGCTCGAATGCGGCGCGTGACGGGACCGAGCTGTTCATCGTCGAGGGTGACAGCGCCGGTGGCAGCGCCAAAATGGCGCGGGACCGCAAGACCCAGGCCCTTCTGCCCCTGCGCGGCAAGGTTCTGAACGTGCTGGGCGCGGCCTCGAACAAAATGAGCGCCAATCAGGAGATCGGCGATATCTGTCAGGCGCTTGGCGTCGGCATGGGCAGCAGGTTCAATATAGACGATCTGCGCTATGACAAGATCATCATCATGACCGATGCCGATGTGGACGGCGCACATATCGCAAGCCTGCTGATGACCTTCTTTTTCACCCAGATGCGCCCGCTGATCGACAAGGGGCATTTGTATCTGGCTTGCCCACCACTTTACCGGCTGACGCAGGGTGCGCATCGCGTCTATGTCGCCGACGATGCCGAGAAAGAGCGGATGCTGGCCAAGGGATTGGGCGGCAAAGGCAAGATTGACCTGCAACGCTTCAAGGGCCTTGGGGAAATGGACGCCAAGGATTTGCGCGATACCACGATGAACCCCGCGACGCGGCGCCTGATCCGCGTCAATATCGACGAGGATGCGGGCGGAGAAACCGGCGATCTGGTCGAGCGGCTGATGGGCAAGAAGCCGGAACTGCGTTTTCAGTATATTCAGGAAAACGCCCGTTTCGTGGAAGAGCTGGATATCTGACGCGGCTCGGGCCGGAGTCATTCACATCAGGGCGATGCGGATCTCTCCGCCGGAAATTTCGATGGGAATTGCGTCAAGACCGCAATCCGCGCCGTGAATCACCTGACCGCTGTGAATATCGAACTGCGCGCCATGTGCCGTGCATATCAGCTTCGCGCCATCCGCAGAAACAAGCTGTTCACCGCGATAGTTCAGCGGCAGATATTGATGCGGGCATGCATTGACATAAGCGCGCCAACCCTGCGCCGTGCGCAGCAACAGCACCGGAAAACCGCCCTTCCCGGTGGTGATGGTCAGGACGTTTACCGCGCCCGCCTCTGACTCGCGGCAGATAGGAGTGCCGGGCGCCGGGGCCGATGCGTAATCCGCCCAGCTCATACCGTTTCCCGCCCCTTTGGCAGGGGCCGGAACCCGGTGCTGACCGGGTACGTTGGTTTCTTACGATATCTCACAGGAAGGGAAAAAATCATGTCCATCGCACGTGTAACCGAAATTTCAGCTTCATCCCCCACCAGCTTCGAGGATGCCGTAACGCAAGGTATCAAGCGCGCGAACGATACCCTGCGCAATGTCAAAGGGGCATGGATCAAGGAACAAAGCGTTGACTGCGACAGTGGTCAGATCACCAGTTATCGCGTCAACATGATGGTGACTTTCGTTCTGGATGATTGATCTTGACGACTGATCCTGTCGCCGAAAACCGGCTCCGCCGGGTGATCCGGCGGGGCCTGCAATCTCAGCTTGCCGGTTCGGCATTCAGCACGCCACGGCGAATCTGATCCTCTTCGATGGATTCGAACAAGGCCCGGAAATTGCCCTCGCCAAAACCGTCATCGCCTTTACGTTGGATGAATTCGAAGAAAATCGGCCCGATCACGGTTTTCGAGAAAATCTGCAGCAGGATCCGGGTTTCGCCACCGCCGACCACGCCTTCGCCATCGATCAGGATCCCATGTTTCTTCATCCGTTCGATCGGCTCTTCATGGCCTTTCACCCGCTTGTGCGACATCTCGTAATAGACATCGGGCGGCCCCGGCATGAACTGCATTCCGGCATCCGAAATCCGATCCGTGCCAGCATAGATATCCTCGGTGGCGATGGCGATATGCTGGATACCCTCGCCCTTGTATTCGCGCAGATATTCCTCGATCTGGCTATGCTCGTCACTGGATTCGTTGATCGGAATGCGGATCTTGCCATCCGGTGAGGTCAGGGCGCGGCTGACAAGGCCGGTTTGCTTGCCCTTGATATCGAAATACTTGATTTCGCGGAAATTGAAGGTGTCGTGATAGAATTTGTACCAGGTATCCATATTGCCGCGAATGACATTATGGGTCAGATGGTCGAGATAATAGAAGCCGAACCCTTCCGGCGCCGGATCGACTTCGCCCAGCCAGTCGTAATCGGCGGTATAAGCGCTGCCGTCCTCACCATATCTGTCGATGAAATACAGCAGCGAACTGCCGATCCCAAGGACCGCAGGCGCTTCGATCGATTTGCCGCCGCCGGTATATTCCTTTGCCCCCAGATCAAGCGCACGTTTCAGTGCCGCCTGAGCATCAACGACGCGCCACGCCATGGCCGGAGCGCAGGGGCCATGCTCCTTGACGAAACCGGCCGCATGACTGCCCGGTTCGGCATTCAGCAGATAATTGATATCTCCTTGACGATAAAGGGTGATCTTTTTGCGCTTGTGCCTGGCGACGGGGATGAATCCCATCTGACGAAAAATGACATCCAGCTTTTCGGGCTCGGGATGGGCATATTCGACGAATTCGAAGCCGTCCGTGCCAGCGGGGTTCGCCTTGCTGATCGTGGCCTTGGGGGCGTTATGCGGGTACGGACCCATATCTTTTTCCTCCGATAACTGCGTGATATCGCCTTGACCCAAGGATGCCGCCGTAAGGATGCAATATGCTTGCAAACCCTGCCCCGATCACGGCAGTATTGCACGAAACATGCAAAATCAGCTTGAACTGCGCAGAAAATGAACCTGGACAGCTTTGACATCGCCATTCTTGCCGCATTGCAGCGCGACGGCGCGATGACCAATGCCGCTTTGTCCGAAGTGGTGAATCTGTCCGCCTCGCAATGTTCGCGCAGGCGGGCGGCACTGGAACAGGCTGGCGTGATCTCGGGCTATTCCGCACGGCTGAACGCGGCCAAGCTGGGCTATGGGATGCGAGCGATCATCCGGGTGAACCTGTCCAGCCACGGGCAGAGCAAAGAGGATGATTTTGCCCGTTTCGTCGCCAGTCATCCGCAGATTCGTTCGGCCTTTTCGGTTTCCGGGGATGCGGATTATGTGCTGGATGTGCGCACCCGCGATCTGGACGCGTTCGCCGAATTCGTACACCGGCAATTGCTGCCCCATCCGCAGGTCTCGCAAGTCCGGTCGGAAATCGTGTTGAAAACGCTTAAGGATGATCGGGGGATCGCGGTTTCATAGCCGTGCTTCCGTGTCCAGCGCAGGCAGAAATCGCGCCGCATTTTCAAGCAGCCATTCCCGCACCCGTTGTGCGACGATGGACAGGGGAACGTCGCGGGGAGTGATGACATACCAGGTCCGCAAGATCGGCAAACCAACCACGTTCAATGTGACCAACCGCTTCATCTGCAATTCATAAGCGACCGTATGGCCCGAGATAAGCGCAATCCCGAGACCGCTGATCACCGCCTGCTTGATCGTCTCGTTCGAACTCATTTCGATGGTCGCGGCCTGTTTCTTCTCGGCGACATCGCTCAGAAAGCGCTCGGCAAGGATGCGGGTGCCCGACCCCGGCTCGCGCATGACGAAACGTTCATCCACCAGATCGACGGGACGGATATCATTGCGCCCGGCCAGCGGATGATCCGGACGCGCGATCAGCACATGCGGATGCGGCGCAAGCGACCGCGCCCC
This sequence comes from Paracoccus onubensis, assembly GCF_003591515.1. Classification (GTDB taxonomy): domain Bacteria; phylum Pseudomonadota; class Alphaproteobacteria; order Rhodobacterales; family Rhodobacteraceae; genus Paracoccus; species Paracoccus onubensis. The sequence continues at coordinate 60,014 of NZ_QZCG01000006.1, forward strand.
GACCAGAGGTTCGCGTGGCGGGCGGCCCATGATACACAGATCATATTCCCCCCGCTCCAGCCCCTGCATGAGTTCGCTGCGATTGCCGATTTTCAGGGCAATCGTGACATCAGGCATATCCTGCGCCAGAAGCGCGACGATCTCGGGCGCGAAATATTTGCAGGTGGTCACGACGCCCAGCGTCAAATTGCCGCAGGTACCGGCATTCAACGCCTCCACCTCGGCCAGAGCACGGGTGATTGCCGCCTCTATCTGGTCATGCGCCCGTAGCATCGCATGACCCTGCGGGGTCAGTCCGCCCTCACGGGATTCGCGATCCACCAATGGCGTTCCGGATATTTCTTCTAGATTTTTCAATTGGATATGAACAGCCGGCGCAGTCAGGCTGATCGCCTTTGCAGCAGCGGTCACCGTGCCATGATCCGCCAATGCGCGCAGTGCGCGCAGCTGTTTGAGCGTGATCCGATCCAGCAGGGACATAATTTTTCTTTAGTATTAGAAAAGAATTTTAAAATTTATTATCACCCCGCGATGAAATAGCAAGGGCCTGTCGAACTTGAAAGGGGAGGTTCAGTCGATGGCCCGAATTCAGCAGATCGCCGGCGGCGCGATTCCTGCGCATCTCGAAACACCCGTCGCGGCAATGTGCCGGGTGGCAGCAGATCTGGCCGCTCGCATCGCGGCTGGCGGGTTAGAGGGGAATCTTGCTGAAAATGTCGGCGCGAATACCGACGGCGATACGCAAAAAGCGCTGGACGTGATCGCGGATGAGGCTTTCACCGCGGCCCTGCGTGGAACAGGCATTCGCTGGTATGCGTCGGAGGAACAGGAGAACGCGGTCGAGGTCGACGCGGAAGGCAAGCTGGCGATCGCCATCGACCCGCTGGACGGTTCCTCGAATATCGACGTGAATGTCTCGATCGGGACGATCTTCAGCATTCAGCCCGCCGAGGCCGACCCCGAAACCACTTTCCTGCGTCCGGGACATCACATCGAGGCTGCTGGATATTTCATCTATGGCCCGCAGACCGCATTGATGGTCAGCTTCGGCGACGGCATCCGCAAATTTATCCTGGATCGCGAAAAGAACGTATTTGTCGAGACCCCTGCATCCGGGTTGCCGCAATCCTGCAAGGTTCCTGAATTCGCCATCAACGCCTCGAATTACCGCCATTGGCCGCAGCCGATCCGGGCCTATATCGACGATTGTCTTGCCGGAACCAACGGGCCACGCGGCAAAAATTTCAACATGCGGTGGATTGCTTCTCTGGTGGCCGAAACGCATCGGATCATCACCCGGGGCGGAATTTTCCTTTATCCGGCAGATGCCCGCGACGGCTATCAAAGCGGTCGGCTGCGGCTGGTCTATGAATGCGCGCCGATCGCTTTCCTGATCGAGCAATCCGGCGGCAAGGCCACCAATGCGCTTACCTCCATCCTCGACCTGACTCCCGACAGCCTGCACGCCCGCACGCCATTCGTCTTTGGCACTCCCGACAAGGTCGAGCGTGTCGCCACTTATCACGACCTGCCCGAGCACGAGGTTTCGGCTCTGTTCGGCAATCGCGGGTTGTTCCGCGCCTGAATCAAGGGAAAATACATGTCCAGAAAACATCCCATCATCTCGGTCACCGGCTCATCCGGAGCAGGCACCACGACGGTCAAAAGCACCTTCGACCAGATCTTCCGCCGCGAAGGCATCAAGGCCGTCAGCATCGAGGGCGACGCTTTTCACCGCTTTGATCGTGCCGCGATGAAAGAAGAGCTTATCCGTCGTCAGGCAGGCGGAGATCAGACCTTCAGCCATTTCAGCTATGACGCCAATGAACTGGAAAAGCTGCAAGAGGTGTTCCGCGTCTATGGCAAGACCGGCAAGGGCGAAACCCGGCACTACGTTCATGACGAGGAAGAATCCGAACGTTATGGCAACCCTCCCGGCACCTTCACCGACTGGGCCCCTTTCGAGAACGGCTCTGACCTGCTGTTCTACGAGGGGCTGCACGGCGCGGTCGTCAACGACAATGTCAACCTGGCCAAGCTGGCGGATCTGAAAATCGGGGTTGTGCCGGTGATCAATCTGGAATGGATCCAGAAGATTCACCGCGACAAGGCCAGCCGCGGCTACACGACCGAGGCCGTGACCGACACGATCCTGCGCCGGATGCATGCTTATGTGCATTGCATCTGCCCGCAATTCACCGAGACGGATATCAATTTCCAACGGGTGCCCGTGGTCGATACCTCGAACCCATTCGTTGCCCGCTGGATACCGACGCCCGATGAAAGCCTTGTGGTGATCCGGTTCCGCAATCCGCGCGGAATCGATTTTCCCTATCTCACCTCGATGATTCAGGGCTCGTGGATGACCCGTGCCAACTCCATCGTCGTTCCCGGCCCCAAGGTGGATCTGGCGATGCAACTGATCCTGACGCCGATGATCCTGCGCCTGCGCGACGAATCCCGCCGCGCCTGAAGGAGGAAAAGATGAACCAGATGACCCCGATAGATACCGCGCTGGAAGCTCGCATGGCGAATGCCATCCGCGCGCTTGCCATGGATGCCGTCGAGGCGGCGAAATCCGGTCATCCCGGCGCACCGATGGGAATGGCCGATGTGGCGGCGGTGCTGTTCAACCGCTTCATGCGGGTAGATCCGACCACGCATGATTGGCCCGACCGCGACCGTTTCGTGATGTCGGCGGGTCATGGCTCGATGCTGGTTTATGCGATCAACCACATGCTGGGCTATGACGATATGGGCATGGACCAGATCCGCGCCTTCCGGCAGATGGGATCGCGTACGGCGGGACATCCCGAATATGGCCACGCCAAGGGAATCGAGACGACGACCGGCCCGCTGGGTCAGGGCATCACCACCGCGGTCGGGATGGCATTGGCCGAGCGTATGGCCAATGCCCGCTGGGGCGACGATCTGGTCGATCACCACACCTATGTGATCGCGGGTGATGGCTGTCTGATGGAGGGTATCAGCCACGAGGCCATCGACCTTGCCGGGCATCTGCGTCTTGGTCGCCTGATCGTGCTATGGGACGATAATGGCATCACCATCGACGGCAATACCGACCTGTCGACCTCGACCGACCAGAAGGCGCGGTTTGCCGCTGCCGGCTGGCATGTGCAGCAGGTAGATGGTCATGACCGAGAGGCCGTGGCGGCGGCAATCGAGGCGGCCCGTGCAGATGACCGCCCATCGATGATTGCCTGCAAGACCGTGATCGGCTTTGGCGCACCGAACAAGCAAGGCAGCCATTCGGTTCACGGCGCCCCTCTTGGCGCCGAAGAGATCGCGGCCGCGCGCGAGGCGCTTGACTGGCCATATGAGCCCTTTTTCCTGCCTGATGATGTGCTGAACGGCTGGGCGGCAATTGCGTCGCACGGTGCAGAAGCACGGGCCAACTGGACAGCGCGGCTTGACTCGTCGAAAAACCGGAACGAATTCATGGCGGCACAGGGGCAGCCGAACGAAGCCGCCCTTCGCTCGGCCATAGGGGAATATTGCCACAAGCTGGTGGCCGAGCGTCCCAAGGTCGCGACCCGCAAATCCAGCGAGATGGCGCTTGAGATCGTCAACGCCACCCTGCCCAACACCATCGGCGGCAGCGCCGATCTGACCGGCTCGAACAATACCCTGACCAAGGGGATGCAGCCGATCCGTTCCGGCGACTATTCCGGGCGCTATATCCATTACGGCATCCGCGAACATGCAATGGCGGCGGTGATGAACGGAATCGCGCTGCATGGCGGTTTCATTCCTTATGGCGGCACCTTCCTGGCCTTCGCCGATTATTCCCGTCCCGCGATCCGGCTGGGTGCATTGATGGGAGTCAGGGTGATCCATGTGATGACCCATGACAGTATCGGGCTTGGCGAAGACGGCCCCACCCATCAGCCGGTCGAACATCTGGCGGCGCTTCGTGCGATCCCCAATCTGCAGGTTTTTCGCCCCGCCGACGCGGTCGAAACCGCAGAAGCCTGGGAAATCGCTCTGCTCAGCGAAAGCACGCCCTCGGTCCTCTGTCTGTCACGGCAGAACCTGCCCGCCGTGCGTACCGAAGATGAGGGCGAGAATCGCAGCCTGCGCGGCGCCTATGTCCTGCGCAGCACGCCGGCGCCCCGCGACGTCACGCTGATCGCGACCGGCTCCGAGGTCGAGATCGCACTTGCAGCCGCCGATCTGCTGCGGGAACAGCGCATCGACGCCGCCGTCATCTCGGCTCCCTGTTTCGAACTCTTCGCCGCACAGGACCGCGCGTATCGGCAAGGCGTACTTTGCGACGCGCCACGCATCGGGATCGAGGCCGCTATTCGTCAGGGCTGGGATCTGATGCTGCGTCCGGAAGACGGTTTCATCGGCATGACCGGTTTCGGCGCATCCGCCCCCTCCCCCGAGCTTTACCGCCATTTCGACATCACCCCCGAGGCTGTCGCGGCCTTGGCCCGCCAACTCATCGAAGGAAAGAAATAATGGCGCTCATCACCCTGAGACAGCTTCTGGATCACGCAGCCGAGCATGATTATGGCGTGCCCGCCTTCAACATCAACAATATGGAGCAAGGTCTGGCGATCATGCGGGCTGCACAGGGCTGCGACGCGCCGGTGATCCTTCAGGCAAGCCGGGGCGCCCGGTCCTATGCGGGCGATGTGATGCTGCGGCACATGGTTCAGGCTTTGGCCGAGATGTATCCCGACAATCATATCGTCCTGCATCAGGATCACGGCAATAACGACGCCACCTGCCTGTCCGCCATCCGCCACGGTTTCACCAGCGTGATGATGGACGGCTCGCTGGAAGAGGACATGAAAACCCCGGCGTCCTATGAATATAATGTCGAGATCACCGCCCGTGTCACCCGAGCCGCCCATGCGGTTGGCGCCTCGGTCGAGGGGGAACTGGGTGTGCTGGGTTCGCTTGAAACCGGAGAAGCGGCCGCCGAGGATGGCTCGGGCGCGGAAGGCAAGCTGGATCACAGCCAGCTTCTGACCGATCCCGATCAAGCGCTCGATTTCGTCTCCGCGACCCAATGCGATGCTCTGGCCATTGCCTGCGGCACCAGCCACGGCGCCTATAAATTCACCCGCAAGCCCGATGGCGATATCCTTGCCATGCATGTGATCGAGGCGATCCATAAACGCCTGCCCGATACCCATCTGGTCATGCATGGCTCCAGCAGCGTGCCACAGCATCTGCAGGACCTCATCAACGCGTCGGGCGGAGAGATGCCGCAGACCTACGGCGTCCCGGTCGAAGAAATCGAGCGTGGCATCCGTCACGGTGTCCGCAAGGTGAATATCGACACCGATTGCCGCATGGCGATGACCGGGCAGTTCCGCAAGATCGCAAGTGAGAAACCGACGGAATTCGATCCACGCAAGTTCCTGATCCCAGCCATGAATGAGCTGGAAAGCCTGTGCCGCGACCGTTTCGAACGGTTCGGCACAGCCGGGAAGACAAACGGCATCAAACCGATCCCGATGGACGACATGGCCAGGCGCTATGCCTCGGGTGCTCTCGCCCCGCGCATTGCCGCCGCCAAAGCCGCCTGAAGACATTTAGAGAGGAGACGACCATGAACGATCTATCCGACGCAAAAACGGTCACCGGCGCAAAGCGCTATTCCGCTGGCGTGATGAAATATGCCCAGATGGGCTATTGGGAGCCCGATTACACGCCAAAAGACACGGATGTCATTGCACTGTTCCGCATTACCCCACAGGACGGCGTGGATGCGATCGAGGCGGCGGCGGCAGTTGCGGGCGAAAGTTCGACCGCGACATGGACCGTGGTCTGGACCGACCGGCTGACTGCTTGCGAGAAATATCGCGCCAAAGCCTATCGCGTCGATCCGGTACCGAACAGTCAGGGCGAGTTTTTCGCCTATATCGCCTATGATCTTGACCTGTTCGAGCCGGGCTCGATTGCCAACCTGACCGCTTCGATCATTGGCAATGTCTTTGGTTTCAAACCACTCAAGGCGCTCCGCCTGGAAGACATGCGCCTGCCGGTCGCTTATGTGAAAACCTTTCAGGGGCCCGCAACCGGCATCGTCGTCGAACGCGAGCGCCTGAACTGCTATGGCCGCCCGCTTCTGGGCGCGACGGTCAAGCCGAAGCTGGGCCTGTCGGGCCGCAATTACGGGCGCGTCGTCTACGAGGCGCTGCGGGGTGGGCTGGATTTCACCAAGGATGACGAGAATATCAACAGCCAGGCCTTCATGCATTGGCGCGACCGCTTCCTGTATTGCATGGAGGCCGTCAACCGCGCCTCTGCCGCAACGGGCGAGGTCAAGGGCACCTATCTGAACATAACCGCCGGCACCATGGAAGAGATGTATGAGCGGGCCGAATTCGCCAAGCAGCTTGGCTCGGTCGTCATCATGATCGATCTGGTCATCGGCTATACCGCGATCCAGTCGATGGCAAAATGGGCGCGGGCGAATGACATGATCCTGCACCTGCACCGCGCGGGCCATTCGACCTATACGCGGCAACGCAGCCACGGCGTCAGCTTCCGGGTCATCGCCAAATGGATGCGCCTTGCCGGTGTGGATCATCTGCATGCGGGCACGGTCGTCGGCAAGCTGGAAGGGGACCCCGCAACGACCAGGGGTTACTACGATATCTTCCGCGAGGAATTTAACCCCATGGCACTGGAGAACGGTATCTTCTTCGATCAGGACTGGGCCTCGCTGAACAAGATGATGCCGGTCGCATCGGGCGGCATCCATGCCGGGCAGATGCATCAGCTTCTGACCTATCTGGGCGAGGATGTGGTGCTGCAATTCGGCGGCGGCACCATCGGCCACCCGCATGGCATCGCCGCAGGCGCAACGGCCAACCGGGTCGCGCTGGAAGCCATGGTGTTCGCCCGCAACGCGGGCCGCGACATCTGGAACGAGGGCGAGGACATCCTGCGCGACGCTGCCAGGACCTGCACGCCGCTGAAACAGGCCCTGGATACCTGGAAGGATGTGACCTTCGATTACGCTTCGACCGACGCGCCCGATTTTGCGCCGACGCCCGAAGTCTCGATGTAACCCGCTGAACGATCAGTTTCACGCGCAGGGTCCGCAAAGCCGAAACCGGAATTGCACCACGCGCTTCGCGAAGGAGAATGAACATGCGTCTCACACAGGGACAATTCAGCTTTCTGCCCGATCTTTCGGATGACGATATCCGGGTTCAGGCGCAATATGCCATCGATAACGGCTGGGCGGTTTCGGTCGAATATACCGACGACCCGCATCCCCGGAACACCTATTGGGAAATGTGGGGACATCCGATGTTCGACAACCCGGACGCCGCCGCTGTGGTCTTTGAAGTCAATGAATGCCGCAAGGAACATGGCGGCAAATATATCCGGGTGATCGCATTCGACGCCTCGCCCGGATGGGAATCGATCCGGATGAGCTTCATCGTCAACCGCCCGAAAGACGAGCCGGGATTCCGCGTCGTCCGACAGGAGGTCGATGGCCGGGCCATCCGCTACGCCATCGAAAGCTACGCTGTCCGGGAGCCCGAGGGACAACGCTACGCCTGATCGTCCCGGCGTCCCGCGAAGCCGGAGAGGGCTGTCTGCCCTCCCCGGACCCCTCCCGAAGGTATTTGGGCAAAGAAGAAGTTATGAGTTCGGGCAGGTTCCGCTTCGAACTCATCCGGTTTCGGGCGGCGGTTTCCCCCTGCCGTCGCCCGAATTGATCCCTTTTCTCTGCAAGAGGTCCGTGATGAACGATCAAAACGATATCGAGAAACCCACCACGGTCGATCTGGCCGCCGCCTTCGAGGAAAGCGGCGTGCGCGACATCCTGCAGGAACTGGATGAAACCATGATCGGCCTTGCGCCGGTCAAGCAGCGCATTCGTGAAACCGCCGCGCTTCTGCTGGTGGACCGGGCGCGGCAGCAGATGGGATTGAGCAGCGAGACCCCGACCCTGCATATGAGCTTTACCGGCAATCCCGGTACCGGCAAGACCACCGTAGCCCTGAAAATGGCCGATCTGCTGCATCGTCTGGGCTATGTGCGCAAAGGCCATCTGGTCACCGTCACCCGTGACGATCTGGTGGGGCAATATATCGGCCATACCGCGCCAAAGACCAAGGAGGTTCTGAAGAAGGCGATGGGCGGCGTCTTGTTCATCGATGAAGCCTATTACCTTTACCGGCCGGAAAATGAACGGGATTACGGGCAGGAAGCCATCGAGATCCTGTTGCAGGTGATGGAAAACAACCGCGACGATCTGGTTGTGATCATGGCCGGCTATGCTGACCGGATGGACCGTTTCTTCAACGCCAACCCCGGCTTTCGGTCACGTATGGCACATCACATCGAGTTTCCCGATTATACCGACGCGGAACTGGACCAGATCGCCGCAGTGATGCTGAACGGATTGGGGTATCGCTTTGATCAAGGCGGGGAAAAGGCCATGGCTGAATATATCCGGCTACGTCGCGCCCAGCCGCATTTCGCCAATGCCCGCTCGGTCCGCAATGCCCTGGATCGGGCGCGGCTGCGGCAGGCGAACCGGCTGTTCAACGAGGCCAAGGGGCCACTGGATGCCCGGGCGCTATCAACCATCTCGGAACCGGATATCAGGATGAGCCGGGTCTTTCAGGGCGGGTTGGATGTGGATCGCAAGCCCGTCGCCGGCGCGGCATGACGCTGCGCGCCCTGATCTTCGATGTGGATGGCACGCTGGCCGAAACCGAAGAAGCGCATCGCCACGCCTTTAACGAGGCTTTCGCCACGGCAGGCCTGGACTGGCACTGGTCAGTCGCCGATTATACCCGTCTTCTGGGCACGACCGGGGGAAAGGAACGGATCCGCCGCTACCGTGACGAAATCGGCGCGACGCTACCCCTGGACGACCAGATTGCCGCGCTGCATTCCGACAAAACCGCGCGCTATGCGAGGAGTTTGCAAGGCGGAGCGCTGGAACTGCGCCCCGGTATCCGGGACCTGATCGATACAGGCCGCAAGGCCGGATTGAAAATCGCCGTCGCCACGACCACCAACCGCCGCAATGTGGAGGCATTATGCCTGAATTGCTGGAGGACAAGTGCGGAGCTTCTATTCGATGCGATCGCCGCGGGGGATGAGGTTGCGGAAAAGAAACCATCCCCGGATGTTTATCTGCTTGCGCTTGCCCGGCTTGGCGTTGAGGCCACACAGGCGATCGCCTTCGAGGACAGTCTCCCGGGCCTGGATGCGGCTTTGGCTGCGGGATTGCGTTGCATGGTGACACCCTCAGCTTATACGAGACATCAGGATTTCAGCGATGCCACCTTGCGCGCCCATGATCTGACCCGGGCGGAACTGCCCGAATCGCTTGCATATCTGTTTGAAAATCAGTCCTGATTCCAACAGGCCAGAACCAGTTCAACCAGCCGCTTCCAGCGCGGCGACGATTCCACCGAAATCCGCCGCCTTCAGGCTCGCGCCACCGACCAGGGCACCGTCGACATTCGGAATGGCAAATATCTCCGCGGCATTCGCGGGCTTGACACTGCCGCCGTAAAGCAGCCGCAGATTGACGGCATCGCCTGTGCGCCCGTCAAGTTGTCCCCGGATGAAGCCATGCACTTCGGCTATCTGCTCATTGGTCGGCGTGCGGCCCGTCCCGATCGCCCAGACCGGTTCATAGGCGATGACGGTATTCGCGGAATCGCTTCTTTCGGGCAGCGATCCGGCGATCTGCTCGCCGATCACGGACAGGGTTTCGCCCGCATCTCGCTGTGCCTCGGTTTCGCCCACACAAATTATCGCGATCAACCCCGCCTGATGCGCGGCAGCAGCCTTGGCGGCCACATCGGCATTCGTCTCGCCATGGTCCGCGCGCCTTTCGGAATGGCCAAGGATCACGTATTCCGCGCCGGCATCCCGCAACTGCACTGCCGAGATATCGCCCGTATGCGCCCCGGATTCCTTCGCATGGCAATCCTGTCCGCCCACCGTCAGGGCATGGGCCTGCGCGCTTGCCGCCATCGGATGAATGAGCAGGGCCGGAGGGCAGATCAGCATATCGCAACCCGGGTCCGGATGCGCCTTGCAAAGCTGGTCGATCTCGGACAGCGACGCCAGATCGCCATTCATCTTCCAGTTTCCTGCAGCCAGTTTGCGCGGTGCCATATGATCCTCCTATCCGTTTCTGGCCCCGGATTAAGGATAATGGCGTCCCGGCGCAATCGTCATAGCGCCGGTATCAGCCGGAATAACGAAGAGATTACAGTTCGGCGCGACTGCCTTCCAAAGGCTCGAACCGGACCGACTCCCCACAACCGCAACTGTCGGTAACATTCGGATTGCGGAATTTGAAGCCGGATTCCAGCAGACCGGTTTCATAATCGATTTCGGTTCCGAACAGGAACATCTGTGCCATGGGCGCGATCATCACCCGCGCCCCGCCCTGTTCAACGACCTCTTCGTTGGTATTGGGCGTATCGGCCAATTCCATCGTATATTCCATGCCCGCGCATCCGCCCTTTTTCAGGCCGATCCGCAAACCATAAGCGTTCTTGCCCGCCATCAGCCGGGCGATCTGCTTCTCGGCGGCGGGCGTGATCGTGACCGGAGATGATCCGGGAATGCCAAACATGATCGAACCTTCCTGACTCGGTTACTCCAAAGATAGGCCCCCTGCCCGCTCATCTCAAGATCCCACGAGCAGCTTCTCTTTTGCGGCAATACCTTCGGGGGAGTCGCCCGGAACGGGCGGCGGGGGCGGACAGCCCCCTTTTTCACGAGCTGAACGGCGGAAAATCACATGAAGCCAAGTTCCAGCCGCGCTTCGTCGGACATCATGTCCATGCCCCATTGCGGCTGAAAGGTCATCTCGACATCAACCTGCTTGACTCCCGGCAAAGGCTCTACCGCGTCGGCCACCCAACCCGGCATTTCACCTGCGACCGGACAGCCCGGCGCGGTCAGGGTCATGATGATCCGGACGTCGTTCGAGTCGTTGATATCAACCGTATAGATCAGCCCCAGATCATAGATATTCACCGGGATCTCGGGGTCATAAACGGTCTTGCAGGCCTCGACCACCGAGTCATATAGCGGGTGATCGGTGCTTGAGGGCGCGATCAGCGGCTCTCCTTCCATCATCGATTCTGTCATATCGCGTTCCTGTCAATTTCACTTGGATATATAGGGTACCGGAAGGCGTGGGTCCAGTCCGGCCAGCGTTGCCTCTGCCAGGTAAACGGGCTATGGGCATGCGGTTCCATGAGCAGGCCCAAGAACATGTCCGACCGATTTTCCTTTGCCGTGAACGCCCGTGACGGACAGGCGCGCACGGGTGTCCTCCAGACAATGCGGGGCGATATCCGCACGCCTGCCTTCATGCCCGTGGGAACTGCCGCGACCGTCAAGGCGATGCTGCCGGAATCGGTGCGTGAGACCGGCGCGGATATTCTGCTGGGAAATACCTATCATCTGATGCTGCGACCGGGCGCCGAGCGGATCGCGCGATTTGGCGGGCTTCACGATTTCATGAACTGGCAGCACCCCATCCTGACCGATTCGGGCGGCTTTCAGGTGATGAGCCTTGGCCCCCTGCGAAAACTGACCGAGGAAGGCGTGACCTTTGCCAGTCATATCGATGGTTCCCGCCACGAATTGACGCCCGAGCGCAGCATGGAAATCCAGCGGTTGCTTGGCTCGGATATCGTCATGGCCTTCGATGAATGTCCCGCCCTGCCCGCGACCGAGGAAAGCGTGGCGGATTCCATGCGCCGCTCGATGAGATGGGCGCAGCGGTCCCGCGACGCTTTCGGAGATCGACCGGGCCATGCGCTGTTCGGCATCATGCAGGGCGGCGTCACCCGCGAATTGCGCGAGGAATCGGCGCAGGCCCTGACCGGGATCGGCTTCGACGGCTATGCCATCGGCGGGCTTGCCGTGGGTGAGGGGCAAGAGGCGATGTTCGGTGTTCTGGATTACGCCCCCGGCCTGTTGCCGCAGGACAAGCCGCGCTATCTGATGGGTGTGGGCAAACCGGATGATATCGTGGGGGCCGTTCAACGCGGGGTCGACATGATGGATTGTGTCCTGCCCTCGCGTTCGGGACGGACCGGGCAGGCATGGACGCGGCGCGGACAGCTCAATATCAAGAATGCCCGGCATCAGGACGACCCGCGCCCATTGGATGAAGACTGCACCTGCCCTGCCTGCCGCAGCTATTCCCGTGCCTATCTGCACCATGTCTTCCGCGCCGGAGAGATGATTTCGGGCATGCTGCTGACATGGCACAACCTGCATTATTATCAGGATCTCATGGGCGGTCTGCGCGATGCAATCAGCCAGGGACGACTGAATGATTTCATCGCGGATTTCCACGCGATGCGCGCGGGGGGCGATATCCCCCCGCTTTGATCATGATCGCTTTCCGTCCGCTCAGGTGACGGCCTTGCGATACAGATGCCATGTCGCATGCCCAAGAATGGGCAGGACGACCATCAATCCCAGCAATGCCGGGATCGACCCTATCGTCAGCGATATGGCGACGATCAGCCCCCATACCATGGCCGGAACCGGGTTTTCGCTCACCACATGCAAAGAGGTCGCGATGGCAACCGGGACGCCGACCCTGCGCTCCAGCAGGAGCGGGAAGGAGACGATGCTGATCATCAGTACGACAAGCGCAAAGACGAACCCGACCGCCATTCCCACGATCATCATGGCCGAGCCAGCAGGCGTTCCGAAGACATCGGCCAGAAAACTTCCCATACTTGCGGGCGGCCATGTCCCGATGGTCATCAGATAGATGATATGTGCCGCCCCCAGCCATGCGGCGAACAGCGCGAAACACATGACGGCAAGCACCAGAATTGCTCCGATATTCGGCGAACGGATCACCTCGAATATCGCAAGCCAATTCGTCTCCTGACCCGCTTCACGGCGCCTGCTCATTTCATACATTCCGACCGACGCCACGGGGCCAAGCAAGGCAAAGCCCGTGATCAGTGGAACGATCAGGTGAACCAGATTGCCCTGAAACGCCATGACGGCAAGGCAGATGCCGATGATCGGGTAAAGTGTGCAGACAGCGATCAAATCAGATCGGAATGTCTTGAAATCATCGTAGCCCTGCGCAAGCGCGTCACGCAAATCCTGCAGTGACAAACTATTGACGATGGGCAGTTCCCGCTCTTCTTCGCCGCTGACCGTCCGCGCCATATCGCCAACATGCGAGAATGAGGCGGATATGTGGCGTACTGCCCAAGAAACCGGGTTCCCAATGGTTTGATCCATGCCGAAGCCTCCCTTTTTCAAAGCCGACGGGCTCGGGATATGCGGAGACACGCGGTTATTCCGGCAATCTCAAGCCCGGATATCAACAGTATAGCAGAAAAACCACAAATTCCGGATCACGTTTTCCGTATTCGCCCGTCGCGGTTTTCCGGTTGCACCCATTCGCCCCGCAGCGCAGATTTACGCGCAACCACGGGAGCAGCCATGACACAGAAAATCATCATCGATACGGATCCCGGTCAGGATGACGCCGTTGCGATCCTGCTGGCGCTGGCAAGCTCGGAACTGGACCTGTTGGGAATTACCGCCGTCGCGGGCAATGTGCCCCTGAACCTGACCGAATTGAACGCCCGCAAGATCCTTGAACTGGCGGGACGGCAGGAAATTCCGGTCTTCGCGGGTTGCGACGCGCCGCTTACCCGCAAACTGGTGACGGCCGAATATGTCCATGGCAAGACCGGCCTCGACGGAATCGAGCTTCCCATGCCGGCGATGCAGCTGCAATCGGTCCATGCCGTGGATTTCATCATCGACTGCCTGCGACAGCACCCTGAAGGCAGTATCACGCTGGTACCCATCGGGCCGCTGACCAATATTGCCACCGCTTTCCAGAAGGCCCCCGATATCGTCTCTCGCGTGAAACAGATCGTCCTGATGGGCGGCGCCTATTTCGAAGTGGGAAACATCACCCCGGCGGCAGAGTTCAATATCTATGTTGATCCTGAAGCCGCCAGCATCGTCTTTGCGTCAGGCGCGCCGCTGGTCGTACTGCCTCTGGATGTGACGCATGAAGCATTGACCTCGCGCGGGTGGGTCGAGGCGATGCGCGCCCTGCCCAATCGCTGTGGCCCTGCCGTGGCCAGCTGGACCGATTTCTTCGAGCGCTACGATCGCGAGAAATACGGCAGCGAAGGGGCTCCGTTACATGATCCCTGCACGATCGCATGGCTGCTTCGCCCCGAACTCTTCGAAGGCAGGCAGATCAATGTGGAGATCGAGACCCAGGGGGAATTCACGACGGGCATGATGGTTGCGGATTGGTGGCGGGTCAGCGAACGCCCGGCGAATGCGCTGTTCATCCGGCATGTGGATCGTGACGGTCTGTTTGCTCTGCTCAGCGAAAAAATCGCTTTGTTGCCATAGGATAGCCGGAATACCTGATCCTGTTCAGTTATCGGAAGGCACTGGTTGGATTTCGGGATCGGAAGCTTCTTGTGCCGGTCCCTCGCCGATCCGGTCATCCAGAGCGGCAATCAACTCATCCGTGATATCGATGGCGTCAAGCGAGACAAAAACCGTCCTGCGATCCAGCACGGCGATGGCGCCACGAGCCTGCATGACCTCACCCATGACCGGAAGCGCCGCGCGGTAAAAATTGTTCCGATCGGCTTCTGCCTGAGCGCTTAGCTCCTGCACGACCTGCGCACGTTCGCGCCGGATTTCGGTAGCGCGGGCATCGAAGGCTTCGGCCTCCTTGCGAAACTCTGCCGGATCAAGCGTTTCACGCTTTTCGGTCAATTCCGCCTCTTCATCGGACAGTTGCTTTGCAAGCCTTTCATTCTCGGCTTCGATCTTGCTGCCTTTTTCCTCAAGCTCCCGCTGCGCGCGCTGGCCCCATTGGGAATCGGTAAACAACCGCTCCTGATCCACCGTCAGAAGAGGAGCGGCCTGTAACCCCGGCGTCTCGCCATCGCTTTCGATAGTCCGGTTGGGAAGGTTTTCGCGTGGTTGCGTTTCCTGCTGGGTTTCCGGCGTCGCGAAATCCTCGGACAATTCCTGGGCCAAAACCGCTGTCCCGGCCATCAGCCATGACAAATTCAGGCAGAAGGCCAGGATTATGCGTAACCCGCGCAGCATCAGAACCTTGTGGAAATCGTCAGGTCGAAATTCTGCTCTTCATCGTAGTCTTCCTTGCGGACAGCATGCGAGAAGTTGAAGCGCAAAGGTCCGATCGGCGTGGTCCAGAAGATCGACGCGCCAACCGATGCGCGAATATGCATCGAGTCATCGACCACAGCCCCGCCATTCCCGATCGTCTGGTCCAGCCCCCAGATCGAGCCGACATCGGCGAACAAACCGCCACTGATGCCGTATTCCTCGGGTAATCCAAGCGGGAATTGCGCCTCGGCGCGCGCCGCCCAGAAATAATTGCCGCCCAAAGCGTCTTCGTTCTCCGCGTTCAGATCGCGCGGGCCGATTCCATTCGGCTCAAAGCCCCGGATTTTACCGCCACCGCGGAAACGATCGAGAATCCAGGTGTCGTAATCGCTCAGCGCGTGAACCGCGCCGGCCTCGATCTCGGCGCGCAATGTCACCTCTTCACGCCAGGCGCGGCTTTCGATCCCCGCCAATGCGGTCGTCGTGACGCTTTTCACATCGCCACCGAGGCCCGCGAAGTCCTGCGCGAATTCGATCTTGTAACTTGTCAGCGGGTCAAGACCCGTGCGACGCGTGTCCCAGCTATAGGTATAGCCAACACCCGAACTGAGGCGCGTCCCCTCTTCATCCCGCAGGATTTTCGAGCTGCCCTCGTCAAGGTTCTCAAGCTTGTCTTCATTGATCTTGTAGCGCAGTTCCAACCGGCCATTCTCGGAAATCGGGAATTCAATCGATGGCGACAGCCCCATGGTACGGGTATCGTAATCGGAATTCAGGGCCTCGGTTTCGCTATACCAGGTGCGGAAACGGAAACGCAGATCGCGGCCAAGGAAATAGGGTTCGATGAGATTGATCGAGGCCTGCCGGTCGCCCTTGGCTGTCGCGATGGTCACGCCAACGGTCTGTCCGCGCCCCAGGAAATTGGTTTCGTTAAGGGAGATGTTCACGCCGACACCGGAATTGACGCCGTAAGACGCGCCGAATGACAAGGAGCCGGTCGGCTGTTCCTCGACATTGACGTCCACGATCACCCGCTCATCGCTGGTGCCCGGACGGCTGTCCACATTCGCATTCGAGAAGTATCCCAGTGCCCGGATGCGCTCGGCCGCGTTACGGATTTCGCGCGGGTTGAACGGATCACCCTCGACAGAGGTGAATTCGCGGCGGATGACTTCATCGCGTGTCGTCGTATTTCCCTCGATATCGATACGCTCGACGAAAACCCGCGGGCCGCGTGTCAGTGCGAACACGAGATTCAGGGTCTGATCGTGTGGGTTCCGCGTTACCCGAGGCTCGATATTGACGAAATCGAGACCTTGCTGAATGGCGACGGTCTCCATCCGGCGAATGGTGTTATCGATGGCCGCAGGATTGTAATAGGCCCCGCGCTTGACCCGGTTCTGGGCCGCGAAGGGCGCGGCATCCACTCCCGGAATCTGGGATATGGTGTCAATCCGCGCAAAGCGATAGCGCGGGCCTTCCTGAATGTTGAAGGTGATATAGAACGCATCACGTTCCCGCGCGATTTCCGGTGCGATACCCTGCACCTTGAAATCGGCAAAACCGCGCGAACGGTAAAAATCCGTCAGCAGTTTTTCATCCACCGGAACCCGTTCGGGCGCAAATGTGTCGCGGCGGATCAGCGTACGCAGCAACCCGGCCTGTTTCGATTCCAGCACCTGACGCAACCGGCGGTCGGAATAAGAACGGTTGCCCGTAAATCCGATTCGTTCGATCTCGGTCAGATCGCCCTCGCGGATTTCGAACACCAGATCGACCCGGTTGTCACTGCGGCGGATGATCTTGGGATCGACACGCGCGGCAAGCCGTCCCTCTGCCGCATAGGCCTGAGCAATGTTCGAAGCGTCCGCCATCGCCAAGGATGGCTGATAGACCCTGCGTGCCTGGCTTTGAATGCCCTGTGCAAGCTGTTCGTCCTTGATCCGGCGATTACCCTCGAAGGTGATCTGGTTGATCGTGGGATATTCACGGACCCGAATGACCAGCATCCCGCCTTGCGGCACGATCTCTACCGTCTCGAAAAGACCGGAATTCTGCAATCTCTGCAGGGCATCGTTCAACTCTCCGGCAGAAACGTCCTGCCCGCGCGCGATATTCGCGTAGGACAGGATGGTCGCCGGTTCGATCCGCTGCGCCCCTTCGATCCGCACATCATTGAACACATAAGCCGCAGCCGGTTGCGGCACGAGCAATCCCGCCGGAACCGAGATCGTCAAAGCCGTCACCAGCGCGACACCGCGCTTGCCCAGTTTCTTACTCATGTCCGCCCCTCATTATTTCAGCCTGCATATACGCCCTGCCGACGCCTTCTTTTGCTCTTTCTGTATCCTTAACCGGGGCGCAGTGTCAAAAGCGCATCGCGGTTCAGGGGCAGAAAAGATCGTTTGTGAGGCCAAAAATCATCAAACCCAGCACCGCAGCCATGCCCAGCGACGTCAAAAAATTCAACATCCGGTCCGACGGCGGCCGTCCGACCACGGCCTCGAAAATATAAAACATCAGGTGACCGCCATCCAAAACCGGGATCGGCAGCAGATTCAGAAAACCGATTGCCGCGGATAATACGGCAATCCACCACAGGAAATTGCCAGCCCCCTGACTGGCGGCCTGTCCGGTGCTTTCCGCAATCGAGATCGCGCCGCCAAGATTGCAACTGCCGATCTGGCCGGTGATCATCGCCCACATTCCCGATAGCGAGGACAGGATGATATCTCGGGTCTGCGCGATCCCCAGCCAAAGCCCCTCGAACAGCCCCACCGATCTGGTCGCCGGCTCGAAATAGCCTGAACCGCCGGTCACGCCGATCAGCCAGCGTTTCTCATAGCCGCCATCCGCTTTGGGGATGTCCTGCTCTTTCGGCAGAAGACTGTATTGCGCGGTGCCACTTCCGGGTCGCCAGACTTCCAGCAGCAAGGCTTTACCCTGGGCCGCCTTGACCATCTCAGGCATCTGGGAAAATCGCGAGATGGGCTGATCGTCGATACCGATCACGACATCCCCCGCCCGCAAGCCCGCATCGGCCGCAGCGCTGCGCGGAGCCACGCCGGATATCCGGGGCGGCATCGGATCGGGACCTGCAACCGTTATCTCCGCGCCGTCCCGTTCGACCCGCCATTCATGTTGTACCGCAATCGGCAATTTATCCGCCACCGCGCCGATATCGCCCCAGTTTGTGACCGGATTGCCGTCGATGGCGCGCACCAGATCGCCCGCCTGCAATTCGTTCACGACCTGTGGCGGCGCGGGAGCAATGGTTCCCAGTTGAACCTCTTGCGTGGGCAGCCCCTGTGTAAAGGCGAAACCCGCAAAGATCAGGATCGACAGGATGAAGTTGAAGACCGGCCCGGCCAGCAGGGTCGAGAACCGGGCCCAAAGAGGGGCTCCGGTCAGGGTCTGCCGTCTGAAAGCCGGATCGACCTGCCGGCCGGTGCCCGCGCTTGCGGCATTGGCATCGCCCAGAAAGCGGACATAGCCCCCCAAGGGAATCGCGGCGATCTGCCAGACCGTGCCGCGCCGGTCCCTGCGGGCGAAAAGTCTTGGTCCGAATCCGACGGAAAACACCTCGGCCCTGATCCCGGACCATCGGCCAACGATGTAATGGCCGTATTCATGCACGGTCACGATCACGGCCAATGCAATGACAAATGCCGCCAGCGTCCAGATCGTGCCCCCGAATTGCGGGATCAGTTCGCTCATGCGGCGGCCTCCTGTCGGGCGATGCGATCCCAATGCAGGACCGTTTCAAGATCGACAGGTTCATCGCCGAAACCGGGCCTGCCCGCAAGGGCCTCAAGTACCGTCTCGACCAGGGATGCCATTTGAGTGAAACCGATCCGCCCGCCGATAAAATCGTCAAGCGCCTGCTCCTTGGCGGCGTTGAATACCGCCCCCGCCATGCCACCCGCAGCCATGACCTCTCGCGCAAGGCGCAGGGCGGGCCAGCGTTTTTCGTCCGGTTCACGAAAATTCAACCTGCCGATCGCCGCCAGATCAAGCGCGGGCACCGGCAGCGGGGCACGTTTCGGCCAGTTAAGCGCATAACCGATCGCGTGACGCATATCCGGCGCGCCAAGATGCGCAATCGTACCGCCATCGATATGCGTCACCATGGCATGAATGATCGATTCCGGATGAATCAGAACCTTGATCCGATTTTCGTCCAAACCGAAAAACTCATGTGTTTCGATGACTTCCATGGCCTTATTGAACATCGAGGCGCTGTCGATGGTGATCCGCTGCCCCATCGCCCAGTTGGGATGGTTCGAGGCTTCAGCCACCGTCGCCGCGGCCAGCCGTTCCAGCGGCCAGTCACGGAACGCCCCGCCAGACGCGGTAATGGTCACATGACTCACCGTTTCCAGGGTTTCCGATCCAAGCGCCTGAAATATTGCGGAATGTTCGGAATCTACCGGAAGGATCCGGGTCTTTCCCCGCTTCGCCGCGGCCCGCATCAAGGAACCGGCACAGACCAGTGATTCCTTATTGGCCAATGCCAGGACGCTGCCCTGTCCAAGTGCCGTCAGTCCCGGCGCAAGCCCGGCAGCTCCGACAATCGCGGACAGCACCCAGTCGGCGGGACGCGAGGCGGCCTCGATCAACGCGGCGGGCCCGGCGGCAGCCTCGACCCCGCTGCCCTCCAGCCTTGTCCGCAAATCCCCAAGTAGTTCCTCATGCGCGGTGACCGCCACCTCGGCGCGCAATTCCCGCGCCATTTCGGCGAGACGGGCAATATTGCGCCCTCCGGTCAGGGCGACGATATCGAACGGCCCGGCGCCGCCCGCGCGCCGGATCAGGTCGATCCCGTTGGCGCCGATCGATCCGGTCGCTCCGAAAATGGAAATCCGTCGCATATCTTCAGTTAACCGCTGGCAGGCTCGTGATAAGTCCAAGCAATATCGCAGCCAGAACCGCTCCTGTCACTGCGTCAAAGCGGTCCATGAAGCCGCCATGGCCGGGAATCAGGTTGGAACTGTCCTTGACCCCCGCGCGCCGCTTCAGCCAGCTTTCGGCGATATCGCCCATCTGCCCGGCAAAACAGACCAGCGGCGAGCACCAGACAAGCGCGATATCGCCCCAATTCGCAAGCCATAGCACGACGCCAAGGATCAGGGCACCGATCCAGCCGGCAACGGTGCCCGACCATGTCTTCTTGGGGCTGAGCGAGGGCCAGAATTTGCGTCCACCGATGATCCGGCCGAAGAAATAACCCGCCGTGTCAGAGATGATCACGATTCCCATCAGCCACAGCACGAAGCCCAGTCCGAATTCTTCGCGGAAGCCGACCAGCCCGTAGGCAACCAGCAATATCGCGATCCCGAAGATCACATATGTCCAGCGATCGCGAGAGGCCGCGCCGGGCAGACCGGAAAGGATGGGCAGCAACAGCAATCCCCATCCCCAGGCTCCGCCGATCATCAGTGCCGCGAATTGCGTCAGCCCGGCAATCACCGCCAGCGCAACCGGGCGCGATTTGCCGAACGGTCCGGCGTGAAAGCGCGGATAACGCCAGCCGGTCATCGCCGCGAGCTCCCAGAAGGTGAGGGCCGAAATCACCGCCACGCCCAATCGCAGCCAGACACCCGAGGCGAAAGCCAGAAGAATGCCGATAGTCAGTAAAACCGCGGTCGAGGCAAGACGGCGTGAAAGATCGCTCCATTTACCTGGCGACGCCGGTGCTTTCTGTACCATCGGCTCTTTCTCGTTCATACGCCCCCGAAGCGGCGCTCGCGCAGTCCATATCTGTCCAGAATGGCCTTCAGATGATCCGGAGTGAAATCAGGCCATAAAGTCGGGGTGAATTCATATTCCGCATATGCCGCCTGCCACGGAAGAAAATTCGAGGTCCGCGTCTCGCCCGAGGTCCGGATCACCAGATCCGGATCGGGATGGCCCGCCGTGTCGAGACATGCCTCGAGATCATCTTCACCGGCCTCGCTCACCTCGCCGCGCATAACCTTTCCGGCAAGCCGCTGCGCCGCGCGCGCAAGTTCATCCCGGCCGCCATAATTGATTGCGACCGTCAGGTTCAGCCGGCTGTTCTTGGCGGTGCGCATCTCGATCGAGGACATCAGCGACTGCAATTTGGGATCAAGCCGGTCGCGGCCGCCGATGAAGCGCATCCGCACGCCTTCGGCAGACATGCTCTCGGCTTCGTATTGGATATAGCGGCGGAAAATCTTCATCAGACCAAGCACTTCCTCGGTCGAACGCTTCCAGTTCTCGGTCGAGAAGGCATAAACGGTCAGCCAGTCCACGCCAAGATCGGGACAGGCCCTGACGATCTGCTTGACACGCTCGGCTCCTCGGCGATGTCCCACCAGACGCGGCCAGCCGCGTTCGGTCGCCCAGCGGCCATTGCCGTCCATGATGATGGCGATATGGCGCGGGCGCCGGTCACCGCCGCCCGTCTCTTCGAATGCTGCTGCGGGTTCTGCGGCCATCCTGCGTCAGACCTGCATGATTTCGGCCTGCTTGGCCTCAAGCGCCTCGTCCACACCGGCAATCATCTTGTCGGTCAATTCCTGCACCGCGGTTTCCCAGAATTTCTGGTCGTCCTCGGGCATGCCGCTCGCCTTGCCCTTCTTGACCTGATCCATGCCGTCGCGGCGTATATTGCGGACCGCGACCCGCGCATTCTCTGCATATTGAGCCGCGACCTTGGTCAGTTCCCGGCGGCGTTCTTCATTCAGCTCGGGGATCGGCAGCATGATGATCGTGCCATTGGTCTGCGGATTGATCCCAAGACCGCTTTCGCGGATGGCCTTTTCAACCTTACCCACCAGACCCTTGTCCCAGATATTGATGGTGACCATCCGGGGTTCGGGCACGTTGACGGTGCCAAGCTGATTGACAGGTGTCAGCTGGCCATAGGCCTCGACCTGAACGGGCTCGACCATGGATGCCGAGGCGCGGCCCGTGCGCAGCGAAGCGAATTCATGGCGCAAATTCTCCATTGCGCCCTTCATCCGCCGTTCCAGATCGTCAATGTCTATTTCGATGTCCTCTGCCATCTTGGACTGCCTCTGAATTGATTTTCACCGCTTGTAACCGCAATGCAATGGCTTGGCAAAGCCTTTACCCGCCTATCGGCGGGCTTTGACAGCCATGATCCGGGCCGGAGGGGAAATCTCAGATATGAACCCGCGTATAAGTTCCCCGCCCTTCCAGAATGGTCCTAAATCCGCCCGGCTCATCCAAAGAAAACACGATGATCGGCAGCCGGTTGTCCCGCGCCAACGCAATGGCCGAGGCATCCATGACGCCCAGATGTTTCTGCAGAACCTCGTCATAGGTGACGGTGTCATAGCGGCGCGCCTCGGAGTATTTCTTGGGATCCATGTCATAAACGCCGTCGACCTTGGTGCCCTTGAAAATCGCTTCGCAATTCATTTCATTGGCCCGCAGGGTGGCGGCGGTATCGGTGGTAAAATACGGGTTGCCGGTACCGGCGGCGAAGATCACGACCCGCTTTTTCTCAAGATGGCGGATCGCGCGACGCCGGATATAGGGCTCGCAGACTTCATCCATGCGGATCGCACTGATCACCCGGCAATGAAGCCCCTTCGCCTCAAGCGCAGACTGCATCGCAAGGGCGTTCATCACCGTGGCAAGCATCCCCATGTAATCGGCGGTCGTCCGCTCCATTCCCTGCGCGCTGCCCTGAAGTCCGCGGAAAATATTGCCGCCACCGATCACCATGCAGACTTCGACACCCATTCGGGCAACCGATTCGACCTCGTCGGCGATACGGCTGACAGTCGGGGGATGCAGGCCAAATCCCTGATCGCCCATCAGGGCCTCACCCGAAATCTTCAGCATTACCCGGCCGTATTGTGTGGGTGTATGTCCCTGTTCCTTGGTCATGTCCTGTCCTTTCATTGCCGGGCATGGCGCTTTAATTGCCGCGCAAAATGTCGCAAAAGACCGGCAGGATCAACAGCCCGGACTCAACCATGCACGTCTTTGATCTTTCACGGATCGACCCGCAGCGCCATCTGGTCATTGCCGGACCGACCGCGAGCGGGAAATCCGCGCTTGCGCTTGCCGTGGCCCAGCGGCAAGGCGGGCTGATCGTGAATGCCGACGCATTGCAGATCTGGTCGTGCTGGCGGGTGCTGACCGCGCGGCCGACCCCGGAGGACGAGGCAACCGCGTCTCATGCGCTATATGGCCATGTATCGCCCTGCCAAAGTTATTCGGTCGGGGACTGGCTGCGCGATGTCGAAGGCCTGCTGGATCAGCGATTGATCGTGGTCGGCGGTACCGGCCTTTACCTGAGCGCCCTGACCCGGGGGTTGGCTTATATCCCGCCGGTCCCGCCCGAGATCCGCGCGGCGGGAGACGATATTCTGGCAAGATCCGGCGGGCTTGGGCAGATGCTGGCCGAACTTGACGAAACGACCGGTGGACGTATCGACAGGCAAAACCCCGCGCGCGTGCAACGGGCATGGGAGGTTCTGAAGGCAACCGGGCGCGGCCTGTCCGACTGGCAGACGGATACGCCGCCGCCACTGATCGCGCCCTCGGAATGCCAGCGGCTGGTGCTGCAAGCCGACCGGGATTGGCTGGCCGGGCGAATCGCGTCGCGCTTCCACGCGATGATCAGCGAAGGCGCATTGGACGAGGTGAAGCGAATGCTGCCTGAATGGCGGCCCGAAAAACAATGGGCCCGCGCAATCGGGGCGCCAGAGCTTGTCGCCTGTCTGCGCGGCAAGCTTGAACTTGACGACGCGATCACGCGGGCCATCATCGCCACGCGACAATATGCGAAATCACAGCGAATATGGTTCCGCAATCGCATGAAAGACTGGTGCGACTGGCCCGTTGGACCTCAAATCTGAAAAAATCCCCGTGAAGTCCATGTTTTCAATAATTTATTAACCTAGTTCAGCGTTGCTGTTCCAGCAGGGTCGCATTAACTGGAGCAAGTTCGATAATGATTGGGTTGTTCACGATGATATCGAGTTCTCGCCACGAACGGAAATCCGGGTTCCCGTTTTCGCAAAGCCCATTCGCCGGCCGTATCCCGGGACTTCGTTCACAGGCCGGAGATTTGTCTGCCACGCAGATAAACGATTCCGGAATTCCCGAAGGGAATCCCCGGCTTTCGGCTTCCGGGGGGCATCATATCCTGCAGCGGCAGCCGGATTTGAATGACAGAATACCGGATATGCCGCGTCTTCCGCGCCGCCTTCATCTCGCGCGTTCCACGATCAGGCAGCCGGCATTGCGGTTGCTGCCACTGGCCGGATTCGCCTGGGGTAACAGGGGAAGGCATCCACGTCCCCGAACCAATCCGGACCACGTTCTGCTCTGGATTACCGCCGGAGAGTTGCACCTCGATTTTCCGCGCCGGCAGCAAATTCTGCCGCATGGCTCGATTCAATTCGTTCCCGCCGGAACTGCATTTGCCACCTTTCCCGGTTCCAGCGCGCAAGGAAGCGCGCTCTTGCTTGCGCCACCCATTCTACCGGAATCCGAGCCATCATTTCCTGGGCAACCGCTTGCCGGCTCGGTCGACGGCGCGAAATCCCAGCTTTCTGATCTCTTCGCCCAGATCGAGGCCGAGACGAGCCGTCCCGATCCCGATATCAAGACGCTGCATCGCATCTTGCATCTGTTGGCCCGGCATTTGGGGCGGTTGGAGCCGGTTCGGAAACCATCGGATCGCATCATAGTCCCACATGGCCACGCGCAGGAATCATTGGCCGGACATTTTATGACGGCGGCTGCCATGCAGTTGCAGAACGGAGCTACTGTCGCCGAGATCGCCGCGGAACTGGGAACCAATACCGGCTTTCTGGATCGCGCATGCCGCGACGCCTATGGCAAACGCGCCATCGAAGTGATGAATGAATTGCGGTTGGAACAGGCGATGGAGATGCTGCGGGACAGTAACCTGAGCGCGACGCGGATTGCGCAGAAGCTCGGATATACCAGCTTCGCGCATTTCACCCGTATCTTCGTTTCGGCCACCGGCAGCAGCCCCGAAACCTATCGCGATCAATCACGCTAGGTCCCCATTACTGTCGTCACTCCCGCGAAAGCCGGTCGCAACCACAAATTTTTCCGATGAATCGCTGCGGCTGGCCGGAGGCTTCACATTGGCAACCTTGTGAAAATTGCGCTTGAGCATCGATTGCATTTCGCTTTCCGCACCGCCGGCAAGAACCTTGGCGACAAAAGTACCTCCGGGTTCCAGCACATCAAAGGCAAGCGCGGCTGCCGCCTCGACCAAAGCCACGATCCGCAGATGATCGGTACCCTTATGCCCCGATGACGACGCGGCCATATCCGACATCACCACATCCGCACGACCGCCCAGCCATTCCTTGACCTGGTCATCCGCGCCATCCGACAGGAAATCCAGCACATGGATCTCGGCTCCCGGGACCGGATCGACCTCTTGCAGATCGACGCCAATCACACGGCCCACCGATTTGCCGGATTTTTCACCCAACGCGTTCACCCGCCGGACCGCAACCTGACACCAGCCGCCCGGCGCGCATCCCAGATCGACCACCCGCGCGCCCGGCACGAGAAAGCGGTATTTGTCATCCAGTTCAAGGATCTTGTAGGCCGCCCTGCCCCGATAGCCATCGCGCTTGGCGCGGGCGACATAAGGATCGTTCAACTGCCGTTCCAGCCACAGCTTGCTGGACAGCTTGCGCCCCTTGGCGGTCTTGACCCGCACTTTCAGATCCCGCTGACCCCGGCCGCTGGACTTGCCTGCCCGACTGCCGTCTGATCCCTTGATTGCCATCATGCCACTCCGTTCAGCCCCTCGGGCTTCAGCACTCCATCGCGCACCATCTGGGCATAAAGCAACCCCTCGCGCAGTCCTCTGTCCGCAACCGACAGCTTGTCTGTCGGCCAGACCCGCATCAACGTCTGCAGAATCGCCGCACCGGACATGATGAGCGCGTGCCGTTCGCGTCCGATCCGGGGATCCGCGCGGCGGCCATCGGGACCAAGGGCAAGATAGGATTGAATCACCCGGTCGATCTGTTCGGTGCTCATAGCCAGACCATCGACCTTGGTACGGTCATACCGGCGCAGATTGAGATGGCTGGCCGCGACCGTCGTCACTGTGCCGGAGGTGCCGATGATCTGAAACCCCCCATCGGGGGAGCCATCCGCATAGGGCGCGAAATCGGCCAGCAATTCCTCGAAATACCAGCTCATCAACGCGAAACGGCCCTGATCGTCCTCGACATCCGAGAACATGTCGCGCAGGGTCGCAACGCCAAGCGGCACGCTGATCCAGTCGACGACACGGGCACCGCCCGGCTTCGGATCACCGAACCCCTCGCTGAGTTTCATGATCGCGCGCGGACGTTCACGGGGTTCGACATCCTCAAGATCGATCCAGACAAGCTCGGTCGAGCCGCCGCCGATATCCACGACCATCAGCGTTTCGGTCTTGTGGCTGACCAGCGGCGCACAGGAGATCACGGCAAGCCGGGCTTCTTCCTCGGGTCCGATGACCTCGAGCGGCAGGCCGGTTTCGCGGCGGATATTGCGCATGAGATCCTTGCCGTTACGCGCGCGCCGACAGGCCTCGGTCGCAACCAGCCGCATACTCCGGACGTTGTGCTGGTCCAATTTACGGCGGCACACCTGCAATGCGTGAATGGTGCGCGCCATCGAACTGCGGGACAGACGCCCCGAAGCCTCCAGCCCCCGGCCAAGCTGCACGGGCTTGGAGAAGCTGTCCACGACCAGAAACTGACTGCCCTGCGGTCTCGCAATCAGCATCCGGCACGAATTTGTCCCAAGGTCGAGCGCCGCATAAAGCGCGCCCTCCTCGGTCTGGCGGGTGACGAACGGCTCAACCGTATTTTTCGGGAACGCGCCCCCACCCGCGGGACGCTTGGGCGTCATTTCTACGCCCTCCGATTTCAACTTGTCATAAAGGTAGCGCGTGGGTGAGGCGCGATCAAGGGCGCGACGGCGTATTAACTTATTTCGGCATTGCTCCGACACATGATCTGCCCGCCAGAACGGCATCGGGCTGATATCTCGCGCAATGCGGCACCATCGGATCCGAGCGGATTTCCGCCCCCGGGAGCGTTGCTATAGTCCGTTGACCGGCACCTTCAGCATCGGGCGACCATCCTTGTCGGTCGGCACCTCGCCGGCGCGCATATTCACCTGAAGCGAAGGAATGATCAGTTTCGGCATCGCCAGCTGCGCATCGCGCTCGGTCCGGAAGCGGATGAATTCCTCGCGCGTCTTGCCGCCGCCGACATGGATATTATTGGCTTTCTCTTCGGCCACCGTCGTTTCCCACTGGATATCGCGGCCATTCGGTCCGTAATCGTGGCACATGAAAAGCCGCATCTCGTCGGGCAAGGACAAGACCTTCCGGATACTGTCATACAGCGTGCCCGCATCGCCACCCGGGAAATCGGCCCGGGCAGAGCCGCCATCGGGCATGAACAGGGTATCGCCAACGAAAGCGGCGTCACCGATGACATGGGTCATGCAGGCAGGGGTATGACCGGGGGTATGGATGGCAAAGCAAGGCATCTCGCCGACCATATAACTGTCGCCATCTTCGAACAGCCGGTCGAACTGGCTGCCGTCCCGCTGAAAATCGGTGCCTTCATTGAAAATCTTGCCGAATTCTTCCTGTACCGCCATGATCTTGCTGCCGATGCCGATCTTGCCGCCGAGACGATCCTGAATATAGGGCGCGGCAGAAAGATGATCGGCATGGACATGGGTTTCGATGATCCATTCCAGGCGCAGGTTTTCCCGGCTGATTTCCTCGATCAGCCTGTCAGCATGTTCATAGGTGATCCTGCCTGCCGCGTAATCGATATCCATGACGGAATCGACAATCGCGCATGCATCCGTGGCAGGATCCTTCACGATATAGCTGATCGTGTTCGTCGCGGAATCGAAATAGCCGCGAACCTCCGGTTGAACGGACATCGTTACGGGATATGCGGTCATCCTTCCTCCGGGATATGCGGGTCACGTTTCGAAAACGAGTATAGCGCGTCTTCTTCGTGGCATACAGCCCCGCTCTCATTGCATGCCCCCGACCATCCGCGCCGTTTCTGTGCTTGACGCTCTTCGCGCCACGCGGCAAGCAATCAGGATGATTGACATGCGGCCCGTTGCTCAACCGATCGGAAAAGTCACAGTCGTGCTTGGGGTCTCCATGTTCCTGCCCATGACTGTCGATCTGTGGGCCGGAGATGCACATTGGAAAGTCTTTCTTCAATGCGGTTTCCTGACCGTCGTTGCGGGGCTTCTGATCGCCACGGCGGCGCAGCGGGAAGTCCGGGTTCTGAATATCCAGCAGGCTTTTCTGATCACCTCGGGATTATGGGCCGTGCTGCCGGTATTCGGCGCCCTGCCCTTCATTCTTGGCCAGCCCGGAGCCAGTTTCACCGATGCCTATTTCGAGGCGATGTCCGGCGTGACCACGACCGGCGCCACCGCCTTTCCCGAATTGGACAACCTGCCGCGAGGAACGAATCTGTGGCGCTCGATCCTTCAATGGATCGGAGGGCTGGGAATCGTGGTCGTTGCGATGGTCTTCATGCCCGTGATGAAGATCGGGGGCATGCAGTTCTTTCGCTCGGAGGGTTTCGATACTTTGGGTAAAATCCTGCCTCGCGCAGGTGAAATCGCGTCCGAGATGACACGGATATACGTCTTCCTGACCGTTGCAGCGATATTGACCTATATCCTGCTGGGGATGAACGGTTACGACGCCGTCGTTCATGCGCTGTCATCCGTGTCGACCGGCGGATTTTCCAGTTACGATGCCAGTTTCGGAGCCTTCCTGGGTGCGCCGGAATGGGCCGCGTCATTCTACATGATCCTGGCGTCGATCCCGTTCATCCGGATGGTGCAGGCGCTGCGAGGAAATTTCGTGCCGCTATGGCAGGACATTCAGATCCGCGCTTATCTGAGGTGGATCACCTATGCCTGCACGATCATCGTTCTCTACCGCCTGATCGTGATGAAACAGGGAGAAAACCCCTCTGACCTGATCCGGGAGACGGTCTTCAACACGATCTCGACCTTTTCCGGCACCGGCTTTGCCTCGACCGACATGACGGCATGGGGTCATCTGCCGCTGGCGGTGCTGATCCTCGTGGGACTGATCGGTGGTTGCACCAGTTCCACCGGCTGTTCGGTCAAGGTCTTTCGTTATCTGGTTCTGTTTCAAGCGGTACGCGCCCAGATCCGGCGGATCCACTCGCCGCATCGGGTTTACCCGCTTCGATATGGCGGGCGGCATATCGAACAGGAGGTCATCGATTCCGTCATTACATTCTTCACCCTGTTCATGCTGACATTCGGCTTGCTGATCATCGGGCTTTCGCTGACCGGGCTGCATCCGAAAACCGCCCTGACAGCGGCATGGACCGCCATTGCCAATATCGGTCCGGCATGGGGGCCGGAGGTTACGGCGAACGGATCCGTCGCCGAATTCCCGACAAGCGCCAAATGGCTGATGATCCTTGGCATGTTTCTTGGCCGGCTCGAACTGATCTCGGTTCTGCTGCTGCTCCTGCCGAAATTCTGGCGGAGCTGACCCGGTTCAACTTCCCATCAGGGGGCTTTCTTGTTTGAAACGCCTGACGATTCCGCTGAAAACAGGACTGCTCCTGACCCGTGGCGCATTTTCGAGCACGTTGAAATATTGCGCCAGTTCGCGGCGATCACGAAGAACCTTGTTGAACGGCATGGTCTCGATCCGCCCCTGCACCATATTGTCAAAGAACGGTTCAAGCAGCCCGAGCCAATGAAGATAAAGCGGTAACTGATGCTGCAGGAACGGCGCATTGAGAACGTGAAGATTATGCGATGGCATGCGCGCGACATGTTTCCAGTCCAGATCATAGCATCTGTCCACGACCGCATAAACCTGCCGGGCCGAAGCGCATTCCTTTGCAGCATCGTGGAAGGGGCCGTCCCAGTCGAAATTCGTGGCATAATTCTGAAAGCGCGTTTCCCATGGGACAAGCCGGGAATTCAATGTCGTCAACGGATTGAACGCGACAACGGTATCGGCATCGAGCATGCCGGAATAGGCCAGCGCACCATATCCCCCCATCGAGCCGCCGCAGGTGATCACGCGCGCGAATCTGTCCAGAAAGCCGGAATCCTTCAGATACTGAAAAGCCTCGGTCAGACCCTGACGCCGATACCAGTCATTCCGGCCCGGCTTGACGGCAAGATGCGAAACCCGCTTGGTTCGCAGATAATTCACCATCCAACCCGAGCGAAGCCGGTGTTGCGCACGCCCCTGCCCCCTGAGGTGCTCGAACGTGACGACAAGTGGCCCGCCGTCGTCGTAGACGAACGCTTCCAGGGTATAAAACCCGGTTTGAATGACAAGATTTTCGCTTTTACTGATCTGTAACATGAATTCGAAATTTAGCTCGATCTGACAAATGAATTGCGCCGGAATATCGCAAGATGACCTGCGCAACTGCAATAACGCGGCTTCAGGGGGTTGCGTTCCGGGCGCAGCGGTGACGCAGATAACCTACCGGAATTGACCGGCCCCGATACTTGATCCGATACGATCTATCGGGCCGAACGAACCATGACGTGGCAGGAACACAGCCTTTCCGCATCCGGCCGTCTTCATATCCCGGGAACCCGGCATGACATGGCTATCATTGCTGCACCGGGGTAACTTCCGGCCCTGTCGCGGCATCCTCGCTTGCCGCCGCTTCGTTATCTTCGGTTTCGAACCGTGTAAGACTATCGCTCATCTCGGCGGCCAGCCGTTCATGGGTTTTTGCATCCGCGGCAGGCCAGACCAACACGAATCCTTCGGCGCGACCGTCTCTTACCCAACCTTCGGCACGGCCGAAATGATCGGAATTCTGTCCTTTCAACAGGACATGGCCGGATTCAATCTGCCGCTCGGGCTGAGGCACCCAGCCAAGCGCGGTGATCAGCCCCGAAAGATCCAGAAGCTCTTGTTGTCCGCCCGGTTGGCTGAACAGAATCAACGCCCCTCCGGAACCATTCGCAGGGCCATAGATCGACAATGCGCGCTCGGTCCGGTCGAATTGCAGTTTGTCCAGTGGCGCCATCAGGCTCAGCCCGGTATGCTCGTCCTCAAGCAAAGTCAGCCCCATCTCCTTGCGCCATGCCTCACGCCGTTCGATCAGCTTTTGCATCGCCGTGCCGGGATCCGGGGACAGCCGTTCCGCAAGCACTTCAGCCTGAATGGCAGCATTGGTCTGCGGGCCAGGTTTTCCGTCGATGTCGCCCTCGTAAAGACCCGCCCAGCGAAGCGCCTGCTGCACCTCGTGAACAGGAGGCATCTCGCGCGTACCGTCCGGCGCGGGCAGATCGGGCGCCTCGCCCGGCGTCACCACCACGCCCATTTCATCGGCATGGGAGGTGAAAGCGTCATCGGGCAATATCCCGCCCTGCCGGAATACCCCAAGCCATGCCTGCGCCGTCTCTTCTTCCAGCGGTCCCAGCGCCACGCCGAACCAGTCGCCCGGCAGGCGCCACATCCCGGCTCCGGGAAAATCCTTGCGCCATTTGGTCAGGGCTTCCTCGGCCTCCGCTTCCGTTCTGAGCGATTGCAGACGGATATACGTGTCGGGGCCCGCAATGACAGGCTCCACGACCGGGTCAGGTGCATCGGCTGGCGTCGTCGTCGCCTGATCATCTGCCGGGACAGGCATGACCTCTGGCTCTCCGTCGGTTCCGGCGTCCGGAGCTCCGTCCTGCTCCGTGGTGCCACCGTCTAATATTCCCTCCGCCCCCGGCGTCTCTCCTGCCCCTGCGCCCGCCGCCTCGACCACCGGCGTCAGGGCGACGTCACCGCCCGGGACAGTGACAAAGCTGTCCGCCGGAATGCGGCTCGATCGCAGCAATTCGGCAAGCAGCGCGTCCGCCTTGTTGCGCGGCAGCGGCCCCAAAGCGATCCCGATCCATTCGCCATTCAGTGGAAAGGTGACGACATCGTCGAATTCCTGCCGCCATCCCGATGCGGCCTGCGATGCGGCGGCCTCACCGCGCTTGGCCTCGATGCGGATGACCGCATCCTGCGCGACCGCCGCCATCGGCAGACAAACCGCCAGAACCACCGATACTAATTGCCGCATACCGGCCTCCTTTGCATGTCGCTATCCGGCCCTTTATTGACCCTGCCCCCTGCCGCGCCTAGAAGGCGCGGGATGTGTTGCCTTACCTATGCAAAAAGGACGCTCCGATGACCAGCCCCAACCGTCCCCGCAGCTTTCAGGAGGTGATTCTCCGCCTGCAGAACTATTGGGCTGCGCAAGGCTGCGCGATTCTGCAACCCTATGACATGGAGGTCGGCGCAGGCACATTCCACCCGGCGACGACCCTGCGGGCACTGGGTGCGCGTCCCTGGGCGGCCGCCTATGTGCAACCATCCCGCCGCCCGGCCGACGGACGCTATGGCGAGAACCCGAACCGGCTACAGCATTATTATCAATATCAGGTGATCATCAAGCCCAGCCCTCCGAACCTTCAAGATCTCTATCTGGGCAGCCTTCGCGCCATTGGTCTGGATCCGATGCTGCACGATGTGCGCTTTGTCGAAGATGACTGGGAATCGCCCACACTCGGCGCATGGGGCCTTGGCTGGGAGGTCTGGTGCGACGGGATGGAGGTCAGCCAGTTCACCTATTTCCAGCAGGTCGGCGGATATGATTGCCGCCCCGTTTCGGGCGAGTTGACCTATGGGCTGGAGCGGCTTGCGATGTATGTGCTTGGGGTCGAGCATGTGATGGATATGCCTTTCAACGACCCGGCCTCCGCCATTGCCCTGACCTATGGCGACATTTTCCGCCAGACCGAGCAGGAATATTCCCGCTGGAATTTCGATCAGGCCGATACCGGCACGCTGTTCCAGCATTTCAAGGATGCCGAGGCCGAATGCGCCCGCATCCTCAACGCCGCGGCAGAGGACAAGGCCGGACGCCGCATTCCGATGGCGCATCCGGCCTATGACCAATGCATCAAGGCCAGCCATATCTTCAACCTTCTGGATGCGCGGGGGGTGATCTCCGTCACCGAGCGTCAGGCTTATATCGGCCGCGTGCGGGCGCTTGCAAAAGGCTGCGCCGATCTGTTTCTGACCACCGACGCGGCAGGAGAAGCCGCGTGAAGGGCAAGATTGCCGTTATCGTGCTGATCCTCGCGCCGCTCCTTGTGGGAGGCGGGATTTGGTATGCGCAGCAATATGGATATTACCAAACGGTTGAACCGGGCAGCCCCGCCGCCCGGGTTCAGATCGCCACGCCCGACGGACAGAAAGATATTGCCGGGAGCGAATTTCAGATCATCGATGCCGAGAGCTCGCCCATTCGCTGGCGTGCCTGTTTCAGGCTGGAAGGTGAATTGCCCGAGACAATCCCTTTCGACAATCCAACCCCGCTGATTGCGCCCGGTTGGTTCGATTGTTTCGATGCCTCGCAGATCGGTGCGGATCTCGAAGCGGGAAAGGCCCGCGCCGTGCTTGCACAGCCCGAAATCCACCCGGATGTGGATCGTGTGCTGGCCATTTATCCCGATGGCCGTACCTATGGCTGGCACCAATATAACGACAAGACCCCGGAACGCGGAGTGATGGACTGATGCCCGACCTTCTCATCGAGCTTTTCTCGGAAGAAATTCCCGCCCGGATGCAATCCCGCGCGCGGGCCGATCTGAAACGCCTGATCACCGACGGGCTGGTCGAGGCCGGGCTGACTTACGGTTCAGCAGGCGTATTCAGTACACCGCGCCGCCTGACCCTGACGGTCGAGGGCCTGAGCGCCAACAGCCCGACCCTGCGCGAAGAACGCAAGGGACCGCGCGTGGATGCGCCCGAAAAGGCGATCGAAGGCTTCCTGCGCAGCACCGGCCTTACCCGTGATCAGCTGGAAACCCGCGACGACAAGAAAGGGCAGGTTTATTTCGCCACCGTCGAAAAGCCGGGACGCCCCGCCGCCGAGATCGTGGCCGAGGTTCTGGACGCCGCGATCCGCAATTTTCCGTGGCCCAAATCCATGCGCTGGGGTGCCGGCAGCATTCGCTGGGTGCGTCCGCTGCATTCCATCCTGTGCATCCTCTCGGATGAATCCGGGGCATCGGTCGTCCCTCTGACCATTGACGGGATCACTGCAAACGGCAGCACGCGCGGACATCGCTTCATGTCACCGGATGCGTTCAGCGTCAGCAATTTCGAGGATTACGCCACCCGGCTGCGCCGCGCCCATGTCATGCTGGGCATGGCCGAGCGTGAAGCGGCCATCCGTCAGGAAGCTGAAAGCCTCGCCTTTGCTCGCGGCTGGGAAATCGTTTCAGATGAAGGGCTTCTGTCCGAAGTGGCCGGGCTGGTCGAATGGCCGGTACCGCTGATGGGGGTGATCGAAGAGCGTTTCCTCGACCTGCCGCCCGAGGTGCTGCAAACCTCGATGAAAGAGCATCAGAAGTTCTTCTCCGCCCGGAACCCCAAGACCGGTCGGATCGAGGGTTTTGTGACCGTCGCCAATATCGCGACCGAGGATGATGGCGCGACCATCCTTGCCGGGAACCAGAGGGTGCTGGCCGCGCGTCTCTCGGATGCGGCGTTTTTCTGGGAAAACGATCTGCGGATGGCGAAAGCGGGGATGGAGGTCTGGGCCGAAGGGCTGAAATCGGTGACCTTTCAAAGCAAGCTCGGCTCTCAGGCGGATCGGGTTCAGCGGATCGCCGCCCTGGCCCGCGAGATTGCACCGCTGGTCGGTGCGGACAGCGATCAGGCCGAAGAAGCCGCAAAGCTCGCCAAGCTGGATCTGCGGTCGGAAATGGTCGGGGAATTCCCGGAATTGCAGGGGATCATGGGGCGCTATTATGCCAGAGCGGCAGGTCATGCCGATGCCGTGGCCGATGCCGTGCGGGATCATTATTCGCCGCTTGGGCCATCCGATGCAGTTCCGGCGGCGCCGGTTTCGGTCGCCGTCGCACTGGCCGACAAGATCGACATGCTGACCGGATTCTGGGCGATTGATGAAAAACCGACCGGATCGAAGGATCCTTTTGCGCTGCGGCGGGCGGCGTTGGGGGTAATCAGGCTTATTCTTACCAATAATGAAAATTTCTCATTATTGGATCCAATTCGTGATTGCCTCGGATATCATGATTACTCATTTGAATTGAGACGTCACCTAGAGCACCCGAATGATGGAGTATTAGAAAAAATTCTCGCACAGGGAGCAGCAAGTTGGCGACGAGAAGCCACTGATCCCGACGTAATAGACCTCCTGACTTTCCTCCACGACCGCCTCAAGGTGCATCTGCGCGATCAGGGTATCCGCCACGATATTATCGATGCCGTACTGGCCCAGCCCGGCAATGACGATCTGGTGCCGGTCGTGAACCGGGCAACGGCACTGAACGGCATGTTGGCGACCGAGGACGGGCAGAACCTGACGCAGGGGTTGAAACGCGCCGGGAATATCCTGTCGCAAGCGGAACAGCAGGACGGGGTCGAATACAGCTTTGGCGCCGATGTGAAATTCGCCGAAACCGATGCGGAACGCGCCCTGTTCTCGGCGCTCGATCAGGCGGAACCGGCAATCTCGGACGCTGTCAAGCGCGAGGATTTCCCCGCCGCGATGACCGCAATTGCCGCGCTCCGCATGCCCATAGATGCGTTTTTCGAAGCGGTACAGGTCAATACCGATGCGCAGATCGTGCGGCGCAACCGGCTGAACCTGCTGTCACGCATTCGCGAAGCCGGACGGCAGATCGCGGATTTCACCCGCATCGAAGGATAACCATCCCGACATCGGGTGCGAAACACGGCAGGCCATTTGCGCCTCCCGGTCAGCCGGGCGAATGACGGGCGGACCGGGGCCGAAATGCAGGTTCGACGGAAAGCGTCGATTATTACCCCGTCATCAGCGATTTACGGGCGGAAACTCTTTTCGGGGCGATGAAATTAGGCTAAGGCAGCGACATCTTCGCTAGGAGTTTCGCCCATGAAAGCTGCTGTCATCACCTTCCCCGGCTCTAATTGCGACCGAGATCTGGTCGTGGCGCTACAACAGGCAGGGGCGGAGGTCGCGCGGGTCTGGCATAAGGACGACTCTCTGCCCGCAGGAACCGATCTGGTCGCAGTGCCCGGTGGGTTTTCCTATGGCGATTATCTGCGTTGCGGCGCGATCGCGGCGCAGTCACCGATTGCAAAAGCCCTGCGGCAACATGCCGAGCGTGGGGGCTTCGTGCTTGGAATTTGCAATGGTTTCCAGGTCTTGACCGAACTGGACCTGCTTCCTGGCGCATTGATGCGCAATCAGGGACTGACATTTCTGTGCAAACCCGCCGTTCTGGAAGTCGCCACGACGGATAGCGTCTTTACCTCGGGCTATTCCGCAGGTCAGCAGATTACGATCCCGGTTGCCCATCATGACGGCAATTATCAGATCACCCCTGACGAGCTTGAAAAGCTGTACAAAGAGGACCGGATCGCCTTCACCTATGCGCCCGCGATCAACGGTTCTGTCGCCGATATCGCCGGAATCCTTTCGGGTAATCGTCGGGTGCTGGGCATGATGCCGCATCCCGAACGGGCCGCGGATGAAAGACTTGGCGGCAATGACGGCGCGCTGCTGTTCCGCGGACTGGTTGATGCATTGGTAAGCAGTTGACTTGAGCGGAAACGGTTCTGGAACTAGACTGCCATAACCGTAACTTGCAGCCGAAAGTTCGCCTTGTGACTGAAGGAGACAATAACACGGCTCACATCCAGACCAGACGGCGCCGAAGACTGGCCGCCGCAGTGAAGCCGTGGTGGCTGCGCGGTTCCATTGTGCTGATCGTGCTGACCGCGATCGCGTCGATCTGGACGACGAATGCCTGGCTGACCGATCGCATATCCGAGAATACCCGTGTCCGGGCGGAATTGCGGCTTGCGCTTTATACCGGGAACCTGATTTCGGAATTGCGGCGGACTGCCGTGGTGCCATTGCTGCTGGCCCGTGATCCGCTGCTGATCGAGGCGTTGAACAGCAATAATTTCTCGACCACCTCGGCACGGCTGATCGCGGCGCAAAAGGAAATCGGCGGCGTGTCGATCCGGCTTCTCGACGCATCCGGGCGCACCGTAAGCTCAACAGACCGTTTCCAGATCGGCACCAATTACGCGCTTGCGCGCCATTACGTCGATGCATTGCGCTCTCGCGATACGGTTTTCACTGTCTCGAACGAGAATGCGGCCGGCTATGAATTCACCTATTCCCGCGCCGTCGTCGCCGAAGGCAAGACGCTGGGCGTGATCGTCGTCGGCGCGGAACTGACGCAGATCGAACGGTCATGGGCGGGAATATCGGATGCCGTCGCGGTCGTCGACAGTTCAGGCAATATCATTCTGGCCACAGAGCCGCGCTGGCGCGGGCTGACCATGCCCGAGGCGCTTGAGGTGCGCTCGGCGCCCTCCGCCATCCAGCGGGCGTTTCAGGTCACCACCGACTGGACCACCCCGCCTGCCGACGCCTATCTTGCCGGAAACGCGGTGATGCGCAGCGAGGCGCGGATCCCGTTCCGGGGCTGGAAGATGATCGGCTTCACCACCTATTCCTCGATCCGCGAGCGTGTGAATGCCGTATTGGCACTTGAGATCATGGGCTTTGCGATCCTGCTGGCGGCAAGTTTCTATATCCTGTCGCGCCGGGCGCGGATGCAATCCGTGGCCTATATGCGCGAGTCTGCCGACCTGCGGGCATTGAACGCCCGTCTCACGCGCGAGATCGCTGAACGCGAGCGGGTCCAGAAAGAGCTTCGGGTGGCGGAACAGACCGTCCAGCAAAGCTCGAAACTCGCGGCACTTGGCGAAATGTCGGCCGGGGTCAGTCACGAACTCAACCAGCCGCTGGCCGCGATGAAGACCTATCTGGCGGGCGCCAGGCTGCTGCTGCAACGCGCACGCCCCGAAGAGGCGCTGTCCAGCTTTCAGCGGATCAATGATCTGATCGACCGCATGACCGCGATCACGCGACAATTGAAATCCTATGCCCGCAAGGGTGGCGAGGCCGTCGAGCCTGTCGATCTTCGCGCAGCCGTCAGTTCCGCGCTCAGCATGATGGAGCCGCAACTGCGCGAACGTCCGATCCGCGTAAACCGGAACATCCCGCGCGAGAAGATCATGGTGATGGCGGATCGCATCCGGCTTGAGCAGGTCATCATCAATCTGTTACGTAATGCAATGGATGCGGTAAAAGACCGGCGTGATGGACAGATCGATATCACGGTGGAAACCCGTGCTCACGCTTATTTGTCGGTACGGGACAACGGCCCGGGTGTCGCTGATCTCGAAAAACTGTTTGAACCTTTCTGGACAACGAAAAAACCCGGAGAGGGTACCGGCCTGGGTTTGGCCATCTCTTCGACTATCGTCGCGGATTTCGGAGGACGATTAACCGCACATAATGAAACCGAAGGCAGCGGAGCGGTGTTTCAGGTTGAGTTGCCCTTGCACAGACCGGATGACCCGAGCGAAGCGCTTGCTGCCGAATAAGAAACAGGAGAGGATGCCTGATGTCCCGCAAACTGAAGATTGCGATCGTTGACGACGAGCCCGATATGCGGGAATCGATCAGCCAGTGGCTGGTCCTTTCGGGTTTCGATACCGAAACCTTTGCAAGCGCAGAGGATGCATTGAAGGTTATCGGGCCGGACTGGCCCGGGATTGTCCTGTCGGATATTCGTATGCCCGGCATGGACGGCATCGCATTTCTCAAACGGCTCATGAGCACGGATTCCGCCCTGCCGGTCATTCTGATCACCGGGCATGGCGATGTCCCGATGGCGGTCGAGGCCATGCGGCTTGGCGCCATGGATTTCATGGAAAAGCCGTTCAATCCCGACAAGATGACCTCGCTGGCCAAGAAGGCGACCCATGCCCGGCGCATGACGCTGGACAACCGCGCATTGCGCCGCGACCTGTCAGAGGGTCAGCAGGTCATGTCGAAACTGATCGGCTCAAGCCCGGTCATGGAACGGCTGCGCGAGGATATCCTTGATCTCGGACAGGCTGACGGCCATGTCCTGATCGATGGCGAAACCGGCACCGGCAAGACGCTGGTGGCCCATGCACTGCATGCTGTGGGGCCACGAGCGAACAGAAAATTCGTACCGGTCTCCTGCGCCGCCTATAATGACGAGGCGCTAACCTCTCGCCTGTTCGGCCCGATGGATGACGGGTTGCCCGCACTGGAAGAGACGCGCGGCGGGACATTATGTCTGGAAGACATCGAAGCCTTGTCGGAGCCCTTGCAGGCACGGCTGCTCGCCTTCATCAACGATCAGGCCTCGCCTTCGGAAACCCGGATCATCGCCATCTCGAATGCCCGTGGCGAAGGCCGCAAGGCCGAGGATTCACTGCGCCCGGATTTGTTCTACCGCCTTTCGGCATTGAATATCACCCTGCCCCCCCTGCGCGCCCGGGGCGAGGATATCCTGACATTGTTCAACCGCATGACCGAGCAATTCGCCGAGGAATACGGCTGCGACGCGCCGCAGGTCGGCGCACAGGAGGCCGCGCAGCTTCTGCAGGCTCCGTGGCCGGGGAATATCCGTCAGCTCATCAATGTCGCCGAGCGTGCGGTGCTGCAGAACCGGCGCGGCACCGGCAGCATCGTGTCGCTGCTGATGTCCGATGGCGACGACAATCAGCAGGCGACCACGACGGAAGGCAAACCGCTCAAGGAATATGTCGAAAGTTTCGAGCGGATGCTGATCGACAATACCATGCGCCGTCACAGGGGAAGCATCGCCAGCGTCATGGACGAATTATGCCTGCCCCGGCGGACGCTGAACGAAAAGATGGCGAAATACGGGCTGCAGCGCAGCGATTACCTGTAAACCGGTTCCGCAACCTGCCGCCGCCTTGAATGAATCCGGCGGCAGGTTTCGCCTTTGAGCAAGCGCAGATGACAGCGGCAAGGCCGCAGGTTTCTAGTCCAGACTCTGCCAGTACCCGTCCACCCGCGAAAATCTTGACGTTTCGGCGATCCCGTCAGGATCATAGGTTCCATTCCGCGCATGATGACGCGCGACAAACAGCGTGTTGTCGTCGCTGAATTCCAGAACGGCAAATTCGTTCGGCGGATCCTCGGGGCGTGCGCAAAGCGCGGTTCCTGCGTGAATCTGCAAAATCCGCGCGGGCGAGCCCGGCCCAAGCAGGAATTTTGCCTCCCACCGATGCAGATGCCCCGACAGAATGACCTGCACCCCCGCCTCTTCCAGCATCGCCAATGCCGTTCCGGCATTCCGGGCAAGCTGCTTCGGCGCGTCCGGCGCCTGCTGCAGGGGATGGTGAATGGCAACGATATTCATCGCGGCAGGATCAATCCGGGCAATGGCAGCCCTGACCACGCCATTGCGTAGCGCACCGCGACGCCATGAAAACGGGTCAACGCTGTTTATGCCCAGGACCTGCACCCCGCCCACCCGCATGGCCGGTGAAAGATCGGCGACTATACTGCGACGATAGCCCGCCCAAGGCTGGGTGAAACGCATCATAAGGCTGTACAGCGGAATGTCATGATTGCCGGGCACCGCCAGCAGTGGCGCCTTGATGCGGGAAAGGAAATCGGCGGCTGCGGCGAACTGGTCTGGACGGGCGCGATGGGTCAGATCTCCGGTCACAACGACCAGATCGGCCTCTTGGCGGTTGACGCAGGCAAGCAGGGATTCAACCATTCCCGCATGTTCATAGCCGAAATGCAGGTCGGAAAGATGGACAAGCCGCGTCACGCGCCGTCACCATTGGTCTTGCCGCGCCCCTCGGCGGGCAACAGCATACGCAATGCATCCTTGCGGACACGCAGATGCAATGGGCTATGCATCAGGTTTTTTTCGCCGTCATGCGCGACATGCTGGCTTTTTCTGGTCTGGATCGTCAATTCGTCAGTGGTGATCAGGTCGAAATCATCATCCTGTGCGCCCAGTCCCGCCACCAGCCGAAGGGCAGAACGGATCAGCGGCAACGGTTTGCGCGCGCGGGCGATCAACACGGCAAACTGCCCTTTGCGGATTGCATCGGCACCCTCAAGACCAAAGCTTTCAAGTTGGTATGCACTCCGGGCAACGAAGACAAGCGCGGTCGTGAAATGACGGGTTTCGTCCCCGATCCGCGCGGACAGCGTCATCGGCCGGCGTAATCGCCGCAATGAAATCAAGACCGAACCATAGGCAGCAATACGCGAGCGCCCCCATCGCCGATAGATGCCTTCGCGCATCTTGAGGATATGCGGGTAGATGCCCAGACTGACATTGTTCAGAAACACCAGATCGTTGATCTGTCCGATATCCACCGTCGCGATACGAGCATTCCGAAGCGTTTCAAGCGCCTCTTCCGGCGTCTCGCCCACGCCCAGATCACGGGCGAAATAGTTGAATGTGCCGCCG
This sequence comes from Paracoccus onubensis, assembly GCF_003591515.1. Lineage (GTDB taxonomy): Bacteria > Pseudomonadota > Alphaproteobacteria > Rhodobacterales > Rhodobacteraceae > Paracoccus > Paracoccus onubensis. Next base: position 101,582 of record NZ_QZCG01000006.1, read on the forward strand.
GGCAGAACGCCCATGATGGTATCGGTTCCGGCAAGCACGCCAGCGACAGCCGCCAATGTGCCGTCACCACCTGCCGCAATGATAACCTTGAAACCGTCCGAGACGGCCTGTCGCGTCATCCGCGTCAGATCTTCGCCGCGCTGAGTCTGGCGCAATTCGAATGCAGCACAAAGAGGCTGCATTGTCTTCGTTACAAGCGTGATGAATTCCTGATCGTCCTTGCGGCCGGAACCAAGATTCATGATGACGCAAAGGCGGCTTTGCGACAGATCCAAGTCATTGTTCGGCATAAGGCCTCGGAAGCTATTCACCGGTTACAGGTTAAAGATAACTTACAGAGACCTTGCCGGTTTCAAAGCAATTTCGCCGCAGCCTCCACCGACGGGTTCAGACCCGTGCCGCCGGATGCGATATAATCCGCCAATTGCTTGCGCATTCTTGGTTCCCAGAAATCAGAGATATGGCTGGCGATATTTTTCGCCGCATCACCGGGTTGGGTATTGAAAAAAGTAGCGATCTGATTGGCCATCATGACCATTTTTTCAGGCGACATGCGATACCTCGGCCTTCAGCCGTTCAGGGTGGGTAAAAAGATCGAAGCCTTCGCCACGGGCGAATGCGGCGACGGTGATGCCTGCGGCATCGGCGATCCGCAGAGCATGAAGCGTAGGCGCCGAGACCGCGATCAGGATGGCGCACCCGGCCATGGCGCATTTCTGCACCATTTCGACCGAGACACGGCTGGTCAGGACGATCGCGCCCCGCTCCGCATCCATGTCCTGCCGCGCCATCGCGCCGATCAGCTTGTCAAGCGCGTTGTGGCGGCCAACATCTTCGCGGGCAAGAACCACGCCCCGGCCCGGAATCAGGAATCCGGCGGCATGGACCGCCCTTGTCCGGTCGTGAAACGGTTGCCAGTCGCGCAAGGAGTCCGTGGCCAAGGCAACCTGCGACACAGAAAGCGACGGGCCCCTGTCCCGCAAATCGGGCAAGGCCCGGCTCGCCTCTTCCAGAGAGTCGATTCCGCATAGCCCGCAACCGACAGGGCCGATCATGTTGCGACGGCGGGCGGCCAATGCCTGCGCCCGATCGCCGCGCAGCCACATCCGGGCCTCGATGCCCAGATCATGTGCGATGACTTCGCAAGAGGCGATATCCTCAAGCCCGGTCACGAACCCCTCGGTCAGCGAAAACCCCGCCGCGAAATCCTGAATATCGGCAGGCGTGGCCATCATCACCGCGTGGCTCGTCCCGTCATAGACCATGGCGACCGGAGTTTCCTCGGGAAGACTCCGGCTTACGCCATTTTGACTGCCCGGCCGGACATGGCTTGCAGCCATCACGCCGACGGGTTCCGGCAGTTCCGCCATCACTCCGCCGCAGGCAGGATCCGGCGCGACAATTCGGCGTGCCGGTTATAGTTTTCCTGCCACTCCGAAGGCCCGTTCGAGGGGCTGACCTGCACCGCGGTGACCTTGAATTCAGGACAGTTGGTCGCCCAGTCCGAGAAATCGGTCGTCACCACATTTGCCTGCGTCGTCGGGTGGTGGAAGGTCGTATAAACCACCCCTGTCGCGACACGTTCGGTTACAACGGCGCGCAGCGTCGTCTCCCCCGTGCGCGAGGCCAGCCGCACGAAATCGCCATCATTGACACCACGCTGTTCGGCATCATGCGGATGGATCTCAAGTACATCCTCGTCATGCCAGATGCTGTTGTGAGTCCGGCGCGTCTGAGCGCCCACATTATACTGAGACAGGATCCGCCCCGTGGTCAGCAAAAGCGGGTAACGCGGGCCGGTACGTTCATCCGTCGCCACATATTCGGTGATCATGAAATGACCCTTGCCCGCCTTGAAGCCGTCGACATGCATCAAGGGCGTGCCCTCGGGCGCCTCCTCATTGCAGGGCCATTGCACGGAGCCCTTCTCTTCCAGAAGCTCGAACGTCACTCCGGCAAAGCTTGGCGTAGTCGCGGCGATCTCATCCATGATCTGCGACGGGTGGGTATAGTGCCACCCCGCCCCCATCGCATTGGCCAGCATCTGCGTGACCTCCCAGTCCTCATAGCCGTTCCGTGGCGCCATGACCTTGCGGACCAGATTGATCCGCCGTTCGGCATTGGTGAAGGTGCCGTTCTTCTCAAGGAAGGTCGAGCCGGGCAGGAAGACATGGGCGTAATTGGCCGTCTCGTTCAGGAACAGGTCATGCACGATCACGCATTCCATCGCAGCCAGTCCCGCCGCGACGTGATGGGTGTCGGGATCGGATTGCAGGATATCCTCTCCCTGGCAATACAGCCCCTTGAACGTGCCCTCGACAGCGGCATCCAGCATGTTGGGGATCCGCAGACCCGGTTCGGGATCGATCTCGACGCCCCATGCTTGTTCGTAGATTGCACGCACATCCGGCAGTTTCACATGCCGGTAACCGGGCAGTTCATGCGGGAAGGAGCCCATGTCGCAGGAACCCTGCACGTTGTTCTGGCCGCGCAGCGGATTCACCCCCACGCCCTCGCGGCCGATATTGCCGGTCAGCATGGCGAGGTTGGCGATCCCCATGACGGTGGTCGAGCCCTGCGAATGTTCGGTTACGCCCAGCCCGTAATAGATCGCACCATTGCCGCCCGTCGCATATAGCCGTGCGGCGGCCCGCAGATCGGCCGCGGGAACGCCGGTCAGCATCTCGATCGCTTCGGGCGCATGACGTGGATCACGAGCGAATTCGACATAATGCTGGAATTCGTCCCAATCGCAACGTTCACGAATGAACATTTCGTCATAGAGCCCTTCGGTCACGATCACATGCGCCATGGCGGTGACGACGGCCACATTGGTGCCGGGGCGCAGCGGCAGATGATGCTCTGCGCGAATATGGGTCGAGCGTACCATATCGATCCGACGCGGATCCACGACGATGACCTTGGCGCCTGCCCGCACGCGCTTTTTCATCCGCGAGGCAAAGACAGGATGCGCATCGGTCGGATTCGCACCGATGATCATGATTACATCGGAATATTGCACCGAGTCGAAATCCTGCGTTCCGGCCGAGGTGCCATAGGTCTTGCCCAGACCATAGCCGGTGGGCGAATGGCAGACGCGCGCGCAGGTATCGGTATTGTTGTTCTTGAACACCGCGCGGGTCAGTTTCTGCACGAGATAGGTTTCCTCATTCGTGCAGCGGCTGGATGTGATCACGCCGATGGATTTCTGACCGTATTTTTCCTGCAGCCCGCGCATCCGGTTCGCAGCAAAAGCAAGGGCCTCATCCCATTCGACCTCTTTCCACGGCTCATCGATATGATCACGGATCATCGGCTTCAGGATGCGGTCCTTATGCTGGGCATAGCCATAGGCAAAACGTCCCTTGATGCAGCTATGACCCCGGTTCGCCTTGCCGTGCTTATAAGGCACCATGCGCACCAGCTCATCGCCGTTCAACTCGGCCTTGAAGCTGCATCCCACACCGCAATAGGCGCAGGTGGTGATGACCGAGCGTTCGGGCGTGCCCAGTTCGATTACCGATTTTTCCTGAAGCGTTGCGGTCGGGCAGGCCTGTACGCAGGCACCACAGGACACGCAATCGGAGGTCAGGAAATCATCGGTTGCAGCGCCGGCACTCACCCGGCTGTCAAAGCCCCTGCCCTCGATCGTCAGAGCGAAAGTGCCCTGCACCTCTTCACATGCCCGCACGCAGCGCGAGCAGACGATGCATTTCGAGGGATCATAGGTGAAATACGGGTTGCTTTCGTCCTTCGGAATATAATTCGCATTCGGCCCGGCCCCGTCGCGTTGCGCGAAGTGATTGGCCAGCCCGCCATTTTCGGGCGCCTTGTAGCGCACATCGCGCAGCCCCACGGCCCCGGCCATGTCCTGCAATTCGCAATCGCCATTGGCGGCGCAGGTCAGACAATCAAGCGGGTGGTCGCTGATATACAGCTCCATCACGCCCTTGCGCATCCGGCGTAGTTTCTCGTTCTGGGTATGTACCACCATACCCTCGGCAACGGGCGTCGTGCAGGATGCAGGCGTGCCGCGACGCCCGTCGATCTCGACGAGGCAAAGGCGGCAGGAGCCAAATGCTTCCATGTTGTCGCTTGCGCAGAGTTTCGGAACCTGGATCCCGGCTTCTGCAGCCGCGCGCATGACCGATGTGCCTTCAGGCACGGTCACTTCGAAACCGTCGATGGTCAGCGAGACCGGCGCACCGCTGCGTGCAGGGGTGCCCATGTCGCGGTCGTCACCGGGCGGGAATGCGGGAATGATGAAATCTTTCATTCGGCAGCCTCCTTATGGCAGGCAAAATCGTCGGGGAACTGGGTCAGAGCGGACATCACCGGCATGGGCGTCAGCCCTCCGAGCGCGCAAAGCGACCCGTCCTTCATGGTTTCACAAAGATCTGTCAGCAGATCCACGGCCGCGGGGTCACCGCCCGCGATCCGGTCAACGGTTTCGACACCGCGCACCGCGCCAAGGCGGCATGGCGTGCATTTGCCACAGCTTTCGACAGCGCAGAATTCAAGCGCGAACCGGGCCATTTGCAGCATGTCGGCAGTATCGTCGAACACCACCAGCCCGGCATGGCCGATCAGCCCGCCATTCTGGTCGAATTCCTCGTAGCCCATCGGCGTGTCGAATTTGCTGACCGGCATATAGGCCCCCAGGGGTCCGCCCACCTGCACCGCCTTGACCGGGCGTCCCGATGCGGTGCCTCCGCCGATTTCGTTCACGACCTCGCCCAGAGTCACACCGAAAGCCGTCTCGAACAGTCCGCCATATTTGATATTGCCGGCGATCTGCAATGTGGCCGTGCCGCGCGAACGCCCGATGCCGAGACCGGAATAATACGCCGCGCCCTTCTCGAAGATGACCGGGATGGTCGCAAGCGAAATGACGTTATTGACCACGGTCGGTCGGCCAAGGAACCCTTCCAGAGCGGGCAGCGGAGGCTTGGCCCGAACCACGCCGCGCCGGCCTTCGAGGCTGTTCAACAGTGAGGTTTCCTCACCACAGACATAGGCGCCCGCGCCCATGCGGATCTCCATGTCGAACGCCTTGCCAGAGCCCAGCACATCCGGCCCAAGCACGCCTTCCTGCCTTGCGATCCGCACGGCGTCATTCATGACCCTGATGGCATCCGGGTATTCCGAGCGCAGATAGACATAGCCCCTGGTCGCGCCGACACCGAGTCCGGCAATCGCCATCCCCTCGATCAGGGTAAAGGGATCACCCTCCATGATCATGCGGTCGGCGAAAGTGCCGCTGTCGCCCTCATCGGCGTTGCAGACGATATATTTCTGCTCGGCCGAGGCTTCCATCACGGTTTTCCACTTGATCCCGGTGGGGAATCCGGCCCCGCCGCGCCCGCGCAATCCGCTATCGGTAGTTTCCTTTATGATTTCGGCCTGTGACATGCCACAGGCGCGGCGCAACCCTGCCAGTCCGCCATGCGCCCGATAATCATCCAGATCCAGCGGATCGATCACGCCGCAGCGGGCAAATGTCAGCCTTGTCTGGCGCGCGTACCACGGAATCTCGTCGACCGGCCCAAGACTTTCAAGCTTGCCGTCCAGCAACGCCGGAACATCCTCAGGCGTCACGGGACCATAGCCGATCCGCCCTTGCCCCTGATCGATCTCGACCAATGGCTCCAGCCAGACCATTCCGCGCGTACCGTTGCGAATGATCTGCGCATCAATTCCTCGTGACGCGGCTTCGCGGCGAACCGCATCAGCCACTTCATCCGCGCCCAGGGCCTTGGCTGCGCTATCCATGGGAACATAAATCTTCATGCGCCGGCCTCATTCAGCAGCTTGTCCATCCGCGCCTCATCCACGCGCCCGGCGACGCGATCGTCCAGCATCGCGGCCGGAGCGCAGGCGCAAAGACCAAGGCAATAGACCGGCTCGACGGTCACAGTGCCGTTGGAGGTCGTATCATGCCAGCCGATGCCCAGCTTGCGCAAAGTCGCCTCGGCCAAGGCATTGCCGCCCATCGACTGACAGGCTTCAGCACGGCAAATCTTCAGCACATGACGGCCCGCGGGCGCCTTGCGGAAGTCATGATAAAAGCTGATGACGCCATGAATTTCGGCGCGCCCCAGGTTCAGCTCATCCGCCAGAACCGGCACGGCTTCCTGTGGCACATAACCGTAGCTGTCCTGCAAAGCGTGCAGCATCGGGAGAAGTGGTCCTTCCAAAGAAGTCAGCGGCGCGACAATGCCGCGAATGTCTTCTTCGGATGGTGCTGGCGCATTAACATGCATAGCTGGCCTTTCGTCATTCCTCTTTTACCCGATTCAACACCTTATGCGATACGGAATCAATATCGTTATCCCGTCAATTGATAGAAATCATCTATTAGAAACCATTCGGCGCGCTTCGGTGAGCAGCGCCTGGAGCACCGGAGTATGCGGCTCGCGCCACGGCGCGATCAAACCCACCGTATGAATGCTGTCCACGCCGTCCAGCGGGATCAGTCGCAAATCCTTTCCCTGGGTCAGAAACCGGGCGATATCCTCGGGCAGAATCGTCAACCATCCCCCCACCAGAACATGCGAGACCATCACCACGGTCGAGCTGGATTCGACGGTCGTCATGGGCGTTACCCCGGCAGCCGCGAGATTGCGGTTGATGATCCGCCGATTCTGCATGTCCGAGGTCAGCAGGCAGAGTCTCTGCCCGTTCAATTCCGTCCAGGCCACACTGTCCCGCTCTGCAAACTCGCTCTCCATTCCGCAGACCAGCATGTAACGCTCGTCATATAGCGGGACGGCGCTCACCTTACCCAGCGGCTCGTTGTCCAGATAAGAAATGCCCGCGTCGACATCGAGATCGTCGATCATCTGCAGAATCTCGATCGAGGTACGCGACAGAATCGTGAAACCGACCTTTGGATGCATCGCACCGAAACGGGCACTGATCTTCGCCGCCCAGGTCAGTGCGGTGGGGATCACTGCAATCCGCAACCGCCCCGCCAGCCCGTGCCGCACTGCCCGCATCTCTTCGCGCAATTGCCGCGTGTCGCCGACGATCCGCCGTGCCCAGACCAGCGCACTCTGCCCCTCTGGGGTCAGCCCCCCAAAGCGTGAGCCGCGAAAGATCAGCAGAACCCCAAGCTGCTCCTCAAGCTGCTTGATCCCTGCGGACAGCGTCGGCTGGGTGATCCCCATCGACGCTGCAGCCCGGCCGAAATGACGCTCTTTCGCGACGGCCAGAAACATTTCAAGCTTGTCGATCACCCGCGCCCCTCCCGCCGCTGTCCAGCCGAGTTTATCCGCAACTCGGGACAGTTCAAATGCCGCAAACAATCGGAAAGGCGCGGCCCGATGACGAGCAGCACCCGCTCACCGAACCGAACCCGTCAGCGAGACGCTTCCGCCGACGTATCCTCCCATTCGTCCTTGCGGCCAAGCAAACGCCGCATCAGCACGAAGAACAGTGGCGCAAACAAGATCCCGAAGATCGTTGCCATCACGGTCCCACCCAGAACGGTGGCACCGATGGCGTTACGCCCGTTCGCGCCAGCGCCGGTGGACAATACCAGCGGCAGCACCCCAAGCGAGAATGCGATAGAGGTCATGATGATCGGGCGGAAACGCTGACGCGCGGCCTCGACGACGGCATTGTAAAGCGGAACCCCGGCCTGCGTCTGTTCTCGGGCGAATTCGACAATCAGGATGGCGTTCTTGCCGGTCAGGCCGATCACCGTCAGCAGACCGACCTGGAAGAACACCCCATTGTCGAATTTTCCCAGGAACACGCCAAGCACGGCACCCAGAATCCCGATCGGCATCACCAGAATGACCGCCAGAGGGATCGCCCAGCTTTCATACAGCGCCGCAAGACACAGGAACACCGCCGCCAGCGACAACGCATACAGCAGCATCGTCTGGTCACCCGAATCCTGCTCTTCCAGAGACAGCCCGGTCCAGGCAATGTTGAAACCGGCAGGAAGCTGACCAACCAGATTCTCCATCTCGGCCATGGCTTCACCGGAACTGACTCCGGGGGTCGGGCCGCCTTGAATCTGCATGGACGGAACACCGTTATAGCGGCTTAACCCTTGCGGACCAAAGGTCCATTCACCCTCGGTAAAGTTTGAGAAAGGCACCAGTTCTCCATGAGAATTGCGCACCCGCCATTTATCGAAATCGCTGGGAACGGAACGGGAATCCGCCTCGGCCTGAACATAGACCTTCTTGATTCTTCCCCGATCAATGAAGTCATTCACATAAGAACCGGTCCATGCGATCTGCATCAGATTGGCGACATCGGTCGCGGTCACGCCCATGGCACCGGCCTTGCGCCAGTCGATATTCAACCGGTACTGCGCCGCGTCCTCCAGCCCCGAGGGACGGATCTGTTCGATCAGCGGGCTTTCTCCGGCCATGCCCAGAAGCTGATTGCGCGCGTCAAGCAATTGCTCATGCGATTGCCCGCCACGTGCCTGAAGATAGAAGTCGAAACCCGAGACATTGCCCAGTTCGATCACCGCAGGCGGCACAACCGGGAAGACCATGGCGTCCCTGATCTGGCTAAGTGCGCCAAAGGCACGGCCGGCCACCGCCTGCACGGATTGTTCAGGCGACGGTCGCTCTGACCAGTCCTTCATCCGCACGAAGGCCATCCCGACATTCTGCCCGGATCCGGCAAAGCTGAATCCCGAAACGGCGAACATCGAATCGACCGACTCGGATTCCTGATTCATGAAATAATTCTCGACCTCGTTCAGGACGGCTTCGGTTCGTTCCACTGTGGCTCCGGTCGGTCCCTGCACCAGCACAAACATGATGCCCTGATCCTCGTCAGGCAGGAAACCCTCCGGAGTACGCAGAAACAGCAGCGCCATCACTGCGCCAAGACCGGCATAGATCAACAGCATCCGCAGCGGCCGCCGCACGATCCAGCCAACCGCGCCGGTATACCCGCGCGAGGTCCGGTCGAACCCACGATTGAACAGGCCGAACAGACCACGAGTCTTCGCTTCATGCGCCGGGCGCAAAATCGAGGCGCAAAGCGCGGGTGTCAGCGTCAACGCAACCACCACCGACAGGGCCATTGCCGAAACGATGGTGATCGCGAATTGCTGATAGATCACCCCCGTCGAGCCGCCGAAGAAGGCCATCGGCACGAACACCGCCGAGAGGACCAGCGCGATACCGATCAACGCGCCGGTAATCTGCCCCATGGATTTGCGGGTCGCATCACGCGGAGACAGACCTTCCTCTTCCATGATCCGCTCGACATTCTCGACCACGACGATAGCGTCATCGACCAGAAGACCGATGGCCAGCACCATGGCAAGCATGGTCAGCGTGTTGATCGTAAAGCCGAATGCGGCCATGATCCCGAATGTCCCAAGCAGAACGATCGGGACGGCCAGGGTCGGAATCAATGTCGCCCGGAAGCTTTGCAGGAAGATGAACATCACCACAAAGACCAGCCCGATGGCTTCGACCAGCGTTCGCACCACTTCTTCGATCGAGATCTCGACAAAAGGCGCGGTATCGAAGGGAATCACATATTCGACGCCTTCGGGGAAGAATTCCGCGAATTCCTTCATCCGCTCCTTCACCCGCTCGGCGGTGTCCAGGGCATTCGCGCCGGGCGCAAGGCTGAGTGCCATACCCGAAGCGGGGCGGCCGTTATAGGTGGGATCGGTGAAATAGCTTTCGGAACCGATTTCGACGCGGGCGACATCCTGCAGCAGCACCAGCCCGCCATTCTCTTCGGCCCGCAATACGATCTGACGGAAATCCTCGGGCGTGGACAGCAATGACTGCGCGGTCACGGTCGCGTTCAGCATCTGCCCCTCGACCGTCGGCAGACCGCCAAACGCGCCCGCCGAAATCTGGGTATTCTGCGCCGACACAGCCGACACCACATCGGATGGCGCCAGTTCATAAGCGGCGAGCTTTGCCGGATCCAGCCAGATCCGCATGGCATATTGCCCGCCGAATACCTCGACACTGCCGATGCCTTCGATCCGGCTGAGATCATCGACCAGATTGGCCACCATGTAATCGCTGAGATCGGTCGAATCGAATCCTTCATCGCCGATCAGGCCGACAACCATCAGAAAGCCCGAAGCCGCCTTTTCGACGACAACACCCTCTCGCTGCACCTGTTCGGGCAGCAAAGGCGTGGCCTGCGACAGCTTGTTCTGCACCTGAACCTGCGCGATATCGGGATTGGTGCCGGTCTCGAAAGTCAGTGTTGTGCTTGACGATCCATCAGAGGTCGAATCGGACGACATGTAGCGCAAGCCGTCCAGCCCGGTCATCTGCTGTTCGATGATCTGGGTGACGGTATTACTGACGGTATCAGCCGAGGCCCCCGGATAAGTCGCGCGGATCGTCACCGAGGGCGGCGCGATCTGCGGATATTGCGCGACCGGCAGCGTCATGATCGACAATACGCCGATCCCCATGATGATGATCGAGATCACCCAGGCGAATACTGGACGGTCGATGAAAAAACGGGCCATGATATCTCTCGCGCTGATCCGGCAATCAGTTGCCGGTGTCGTCCTGAGCCTCGGCAGCCTCTTCCGCCGGGGCGGCATCTTCCTGCGCCGGTTCCTCTTCAGCCGGTGCAGCGTCTTCCTGAGCCGGATCCGCTTCCTGAGCCGGTGCCTCTTCCGTCGGCGCCCCGCCTTCCGCGGCTTCCCCGGCGGCAGGAGCACCCTCGCCATCCGCTGCCGGTTCCGCACCGCGTTCTTCCGGAGTCACGGGCATCCCTTCGCCGATCAGTTGAAGACCCTCGACAATCAAGCGGTCGCCGTCTTTCAGCCCCTCGGTCACGATCCAGTCGCTGCCGCGATCCTGAGCAATCTCGAGCGACCTCGTCTCGACCACGTTATCGTCATTCACCACCATGGCAATCGGGCGGCCACGACGGTCACGGGTGACGCCCTCCTGCGGAGTAAGCACCACATCGCGCAGGAAAGCTTGCGGGATTTCCGCCTGCACATACATTCCGGGCAGCAATAGGCCATCGGGATTGGCAAATTCCATCCGCAATGTCACGACGCCGGTGGTTTCATCAACGCGAGGCTCGGCCGCGGTCAGCGATCCGGTATTCTCGAACGTGCTGCCATCCGCCAGTTGCAGCGAAACGGTCCGATCCACCCCTTCGGGCAAGGCGGCGTCGGCACCCAGACGCTGCCAGCGGATGATTTCTGCCGCAGATTGGGTCACATCGACACGGACCGGATCGATGCGGCGAATGACGGTAAGCGGCTCTGCCTGCGACGCCGTCACCAGCGCCCCCTGCGAGGCCAGCGCAAGTCCGATAACCCCATCGACCGGAGCGGTGATCGTCGTGCGGTCAAGGTCGATCTGCGCTGCTTGCAGGCTGGCTTCCGCAGCCTTGACCGCCGCCTCGGCGGCAAGGCGCGCGGCAACGGCACTATCCTGCGTTTGCTCGCTGGCGACGCGGCGATCGCGAAGCGCGCCGACCCGTTCGGCCTCGCGCCGTGCGGAGTCCGCCTGCGCATTCGCCTGTGCCAGGGCCGCCTCGGCTTGCGCCACCGCAGCCTGATAGCTGCGGGGATCGATCCGGTATAGCGGCTGTCCCTGTTCGACCACGCTGCCCTCGTCGAACAGGCGTTCGATCACAAGGCCGTTAACCTGCGGACGCAGTTCCGCCTCGGCCGATGCGAGAACGCGGCCCGGTAAGGTTGACGTCAAAGTCACATCCTCTGACTTGAGCGTCACGACGGTAACGGCGGGCGGAGGCATCTCGCCCTCGCCCTGCCCTTGCGCCATGATGGCGCTGGTCCAGAATATCGCGCCAAGTGCCGAAGCAGCAACGAGAATTCGAGTATGTTCAATCATGCCCGCGGCCTGTATTCTAAAGATAGATCGTCAGATTTGTGCAACGGCAAATAACGCGGAAATTCCACAATGCCATTGCGCAACCTATGGCGATAACATACCGGACACAACCACTTGATTTTCAGCCAGGGAACCCCAGATCACTGAGTCGTCCAAATCAGAAAAGCGACCCTTGCGACGGGCCATCATCCGTCTTCCCGCCCTTGGCCTTTCGCCCCGGTTCGGAACGGGAATCGTCCGGTCCCGCCTGAATGCGACCATCCGCAAATTCGATTTCGAAATGCGCAAGTTTTCCAGCTGCAGCCGCCGAAGTAACGACACCGCCGGCACCGTGCACAACCGCGAATCCGCGCCGAAGCGTCTGCTCATATCCCAGCGTCCGGCGCATCCGGTCAAGACGCAATAACGCATCCCGCCGCTGATTTATCGCGCGATGCGCGCTTTGATCCAGCCGAAGCGTCAATTCCGCCAATCTCTCGGACTGGGTGCCGATAGCCCTGCGGGTCATGGCCGTTACCCGCCGCAGGGAAGATTCCAGACGTTCCCGCAACTGCAAAAGCCGGTCCTTGCGTCGTTCGACTTGTCTTTGACCGCTATTGCGCAGCTGCCTGACGTTATATTCAAGCGACTGCCGCTTGGCCGAGGTGAATTGCCGAAGGCTCGCGGCAGGCATGGGCCGTGAGGCAAGTTGCTGCCGCCGTGCCCGCACCAATCCGCGTAGCGCTGGCTCCAGCCGCGTACCCCACAGATCAAGCCGCTGCCGTGCGCCCTCGGTCAGGGCCGCAGGCCGGCCCATCGCCCGGGCAAGATCGCGCAAACGCTGTCGGGGACGCTCGATCCGCAGACCGCTGGCCCGGGACATCCGTGCTCCCGCCTCGGCCAGCCGCGCCGCCAGATCGCTGCGGACCGGCACGGCAAGCTCTGCCGCCGCCGTCGGCGTAGGCGCCCGGCGGTCCGAGGCAAAGTCGATCAATGTCGTGTCGGTCTCATGCCCGACCGCCGAGATCAGCGGAATGTCACTGGCTGCTGCCGCCCGTACGACCTCTTCTTCATTGAAGCCCCATAAATCCTCGATACTGCCGCCGCCTCGCGCGACGATAATCAGATCGGGCCGTGGCACAGTTCCGCCGCGCGGCAGATCATTGAACCCGCGAATTGCTGCGGCGACCTGGGGCGCGCATGCTTCTCCCTGCACCGCCACCGGCCAGATCAGCACATGGGTCGGGAAACGGTCGCGCAGGCGATGAAGGATATCGCGGATCACCGCGCCCGAAGGCGACGTCACGACTCCGATAACACGCGGCAGAAACGGCAAGGGGCGTTTGCGCGCATCATCGAAAAGCCCCTCGGCCGCCAAAGCCTTGCGGCGTTTTTCAAGCATCGCCATCAACGCGCCCATCCCGGCGGGTTCGATCTGATCCACGATCAGCTGATATTTCGACTGCCCCGGAAACGTCGTCATCCGCCCGGTGGCGACGACTTCCATTCCCTCTTCCGGGCGCTGGGCCAGGCGGGACGCCTGCCCCTTCCAGGTAACCGCCGCCAGAACCGAGCGGTCATCCTTGAGATCGAAATAGAGATGCCCCGAGGATGGCCGGGATACCCGCCCGATTTCACCGCGCACACGGACGCGGCCGAACTGATCCTCGATATTGCGCTTTACCGCGCCCGAAAGTTCCGAGACGGTAAATTCATGGGCATTGTCGCCTGCGCTATCCTCTAGCAGATCCATATGTCAATTTCCTTCGCAACCGCCTTCGCCGCCATCGCTCACGCCCGGAAACGCCGGAAACCCCGTCAGTCTCTGCCAGATTTCCGCTTTCTACATGACGCTCTTGCTTGATGGCGACAGGTTGCGACCCTAGAAGACGGCAGAACCGGCAGCAAGCGAAAGGGCGGCAAATGAATATCCTGATCCTCGGCGGTGGCGGGCGTGAACATGCGCTGGCATGGGCGATCCGGCAGAATCCGAAATGCGATCGGCTGATTGTCGCACCGGGCAATGCGGGGATCGCCGAGGTGGCGGATTGCGCCGAAATCGACATCAATTCTCGCGCAGAAATTCTTGAATTTGCAGAAGATAATGCGATAGATTTTGTGGTGATCGGCCCTGAGGCACCGCTGGCTGCCGGTGTCTCGGATGCATTGCGCGCGGCGGGATTTCTGGTGTTTGGTCCCAGTCAGGCGGCCGCGGAACTGGAGGCATCGAAAACCTTCACCAAGGAAATTTGCGATGCCTGCGGCGCACCCACCGCCGCATGGGCGCGATTTACCGAAGCTGCACCGGCAAAGGATTACGTCACCGCTCAAGGCGCGCCCATCGTCGTCAAGGCAGATGGCCTTGCCGCCGGAAAAGGCGTGACGGTCGCGGAAAGCGTTGCGCAGGCGCATGACGCTATTGATTTGATCTTTCAAGGAGAATTCGGCGATACTTCAGTCGTGATCGAAGAGTTCATGCATGGCGAAGAGGCAAGCTTTTTCGTTCTGTGCGACGGAACCGATTGTCTGCCCATCGGAACCGCTCAGGATCACAAGCGCGTCGGCGAAGGCGATACCGGCCCCAATACCGGCGGAATGGGCGCCTACAGCCCTGCGCCGGTTTTGTCGGAAAAATTGCAAGCACAGGTGATGGAGCGGATCATTCGCCCCACTATCGCAGAAATGTCTCGTCGAAACATGCCGTTTCAAGGCATTCTTTACGCTGGCTTGATGATTGCCGGTGAAGAGGCTCGGCTGGTGGAATATAATGTCCGCTTCGGGGACCCGGAATGTCAGGTGTTGATGATCCGATTGGGCGCACAGGTCCTGGATTTGTTGCATGCCTGCGCGTCAGGCAGGCTGGCCGAAACCACGGTCAATTGGGCGGACGATCATGCTCTGACGGTTGTCATGGCCGCCAAAGGTTATCCGGATGAATATAAAAAAGGTAGCCTTATCAAAAATCTGGATAAGATAAATCAATCCAGTTTCGAGATGGTTTTCCATGCGGGAACCGGTATGGCGGACGGGCAGTTCACCGCTCAGGGCGGACGCGTTCTTGCCTGTACCGGGCGCGGTGCGACCCTGTCCGAGGCCCATTCCCGTGCCTACCATCTTGTGGATGCCATCGACTGGCCCGAGGGGTTTTGCCGCCGCGACATCGGTTGGCGGGCGCTTGATGATTAAGCGTGATTAACCTGCCAGCTGCCGACAGAGAATCCCCCGCACCCATGCAGGTCAGGAATGAACGCGTGTCGCGCCGTGGTTTCTGCCAACGATCTCCCGCAGGGCAACCATGGCTTCATTCTCGGCACGGGCGAAAAGACGGATCCGGGCGATATATATGTTATCGCGGATAAAGGGTGCGGCGCGATCCTCCACCTGATCCGCAACTGGCAGGATAAGCATGGCCGGGCCCTGTATATCGGCCAGCCCATCGCCATTATAAAGCGCCGTCACATCCTCCCAGCCGGTCTGACGGAACATCCTGCGCAACTGGTTGGGCGTATCGCCTGCCTTCGCCGGTGGCCGCAACCCTTTGACCTTTCCGCCCAGATGCGTCACGCCATCGGATTGCCAATGATCGGTAACGGACATGATCGCCAGCAGATCCGGCCCATCCGACAAGGCAATATCGTCACCGGGTTCAATCCGTCCGGCGAAATCCTCGTCGACGTCCAGTGTCACCGGCAGAGGCCATACCGCGCCCGAGGTCAGACTCCCATCGCGCGTGACGGTGTCGCAATCAGCCTGAGTCATGAAGCCTCGTAACGGGAAAAACCCGCCATTCATCAAAAGCTCCAGATCACTTGCCTGCTGTTCGGACAAAACCCATCGCGGCAATTTCGTCCCTTCTTCGGTCAGTTTCTCGGCAGCCTCGGGCGAGACGAAAAGTTCAGGAATCGGGATCTGGTTCAGCGGGGTCATGTCAATCTCGTGGCAGATATCCCCTGCCCGTAGCTGCCTTCCCTCTGAGGTTCAAGCGCGACAATCGGACGAGTCACACTTGTCGGATGGGCGTGGCAGCGGCAAATCGTCGAGTTCCCTTTTGCTCATATGCTGAATGTCGGGATGGTCCAGCGGTTCGCGGACCTGCGGATACGGGGCCAGCTTGCCGGAGCTCCGGCGCAGCAACAGGCGGAGAAGATTTAACATGATCTGAATATATTCGAAATTCTGCTGTTTCAGTATTGAGATTATCACTTCATGATTTTAGATTTTCTAAATGAATCCGTTGAACCGCATCTCGCTGAGTGGCCTTCGCGCCATCGAAGCCGTCGCCCGATTGGGAAGCCTTTCGGCTGCGGCCAGGGAACTTGGCGTTACTCCCGGCGCGCTTAGCCAGCGGATCAGCCGAACCGAGGCGCAGCTTGGCCGCCCCGTCTTCGATCGCAGCGGCGCCGGGTTGAAGCTTAACGAGCTTGGCCAGGATATGGCGGCCCGGCTGTCGCGCGGTTTGGCCGAATTGTCTGCGGCGGCCATGCTGGCGGATCCGGCACAGGACGATTTGCTGAATGTCTCGGTCGCGCCTCTCTTCGCCAGCCGCTGGCTGATCTGGCGCCTTCCCGGCTTTACCGAAACCCGTCCCGATATCCGCGTCCGGCTGGAACCCGTCAGCCAGATGGTGACGCCGGGCGTCGGCGGTGTGGATATCGGGTTGCGCGTGGGGCGTGGAGAATGGCCGGGATTGCGGGCAGAGAAGCTGCTTGATCAGCGGGTCATGCCTGTTTGCGCGCCCGCATTGGCGAAACATATCCATGAGCCCGCAGATCTGTTACGCCTTCCGATCCTGCGAGAAAACGAATTTCTGGCAGGATGGCAGGATTGGCTCACCCCGCATGGCATCGACCCGGACGGGATCCCGGACGGGCCGACATTCGCCGATGGCGGATTATGCCTGGATGCCGCGATTTCCGGGCAAGGCATATTCATGGCGTGGGAAACACTGGCCAGTGACGCCCTTGCACGTGGTCAGATCACTGCGCCGCTATCGGGCCGTGCCGCGACCGGGAACAGCTATTGGTTCGTGACCGCAACCGAAGCGCGACGGAAACCCGCCATTACCCATTTCCGCAACTGGCTGCGCGCGGAACTGAACGCCACCGCGCGCGACTGGCCGGCCTGACACGTTTCATCCGTATGCAGATGAGCCCGAATAAAGCGCTTATTCTGCCGGTGCTTTCTCAGCTACCGGCTGTGCCGGGACCTCTTCGCCTTCGTCCTGCACGGCAAGCCACTGCTCGGCATCCAGTGCCGCCATGCATCCCATTCCGGCACTGGTCACGGCCTGCCGATAGACATGATCAGTCAAATCGCCCGCAGCGAAGACGCCGGGAACCGAGGTCCGGGTGCTACCCGGTTCGACTTTTACATAACCACCATTATGCAGCTCAAGCTGATCCTTCACCAGTTCATTGGCAGGCGCATGGCCAATGGCCACGAAAACGCCATCGGCCCTGACCTCTTGCGTTGCGCCATTCTTGGTGCTGCGCAGCACCGCTCCATTGACGCCCAGCGGATCGTCGGTGCCTTTGACCTCGATCAATTCGTGATCCCAGACAATCTCGACCTTGGGGTGCTTGAACAGGCGGTTTTGCAGGATCTTCTCGGCCCGCAAACTGTCGCGGCGATGCACCAGCGTCACCTTCGAGGCGAATTTGGTCAGGAACAGCGCCTCTTCGACCGCGGTATTGCCGCCGCCGATCACCAGCACCTCGCGGTTGCGATAAAAGAATCCGTCACATGTAGCGCAGGCACTGACACCGAATCCCTTGAACTTTTCTTCCGATTCCAGACCCAGCCAGCGAGCCTGAGCACCGGTCGCCAGGATCACGGCATCCGCCGTAACCCGGCGTCCGCTGTCGCATTCCGCCACGAAAGGACGTTGACCAAGGTCCAGATTCGTCACGTAATCGCTTACGACCTCTGCCCCCACGGCACGCGCATGCGCTTCCATCTTGACCATCAGATCGGGGCCCTGAATCTCTGTCTCGCCCGGCCAGTTTTCGACCTCGGTGGTGATGGTCAGCTGCCCGCCCGGCTGCACCCCCTGGATCAGCATCGGGTTCAGCATCGCCCGGGCGCCGTAAACGGCAGCGGTATAACCCGCCGGTCCCGAGCCGACGATCAGGAGTTTGGTATGGGTGGTGTCGCTCATCTTGCGCCTCGATCTTGATTTCCATGCCTAGGTAATCGCCCCTGCCGTGCTGCGCAATGGATCCGGTAATTACAGAAACAATGTTGCGCAATCCGGGGCCGCATTGTAGTTTCCCGCAATCCATAAGAAACAGGGAAGAAGGGCAGCATGACCGGCACCAAACTGGACGAGATCGACCGTAAAATCCTGGCCGAGCTGCAGGCTGACGGCCGGATGACGAATGTCGAGCTTGCGCGGCGCGTCGGCATTTCGGCCCCTCCTTGCCTTCGCCGGGTCCGCGCGCTTGAGGAAACCGGGTTCATTCGTGGCTATCACGCGGATATCGACGCACGCGAGCTTGGGTTCGAGGTGCAGGTTTTCGCGATGGTCCGGCTGACCTCGCAATCAGAGCGCGATCTCTCGGCATTCGAGGCACTTGTGCTTGACTGGCCTTTCGTGCGCGAATGTCACATGCTGAACGGCGAGATCGATTTCATCCTGAAATGCGTCTCGCCCGATTTGTCGAGCTTTCAGAAATTCCTGACGGACCGACTGACCGCCGCGCCCAATGTGGCCAGCGTCAAGACATCGCTCGTGATTCGCGGAGCCAAGGACGAACCGGCCGTACCCTTCGAAGTGGTGGAAGAACGGGTGCGGCAGGCGGGCTGAAACGCGACGGCAAAGGTCGCGACCGATCATATTGCGGAGTTCGCGAAAGCCGGAGCTTTGCCGGCTTCTGCAACAGTTTTAAGCAAATGAAATGCATGATTTCGATTTGTTCCGCGCATGCGGGTTGCCGCGCAGGGCAAATTTGCTAATCCTGACCGCGCTCAACAAGGCCAGATCATGTCCAGACCATTTAGACGCAAAGTTCTTTATATCCCAGGCTTCGATCCCATCCCGCCACGCCGCTATCGCGAGCTGTTTCGCAAGGAATCGCCCGTTCAGGCAGCCATATCCGATTACCGGATGGAACTGGTCCGCCCGTTGCATAAGGCGGCCTTCGGTTGGCAGACCCGTGGCAGTTTCCCCGAAGGAGAGGCCGAGACCCAGTTCGAAGTGCTGGTCTGGGCTGATCTGGTGCAGGATTCGATGCGCCGCGGGATCGCCGGCACATATATGCAGCTCTTCTCGACGGCATGGGCCTATATCGGGACCGGAGCGCTTTTCCAATTGATGAAATTGCGGCGCGGCCCGGTATTGGCGGCGCTTTATCCGATCGTGGTTCTGCTGCTTCAGGCACTGGTCGGGCTGATCCTCGCGGGATTGGCGGGCTGGATCCTGACGAAGCTGACCCTGTGGTGGATCGGATTGCCGGTTGCGCTGGCAGTCTTCTGGGGCATGTTGTCGGGCTTTCGCCGCATCGACAACCGGCTGTTCGCCTATTACCTGATGCATGATTACGCCTTCACAGCACAGCATCGCGGCGCTTACCCAGCGGAACTGGAGCAACGTCTTGCCCAATTCGGCGACCGGGTGAGTCAGGCATTAAGCGAAGATGTCGATGAAGTGCTGGTGGTCGGACATTCCTCGGGTGCGTATCTGGCAGTTTCGCTGCTGGCGGATCTTCTGCGCGCTAAACCCTTGCCCGAAAAAGGTCCCGCGCTTGCGCTGCTTAGCCTTGGTCATGTCGTTCCGATGGCCTCGTTTCTGCCAAAGGCCGACCGGTTGCGTGAGGATCTGGCATTTCTGTCCGAAAATGAAACAATCTTCTGGCTGGATGTCACTGCGCCAGGGGATGCCTGCTGTTTCGGATTATGCGATCCGGTGGCCGTCAGCGGGATGGCCGGCCCCGACCAGCGATGGCCTTTGGTCATCTCGGCCGCGTTTCGGCAAACGCTATCGCCCGAGATGCAGAAATCGCTTCGCTGGCGTTGGTTCAGGCTGCATTTCCAATATCTCTGCGCCTTTGACCGGCCCGGAGATTACGATTATTTCGCAATCACCGCCGGCCCGTTGAAGCTGTCCAAACGGTTTGCCGATCGCCATCCTTCTCCGGCCCGGATCACGCGTCCCGTCGGACCGGGCCGCAGAACATGAGCGCCCCGAAACCCGATGGTACCGAGGGGCGCAGTTCCCTGTTTCGCCTGATCCGCGGATTTCGCCGGGATCTGCTATCGACATTTCCCAAGCGGATGTACCGGGCCTGGATGGCCGAGTATCGCAATCCGTTAATTCACAGTTTCGTCTGCAACGATCCGGCACTGGTTCGGCTGATTCTGCAGGAACGTCCCGACGATTTCCCGAAATCAAACCGCCTGCGCGAAGGGCTGGCGCCGCTGCTTGGAGAATCCGTCTTCGTCACCAATGGCGAGGAATGGCGGCATCAACGGCGCATTATCGATCCCGCTTTCGAAGGTGGCCGCGTACGCGAAGCCTTCCCGGCAATCTGGTCCGCGGCGAGTGCGATCATCGCACGGTTGCCGTCCGGAGAGATCGATATAGAGCCTGAAACCAGCCATGCCGCCGCTGACGTCATCTTTCGTTCGCTCTTCTCCCTACCGATCGAGCATGAAATTGCTTTCAAGGTCTTTCGGGCATTTCGCACCCATCAGGACAGTCAACCCCTCGTCAATCTCGCGGTGTTGATTCCCCTGCCACGCTGGCTACCCCGGTTCCCCTCCCGGCAAACGAAACGAAGTGCAGCAGAAATCCGGGAATTGATCAGGGAACTGGTCTCCGCCCGTATGAATGCAATTCGCGACGGTACCGCACCGGACGATCTGGCAACCAAGATCATGACAACATCGGATCCTCAGACCGATGAACGCTTTACCGCCTCGGAAATGGTCGATCAGGTCGCGGTTTTCTTTTTGGCCGGGCATGAAACCGGCGCTTCGGCCCTAGCCTGGGCGCTATGGCTATTGGCGGCACATCCGGAATGGCAGGATCGCGTCGCCGCCGAAGGCAGAATGCTGACACCGGATTTCAAGGCTGTGTCGGGCCTGAAGGCCACCCGCGCCGTGTTTCGCGAAACCTTGCGGCTTTATCCCCCGGTCCCGATGATGGTGCGTGAAGCTGCCCAACCCGAAACATTCAGAGACCGAAAGGTTCCCCGGAAAGCACAACTGGTCCTGTCGCCCTGGCATCTGCATCGGCATGAAAGATTATGGCAGCAGCCGGATATGTTCGATCCGGGCAGATGGGACACACCCGAAGGCAAGGCAAGCGCCCGTGATGCCTATATCCCGTTTTCTGCCGGGCAACGGGTCTGTCCGGGTGCCGGCTTCGCGATGCTGGAAGGGGTGGTGATGCTGGCACGGATCGCAGCGGCATTTCGGCTGTATCCGGGCAGCGAAACGCCCGTTCCGGTTGCCCGCTTGACCGTTCGGGGCAAGAACGGCATTCTGATCCGGCTGGAACGCCGCGAGGAATGAATGAGCCGCGAGGCAGTCAATCGCATATGTGCCGCATATCCGGGGGCCGAGCATTCCGATCCCTGGGGTGGAGGGCATGATTGCTGGAAGGTTGGCGGCAAAATGTTCGCGCTTACTGCCGCAATCGACCCTGTCGTTTCGGTCAAGACCGACAGTCCGGAAACCGCGCAGATGTTGATCGATGCCGGCGTGGCCAAGCCTGCGCGCTATCTTCACCGCAGTTGGGTCGCACTGCCTCTGGAGAGTCCCGAGGATGAGTTGCGGCACCGGATCAAGGTGAGTTATGAGATTATACTGAAGGGCTTGCCTAAAAAAACTCAGGCAATACTTGTCGGGAAATGATCCGTCTTGTCAGCCTGGCGGCATCATGCGCATCAACGCGGTCAATATGGCAAGCGATCCGACAATCATGCCGCCCATCTTGATGACAAGTCGATTCTCCATATCCCGCATGTCCGCGCGAACCGCTGCGATCTCCTGATGCAGTTCACTCCTTAGCGCCGAGCTTTCTTGTCGCAGTTCATTCCTAAATGCCGCATTTCCTTGCTGCAACTCATTCCTAAACGCCGCGTTTTCCTGCTGCATTTCACTTCTGAATGCCGCGTTCTCCTGCTGCATTTCACTTCTGAATACCGAAAAATCCTGCTGTATCTCAATTTTGAAGTTGGAGAAATCCTGAAGCAGGCCGCTTCTCAATTCAGAGATTTCCTGTTGAAGATCACCCCGAGCCGCAAAGATGTCCTGCTTCAGGCGCTGTTCGGTGGTTTGAAGATCCTGCCGGGTCGCCAGATCATCCGTATCAACATCCCTGATCACCTCGGCAATCGCTTCTGCCGCCGCCGGTTCCAGACCTGCCGCAGTCAGCTTGCGCGAGAGTTTCAGCGTATCGATATTCAAAGCGTTCATCACCCCGGATGATCCATGTTCTGCCTCAGAATAACACCGGTCAGCAGAATAAGGCGCTTTTGTTTGAAATTGGGTTAACGAAACAACACCAGCGATCCGGGCGACCATGCCACGCGCGCCTTGGTGCCGACGGATTGGACATCGCGCCCGAAGACATTGCGCATCGAAATCCGGACCGTGTGTTGCGTGTCCTCTAACCGCAGATCGTAATAGGTCATGTCGCCGTAATAGACGACCTCATCGATGACCACGTCCGTTTCCCGCGCGTGCTGGCTGGATTGCCCCGGCGTCAGCAAGGTCATTGTTTCGGGCCGGAAGCCCAGCACCGGACCACTATCGTCGGGATTCGCCCGGCTGACCTGAGATTCAGGTAATTCGACAGGACCCAGCCCCGGCACATCGACGCTGACGATCCCATCCGCTTCCCTTGTAATTTGCGCCGGCAGAAAATTCATCACGCCAATGAAATCCGCCACCCGACGATCCTTTGGCCGCGCGTAAAGCGTCTCTGGCTCGTCCAGCTGTGCGATTTCACCATCGAACATGACCGCGATACGATCCGACATGACCAAAGCCTCTTCCTGGTCATGTGTCACCAGCACGAAGGTGATTCCGACCTGACGCTGCAGCTTGATCAGTTCCACCTGCATCTGCTCGCGCATTTTGCGGTCAAGCGCAGACAGGGGCTCATCCAGAAGCAGCACCTTGGGCTTCAGGATCAATGCGCGGGCCAGGGCGACACGTTGCCGTTGCCCGCCGGAAAGTGCATGGGCGGCACGCCCGCCGTAACCCCGAAGGCCCACCATCGCCAGTGCCTCCTCGACCAGAGCCGCCTTTTCCGATTTGCCGCGCGGATCGCGGCGCAGGCCGAATGCCACGTTCTGGGCGACAGTCAGATGCGGGAATATGGCATAGGACTGGAAGACCATATTGGTCGGCCGGCTATTCGCGGGCACATTCTCCATATGCTTGCCGTCGATCAGCACAGCCCCCGAGGAAATGCCCTCGAACCCGGCGATCGTGCGCAGAAGCGTCGTCTTGCCGCAACCCGATGGCCCGAGAAGCGAGAAGAATTCACCTTCCCGAATAACCAGATCGATCCCGCGCAGAGCGTGATAATCACCGTAATATTTCTGAATCTCGTTGCATTCGATCATCGGCCTTGCGGTTTCGGGTCGTTGGTCACGGGATGCAATCACAGGAAACCTCCACCATTCTTGCCACCCATCCGGGCGATACCCCGGCGGCGGAAATATTCGCCAATCCCCAGAAGCAGGATCGACAGCGCCACCAGTACCGTTCCCAATGCCATGATCGACGGGATCTGCTTGGGAAAACGAAGCTGGCTGAAAATATAGGTGGGCAATGTCGGTTCGGTTCCGGCCAGGAAGAAGGCAATAATGAATTCGTCCAGGGAAATGGTGAACGAGATCAGCAGCGACGAAATGATCCCCGGCATGACCAAAGGCAGGGTGATCAGGCGGAACGCACCCCATTTCGTCTCGCCCAGATCATAGGCCGCTTCTTCCAGAGACCTGTCGAGGCTGGAGAAAGCAGTCGACAGGATGGCGATTCCATAGGGCATGCAGATCAGCGTATGGCCCAGGATCACCGTCAGGATCGACAATTCCACCCCCAGCCCAAGCAGGACGACCAGAAGCGACATGGCAACGATGATCTCGGGCAGGACCATCGGCAGCATGATGAAACCCATGATCCCACCCTTGCCCGGAAAAGTGAATCTGGTCGAGGCGCGAGCAGCGAAAACCCCAAGGCAGGTCGCCATGACAGAAGCCGACACTGCTATGATCAGCGAATTGCTCAGCGCCCGGCGCAGCGTCGGATTACCCCACATCTGCGTGAACCAGTCAGTGGTGAAACCCTGAAGCGGAAAGGCGATGATCGTACCCGAATTGAACGCAAAAAGCGGCAAAAGCAGGATCGGCGCATAAAGGAACAACAGATAAAGCAGCGCATAGCTGCGCAAACCATTGCTTCGA
Organism: Paracoccus onubensis; assembly: GCF_003591515.1. Lineage (GTDB taxonomy): Bacteria > Pseudomonadota > Alphaproteobacteria > Rhodobacterales > Rhodobacteraceae > Paracoccus > Paracoccus onubensis. Next base: position 125,817 of record NZ_QZCG01000006.1, read on the forward strand.
CCGCTCATTGTTTCACCCTCAGAAAGCGGCGATTGAGCCACAGGAAGATCAGGCTGACCACGGCAACGACCAGCATCGCCGTCACCGCAAGCGCAGAACCAAGCGGACGGTTATCCAGAGCCAGCATCTGCACCTGTATCAGATTGGCAATCATCGGGATCTTGCCGCCACCGATCAGTTCGGGAGTCACGTAATCGCCGATGGTCGGGATAAAGACGATCAGCACCGCGGCAACCACCCCCGGCATCGCCAGCGGCAATGTGACCCGCCAGAAGGTCATCAACCGGTTCTCGCCCAGGTCCCGCCCTGCCTCAAGCAGCGAACGGTCGATCTTTTCCAGTGCCACGAAAATCGGAAGGATGGCGAAAGGCGCATAGGCATGGGCAAGCGTCAGAACCATCGAATTGACGTTGTACAGAATGAAGGTCAATGGCTGGTCGATGATGCCAAGCCCCGTCAGCGACGAGTTGATGACACCATTATAGCCAAGAATGACCTTCCACAGGAAAACCCGGATCAGATAGCTGGTCCAGAACGGTATGGTGATCAGGAACAGCCACATCGATTTCCGCTCGGGCTTGACCACGAAGCTGAGATAATAGGCAACCGGGAACGCAAGCAAAACGGTAACGACCGTCACGGCGGCCGACACGGCAAGCGAACGAAGCAGTACCGCGCGCACGATCGGATCGCTCCAGACCTGGATGTAATTCCCGAAGGTGAATTCGCCGATCACCTCGAGATATCCATCCGTCAGGAAACTGTAGCTGAGGATCGTCAGGACAGGCGCGGCAAGAATCGCAAGCGCATAGAGGAAAGGCGGCGCGATCAGGGTCAGACCCTGTCTTGCCTCGCGATCCATTCCCGGTTTCGCCATCCCACCGTCCCCGCTTGCCGTATCTGGGCCTTTTCCCAATTCCTTCCATAACGGAAGGTCCAAGGAAAGAGGATTTTCTTGTGGGATGATTGCGATTCAATCTTGCCGCGAAATGGCGTGAACCGTCAGGAACGGATCCGGTTCAGATGTCCCATCTTGCGCCCCGGCCGGGCCTCGCCCTTGCCGTAAAGATGAAGCTGCACCCCCGGTTCAGCCAGCAATTCGGGCAGCCTGTCGATGTCATTGCCGATCAGATTTTCCATCTGGATATCGGCATGACGCCTGCCATCGCCCAAGGGCAGGCCGACGACGGCACGGATATGCTGCTCGAACTGATCGACGGCACAGCCGGCCTGTGTCCAGTGCCCGGAATTATGCACGCGCGGCGCGATTTCGTTCACGATCAGCCCCTCCGGCGCAACGAATAATTCGACCCCCATCACACCGACATAATCCAGTTCATTGACGATTTTCGCCGCGATCAGAACCGCGTCGGTTGTGATTTTCCCCGAAAGGCCACACGGCACGGTGGTACTGCGCAAGATGCCGCCTTGATGCACATTCAGTCCCGGATCGAAAGCGGCAATCTGACCATCCGCCGCGCGGGCGATGATCACGCTGATCTCGGCACTGAATTCCACATAGCCTTCCAGCACCGACGGAGCACCGGTCCATTCGGCCTGTGCCGGATCGGTAATCCTGACCTGCCCCTTGCCGTCATAGCCCATCCGCCGGGTCTTGAGGATCGACGGCGTCCCGATCTGCGCCAGTGCAGCCGGCAGGTCGCGTTCGTCCGGCACATCAGCGAAAGGCGCGGTCGCCAGCCCGATCCCGTTCAGGAATGTCTTCTCTTCCAGCCGATCCTGAGATACCGCCAGAGCCCGGCGGTTCGGACTGATCGGACGGATGCTTTCCAGCAGGTCAAGCGCCGAAGTCGGCACATTCTCGAATTCATAGGTGATGACATCGACGGATTCCGCGAATGCGCGCAGCGCCGCCCGATCCTCGTATGACGCATTGGTCAGACGATAGGCGACATCTCCTGCCGGCGCGGCGTCCGGTTCATAGATATGGCAGCGCAGACCCAGCCGGCTTGCCGCAACCGACAGCATCCGGCCAAGCTGGCCACCCCCCAGAATCCCGATAACGCGGTTCTCACTCATCCATGGGCTCCTGCGGGATCGAGGCCGACAAGGCCTCGCGCCACTGCTCCAGCCGTTCGGCCAATGCGGGATCGCTGACGGCAAGGATCGCCGCCGCCATCAGTCCGGCATTCGCCGCCCCCGCCGCGCCGATCGCCATGGTCGCCACCGGAAAGCCCTTGGGCATCTGCAGGATCGAATAAAGCGAATCCACGCCGGACAATGCTCGCGTCTGCACCGGCACGCCAATCACAGGCAGGCGGGTTTTCGATGCCATCATGCCGGGAAGATGAGCGGCCCCTCCGGCTCCTGCGATAATCACCTTCAGCCCGCGCGACACCGCCGATTTGCCATATTCCCACAGCCTGTCCGGTGTCCGATGCGCACTGACGATCCGGGCTTCGTAACCTATGCCCAATTCTTCCAGAATCTGCGCCGCCTCTCGCATGGTCGGCCAGTCCGACTGGCTGCCCATGATGATCCCCACCGGTTTGTCCATGCCCTGCCCTTCAAGTATCGCATCATATTGCGTCGCCGCACGCCCAGATAACGCCTGTGCGCGGCGCCCGCAATCAGGCGATGATATCGGGGGTCACTTCATCTTCCAGCCGCGAGATCTGATCCTTGAGCAGCAGCTTCTTCTTTTTCAACCGCTGAAGCGTCAGTGAAGAGGCCAGCTTCTGCTGGGTCAGGGCCGTGATCTCCTGATCCAGATCGCGATGAGCGGCGCGCAGAACGGACAGTTCCGCACGAAGAATCTCGTCATGAGACATCTCATGGCTTGCAGGATGGTTTTGCATATTCATCTGGCGATGTCCGAACTGAACAATGACGCTGGTTGAGGCGATTATAGCCGGTTGTTCAGGTTCTGTTAATAGCAATGCGACAGGAGAACAGACCAATTTTCACCGATCCCTGGAAACCAGGATATCGGAATATGCGCATGTTCGTTGAAGACATATGATAATCCTTCATGCGTAACGCATTGCAGGTTTCCTTGCCGGTTCCGGGCATTTCAGCGGCTCAAGCATGGAATACCGGAATCGTCGTGGACGGCGATCCGGACTTGCATCCGGCCTTGCGCGTTCACATATTGTTTCCAGCGCGGTTGCCTGCACGGGGCCGCCTTTCACAGTCGCTTGCCGATAAAGGGCTGAAGATGAGCAAGATTTCGTTAGGAGCACATCCCTATCTGCTGGGGTTCGACCAGTTGGAGCGCATGGCGGAACGCGCCGCGAAGGGTGCGGACGGTTATCCGCCCTATAATATCGAACATACCGCCCCTGACGGTTTCCGCATCACTCTGGCCGTTGCCGGGTTTTCCGATGATGATCTGAGTGTCACCACCGAAGACCGACAGCTTGTCATACGCGGGCGCATGACCGACAGCGATGAGCAACGGGTTTTTCTGCATCGCGGGATCGCCGCCAGGGCCTTTCAGCGAAGCTTTGTTCTCGCAGACGGGGTCGAAGTAATCTCGGCCGAGATCGAGAACGGGCTGCTGCATATCGATCTGCGCCGGGTTCAACCCGAACAGATTCATCAAACCATTCCGATCAGCCGCAAATAAGGGGATCATCATGGATAGCAAATTCGACTTTCACGATAACGTCGCGGAAAACACGGTATATATCCGGCAGGTCGCAACAAACACCTTGCCACAGGAATTGCAGGAGCAGCTTTCCGACGTGGACAATCTCTATGCCGTCCACGACGCCGAGGGTGAAAGACTCGCGCTCGTGCGCGACCGTAAAATGGCATTCATGCTCGCACGGCAGAATGAATTGATGCCGGTCAGCGTACATTAGTCAATTGCATTGACGTCGGTCGCATTGGTCGCGCAGACTAATAATCATCATGAATGATGTGAGGGTTCTTTAAAAGCTTTGCCAAGCGTCAAAGCATCCTCACATCAAATACGATGGTTTTATCGTCGCATTTTTCAGCACAGATAAACTTCACGCGGCATATGTGAAAGATCTTCTCGGAAATTTTCGCATCATCATTATTCAAAAATTACAAACGCATAATTTCAGTAGCCACCGTCATATTCTGACGCAAAAGATATCCAGATATCGGCCATCATCTGAAAATTTCCATCCGCTGGAGCTGATTTTCTCAAACGATCCAAGGCCGCCGCAGCATCGGCATAGCGCCATCCGGTTCCATTCAGCGTCAACCAGGCATAATCAAGGCGAGACTCATCCAGAAATCTATCAAAAAGTCTTGGCTTGTCCGAATTCGGGTTAATCCACTCGGGAACATCCAGCAAATCATCCAACGAATCTTCTGCATATTCGAAATAGCATTGATATTCGCTTCCAATTCGGTTCGGCGTAGGAAACTCGCCATCGTAATCAGCCGGATCGCATGACGAAAGCGGCGCATTCCGCTTGAAAGAGCTTAGTGCCGAAAAGCCCTCGGGATCGTCGCCGGAGGTCATTGTTACCCCGTCTATTTCATCGACATTTTCCACACCCAAATGTTTTGCAAGCCAAGTCGCGTCTTCTGTCACTTCGTCCTGAAGAACAATGAGATTTGCAACAAATATCTGAGAAAGCTGCTCTTCATTCCGTGCGATTTCCGAAATTCGATAATCATCCGAAACACTCATTGTAACAAAACTTACTTCTCTCTGAACAAACCAATGCTTCCATAAACCAATATAACTTGGCAGTGACCCATCACTTATAATTGGTACAAGCGCAGGCGGAAACCCATACCAGCCCGGCGGCACCTCGTAACTTTCGAACAAGGATGCAACCTTTTCATTAGTGATATTCCGAGCAGTCGAATATCCCAAATTGGAAACGAGTTCAGAATATCTTTTCATTTACATGATCCTGGCTTGAAATAATCGGGAGGCAACGGCGTGGAGTGATCAGGTATGATTATACGGTGCTGATTTGCTATGGGGCCTTTCCATATATTAGATGTATTGGAGGTCGTCGCTCGGTGAATGTCTTCATGTACCTGTCGCGATGGAGTTGGAACCAAATGTCGCGGATCGACTATTTGCGTGGGGAAGCTGCCCTTATTATAGTTCCAATGATGTACCTGTGCGACCGTATATCCAGCGCTGCGTGCCGCCTTCATAAAGCGTTGGTTAACCGCCCCAAAAGCCGATTCTAGCTGTTTCGTGGTGGGTGTTTGCCCGTTTGAATATATATCGAGCAACCGTGAATAACCATTACTCCGCCTGGAACTGGCGGCATCTTTCATTGCATCGGTCCATAGTCGATGTAGAACTGGATCATCTGTAATGGTGCCTAGCCCAAAATCTCCCGGAGTAATCGGAGCTAAACCCAAAGGATCGACAGATTCATTCGGATCCGTCACATACCCTTGCGGCCTGACGCCACCTGCCAACCCGATCGGATCGGGCGACAGATACTGCATCGCATCCGGATCGTAATAGCGGAAACGGTTATAATGCAGCCCGCTTTCGGCATCGTACCATTGCCCCTGAAACCGGATCGGGCAATCGGTCGGCGGCGCATCGTCATTAGCGGCGCGGCGTGGCAGGCGCAGCTCTGACAATTCGCCCCAAAGACCAAGCTCGGCGCGCCATGCGACCTCGGTGCCATCCTCGGACAGCAATTCCCTTGGCGTCCCCAGATGATCGGTGACAACGTAATGCAGCGTTTCGCCGTCGACCTGGGCCAGAGGGCGGAAACTGCCGGGTTCATAGATCCAGTGGCGTGCCTGATCCCAGGCCACCATGCCATCGGCGGTCATCGGTGCCTCGGCGATCAGCTGATCGCCTTCCCACTGGTACGCATAGCCCTGCCCTGACGCGTTCCGGGCGACGCGGCGGCCCAAAGGATCATAAGCATAGCGCCAGATCGTGCCATCCGGGGTCTCGACAGCGGCAAGCTGATCCCGGCCGTCCCACGCCATCTTCCAGACCCTGGGGCGGAAACCCGGTTCCTCGACCCGTTTCTCGATGACCCGGCCATTATCGTCATGGCTATAGCTGACAGTCCCGCGGCGCTTCACCCGCCCTGCAGTGGTCTGAACCTGTGCTGTGCGCCCTGCTTCAATGACGGCGGCGATATTGCGGGCCGGATCATATTCGAAATGCGACAGCGCAGAGACTCCGTCGACATTATCGCGGCGAGCGGTGGTGACCTGACCACGATTGTCATAGTCGAGCCGCACCTGCCCCATGATCCTGTCATTCACCGTGATCGCCCGGCCCGCACGATCCCAGTCATAGCTGCGATGGGTCAATGCGCCCATACGTGTGGCGATCTCGATCGGCATGCCCCGGCCAAGCCCTCCGGTTCTTGCCTCATCCGGCAGCCGGGTCAGGGGACCGGCCATCTGCTCGGTCAGTTGCCCCATGATCGTGTGGCCTTGCGCCTGCGCAAAACCTGCGGATGAGGCGCGAAGTTGCTCCAGCCCGCGCGGATCGTGACGGAAGGACAGCGGCGCGTGATCGCCAATCCGCAATTCGGCCGGAAGCCCTGCCCGCGTCCAGCCAGAGGTCAGATGCAGCACATCGCCCGCCCGCGCCACCCGTTGCCCGGCGACCGAGTAATCAGAGGTGATCTGCCGGCCATTCAACCGCTCGGCCACCACACGGCCAAGGGCGTCGTAATCATATTCGACGACCGCCGCGTCATTCTCGGCCCGGATCATCAGGCCCCGGGCATCATAGGTGAACCGGGTTTCGGATTCACCTTCCACCTGCTGAACAAGAAGCCGGCCTGCGGCGGAATAGCTGTAATTGGTCCGAATCCCGTTTGCCGAAATTTTCTGAATCAAACGGCCGGCGGCGTCATGGGAATAATGGGTGATCCGGCCGGAAAAATCCTTCTCGGCCAGGATATTGCCAGTCAGGTCATAGGTGAATTCATGGCGTTCGCTCAACTCGTTGACAACAGCCGACAGTCGCATTTCCCGATCATGTTCGAGACGCAGGCGATGGCCCTGTGCATCGACGGTTTCCCGGGGAAGATCGAAGGCGCCAAAGCGGAAATGCCGGGTCGTGCCATTCGGATCGGTGATCGCGCTCAACTGGCCCTCGATATCCCAGCTCACGGTCGAGATCGCGCCATCCGGCGTCCTGAGTTGTCGCAATGCGCCGCGCGGGTTATCAGAGCCGCGCCCCATATCATAATGCGTCGTCGCGCCGATTTCATCGGTGAACCAGCGCAACCGGCCTTCGGTGTCATAGCCCATCCGCGTCTCGTTACCGTCCGGATCACGGCGTCGATTCGGGCGCAACAGGGGGTCGTAATAAATCCGCTCTTGCACCCCTCCGGGCAGGTCGATGCGCAGGACCTGCCCCTTTTCGCCCAGACCCAATGTGCTGATCCGGCCCAGAGCATCCGTGACGCCGACAAGGTTTCCGTTCTCGTCATGGCGGAATTCGGTGCGGTTTCCCAAAGGATCGATACTGGCGATCAGCATTCCGGCGCTGTCATGCTCGAAGGTGAACTCCGCGCCTTCGGCATCGGTATGCCGTGTCAGGTTGCCATAGCTGTCATATTCAAGCTGGACGCGATTTCCCAGCGGATCGACCCGTGCGGTCATGTGGAAGGCCCGGTCCCATTCGGTCAGCCAGACATGGCCAAGCGGATCCGTCTCGCGCCAGACCAGCCCGTCATCATCCCAGTCATAGACCGTCACCGCGCCTTCCGGGGTTGTCACGACCGTGCGCTTGCCAGGCAGGTCGTAGTCGATCCGGCCCGCCATATGGCCGCTATCCGTCCATGTCTTCTCGATCCGGCCCGAAGGGCCATATTCATAATGAACATGGGTCTCTTTGGAATCATGCCAGCCGGTGATCCGGCCCTGCCCGTCATAATCATAGCGGAAATAGCCGGATTGCGAGGAAACGGCCTCTTTCAGACGTCTATCACGGGTGTAATCCCATGAAAAAACACATTCATCCGCATCAGCCGAATCCAGAACGGCGCGGCGGATCAAACCGTTTTCGCTCTCCACCTGAAGCGCGAAACCGTCGGAATGCTCGACCCGGTACAGTCCGTCATGCCCGTATTGCAGGGTGATCCGGTTGCCGTTGCGATCCTCGATCCGCGACAGGCGGCGGGTGGCTTTCTCTTCCTCGGCAAAGACGTGAAAAAGTTGCGTGATCCGGTCGTAGATGAACAGATCGGCCGATCGGCGGCCCAACAGCTCCAGATGCGGAAAGCGCAGGTTGTGGCTTAACACTTCGTCTTCGGGCGCATGGAAAACGATCAGGCTGCCTTCGGAATTCTGAAAACTGATGGTTTCGCCGTCGATCCGCAGATGCTGGGCCCAGGTACCGGACCAGCCAACCCCTTGCAGGCCCGTGGATTGAGGGGCGTGGCAGCGATCCAGTCGTAGCGGGATGGTGCCGGGAATATGGATATCAGTGCGCAATTCGACGAATTGACCGCTGGCCACGTCGATCGGGTCACGGCAGGTTGTACGACAGCTGTTCGGCAAATCGCCAGCATGCCCCGCAGACCCATCGCCGTCCCGTGGTCGTCTTCCGCCAATCGGCAGCAAATCCGCGGCCATGACCAGCAGATTGGCTGCCCTGCTGTCCCATCCGACATCAATGGCCAAAGCGATGGCGCTGGTATCGATATCTATCGCAATATTCGGGATGCCGTCATTGATCGTGCCATCGCAGGTGGTCTTGTGACCGATGCGCGCGATGGGCCAGTTATTGGCAAAGACGGTCTCGGCGCCTTCCGCAACGAAGGACACGGAATGCTCGCTGCAATCGACGACATCCTTGACTCGGGCGACGGGCTTGTTGTTGAAATAGACATCGGCGGAACCGGTTTCGATTTTACCCTTATTGGTCCCATATTGCCCCGCGACCGAAGCGAAACCGAAGCCTATGCCTCCAACAAGCCCTGCTGCGCCGGCTGCCGCCACCGCGAGCATGATCGGGCCAAGCGCCGCGCCGGCGGTTGCGACGACAAGGGCGGCGACCGCGACTGCCGCCACAGCGCCCAGGACCATCGCGCCCAGCGACCAGCCGCTGACATGGGCGATCGGGTGGCCCTTGGTGGCAGGCATCTCGCCATCTTCCGCGATGCGTTCAAAGCCCATCGCCTCCATCGCCCAACCGCCAAGAGCTTCACCGGCCTTGAAGCCCACAAAACCGGTCACCATGCCTGCGGCCACCGCGGCAGTGACAGGTGCCGCCGCGGCAGCGGCTCCGGCAAGAATCGGCGTACCGGCAAGCGCGGCCGTGCCACCGCCATAGGCTGCGGCGGCAACTATGGGTCCATAGGTCAGGGCATTCTGGGCGGTGTCCGAATTATAGGCAGCAATCGTATTATCGATCGACTGCTCGAACTGATTTGGCCCGGACGAGGCATTCACGGCCGAAATTTCGCTTTGATGATAATCGCTCAGATTCGCCGTCGATCCGTTCTGCGGCGATGTGCCCCTGTCGCCCGGAATTCTGGAAAGGCGGCCCGCACCATATGTCATGCCATCGACGAAACCGCCCATCCGCCTAGCCTCCGGCCTTGTCCAGCTTCAGTGTTGATACGATGCGGCGCAATTCTTTCTTCTGTCCATCGCTCATGATGTCATTTGCCGAGGCGGTCAGCACCATCACCTGCCGCGCCGCGCCCTGCACAGTCGTGATCAGCTGGTGAACGCGCCCCTGTCTGGAGGTCCAGCGGCACTCCAATTCAATCGCCGCTGCCTTATTCACGGTAACTTCACGCCGATCCAGCACCTCGAAATTCTTGAGCGCGGTCGCGGCCTGCTTGGACTGATCCTCGACATATTCGCCGAAATCCATTCCCCATGGCATATCGTCACGGGTGATTGTCAGCGATACGCCGGATCCTGCGGCATTCGATGCAAGAACGTTGATCGTCCGGTCCTGCCAGTCTTTCGGCAGATCGATGCTGCCCTCGTTGATGCGATACATTCAGCCCGCCGAATCCTTGTTGAGATGAATCATCCCCGAGACCTGATCCAATACCCCTTCCGCCAGGGTCACCCGGGTACCGTTGAAATCCAGCACGATCCCCTCCTGTGTCATCGAGATGGTGCCGCCGCCGACCTGAAGCGTGATGCTGGTTTCGGCCTTCATCGTGATGGTTTCCTTCGCACCGGCAGCAATATCCTTCGCATCCAGAGCCATGTTGAGCGTCGCGATATGCTGCATGTCCTTGTCGGAATTGACCGAGACGAGTTTCTTCGCCGTCATCGCAATATCATCATCCGCAGAATAGGAAATCACACCCGGACCGCCCTTGCCCGCCACGGCGGTTTCACTGACGACATTGGCCTGTACCGAACGGGTCAATGCAACGATCTCGGCAAGGTTGCCGCTATCGACCGATTTGAACTCGTCACCGGCCTGCACATTGATGCTGCGGTTTCCGCCTTCGACCACGGTGGATTCGTTATCCTTGACGATCCGCGACAGATCCTTCTGGGCATGCATGAAGATCTGCTCGGCGCCATTGGCATCCTCGAAGCTGAGTTCGTTGAAACCCGATCCTTCATGGGTCTTGGTCTTGAAGCCGCTTTTTGTCTTGCTGCCGGGCAGGCCGTAGATATTGCCATTCTTGCCATTCACCACGCAGCCGGTAACGATCGGCTTATCGGGGCTGCCATCGATGAAATCGACCACGACCTCCATGCCGATGCGCGGAATGACGACGCCACCAAGCCCGTTTCCGGCCCAGTTCTGCGCCACGCGGCACCGCATCGACCGCGCGCCTTCCAGATCCCAGTGGAACTGAACCAGAATACGGCCGAAATCATCGCAATCGATCTCACCGTCTCCGACCACGACCGCAGTCTGCGGACCCTGTACGATCGGCACCGGAGTCTGCCGCGGAGGAGCCATCGGAGCGGTATCCGGCATCAGCGTGTAAGAGCCGGTAAAGGCATAACCGTCACTGCCCGCATCGCCCGAACCATAGGCTTCGCTGACGAAATTATGCGAGGCGCTCAGACACAGATAGCGTTCGCTTGAGCCCGGGATCGGCTCGCCGGTGAGTTCAAGCACCATACCCGAGCCAAGGCTGACGCAATCGCCCACCGCACGGTTGCGCCAGTCGCCACCGCGTTCCTGCCTGGTCCGCAGCCGAGCAACCGCCTTGCCTTGATCCTGATCCGCGAAATCGCCGGGATACTCATAGCTTTCAAGCTGGCCGAATGCATATTTGGCATCCCCGAGATGATCGGATTCCATCGTCGCCGTCGGGGATTTGAAATTGTAATCGATCAGCCTGACCGCCCCGGTGGTCAGGTTTCGCTCGGGCGACCATTCCCAGAAATGCTCGCCCTGGCCATGATGATGCCCGTCATAGCGCTTGAATTCCCGCGACCCGATATTTTCATGCGTAATCACGTCATCGGTCAGCACAAGGACGTGATTGCCAGCTTCATGACGGAAATGAAAACTGATCCCGTGACGCTCCATCTGACGGCGCGCAAAATCCAGATCGCTTTCCCGGTATTGCACCGTATATTCCAGCACCGGATAGACTTCGGACAGTTTGAGCTCGAAGGCGGCATCCCCCGCGACCACATAATCCATGAACAGGTCCTGAAGGATCTGGTCCACGGTCTTGTTGTGGAAAATCCGCTGGTTGCGTCGTTTGCCTGCCAGCCACAGCCACGGCCGCAAGGTCAGATCGTATCGATGACCATTCTCGCCCACACCGACCCATCTGGCCTTTGTCACGATCCCGTCAAAGGGCCGCATGCTGTCATGGGCTTCGATCTCGACCGTGGCATGGGTACCGATCAGGGCGTCGAAATCCAGATCGTCACGGGCGGACAATGCCTCGATCTGATATTCGAACAGATCGTTGAGACGATCCGTGCCATTGAAGCGCAACAAAACGAGTTCGTCAGCTCCAAGTACTGTTATCAAACGGCCAGTACGCTGGTTTTGCTTGAAAGGTGCGTTCATTTTCCAGCCTCCTTCGCCGGATAATTCACTGCTTCCGGGTCGACCCGCTCACGCCACCCGGAACCTCCCGCATCACGCTAACGACATCGACCATCTTCGGTTAACCAAAGACCCCGAATCATGGGACGATTGCAAGACTTAATATCTTCTGCGGCATGCAGCCGGCGCTTGTCAGCCACCGCTGACCGGATGACAAAATGGCGGGAAGATCGGCCTGATCCTGCGGCCCCGCGTGGTGGTCATGCGCCCCGGAAACATGCCAGCGAACCGGCCTTCGCGACGCATAGCAAATATCGATCATTTTTAAGGAATTTGAATGGTGCCCGGAGGCGGATTCGAACCACCGACACGCGGATTTTCAATCCGCTGCTCTACCAACTGAGCTATCCGGGCCGCTGCGCGTCCTGTCCGACGGCGGGCGTGACGCGGTGTTTACGGGCGCGGAACGGAACTGTCCAGCCCCCAACGGCAGAAAAATCACCCCTTCTCGTCATCGCCGGAAGGCACGTCATCCAAAGGCGGACCGGGAATGGTATACTCACCCCTCAGCCAGCGCGCCAGATCGACATCCGCGCATCGTTTCGAACAGAACGGGCGGTATCTCGGGGTGCTGTCCTTGGAGCAGATCGGACAAGCCATCAGCCCCTCCCGATAAGCCGGATCAGGGGCGGCCGATCGCGCTTGCGGCTGATTTCATACAGTCCCATCTTGGTCCAACCGATCAGGGTCGTTTCGGTTCCATCCCCCTTGAAGGCCGCCCGCAGCACCTGATCAAGCACTGCGCGGTCGCGTTTGGGAACGGGGGCGAAATCCACCACCACCTGTCCGCCAAGACCGCGCAACCTGAGCTGACGGGGAAGGTCACGCGCCAAAGCGATATTGGCCTTGAGCGCCGCCGCAGGGCTCGTATCGCTGCCGGTATTCACATCAATCGCGATCAGAGCATGGGTCGGCTCGACCACCGCATGCGCGCCCAATGGCAGATGAACATGCGCGGATAAAAGCGCATCGATCGCATCGCTCACGCCGCAGCGGTCAAAACTGTCCGCGCCTTCTTCGATGGCATCGGGTTCGGGATCGGCCCATTCCGTCCAGGCTTGTTCCCATGGCGAGGCAGCCTCCAGCAAGACCTCTGGAGGTCCATCGGTTTCGGCGGTAATCCGGTCGGCCAGTTCGATCAACGGAACAAGATCTGCGGCGATATCTTCGTCCCCGGCGCGGGCGGAAGCGCTGCGGATAATCAACCCGTGGGTACGCTCGCCCAATAGCGCCTGCCCTTGTAAAAGCAGTTCCTCGCGCAGATTGCTGTCAAGAATACGGCGAGAGATATTGATGCCGGGTGCGGCAGGCGTCACCAGGCCGTAGCGCCCCCGGAACATCAACCGCGTGGACAGGGGAATGGCCTTACCCTCCTCGGCAACGCCGCCGATCTGGACCAGAACCGATTTCCCTTCGCCCAGCCCGGATCTGTCGCGCAGATAGCCTCTTTGCCCATCGGGTAAACGGACGAACGCGCCGCCCTGCCCCTTCATCAGACGCTCGGTCACGCCGCGGCAAATCATCCCCGGCGCAAGCGTCACCTGCGGACAGGGGTCAAGAAACAGGTCGATCAGCCGTCCGTCCTGCATCAATGCGGCAGCTTCATTATCCTGAAAATGCCCCAGCACGATTTGCCGGCCCTTCATCTTGTGCCTCCGTGAATACCGATGGCAGCCAGCATTGCCGCCGTCTCGGAGAGCGGCAGACCAACAACTGCCGAGAACGATCCCTGAATCCACGGGATGAATCCGGCTGCGGCACCCTGAATCGCATAGGCGCCCGCTTTGCCCTGCCAGTCCCCGAAATCGAGATAGCGTTCAAGCGCGGCTTCGTCGATAGGCCGCATCCGCACCAATGTCTGAACCTGTCGCAATCTTGTATATCCGCCATATCGAAGGGCAACGGCGGTCAGGACGCGATGCCTGCGGCCCGACATCAGACGCATGAAGGCCGCCGCTTCGTCCCGGTCGGCGGGTTTGCCCAGGATCCGTCTGCCGACAGCAACGGTCGTATCAGCGGTCAACGCGGCTTCGCCTTCGGCCAGAGACAACGCCTCGGCCTTTTCGCGCGCCATGCGCGCAACGTAATCACGGGGCAATTCCCCCGCCACGGGCGTTTCATCTATATCCGCCGGCCGCACGTCATCCGGGGAGAACCCGATCTGAGCCAGCAATTCCAACCGTCGCGGACTGGAAGATCCAAGGATGAACCGCGGCGGCACAGCTTTACTTGAAGCGGTAATTGATCCGCCCCTTGGTCAGGTCATAGGTGTTCATTTCCACCTGAACCCGGTCGCCGGCCAGAACACGGATGCGGTTCTTCCGCATCTTGCCCGCCATATGCGCAATGATCTCATGGCCGTTTTCCAGCTCGACCTTGAACGTCGCATTAGGCAGGAGTTCCTTCACGACGCCGGGGAATTCGAGCATTTCTTCCTTGGCCATGATCACTCCGTATTGAGCACCCCGCAAGATTCGGGGCCAGCGTTAGATGCGTCCAATAAGCGAGAAATTCAAGGAAAAAGCGCTCTGCGACCTGCAAAACAGGATTCGGGGCAGTTTATTCCCATCGCCCGTCCTTCCGGACAAAGCTTATATGGTCACCCTCGGCAACGTGATTTCATCCGAAACCGCATCGGACAATGCGTCACATTCTGGTCGCAAGGACAGAGAGGGTAAACTTATCCGTTTCAACCGGCATTCACCGGGGCGATCCCCGTTATATCAAGATCATGATCTTCGCCGGCATCCGCAAGGAAGATATTCGGAGAATCCAGGTCCACCGGCAATGCGGCACTGATCGCCTCGGGCATGAGTCCGGAAGCAGATTCATCCCCGGGAAGGATGGACGGAGATCCAGTCATATCATCCACCAACGCCGCCGGATCATGCAGACGGATGGCGTGATAACCTTCTGCCTCGCCCAGCTTGCCGCCGGCCAATACCTCCCCCGACGTCAGTTCCAAGGTCACATCCGACAGCGTGACACGAGGAAGGCTGATGATCGCCCCTTCCGTCAGAGAGCGCAGTTCCCCCAACGTGATCTTGCGGCGGCAAAGCATCGCAAAAAGATCAACCGGCACATCCCGCACGCTGGCGGCGAGATCGGCAGATGATACGGAATCGCCGCCGCCGGCCAAAGCTTGCGGCGCAGGCTCAGAGCGCGGCTGCGCGACCGGTTCGGGATCGGAGGGAGCGACCGGCTGCGATGCGGCACGAGGCAGCGCAAGAAAAATCGTCGATTGCCTGACCTGATCCTGCCCAAAGGCCAGTCGGCAGGTCAGACTGCGGAAAAGCCCGTCATCAAGAATCAGCTGAAGTGGCCGGGGATCGTCAAGGAAGGTTGCATAGCGGAAATCACCCCAGTCCGAATAGCCGTCCAGCCCGCCCAGTTCGGTGGCGAGTTCGGCAAGCAGCGAATTGGCAAACTCCGCGCACATCAACGCATCGCCTCGGGTCAGTCGCCGATTTGGGACGGGGCGGGCAGTGACACGGACGCAGGTCTGCATTTCGATCAGCGCGGCGACGGCTTCCCTGCACAGCGCCATAACCCCGGTTTCCTCACCCTTGCCTTGCAGGATCATCAGCAAGGCGCCGTCGGGCAGCAGTTCCGGGATTTCGGCCAGAGAAACACCGTTCAATGTGACAGATTCCGTCTGGACGGGCAGGTGATAAAGCGTTTCGGCCGTGCGTTCGATTGCCGTGGCGGCGGCCTGAGCTGGCGTTTGTTCGGGCAATAGCGGCAATTGCGGAACCCGCCCATGCGCTGCCTTGCTGTGATTCCGGGCCAGCAGCAACTGTCGTAAAATTCCCCCGCTGCTTTCGCGATCCTGCCCGTCCATGATGCCGTTTCCGTCTTTACCGTCACGCTGAAGCGACCGTTTTACAGCTCATTTCTGGCAGCAAAGGACTAAGAAAAGGTTAGGATTTATTTGTTCGAGCCATCGCGGGCGGCCTTTTCGGCAAGGTAATGCGGAACGCCGCGCCGCCCTGCCCCGGCAGATAGCTGATATCCCCGCCCAAGGCGGTCATGATTTCACGGCAGATCGCAAGCCCCAGACCTGCCCCGCCTGCCCGCGAAGGCTCGTTCAGCCGCGCGAATTTCTCGAAAATCAGCGACTGACGGGCAATATCGATCCCCGAGCCGTTATCGCTGATATCGATCTGCGGTCCATTCTTTTTGCGCCGGTCAACCCGGATCTTCAGTTCGGGCCGTTCGGCATCGCAATATTTCCGGGCATTGCCGATCACATTGATCAGCACCTGCAGCAACCGGTCGGAATCAGTGATAACCCCTTGATGTTCGGACGGAATATCGCGATCGATCGTAAAGATCCGCTCGGGCCGGATCGCCGACGTGGCCGAAAGCGCCCGGCTGATCAGATCATGCAGGTTGGCCCCCGAAACGGCAATCTGCGCATTGCCGCTTTCAAGAACCGAAAGATCCAGCAGATCGTCCAGAAGCCGTGTCAGCCGTTCCGCCTCGTTATGGATGATCCCGGCAAATCGCATGCGCTCCGCATCGGAAAGATCGGGCGTGCTCAGGATTTCCGAAAATGCCCTGACCGAGGTCATCGGCGTGCGCAATTCATGGCTGATCTGCCCCAGAAAGGCATCCTTCTGCACGGAAAGCGCCGTCAGCTTGTCATTCGCCTCACGCAATTGCCTTGCGATCCGTTCAAGTTCCGCGCTGGCGGTCTCCAACCGCTGCGCCTCTTCCTTGGCGCGCTGGGCCTCGTCTGCGACCTCCATCAGATCCGAGACGGTCAGAGACATCCCGCCAGCCACTCTTTCGATCATCGCATGCGCCGTTGCCGCCCCGACCGAGCCGGCAAGACGCCGTTCAAGCCCGGTCAGGAAGCCGGGCGTCAGATCGGGCAGATAGCCTGATTTTCCCTGCGCCGCCGCGCGGGAGCGGAAATAATGCAGGGCGGCATCCGCGCCCCAGACCCTGCGCGCCATCGCCAGAAGCGGTTCGGCGCGGTCATCGGCACGTGTCTGCCGGGAATGGCTGAACGGCTGAACAGTATTGACGAATGACAACCCTTGCAGCCTTTCGACAGGGTCGGGAAAGCCGAAGATCGAAAGACTGATGAATGCCAAAGTATTACAGGCAAGCGATAGAAAGATCGCAAAAGTCAAAGGGTCCACCTCCGGCCCCGGGGACAGCGCGGAACCGACGCCGATCGAGGGCAGGAATATCAATGCAAGCCAAAGAGCAAACCCGATACCGACCCCCGCATATGCACCCATCCGGTTCGCGCCGCGCCACAACAGCCCGCCCAGCATTGCAGGCAGGACCTGTGCCATACCGGTAAAGGCGACCAGCCCCATGGCCGCCAGGGCCGTCGCTCCGCCCGAGGCCTGATGATAGACCCAGCCGGCGCCTGCCACGGCCACGATGGCAAGCCTTCGCGCGTTCAACACGAATCCGCGCAGATCCTCGGGATCATCACCCGCCGGACGGCGGCGCAAAAACAGCCAAAGCGGCGTCAGCCAGTGGTTCGAGATCATCGTCGCCAATGCAATCGCGCTGACCACCACCATCGAGGTCGCAGCCGAGAACCCGCCAAGAAAGACCAGCAATGCCAGAAAATTCTGTCCGGATGCCTGCGGCAAGGTCAGCATATACAGATCCGGATTGGCGTCTGCGGGCAATATCTCGGCCCCGACCACGGCGATAGGAAGCACGAAAAGCGACATCGCGAAGAGATAGGCGGGGAAAGCCCATCCGGCGACATGCAGACGCTCTTCATCGGCGGCCTCTACGACCATGACCTGAAACATCCTTGGAAGCGTCAACACCGCCGCAGCCGAGACGATATTCAGGGCGGTCCAGCGATCCGGACGCAATATCCAGCCTTCCCGCGATGGATCGGCGGCAGCCGATGAGATCCGCGAGACGATATCGCCGGGACCATCTGCAAGCCCCCAGACCACGAATACTCCAAGCGCGAGAAATGCCACCAGCTTGACCACCGCTTCAAGCGCGATGGCGGTCACGACACCATGATGCCGCTCATCCGCGTCCAGATTGCGGGTGCCGAACAGGATCGCAAACAGCGCAAGTCCCGCAGCCACCCACAAGGCAGTTCCTCCACCTATCTTCGGCGCGTTCGGGGATTGCGTGGCGAACACTTCGAATGACAGGCTGACGGATTGCAGTTGCAGCGCAATATAGGGCGTAGCGGCAATGACGGCGATCAGGGTGATCAGGGCGGCCAGCGGGTTCGATTTTCCGAAACGGGCCGAAATCAGATCGGCGATGGATGTGACATGATGCATCCGCGCCACCCGCACCAGCCTGCGCAGCCCCCACCAGGCGCCGGTAAACACGATGGTCGGGCCGATATAGATGGTCGCGAATTCCAGACCCGAACGGCTGGCATATCCGACCGCGCCGTAAAAGGTCCAGGCCGAACAATAGACCGACAGTGACAGCGTATAGACCGCCGGATGATCGAGCCAGCGGACATGGCCGCGCTGCGCTGCCCGATCGGCCGCAAAGGCCACGCCGAACAGCAGCGCCACATAGGCAAGGCATCCTGCGACCAACGCCTCAAAGGGCATCGCGGTCATTCCTGACGGTTGCATCATCCGTCCCGGGCGCATCGCCCAGCACGGCGGTTTCCGCAAGTGCCGCGGCATCGGCACGGATCAAAGCGCGGTGCAACAGCCTGACAGACAGGATCAGCACCGCCCAGAAGCCGAACAGCGCAAGCATCCCGGTGGCAAAGCTGAACGCCTTTGGCAGCCACCAGACCGGCAACAGCATGGCAATCGCCGCCAGCACCGGCAAAACCCGCGCCGCATCTCCCAGCCGCCTGCGCCTGAACGAGGCGCGTTCGAGAAAAAGTGGACGTTCAGGCATGATTGCTCCGGATCGCGCTCATTCCAGCATCCGCCTGACTTGTTCGCATAGCATGTCATTCGCGAAGGGTTTCAGCATCACCGCGTCGGCCTGTGCCGCGGACTCTGCCGGTTGGCCGCGGGCGGTCAGCATCAGAACCGGCGTTTCGGCCAGCGACCGGTCGCTTTCGGCCCGCAATTCCGACAGGATCTCGGCGCCGGAACGGTTCGGCAGCATGAGGTCGAGTATCACCAGACGCGGGCGCAGGTTTCTGATCGCCGCCATCCCGCCCCATCCATCGTCATGAAGCTCCAGGCTCCATCCCTCGCGCGTCAGGATAAAGCGCACGGCCTCGGCGATGTTCGGCTCGTCCTCGATCATCAGGATGTCGGGTGTCATCGGGTAAGCGCCGCCTCCTCCTTCGGCTGTTCCGCCTAGTTTGCAGTAACCGAGCCCTCTGTCAAAAACCAGTTTCCGGCGCGACCGATATCCCAGGCATATAAAGGTCCGGATCACGGCCCCTGCACCGCCGGAGCCGGAGAAAGAATAGACGGCTCGCGCCGGGCCGGGCATTCGATGCGCGGACAGATCCGGCAAGACGCGCCGATCCGGATCACCGGAGCAGGCCCATTCGCAGCTTTCTCGACAGGCAGAATCAGCATCTGCGCCCGGGTCAGAACCGGCCCGAACGCGCCCTCGGGTTGACTGCGGGTGGCATAGCTGATGGTGCTGAACCGGTGCTGTTGCGGCGTCTCCACCTGTGCACTGATCGCGGTCTGTGGCGCTGCCAGTGCCTGATAAAGCGGCCATAGCGGACAGGCATCGCCGGGGCGCGGCAGCGGAAAGCCCGGCGCGGGACGGCGCAAGGTCAACGTCCCCGAGCCGTCGCAGACCAACAGTCCCGCCTCTTCGAAACCCGGCGGACGCAGCGCCGCCAGCCGCCGCATCACCAGATCGAGCGGCGCCCGCATCCGCGTGGCGATCCGCAGCGGATCACCTTCTTCCGACGCCGCAGCCAATGCCGCATCCGGCAGCGCCGCCCGCTCATCCTCCATCCGCGCCAGATGGTCCCGTGCCAGCGCACGCGCGGCATCCGAGGCAAGATCGGTAGCCTTGTCGATCGGCGGCGCACCTGCGGCCATCCATGCCTCGACCTCCTCTTGCGGAGTGAAAATGCCGCCTTCGGTCTCGAAACCGTCCAGATAGGCCACCAGAGCCTGCGCCGTGGTTGACAGGCGCAGACTGTCCTCGGCCAGATTGGCGTGGAACCGATGCCGCCATTCCACGGGCACATCGCCCTCTTCCGCAAGAATCGTGGCGGTCGAGCGCAGGGAGGTCACGGCCGAAAGCACCTCGTGCAGATTGGTCAGCAGATAGGGATCCTGCGTCATCCGGTCGGACAGGTTGATCAATTGCCGCTCAAGCGCATCGGAACGCCGCGCCGTGGCGATCAATGTCGCGGACCAGCCCGGAAACCGCGCCAGAATCTCGGCTGCCTGCTCCAGTTCGGGCGCAAGCTCGCCGGTCGAGGGCGCCCGCGCCGCAGCTTCGCGCAGTGCCGCGATCCGCGCCTCTTCGCGGCCAGCGGTCAGTTCAGCAGCCGGAACCTCCAGCGCCTCGGCAAGCCGCGCGACCAGCCTGTCGCCCACGGGGCGGCGGTTATGCTCGATCAGGTTCAGATAGGCGGGCGAAATACCGGCGGCCCGGGCAATATCCGCCTGCCTTCGCCGCAGCGCAAGCCGGCGTTCACGAATGCGGGTGCCGGTCAGGATATGGGTGGGGCTGCGCAGGGTCATGGCGGATATGAAACCCGGCCAAGGTCGGTGACGCAAGACATTTGCCACGCTTCCAGGTGGTTCGGCCTGCACGGACGCCAAAATGCGTCAGGCGGGATTAAAGTGCGACCCCATGCCGCCCGGCCAGATCGGTAAAGAACTGCCACGCCACCCGACCCGAGCGTCCGCCGCGCGTCGCTTGCCATTCCACTGCCTCGGCGCGCAATTCCTCGGCCTCGATCCGCAGATCATAAGCGTCGCAATAGCCCTGCACCATGGCAAGATATTCATCCTGCGAGCAGGGATGGAAACCCAGCCACAGGCCGAACCGGTCGGACAGCGACACCTTTTCCTCGACCGCCTCGCCCGGATGGATCGCGGTCGAGCGTTCATTGTCGATCATGTCGCGCGGCATCAGATGGCGGCGGTTCGAGGTCGCGTAAAGGATCACATTCGCAGGCCGCCCGCTGATCCCGCCATCCAGTACCGCCTTGAGCGATTTGTATTGCGTATCATCATGGCTGAAAGACAGATCATCCGAGAACAGCAGGAAGCGCCGGTCCTTCGCGTTGCCCAGAATGGCCAGAAGCCGCCCGACCGATCCCAGATCCTCGCGGGCGATTTCCACCAGTACCAGCGGCAGACCCTGCGCGACGGCCTCGGCATGAACCGCCTTGACCAGCGAGGATTTCCCCATGCCGCGCGCACCCCAGAGCAGCGCGTTATTCGCGCCATAGCCCCGGGCGAATTGCATCGTATTCGCCAGCAGGATGTCCTTGGCCCGGTCGATGCCGATCAATTGCACCAGATCGACGCGGTTGACCGTCTCGACCGGTTCAAGGCGGTCCGGGTCGGGATGCCAGACATAGGCGGCAGCTTCCGTAAAGCGCGGCGCGGGATGCGGCACCGGCGCCAGTCGTTCCAATGCGGCGGCGATACGCTCAAGCGCCGTGTCGTTCATATCCTTCATTCCTCATCCTCGACCCACAGCCCCTGTGCCTTCAAGTCGGCCTCGCGCCGCTTCTCGATCCGTCGGACAAGCTGGATCGAGACCTCGTAGAGCCCGTAGATCACCGAGAACAGCACGACCTGCGAGACGACATCCGGCGGAGTGGCGATCGCGGCAAGAACCAGAATGGCGACAACGGCGTATCTGCGCACCGCGCCCAACCCTTCACTGGAAACCAGCCCGGCCTTGCCCATCAGCGTCAGCAGCACCGGAAGCTGGAAACTGAGACCGAAAGCCATCAGGAATTTCAATGTCAGGTTAAGATATTCCTGCATCGAGCCCTGAAACGCGATTCCCGCGAGTTGCCGGGTTTCCGTCGCCTCTTCGGAAGTGGCGACCAGCGGCCCCTGCTGAAAGCCAAGGAAGAAATCATAGGCCATCGGCAGAATGACGTAATAGGCGAATGAGGCTCCGATCGCGAACATCACCGGCGAAGCGATCAGAAACGGCAGGAAAGCGCCCTTTTCGCTACGATACAGACCGGGGGCGACGAAGCGCCATAATTGATAGCCGATGATCGGGAATGCCAAGGCGAAACCGCCAAAGAACGAGATATTGATGGCGGTAAAGAAACCCTCTTGCAATTTGATGATCTGCAATTGGCAATCCTGTCCGCGACCGGCCAGAGCATGGCAGATCGGCTGGGTCAGGAAATTATAGATCGGTTGCCAGACGGTGTAGCACAGCACCATCATGATAACGAAGGCCAGAAGCGACCAGATGATCCGGGTCCGCAATTCGGCCAGATGCTCGATCAGCGGGGCCGAGCTGTCGTCGATCTCGTCTTCGTCATTCTGCGGGTTCGTGGCCAATTCAGTCGTCTTTCGTATCCGACCGGCGCACCGCATGAAGGCGTCGCTTGCCGGTGTCTGCCGTGCCGCCGGACGCTTCATTTGCCGGCCTTGACGTGATCTTGTCTGGTTCGGGTTTATCCGGCGCCACCTCGTCCCGACCGCTTTGCGCAGGGGGCGGAGGCGCATCGGGATCCCGGCGAATCCTGTTATCCGGGCGATTGGGCTCCCATTTCTCGAACCGGTCCGCCACGCGGTCCAAAGCATCCAGACCCAGCGATTTCTTCGATGTCAGTGATTTGAGATCCTTGATCGAATCCGTCGCCTCATCGATGCCGGAACTCTTGGCGGCCTCTTCCATCGCCGAGGAAAACTCACGCGCCATGCTGCGTGCGCGGGCGGTAAAGCGTCCCAGCGCATGGAACAGATGCGGCAGATCCTTGGGGCCGACCACGATCAGGGCAACGACCCCGATCAGCAAAAGCTCACTCCAGCCGACGTCCAGCATCGCCGCGTCCTTCGCCTCAGCTACGGTTGTCGCTGTGATCGGGCGTCACGTCCTTGGCACGCTCACCCGGCATGCCCTGCCCGTCATGACTACCGTCATCGGCGGCTTTCTCGATCTCTTCGGTGCCGTCCTTCACGCCTTTCTTGAAGGCGGTGATGCCCTTGCCGACCTCGCCCATCAGCGACGAAATCTTGCCGCGCCCGAACAGAACCAGCACCACGACAGCGATCAGAAGAAGGCCGGGAAGGCCGATATTGTTCAGCATTGCGATCTCCCTTGTGCGGGGCCTGACGCCCGCGTGCCACATTTAGGGACTCTGTCCGGGGATTGCAAAGCCCGATTGCGTGATCGGTCCTACTTGGCAGGGATTGGCATAGCGGTAATAAGGAAGCATGGAGATTTCGCTTTACATCACCGCTTTCGTCACGCTTTTCGTGGTCATCGACCCGGTGGGGCTGACGCCGGTCTTCATCGCGCTCACCCCGGGAATGTCCGCGTCGGACCGCGCGCGAATCGGGCGGCGGGCCGTGGTGATCTCGGCGATCCTGCTGACATTGTTCGGGTTGGCGGGTCAGGCGATCCTGAATGGCATCGGTATATCACTTTCCGCATTCCGCATCGCGGGTGGCATACTCCTGTTTCTGACCGCGCTTGACATGCTGTTCGAACGCCGGACCGCAAGGCGCGAAGGTCAGGGCAAGGACGAGGATGCCGAAAACGACCCGTCGGTCTTTCCGCTGGCGACGCCACTGCTGGCCGGTCCCGGTTCGCTGGCGACCATGATCCTGCTGGTCGGACAGGAGTCCGGCGTCCTGCATGTCGTGATGGTTCATCTGACCATGCTGGCGGTGCTGGTCATCGCATTGGCGCTGTTTCACCTTGCGACACCGCTGGCCCGCGCGCTGGGACGAACCGGTACGATGGTGGTCACGCGATTGCTGGGAATGTTGCTGGCCGCCCTGTCGATCCAGTTCGTGATCGACGGGCTGCAAGGTTCGGGGTTGTTCTGATGTTCGCCGATGACTGGGGCAGCATCGCCTATTCCGTCACGCTTCTGGTGCTGCTTGGCGGCGCGTTGATCGTGGAATTCTCGGGGCGCGGGGGACAGGCCATCCGGCAGCTTGCGCTTTGGGTGGTCATCTTCGCCGGGGTGGCCTTTGCCGCCAATCTCTGGTTCGACCGGCAAAGCGAGCCGCGCTTTCTGGAAGGCGGGCGAATCGAGATACCGGCCAGTCCGGACGGCCATTTCTACCTGACCGCCGAAGCGAATGGTGAGCCGATAGAATTCATGATCGACACGGGCGCGACGATGATGGTGCTGACCCGCGAAGACACCCGCAAGATCGGCATCGATCCCGACCGTCTGGACTACCGGGACCGGGCCAGCACCGCGAACGGATTGGTGCGGACCGCTCCGGTCACGATCAGGGAGTTCCGGATCGGCGGTATCACCGATTCCGATATTCGCGCATCGGTCAATGACGGTGCGCTAAGCGACTCGCTTCTGGGCATGTCTTATCTGAAGCGCTTCGCCCGTATCAGTTTCGAAGGCGATCTGCTGGTCCTGGAGCGGTGAGCTGTCACGGCAAGGATAACCGGGTTTCAACTGCGGCTGCGCCTCATATTCCCGTTGCAACCGCAACCGCTCTTTGCTGTTCTGCGGGCAAAGGAGACCGTGATGCCATTCATGCTGGATGAATTCCTGCCTTATCGACTGAACGTCGCCGCCACTCTGATCAGCCGCCGCTTCGCCGCCCTGCATCAGGAAGAGACCGGACTGTCGATCCCCGAATGGCGGGTCATGGCGCATCTGGCCAATGAAGGACAGGTCAGTATACGCGACATTCACGCCCGGGTGAATCTCGACAAATCCATTGTCAGCCGGGCCGCCGCCCGGCTGGAACAAGCCGGACATCTTCGCAAATCCGGACATATGCAGGACCGTCGCCTCATCTCGCTCGAGCTGACACCGAAGGGACAGGACCTGATGCAGCGGCTGGGAGAAATCGCGGATGCATTTCAAGCCAGGCTTCATGCCGAACTGGGACCCGAGGCTGAACGGTTCGAAACCATGCTGGAGCAGCTTATCACCAATGCGGCCCGGGGCAATGACACCGCAGCATGAGAACGAGGACCTGCCGCCTTGCAACCGGAACACGTTAACCCTAACAAGTGCCCGAACCCATTCTGACCCAAGGGAACGTCATGGATATTGAAACCCGCCGCAATGCCGACCCCGATCACTGGAAACTGGCCAGCGCAATCCGCATTCTGGCGATGGATGCCGTCGAGGCCGCCAATTCCGGCCATCCCGGCATGCCGATGGGCATGGCCGATGTGGCCACGGTCCTGTTCCGCAAACATCTGAAATTCGACGCCTCGGCGCCGAACTGGTTCGACCGCGACCGTTTCGTCCTGTCCGCAGGGCATGGCTCGATGTTGCTTTACGCATTGCTGCACCTGACCGGTTACAAGCAGATGACGATCGGTCAGATCAAGAATTTCCGGCAGCTTGGCTCGATTACCGCAGGCCATCCGGAATACGGCCATGCCGAAGGAATCGAGACGACCACCGGTCCGCTTGGGCAAGGCATCTCGACCGCCGTGGGCATGGCCATCGCCGAAGAGGCGATGCGGGCGGAATTCGGCGCAGATCTTTGCGATCACCGGACATGGGTCATCGCCGGCGACGGCTGCCTGATGGAAGGGATCAGCCATGAAGCCGTGGGTCTGGCCGGAAATCAGCAGCTGGGCCGTCTGATCGTTCTTTGGGACAATAACGACATCACCATCGACGGGCGCGTCAGCCTGTCGGACAAGACCGACCAGATGGCGCGCTTTGCCGCTGCGGGCTGGCGGGTGCTGGAATGCGATGGCCATGACGCGGCGGATATCGACCGCGCCCTGACCGAAGCCGCAAAAGAAGACGGCCGCCCGGTTCTGGTCTCCTGCAAGACGATCATTGGTTTCGGCGCGCCGAACAAGGCGGATTCGTCGAAAGCGCATGGTTCTCCCCTGGGTGCGGACGAAATCGCCGCCACCCGCAAGGGTTACGGCTGGAACCACACGACGCCATTCGAAATTCCCGAGGATATCGTGCAAAGCTGGCATGAGATCGGCGCGCGTGGCGAAACTCCCCGCAAGGAATGGCAATCGCGGGTGGATGTGCTGAGCGCCGATAGCCGCGACGAATTTGCTCGCCGTATCAGCAATGATGCGCATCCGGAACTGGCGAAAACCGTCGCGATGGTGAAACAGCAGACGTCAGAGGAACAGCCCAAGCTCGCCACCCGGAAGGCCAGCGAGAATGTTCTGGCCGCGCTTAACCCGCTGATGGCCGAGAATTTCGGCGGTTCGGCCGATCTGACCGGTTCGAACAATACCCTGACTCCCGAGATGGGCGTATTCAGCCCCGAGAACCGCACGGGCCGTTATATCCATTACGGTATCCGCGAACATGGCATGGCGGCCGCGATGAACGGGATCTGGCTGCATGGCGGCTTCCGGCCCTATGGCGGCACCTTCCTGACCTTCACCGATTACGCGCGCGGCGCGATGCGGCTTTCGGCACTGATGGGGCTGCCGGTCGTCTATGTGATGACCCATGACTCCATCGGTCTGGGCGAGGACGGGCCGACCCATCAGCCGGTCGAGCATCTGGCGATCTGCCGCGCCACGCCGAATACGCTGACGCTGCGCCCCTGCGATCAGGTCGAGACGGCGGAAGCCTGGGAAATCGCCCTGTCCGAGAACGACACGCCTTCCGTCATGGCCCTGTCGCGACAGGGCCTGCCGACGCTCCGGACCAGCCATTCCGATGAGAACCTGTCCCGCAGGGGCGCCTATATCCTGCGCGAAGCCAGTGGCGGCAAACCCGCTGTGGTGCTGATGGCAACCGGCTCGGAAGTCGAGATTGCGGTCGCCGCACGCGAGACGCTCGAGGCGGAGGGCACGCCGACGCGCGTCGTCTCGGTTCCCTCGATGGAGCTGTTCCGCGCGCAATCCCGGGAATATCGTGCAGAGGTCCTGCCCGGCAATACCGTGCGCGTCGCCATCGAGGCCGCCATCCGCCAACCCTGGGAATGGCTGCTGCTGGGCGAGCGGGGCAATGAGGCGAAATCGGCATTCGTCGGGATGGAGGGCTTTGGCGCCTCGGCTCCGGCGCCGGCGCTTTACAAGGAGTTCGGGATTACCGCAGAGGCCGTGACCGAGCGCGTCAGGTCACTGTTGTGAAAAAGATTCTTGCCTCCGGCGGGGATATTTTCATGAGGAAGAAGCAGCCGGGCATTTGCTCGGCTGTTTGCATGGCGTTCTGATGCAGGTGCTGGCGCGGGCATTCGCCTTGATGGGGCGCGAGCGGGACGGGCTGCGGCCGGTCCGTGACAGCAACGCCTCGGCAATCCTGCTACTGCTTGCCGCGATCCTGGGCTTTACGCTGATGGATGCGACCGCGAAATTCCTGACGCAGCATTATCACCCGGGACAGGTGATCTGGGTGCGCTTTACCGGCAATCTGCTGATCTTCGCCGCGATCTTCCGCGGACGGATGTTCGGGCTGTTAAGGACGAAACAACCAGGTTTGCAGGTCGGGAGAGCCCTGTCGCAACTTGCTTCGGTGGGGCTGTTCTTCACATCGCTGCAATTCATCGGGCTGGCCGAAGCCACCGCGATCATGGATATGAACCCGGTGCTGATCACGCTGGGAGCCGCGCTGTTTCTGGGTGAGAAGATCGGCCCTCGCCGGCTGGCCGGGATCGCTGCCGCGATGATCGGTGCGTTGATCATCATCCGCCCCGGTCTCGGCGTCTTCCAGCCCGCTGCCCTGCTGCCGCTTGCCGGCACCTTCACCTTTGCGGCGGGGGCGCTGCTGACGCGGATGGTGCGAAGCGATTCCGTGGAAACCTCGGTCATGTGGTCGGCGGCGTTCGGAACGGCTGTCACCACGTTATTCGTGCCCTTCGTCTGGCAGCCCATCGATCCGGCGCATTGGTGGATCGTCCTGCTGCTGGCATTTTTCGGCACGCTGAGCCAATGGCTTCTGGTCCGGGCCTTCTCGACCGGCGAAGCGGGCGTGCTGGCACCGTTCGGATATACCGGGCTGATCTGGGCCGGATTATGGGGCATCCTGTTCTTTGGACAGTTCCCCGATCGCTGGACCATCACCGGCGCAGCGATTATCGTTGGCGCAGGTCTTTATGTATGGTCGCGCGAATATCGTGGGGCGCGAAAGGATTAATGAGCGACGGTGAGAAACTTCCGCTAGGCGACCGGCTGGCAAATGCGGCTTTCGTGGCTGTGATGAGCGTCGCGAGACTGTTGCCCTATGAACGGCGCATTCCGGCGCTGGGCTGGCTGTTTTCGAATCTTCTGGCCCCGGTGGCCGGATGGCGACGGCGGATCCGCGACAATCTGGCGTTGGCCCGCCCCGATCTGACCCGCGACGAGGTCGAGGCGGTGGTCCGCGCGGTGCCGAACAATGCCGGCCGGTCTGTCGCCGAAATCTACTCGGGACATGAATTCACCGACCGGATCCGTTCATCCGACCCGCTGGAGGGGCCGGGCCTGCTCGAGCTGGAGGCCGCTTTCGCATCCGGGCGCCCCGTCATCATCGCCTGCGCGCATTTCGGCAATTACGACGCCATGCGCACTGCGCTGTCGGCGCGGGGCTGGCCCGTGGGGGCGCTGTACAGGCCCATGAACAACGAGGCCTTCAACCGCCATTACATTCCCGCAATCACCGCCATTGCCGAGCCGCTTTTCCCACGCGGACGCGCGGGACTTGCGGCGATGCTTCGCTTTCTGAAAGGGGGCGGCTGGCTGGCATTGGGATATGACCAGTTCGACCGGCATGCGCCCGAATTGCAGTTTTTCGACCTGCCCAGCAGGACCGTCCTGACCCCGGCCGAACTGGCGATCCGTTACAACGCGTTGATCCTGCCGGTGCATGGCATCCGCCAGCCGGACGGGCTGTCATTCCGCGTCCATGTCGGAGAGCCGGTCGACCATGACGAGCCCGCAGTGATGATGCAGGCCCTGAATGACGATCTAGAGGCGCTGGTGCGCCGTCATATGGAGCAATGGTTCTGGGTTCACCGGCGCTGGAAGTAACGGCGCTGGAAGTAACGGCGAAGCGGGCTCAGCTTTCCGGCTCCTGATAAACGCCGCTTGCCTTCAGCGTATCGACCACTTCGCGCGGCATATAGGTCTCGTCATGTTTGGCCAGCAGATCCCGCGCCTCGAAGCGGCCGTCGCGATAATATCCCTTGGCGATCGTGCCCTGCCCTTCGCTGAACAGATCTGGCCGGGGATCATTGCCGACATAGCTGACCGGAATTTCCACCAGACCATCGGTGATCACGAATTCAAAGGCCACGCCGTCGCCATTCACCACCGAGCCTTCCTTTACCAATCCGCCAAGCTGGAAATATTCATCCGGCGAAACCGCGCTTTCGCTGACCTGCGTGGGAGAGCGGTAAAGATTGATCCCGTCGCGGAAACCATAGCCGATCAGAACCGCAGAGACCGCAAGGGCGGCGGCTGCGGCCAGCAGGATCTGAATCCGGCGGCGCTTCTTCAGCGATTTCAAACCGGCCATATTGCGCCCCTCATGCTGGCTCTTTGCAGGCGGATTCGAAGCGGATCGGGCAACGCAGGAACTGAACTGCCTTGCCGGATACACGCTCGGGATCGCCGGTGGTCAGAAACCGCGACACGGTTCCCTCGCCCAGAAATTCCGGCCTGCGCTCCAGATAATCGGCCAGGCTGTCCGCGACCAGCCCCGGCTGGCTGTAAACCGCGACATCAGGCCCCAAAGCGCGGCGAAAGACCGGTTCCACCAGCGGATAATGGGTGCAGCCAAGGATTGCGGCTTCGGGCTGAGGCATGCGGCGCAGAAGCGCCTCGACATGGCTGGCGACCAGCGCCTCGGCCAGAATCTCGTCGCCCTGTTCGATCGCGTCGACGATTCCGGCACATGGTTGTGCCTCGACATCGACACCGACGGCACGGAAGGCCAGTTCCCGCTGAAAGGCCCGGCTTGCCACCGTCGCAGGCGTGGCGAACAGCGCCACATGCTTGACCCGGACTTCGCGCGGCGGCGAATTGTCGCCCCAGCCGCGCTCTGTCAGGGCCTCGATCATGGGCACGAAGACCCCCAGCACCCGCTTGTCCGCAGGCAGCCATGTCTCCTGCATGCGGCGAAGGGCGGCAGCGCTGGCGGTATTGCAGGCGAGGATGACCAGATCGCAGCCTTCCTGCCACAGACGCTCGACGCCCGCACAGGTCAGGTTGAAAATGTCGTCAGCGGTCCGCACTCCGTAGGGCGTATGGGCGTTGTCGCCCAGATAGACCAGCGGCAGATCGGGCAGTTTCGCGGCGATGGCCTGATGAACCGTCAGCCCGCCAAGTCCCGAATCGAAAACCCCCACCGCCATGTCGCCCCTCCTTATCCCGCATGTGCTATTGTTTTAGGCGTAGAGGCCGGAATTGAAAATGACACAAATGAATGAGGTGGACGGATTTGAAGCCTGCAAGCCCGCTATCACCGCAGAAAACAGGCCCGAAGATTCCGCCCCCTGAACGTTTTTGCGCGTAATCCGGGGCCAGTAATCCCGGGCCAGCCGATTATTCCGCCGCCTGCCGTATCGGTGCCTCGCCCGAGCGGAACTGGGCAAGAAGCTCTTCACGACGCAGGGCAGCTTCATCCGCCGCGCGATCCTTGACAGGGCCGTAGCCGCGCACGCTCAGCGGCAATTCCGCCAGTTCAATGGCGACCGGCAGGGTCGCGTCGGTCACATTGTCCAGAACCTCGCGCATGTCGCGTTCGTATTCGCGGATCATCGCACGCTCGCGCCGCCGTTCAGGAAAATAGCCGAACGGATCGAAAGGCGTGCCGCGCAATGTTTTCATGGCTGCCAGCGCCCGGAACGCCTTCAGTATCCAGGGCCCGAATTCACGTTTCTTCGGCCGGCCCTCGGCATCCTTGCCCGGCAGCATCGGCGGTGCCAGATGGAAGGACAGTTTCGTATCGCCCTCCCATGATTGGGCGATCTGTTCGGCACTGCTCAGGTGCAGACGCGCAACCTCATATTCATCCTTGTAAGACAAAAGCTTATAGTAGCCTCTTGCGACGGATTCCCGAAGCGGATCGGGCGCGGAATTAACCAGTTTGCGGAATTTATTCGCCAAAGCCTGCCCCTGATATTCCACCAGACGCGCCGCGCGGTACTCCACAGGTTCTACAGGTAGTTCAGTGACTTCTGCAGGTTTCCTTGACTGCTCGGGGAATGCTGCGGCCCAACGTCCGATGTGGAAGGCGCGCTGGTTTTCGGCGACCTTGGCACCGTTCAGCCGGATCGCCTCCATGATCGCCTCTTGCGTCAAAGGCAGCAACCCGCGCTGCCAGCAGGCCCCCAGAACCAGCATGTTGGAATAGATCGAGTCGCCCAGAAGCCGCAATGCCAGCTCATTCGCGTCGAAAAATGCCAGATTATCGCCCAGCCGTGCCTGAAGCGACAGTTTCAGCCGGTCGGAAGGGACCTGAAAATCACGGAACCGGGTGAAATCGCCGGTGATGATCTCGTGATCGTTCACCACCGCGCCGGTGCGACCCGGGGTCATCAAGCCGATGGTTTTGGACCCTGCCGTCACGATCAGATCGCCACCGACGACGCAATCCGCCTCGCCCACAGCCACGCGGATGGCACTGATATCCTCCGGTTTCTCGGCCAGCCGCAAATGGATATGAACCGCGCCGCCCTTTTGCGCCAGCCCGGCCATCTCCATCATGCCCGCTCCCTTGCCCTCGATATGCGCCGCCTGAGCAAGCACCGCGCCGATGGTCACAACACCTGTGCCGCCAACGCCGGTGATGACGACATTATGGGTGCCGGCAATAGCCGGCAGGTCCGGCGCCGGCAGATCGGGAATTTCGAACGCCTCGGGTTTCGGCTTTTTCAGCTTGCCGCCCCGAACCGAGACAAAGCTGGGACAGAAACCGTTCACGCAGGAATAATCCTTGTTGCAACTTGACTGGTCGATCTGCCGCTTGCGTCCCAGTTCGGTGTCCAGAGGAACCACCGAAACGCAGTTCGACTGCACGCCGCAATCGCCACATCCCTCGCACACGTCGGGATTGATCCAGATCCGCAGATCCGGATCGGGGAAGGCTCCCTTCTTGCGACGGCGGCGCTTTTCAGCGGCGCAGGTCTGGATGTAAAGAATGGCACTGACGCCCTGCGCGCTTTCCAGTTCGCGCTGCACATTCATCATCTCGGCGCGTTCCTCGAACCGCATGCCCGAAGGAAACTGCGTGCGGTCGACATCCTCTTTCTCGTCATAGACGGCGACCACCGGATCGACCCCCATGGCCTTGAGTTCACGGGCGATCTGGGGTGCAGACAATCCGCCCTCATTCGGCTGGCCGCCGGTCATCGCAACGGCGTCGTTATACAGGATCTTATAGGTGACATTGGTCCCGGCAGCCAGGGCCGCGCGGATCGCCAGAACCCCGGAATGATTATAGGTTCCATCGCCAAGATTTTGAAATACATGCGGTCTTTTGCTGAACGGCGCCTCTCCGACCCAGTTCACACCCTCACCGCCCATATGGGTGAAGCCCTCGGTTTCGCGGCCCATCCACTGCACCATATAGTGACAGCCGATCCCCGCATAGGCGCGGCTGCCTTCGGGCAAACGGGTCGAGCTGTTATGCGGGCAGCCCGAGCAATACCAAGGCGTCCGTGTCGCGATTTCTGGCGCATTGTCGCTGCGCAGAACCTCGGTCAGGCGGGTCAGTCCTGCCTTGATATGCTCGGTCCCGCGGCCCTCTTCGATCAGGATATCGCCGATCTTCTGCGCGATCATCACCGGGTCAAGAGCGTAGCGCGTGGGAAACAGCTCTTCGCCCGTGCGGTCATGTTTCCAGCCATGCACCCGGCGGCCGCGACGATTGTCGAATATCGCTTCCTTAAGCTGCACCTCGATCAGCTTGCGCTTTTCCTCGATGCAAACGATTAGTTCAAGATTTTCAGACCACTCCTGCATGGACCTCATGTCCAGCGGCCAGGTTTGCCCAACCTTGTAAGTGGTGATCCCAAGCCGCTCGGCCTCTGCCTCGTCGATCCCCAGAAGCGATAGCGCATGCACCAGATCCAGCCAGTTCTTGCCCGCTGCGACAAAGCCGATCTTCGCCCCCGGCTTGCCCCAGATCTTGCGGTCGATACGGTTGGCGCGGCTGAATGCCTCCGCCGCCCAGCGTTTATGGTCGATCATCCGTGCCTCTTGCAGCACCGGAGTATCGCCCAGCCGGATATTCAACCCGCCATCGGGCATCTGGAAATCGGGCGTCACGAATGTCAGCCGGTGCGGATCGCCATTCACCACCGCCGTCGCCTCGACCGTGTCCTTCATGGTCTTGAGGCCGGTCCAGACGCCTGCAAAGCGCGACAATGCGAAACCATACAGCCCGTAATCCAGAATTTCCTGCACACCCGCGGGCGACAGCACCGGAATATAGGCGTCGATCATCGCCCAGTCGGACTGATGCAGCACGGTCGAGCTTTCGCCGGTATGGTCGTCGCCCATCGCCATGACGACACCGCCCTTGGCCGAGGATCCCGCCATATTCGCGTGGCGCATCACATCGCCGCTGCGGTCTATGCCCGGCCCCTTGCCGTACCACAGGGCATAAACCCCGTCATATTTGCCCTCGCCCCGCAATTCGGCCTGCTGGCTGCCCCAGATTGCCGTCGCGGCAAGATCTTCGTTCAGGCCCGGCTGGAACAGCACATTCGCCTCGCGCAGGCGCTTCGTCTCACGCATCATCTGCAGATCGACGCCGCCCAACGGGCTGCCGCGATAACCTGTCACATAGCCAGCCGTATTCAACCCGGCGGCCTGGTCACGTGCCGCCTGCATAAGCATAAGCCTGACAAGTGCCTGCGTTCCGTTCAGCAATACCTGGGATTTCGACAGATCGAAACGGTCGGCTAGCGAGAATTCTTGCTTGCTCATCCTGCATCTCCTCCAATGCCCGAAGGCTCTGGAACGATTATAGGTCAGAATAACTGACCGATAAAGACTTAATTCCTGCCTTGACGCAGAGCGTCAGGACGGGCAGTGGAATGATAGAATTGCAAAAAACGCATAGCTGGTAAGGCAGGATTGTAACAGCGATGGACTGGGACAAGCTAAGAATATTTCACGCGGTTGCCGATGCCGGCAGCCTGACACATGCCGGCGACACGCTGCATCTGTCTCAATCCGCCGTCAGCCGCCAGATTCGCGCGCTTGAAGAGGCGCTGGGAACCACGCTTTTCCACCGCCATGCACGCGGCCTGATTCTGACCGAACAGGGAGAGCTGCTGTTTGACGCGACCTCATCGATGGCGCGCAAGCTTGACAGCGCTTCGGCGAAGATGCGCGACTCGGCGGAACATGTTTTCGGCGAATTGAAGGTGACGACTACCGTCGGTTTCGGTTCCCTTTGGCTGGCCCCCCGTCTGGTGAAACTCTACGAGACATATCCCGATCTCAAGATCGACCTGATGCTGGAAGAGCGCGTGCTCGACCTTCCTATGCGCGAGGCCGATGTGGCGATCCGCATGAAAGAACCAAGCCAGTCCGATCTGATCCGCCGCCGTCTGCTGAATATCCGCATGCGCCTTTATGCGACGCAGGATTATCTTGACCGTGCCGGAACACCGGGCAGCATGGCCGAACTGTCCAATCACCGGCTGGTGTGCCAGAAAGCCGATCAGCCTCAGGTTGCAGCAGGCGCCAAGCTGATCGAAGAGGTCATGGCGCAGAATGTCGTCTCGACCCTGACCGTGAATAATTACTTCGGCGTCCTGCAAGGGGTTCTGGCCAATGTCGGAATCGGTGTCCTGCCGGATTATCTCACGGCGGATCATCCGGATCTGATCCGGGTCCTTCCCGATATCGAATCCGGCGTGGTACCGGTTTTTCTGGCATATCCGGAAGAGCTTCGGCAGACCCGCCGGGTCGCTGTATTCCGGGATTTCGTTCTGGAAGAGATCCAAGCGTATCGCCGCTGGCAGAGCGAAGCCGGAAAGTCACTACAAACCTAACCGCAGCGCCACCGGCGGAAAATTGCCGAATAGCCATTTTCCCGGGGAAATCCGCGACTTTGTCATGAAGCCATTCGGTCACTGCATGGCGGCTATGCTGCGACAACAGTCTGTTTCCACTTGAAGGATACACAACCTGCACATAGATCGGTCTGCGAAGGCGATGGTTTGCGTAATCGCTCATCACCTTCTACCTCCCTGTTGGACTTAGGCCGGGCCTTGTGCCCGGCTTTTTTTTACGACGGCAGAAAATCCGGAAAAATCACCACCCGTGAAACCGTCGCTCCCTTCCCAAGCCGGGCAAGCTACTCTAGGTTGCCACTTTTTCATGCATCAGGAACAGCGGCAGGGATGGACATGCAGGATAATGGTTGGGACAGTTCCGCCACCGGTTGGCTTGCGGCGATCGGTGAGCATGGCGATTTCTCACGCCGGCATGTTCTTGACGGGCCGATGATGGCCCGTGTCAGCGACCGCGGATTCACGAATGCACTTGATATCGGCAGCGGTGAGGGCCGCTTTTGCCGGATGCTGCGCGAAGCCGGGCTGGACCCGATCGGGATAGAGCCGACAGCCGCGCTGCGCGAAGCCGCGCAAGCCCGCGATCCTGCGGGACGCTACCTCGATGCCAAGGCCGAGAAGCTGCCCTTCGAGGATTCCAGCTTTGATCTTGTGGTCAGCTATCTGACGCTGATCGATATCGACGAGATCGAGGCCGCCATTGCCGAGATGGCCCGTGTCCTGAGGCCAAATGGCGCGTTGCTGATCGCAAATCTCAATAGCTTCGCCACGGCGGGAAACTGGCGCAGGCGCGAAGACGGCGCGGATTATTTCGTCATGGACAATTATCTGGAAGCGCGTGCCGAATGGGTAAGCTGGACCGGGATCACTATTCGCAACTGGCACCGGCCCTTCAGTTTCTATCTGCAGCTTTTGCTGGCCTCGGGGTTGCGGCTCTCCCATTTCGACGAACCCTTGCCACAAGGCGGCGAGGCTTTCAGAACCAAACGCTATCGCCGGATGCCCTATCATCACGTCATGGAATGGATCAAACCGGGCGATAACAGGCCGGAAACAGGATAAACCGCCCTTTCCATATCCTCTTGCAAGTCATAAAAGGCGCCAGACTCCACAGGCAGGAAGGGCCAGACATGCAGGAACCGTCGATCACCCCGGACTTGATCGCCGCGCACGGACTGAAGCCCGATGAATATGACCGCATCCTGCAGATCATCGGACGCGAACCAAGCTTTACCGAGCTTGGCATCTTCTCGGCCATGTGGAACGAGCATTGCTCTTATAAATCGTCCAAGAAATGGCTGCGCACCTTGCCGACCGAAGGCCCGCAGGTGATCTGCGGCCCCGGCGAGAATGCCGGCGTCGTCGATATCGGCGACGGTCAGGCCGTGGTCTTCAAGATGGAAAGCCACAATCACCCCAGCTATATCGAGCCGCATCAGGGCGCTGCGACCGGCGTGGGCGGCATCCTGCGCGACGTGTTCACGATGGGCGCGCGCCCTATCGCCGCGATGGATTCGCTGTCCTTCGGGCGGCCCGAACATCCCAAGACCCCGCATCTGGTCAAGGGCGTGGTCGAGGGGATCGGTTCTTACGGCAATTGTTTTGGCGTGCCGAATGTGGGCGGCGAAGTGCGATTCCATGCCTCCTATGACGGCAACTGCCTTGTGAACGCCTTTGCGGCAGGTTTGGCCGATACCGACAAGATCTTTTACTCCGCCGCTTCGGGTGTCGGCATGCCGGTCGTCTATCTGGGTGCAAAGACCGGGCGCGACGGCGTGGGCGGCGCGACCATGGCCAGCGCCGAATTCGATGACACGATTGAGGAAAAGCGTCCCACCGTTCAGGTCGGCGATCCCTTCACCGAGAAATGCCTGCTGGAAGCCTGTCTTGAGCTGATGGCCTCGGGCAGCGTGATTTCCATTCAGGATATGGGCGCGGCGGGTCTGACCTGCTCGGCCGTCGAGATGGGCGACAAGGGCGGGCTGGGTATCCGGCTGGTTTTGGACGATGTGCCGCAGCGCGAAACCAGCATGACCGCCTATGAGATGATGCTGTCCGAGTCGCAGGAACGGATGCTGATGGTCCTGAAGCCGGAAAAAGAGGCAGAGGCCCGGGCAATTTTCGAGAAATGGGATCTGGATTTCGCCATTGTCGGAGAGACCATCGCCGAAGACCGTTTCCTGATCCTGCATGGCAATGAGGTAAAGGCCGATCTTCCCCTGTCGAAGCTTTCCTCCAGCGCGCCGGAATATGACCGCCCATGGGTAGAAACGCCTCCCGCCGCCCCGGCCTCGACCCTGCCCGCGATCACTCCGATCGCCGCCATGAAATCGCTGATCGGCTCGCCCAATTACGCGCATAAATCATGGGTATGGGAGCAATATGACACGCAGGTCGGCGCCGACACGATCCGCCGTCCGGGCCTTGGCGCTGGCGTGGTGCGGGTTCACGGAACCAACAAGGCGCTTGCCTTCACCAGCGACGTGACCCCCCGCTATGTCCGCGCCAACCCCTATGAAGGCGGAAAACAGGCCGTGGCCGAGGCCTACCGCAACCTCTGCGCCGTGGGGGCGATACCGCTGGCCACCACCGACAATCTGAATTTCGGCAATCCCGAAAAGCCCGAGATCATGGGGCAATTCGTCGGCGCGATCAAAGGTATCGGAGAGGCCTGCCGGGCGCTTGATTTCCCCATCGTCTCGGGCAATGTCTCGCTTTACAATGAAACCGACGGCAAGGGCATCCTGCCCACCCCCACCATCGGCGGCGTGGGTCTGATCCCACATCTGGACGAGATGATCGCACCGATGCTTGCGGATGGCGATCTGCTTGTCCTCATCGGCGAGACGCGGGGGCATCTTGATCAATCGGCCTTGGCCGCGGAAGCCTTTGCTCTGGAAGAGGGCGACGCGCCGCCCGTCGATCTCGCGGCCGAGCGGAAACACGGCGAATTCATCCGCGCCAACCGGGCGCTTTTCAGTGCCGCCACGGATTTGTCGGATGGCGGTCTTGCCCTTGCCGGTTTTGAAATGGCCGAGCATGGCGGGCGCGGCCTTGTTCTCGATAGCGCGGATATCGCCCAGCTATTCGGCGAGGATCAGGCCCGCTATCTGGTCGCTTGCCCGGAAGTCTCGGTAAAGGCGCTTACGGATGCGGCCGAAGCCGCCTTAGTCCCGGTTGCCGTGGTCGGGCGCATCGGCGGGGACAGCGTGACATTGGGCGATGACAGTGCGCCGCTTGCCGAACTGTCCGGGCTTTACCGCAGCGCATTCGCCCGCGCCATCAGGGGCGACATGCCCGATCACGCATGATCGCTTTCGGATGACTGTGCGCGCCCCCACAGGCTATGCCGCAATCATCACCGCCGCCGGACGCGGCGCGCGGGCCGGAAGCGACCGGCCCAAGCAGTGGCGCAACCTTGGCGGCCAGCCGGTCATTGCCCATACGCTTGCGGCATTCGCTGGTTTTGACCGCATCGTTCTGGTCGTCCATCCCGATGACATGGCTGACGCCATCACACGCTTTGCAGGCCCCGTCACCATCGTCACCGGCGGCGAAACCCGCTCGGCCAGCGTGTTGGCCGGGCTGCTGGCGCTTGAAGGACAGGCAAGCCATGTGCTGGTCCATGACGGCGCCCGCCCGCTGACGCCCGCTTCGGTCATTCAGGGCGTGGTCGACGCATTAAATGGGGGCGCAATGGCCGCCGCGCCCGCCCTGCCCGTTTCGGATACGCTATGGCGTGGCGATGGCGGAAATGTCACCGCGATCACAACCCGCGACGGCCTGTATCGCGCGCAAACGCCGCAGGGTTTCCGTCTTCCTGAAATCCTTGCCGCGCATCGGATGCATCCCGGAGGGGCGACCGATGACGTGGCGCTTGCCTTGAAGATCGGGCTAGAGGTCACGATCACGCCGGGCAGTGAAGACAATCTGAAAATCACATGGCCGGACGATTTCGTACGTGCTGAACGGTTGATGGGGGTCGAACGACTGATGGGGCCCGAAAGACTGATGGGAAACGCGATGGATATCCGCATGGGCAACGGCTTTGACGTGCATGCTTTCGAGCCGGGCGATCATGTCTGGCTTTGCGGCATCCGGATCCCGCATGATTCCGGGCTGAAAGGCCATTCCGATGCCGATGTCGGCATGCATGCCCTGACAGACGCCATCTATGGCGCGTTGGCCGAGGGCGATATCGGCCGGCACTTCCCCCCTTCGGATCCGCAATGGAAGGGTACTGAAAGCCATGTCTTTCTGCGCCATGCCATCGATCTGGCGCGGGAGCGCGGCTTCCGCCTTGGCAATGCCGATGTGACGCTGATCTGTGAAACCCCAAAGATCGGCCCCCATGCTGATGCGATGCAAACCCGCCTTGCCGAAATCATGCAGGTCGAAACCGGACGGATCAGCGTGAAAGCCACCACCTCCGAGCGTCTGGGCTTCACCGGACGCGGCGAAGGCATCGCCGCGATCGCGACGGCGACACTGATCGGAGGATAGCGCACGGCAATGCGGACAGGCCATCAGGTCATGCCGCATCAAAAATTGCAAATCTGCTTGGTTTCCCGGTTCCCGACCCGCTAGAACGAAGCAAATATCAAAGGAGCCTCCATGCCCCGCCTTCTCTGCATCTGGTTCGGCGCCGGTCTGCTGCGCCCTGCCCCCGGCACCTGGGCCTCGGCAATCGCGGTCCTGCTTGGCGTCCTGATCCACCGGTTTGGACATTTCCCGCTGCTGGCCGCCGCCACCCTCGCCGTGACGGCGGCAGGCTTCTGGGCCGTGCGCCGGTATACTGACGGCATGGACGACCCCGACCGCAGCGAAATCGTCATCGACGAGATCGCAGGGCAATGGATTGCGCTCTGCTTCCCCTCGGCGGGGTTCTTCTTTGCGCAAATGCCAAGCCATGTTTTTCCTTGGCCGGGCTGGGTGGCGGCGTTCCTGCTCTTCCGATTGTTCGACATCTGGAAGCCCTGGCTGGTGGGCCGCGCCGACGGGGAAGGCACAGCGGCAGGGGTGATGAAGGACGATCTCTGGGCCGGGCTGTTCGCCGGTATTGCCACCGTGATCGCAGCCGCTCTCTTTCATCTGGTGATCCTGTGACCTCCCCGGGTGATGTCCTGGACGCCGCCCGAGCCCGTGGCGTAATGATCGCCACCGCCGAAAGCTGTACAGGCGGGCTGATCGCCGCCGCCCTGACGGAAATTCCCGGTTCATCCGATGTCCTGGATCGTGGTTTTGTCACCTATTCCAATGCCGCCAAGCAGCAGATGCTGGGTATTCACAGCGAGACGCTGACGGCTCATGGCGCCGTCAGCGAACAGATCGCAGCCGAGATGGCAATGGGTGCGCTGTCCCGTTCAGAGGCGTCCCTGACCGTTGCCGTCACCGGAATCGCCGGCCCCGGCCGCTCCGAGCACAAGCCGGAAGGCCGGGTCTGCTTCGGCGTGGCAACGGCATTCGGGGTAACGACGGAAACCGTCGAATTCGGCGCCATAGGCCGCAGCGATGTGCGCGCGGCGACGGTCAGCCACGCGCTTGCCTTGTTGCTGAAGGCGTTGAACGGCTAACAGCCGCCCGGAGCAGGTAGCGCCTGCCCGGACCCGCTTCCTTTCCTCCTCCCCCTTCTTCTTTGTCCAAATACCTCGGGGGTCGCCGGCGGGTCGCGCCACTGCTTCGAGAGACCTGCCGGCGACGGGCAGCGCCCCCGGCCATCGCGACACGCAAATAACCGGTATTTCCGGATCCGGCGCGACCCTCTCTAGCCTTTCAACGCCGCGATCAGGGCGGCGACATCCGCATCCGGGGTGTTCCATGCCGTTACCAGCCGGATCGGCACGGGATCCTGACCTTCGGCGGATTTATCGGGCCACAGATAATAGATGGCACCTGCCGCCTTGGCCCTTGCGTGGGCTTCGGGCGGAATTGTCGCAAAAACCGCGTTCGACTGCACCGGCGCCAACAAATTTCCTCCGGCCGCAAGGATTGCGTCGGCCAGCCCGGCGGCCAGATCATTGGCATGTTTCGCCAGTTCCAGCCAAAGCCCGCCCTCCAGCAGCGCCAGCATCTGCACCGCAAGAAAGCGCTGCTTGGAAAAGACATGCCCCGACTGCTTTCGCCGGTAATCGAAATCCTCGGCATGCGCGGGATCGAAGAACACCACGGCCTCGGCCCCCATCGCACCGTTCTTGGTGCCGCCGAAACACAGCGCATCCACGCCCGCGCGCCATGACATATCCGCCGCCGAACAACCGGCTGCCGCGACGGCATTGGCGAACCGTGCGCCATCCATATGCAAAGGCAGCCCGGCCTCATGCGCGACATCAGCGATCGCGGCGATTTCCTGCAGGGAATAAATCGTGCCCCATTCGGTTGCGTTCGTGATGGAAATCAGCCCGTTGCGCCCGCCATTCATGCCCCCGGCAGCACCGCGCCACATGCGGGAGGCCAGTTCACCGGGCTGCATCTTGCCGGAACCTCCGGGCACCGTCACCAGCTTGGCACCGCCCGTAAAGAACTCTGGCGCCCCACATTCGCTGGTTTCGATATGCGCATCCTGATGACAATAGATCCGCCCGTATCGCGGCGCATATTGCCCGCAGACCAGCGCATTCGCCGCTGTACCTGTCGCCACGAAACGCACCACGGCCTGCGGCGCTTCCAGAACCTCGCGGATCACGGCCTCTGCCCGTTCCGTAACCGGGTCCGCCCCATATCCCATCACCGCGCCATCATTGCAGTCGCTCAATGCGGCAAGCACCGCGGGATGCGCGCCATAGGTATTGTCGGATGCAAAATTCATGACAGATCCTCGATGATATAATCTTCCCAATCTTCTTCCGGCAACACCGCCTCGCTGACGGTCCAGCCGCGCACCGAGATCCCGGCACGATGCACCGATTCAGGATCGCCCGAGATCAGATAATGCCAGTCATACAAGGGCTTGCCCTCGGATCGCAGCCGATAAGCACAAGTTCGGGGCAGCCACCAATCGATCTCTTTCAGCTTTTTCGGCGTCAGCACCACGCATTCCGGCACATAATCGTGCCGGTTCGCATAAGAGCCGCAGCGGCAGCTATGCCCGTCCAGAAGCTTGCAGGCCACGCGGGTGAACGCCAATTCGCCCGTATCCTCGAATTCCAGCTTGTTCAGACAGCAGCGCCCACAGCCGTCGCAAAGCGCCTCCCATTCGCCGGGGGTCAGCTGCTCTAGCGGCAATTCCCAGAACCGCTCGCGCATCACGCGCCTACAAGAATCGCGCGCGCCTGTTCCGCATCCTTGCCGATCTGCTCGATCAGCACATCGACCGAGTCGAATTTCGCTTCATCGCGAAGAAATTCCACCAGAGCGACGGACAGATGCTGACCGTACAGATCGCCGGAAAAATCGAACAGATGCACTTCGAGATTCGGCGCATTGCGACCGAACATAGGCCGCACGCCCAGACTCGCGACCCCCCGGCAGGACAGCCGGTCGGGGCCGGTCAACACATCGACCAGCACCGCATAAATGCCCAGTCGCGGCAGATGCAGCCCTTCCATGCTCATATTCGCGGTGGGCCAGCCGAAATCCCGTCCGCGCTTGTCGCCATGGATAACCTCGCCCTCGATGCGGTGCCAATGGCCAAGCATCTTTTCGGCATCGCGCGTCCGGCCTTCGGCCAGCGCCTGGCGGATAGCGGTCGAGCTGTATTCTTGCCCCGCCGTTCCTGCCAGCGGCACGATGGTCACGCCGAAACCCATCTGCGCACCGAGAGCGGAAAGAACCCGGGCATCGCCGGCCCGATCCTTGCCAAAGCGGAAATCCGCACCGACCGTAAGGTGGCGAATGCCCAGCCCTTCGGTCAGGACATCGCGGGCAAAGGCTTCGGGGGTCAGCCCGGCCACCACCTGATTGAACGGCAGTTCATACAATTGCTGAACGCCAAGACGCGCAAGACGATTGGCCCGGGCCTCGGCATTCATCAGCCGGAAAGGCGGCGCGTCGGGGGCAAAAAACTCGCGCGGATGCGGCTCGAAGGTCAGGACGCCAAGGGGGGCGTCGGCGGCCTTTGCCGCTGCCTCGATGACTGCCCGATGGCCCAGATGCACGCCGTCGAAATTACCCATGGCAACCGTCGCGTCACGACAATCTGCCGACAATCCGGTCCAGTCACGATGGATCTGCAAAATGCCCCCTATCGAGGCATTCCGCCTCGTCAGTCGAACTTACGACTTGGCGCCAATACGACAGCCTCGCCTTTCAGAACGACCGTATCGCCGACGAGACAGCGGGTTGCAAGAGTCACCCGACGTTTCGCGTGGTCGATCGCCTCGACCGTAACCTCGGCGCGGACCATGTCACCGGGGCGGACAGGCGCCATGAATTTCAGCGTCTGCCCAAGATAGACCGTTCCATGCCCCGGAAGCTGTTCCCCGATCACAGCCGAGATCAGCCCCGCGGTCAGCATTCCATGCGCAATCCGCCCCTCGAAGATCGTATCCTGCGCATAATCATCGTCCAGATGCACCGGATTGTGATCGGTCGAAACCTGGGCGAACATCTCGATATCGCGATCGGTTACCTGCTTTTGCAGATAGCGCGTCATGCCCAGTTCGAGATCTTCGATCACGATCGTACCACGAGGAAGATTGTCCAGCATGTCAGGTTCCATCAGATGCGCCGGGTTCAGATCAGTTCATGCTGCATAGCAGCATAAGCTGCATGACGCAAGAAAATATCTCTTTAAGGCCCAAAAAATGGAATTTTATTGCCGGATCGATTACCGAAGCCGGCCAATGCTGTATTTTGGCGTCATCTGATGCGCAGAAAGCCACTCGCGCAGCAATTCCTCATCCGGATTCTCGACATCGGGTCCGAATGCCTGCGCCGCCAATCCCCCGGTAACGAACAGGCAATCAAGCGCCTCCTGCTGCGCGCCCAGCACATCAGTGCGAATACCATCGCCCACGACCAGAACCCGGGCGCTGTCGCCCAGATCCATCAGACGGCGCGCACGCTCATAGATCGGGGGATGCGGCTTGCCGAAATACAGCGACTCGCCGCCCAT
The DNA here is from genome assembly GCF_003591515.1 of Paracoccus onubensis. GTDB lineage: Bacteria > Pseudomonadota > Alphaproteobacteria > Rhodobacterales > Rhodobacteraceae > Paracoccus > Paracoccus onubensis. The sequence continues at coordinate 169,870 of NZ_QZCG01000006.1, forward strand.
ATCCTCATAAAGCTCGGCCAGTGCACCGGCACAATAGATCCGCGTTTCGCCCATATCCACGACCACGTCGGGATTGGCGCAAAGCAGTTTCAGCCCCCGTTCCCGCGCCTGCATCAACCTGCCGCGATAATCCTCGGGGACTTCATTCTCCTCATCGAAGGGACCGGTCACGACGATGCCCTCGGCCTCTTCCAGAGACACGCGCGACACCGCTGGGGCATCTGCCCAATCAGCCGGAATATCGTCGAAAAATCCGTCATCCTTCCCGGTGCCGATATGCCAGACCCTGCGGCCAACTGCGCCCGCGAACATCGCGTCCTGCGCCGCATCGCCCGAGCTGACCACCAGATCCCAGGCATCCCCGGGTACACCCATCCGTTCAAGCTGCGCGATGACATATTGCTTGGGGCGCGGGGCATTCGTCATCAGGCAGACCCTCCCCCCTTGCCGGCGATAGTCTTGCAACGCCGACACCGCCGCAGGATAGGGCTGCTTGCCGTTATGCAGACAGCCCCAAAGATCACAGAACAGCGCCTCATATTCGCTACCGATCTGCGACAGATTCCCGATGATCCGGCTCATCAGACTGCCAGAACCGGGATGATCTGTTTCTTTCTGCTCATGACGCCAGGCAGAACGATCGAGTCGCCGTTCACGGTGACATCAAAGCTTTTCTCGGCAATCTCCTTGACGGCGTCATTGGGCACCAGCAGCGTTGCCTCTTCCTTGAGGATATCGATGATGAACAGGATCACCTCATCGGCGCCATCGCTTTCAGCCACGCCCGGCATGGCGTCCATCAGGGCCTGCTTGCGGTCCAGCAGCACCTGCGGCGCAGTCGTCTCAAGAACCGAGATACGCAGCTTCCTGCCGTCGATCTCGAATTCCTTACTGTCCATCCGCAACAGTTCCTCTTCAGAGAAAACGCTCACATCGGATTTCGCGGCGAACATCTCGGCGGCATATTCGCTGATGATTATGCCCAATTCCCTGGCGATTTTCTCGGCCACCTCGCGGTCATGCGGCGTCGTGGTCGGGCTGCGGAATTCCAGCGTGTCCGAAAGGATGCAGGTCAGCATCGCGCCTTTCACGCCTTCCGGCGCCTTGGCGAGATCTTCGCCGATCAGGTCGTGCATGATCGTGGCGGTGCATGCCAGCGGTCGGATGGTGATGTTGATCGGCGTGCGGGTCTTTACCCCGCCGGCCAGCATGTGATGATCGATGATCTCGATCACCTCGGCCTCGTTGATCGACGCGGGCAGTTCCGCCGGATTGTTGGTATCGACGATCACGCATTGCTCGCCGGCAGCGACATCCGTGATGATTTCCGGCTTGTCCAGCCCCCAGCGTTCCAGCATCCACGCGGCTTCGGTATTGGGTTCTCCCTGCAAGACCGCTTTGGCCGGAGTCTGGCGGATTTCGTTCAGATACCACGCCCAGATGATGGGCGAGCCGGTGGAATCGGTGTCGGGGGCGATATGGCCGAAAACCTTGATCATGCAAACCTCTGTGTTCGGAAGTTGCGGGCGTTATAGGAGGGCTGACCGCAGATGTCCACGCGCAGACCATTGCAGCATGGCAAGATTGACCGGAAAGAACAAAACGGGTACATTCAAGCATTATCACAGTATTATCGGAGATCAGCAGATGAGTGATCGGCTAAGGATCGACTATGTGGAATTCGCCTCTCCGGAACTGGAGGAGACCCAGAAATTTTTCGCGGATGCCCTTGGCTGGGAATTCATCGAATACGGTCCCGATTATCGCGACATACAGGGCGCGGGGATCGGTGGCGGAATCGCACGTGCCGGCCTGCGCGCACCGCTGATCGTCCTGAAAAGTGATGATCTGGAAGCGGCCTTGTCACGCATCCGCGCGGCCGGAGGCAGGATCACCAAAGAGATTTTCGATTTCCCCGGCGGGCGACGCTTTCAGTTTCGCGAACCGGGAGGCACGGAAATGGCTGTCTGGTCCGAAAGCTGAAGCGCGCCAGAAAAAAGGCGCCCCGTGATGGGACGCCCCTAAAATGACTTTCAGGATTATTCAGGCCGCGCGGGACAGCAGAACCTCGTCCACGCGCTTTTGCGCCGCACCCTCGTCCAGCCCGGCGACAGCGGCGACTTCCCGCGTCAGGCGGTCAAGGGCCGCTTCGTAAAGCTGACGTTCGGAATAGGATTGTTCGCGCTGTTCGTCATTGCGGTGCAGGTCGCGCACCACTTCGGCAATCGACAGCAGATCGCCGGAATTGATCTTCTGCTCGTATTCCTGCGCGCGGCGCGACCACATCGCGCGTTTCACCCGCGCCTTGCCCTTCAGCGTTTCAAGCGCTTTGTCCACCAGATCCGGGGTGGAAAGGCCACGCATTCCGATCTCGGTCGCGCGGGCGGTGGGCACACGCAGGGTCATCTTGTCCTTCTCGAAGGAAATGACAAACATTTCCAGCCGCAGCCCCGCCACTTCCTGCTCTTCGATCGACACGATGCGACCGACTCCATGGGCCGGATAAACGACGAAATCATCGGGGCGGAATTCGTTTTTCTTGGCTTTCGACATATGGCTTCCTCTAGGTGGCGCCCCGGCGAAGGGCGCAAAGGACCGAAGGCGGCAAATGCCGCGTCCGGCCCGTTTTGGTCATTGTAATTGCCCGCGTCCGGCAGAGGACACGAGAACAGCAGCTAGCGGCGCATATCATCCGGGCCTCTGACTCCCATCAGATGCGACTGGAATTGAACATAACATAAATAAGACATTAAAGGAAGTTGCCGCGAAGAAGTTTCGCGGCAGTGCAGAAAGTCTGTATTTTTATTTATATTCAAATAATTAATGAAATCTCAATCCGCCGATCACGCAATCTCGACCGCGAATCGCCCGCAAATCGCGACAAGCTGCAACCTCTTTTTCAGAGGATTGTAACAATCCGCCTCAATCCCCTTCACCCGGCGCTTCCGAGAAATACTTCTCCAGCTTGCCTTCCGCGCCATCCATTTCCTCGGCCGTGGGCAACGGATCTTTTTTCTGAGTGATTACCGGCCACTGCTCGGAATATTTCCGGTTGAACTCGACCCATTGCTCCATATCCGGTTCGGTATCCGGGCGGATCGCATCCGCGGGGCATTCCGGCTCGCAGACACCGCAATCGATGCATTCGTCGGGATGGATGACCAAGGTGTTCTCACCCTCATAGAAGCAATCCACAGGGCAGACCTCGACGCAATCGGTATATTTGCACATGATGCAATTGTCCGTGACGACATAGGTCATGATAGGCTCCATTCCATTCGCCGCGTAAGTACGCCCGGCCTTGGGATCATTCAAGACCACCTATGACGAAAAGACTGCGGTTTCGTGCCCGTGGGAAAGTGCAAACAGGTGTTCTGCGGACATGCGCCGGTCGCGAATAACAATCCACACGGGAATAACTTCCAGGCCAACACCTATATGGCGGGCGATCCGTCTTCTGCCCCGCTATCGTCCTCACGATAAAGTTTACTCGCTTCCGGGGCCGGGCCGCGCCGGAGGCCAAGCCCCAGAATCTCAAGGCAACGCACATGGCCGTGAATCGAGACCACCAGCTTGTCCCCCGGCCTCACGGTTTTGCCGGGTTTGCGGCAGGGCTGGCCGTTCAGCCTGATGCCGCCGCCCTCGATCCGTGATGCGGCCAGCCCGCGCGACTTGAACAGCCGCGCATGGAATAGCCATTTATCAAGGCGCAAACCGTCGGATTCGGCCGTCACTTCTTGTCTTTAAGCACCGCCAGGACAGCAAAGGGACTGTCGGGATCGGCCTTTTTCTCTGGTCGCGACGTGAAGGTCTTTGGACCCTGCGGCTTGCCCCCCTTTCGGGAAGCGCCCTTGCCGCGCGGCTTTCCACCTTCGCGCCCGCCACCTTGCTTGCCACTTTCGCGCCCACCGCCCGGCTTGCCGTCTTCGGATCGCGCATTCTTCTGCGACTCGCGCCGGCTCTGCCCCTGTGGACGACGATTGCCGCGCGGCTTGGGTGCCCAGCGGAATGTATAGAATACCTCGGTCTCGACCGGAGTCTCTTCGCCGGAAACCGCTTCTCCTGACATCTCGGCCTCGGCGCGGCGTTTCTCGGCCTGCTCGGCCTCCCATTTGGCGCGCGTTTCGGCGGCGAGAACGCTTTCTTCCTCTGTCATCGGCGCATCGGAAGGCCGTTCTTCATCCGTCACCGCAGGGGCCGGAGCCTCGGGTTCCGCCGCCTTCACCTTTTCGCGTTCGCCCTGTTCGGCGGCATAGCCAAGTCCCTGCATCAGCCCCGCGAATTGTTCAAGCGTCATGCCTGTGATCGACAGCATATCCGCCGTGGCCTCGAATCCGCCGCGCGTATCCTGTGCGCGCAGCAGATCGGCCAGACGCTCCAGCATGTCGATACGGATCGCCCGCTCGCCCGCCGGGCAATAACCCGACAATGTGTAATACCCGTCAGGCACTTCGGGGATATGGGGAATCGTGACCAGACCCGGAGGCGGGCTTTCGGGGAATTCGTCCAACCCCTCGGTCAAAGACCAAAGCACCAGCCGCAACCGCGTCGGCGCGGGCTTCAGCAGCGCCGGCATGAAGATGGTGAACTGACCGAAACGCACGCCATGCTTTCGCAGCATCCCGCGGGATTCCTGATCCAGTTCCTTGACCTCAGTGGCAACACTTGCGCGCGGCAATACGCCCAGCGCCTCGATCAGGCGGAACGCAAAACCCCTGGGCAGCCCGGTAAGCGCCTCGTCCTTCTCCATGCTCAGCAAAGGCTCGAACAAGGCTGCGACCTTCCGGTCGATGAAATGCTGCAAACGGCGGCGGACCTTTTCGGCGATCTCGTCGCCGGCTTCGTCGTCGACGAATACATCGACGCCGGGATGCAGCGCATCCGCGCCTTTGGTCAGCTTGCCGACAGCGGCCTCGCCCCACATCAGCCCGCCCTGCTCGGTGAAATCCAGTTCAGTGTCGGGAGCGTTGTAGAAACGGTCCGCGCGCAGGTGAAAATGCGGACGCAGAGCCTCGTAACTGACCCGGTTCAGCATCTTCGCCTCGTCCGCTGTCGCGGTCTGGTCGGGACGGAAACGGAATCCTTCCAGCCGACCGGCGAATTCGCCTTCGACCGTCACTTCGCCCTTGTCGTTCACTTCGGCCACAAGGCTCTCCTTCTGCTTGAGCCGGCGCAACAGCACGGATGTGCGCCGGTCCACGAATCTTTGTGTCAACGCCGCGTGCAGCGCATCTGACAGGCGGTCTTCTACAGCGCGAGTTTCGCCGCGCCAATGATTTTCGTCCTCGACCCATCCGGTTCGCTGCGCCACATAGGTCCAGGTACGGATATATGCCAGCCTTTTCGACAGCGCGTCTATATCGCCATGGGTCCGGTCGATCCGCTTGACGGCCTGTGACATCCAGTCGGACGGAATCGACCCTTCCCGCAGGAATCCGAAGATCCGGGCAAGAAGGCTGGAATGTTCGCTGGGCGATATTCCCCGAAAATCCGGTACCCGGCAGACATCCCATAACAGCCGCACGTCGCGCCCGTCCTGCACCCGGTCGCGAATCTCGGGCATGTCTCGCAGGGATTTCAGTGCTGCCAGATCGTCGGCCTCGCGCCCCCGTGCCAGAAGCTCATGCCCCGAAGCCGCTTCAAGGCTGGAAACCAGCCGGTCCATCGTTCCGAATTCAAGTGCATTGTTGCGCCACATCAACCGCTGGATCGGCGCGAAGCGATGATTTTCCAGCGCCTCGATCAGCCCGGCATCAAGGGGTCGCGCCTCGCCCGTCACGCCAAAAGTTCCGGAATCCGTATGCCGTCCGGCCCGCCCCGCGATCTGGCCCAGCTCATGCGGGAACAGCGCCCGCACCCTGCGGCCGTCGAATTTATGGGTGGCACTGAAGGCGATATGGCGGATATCGAGATTCAATCCCATGCCGATGGCGTCGGTCGCGACCAGATAATCGACCTCGCCCGCCTGATACATGGCCACCTGCGCATTCCGGGTGCGCGGCGACAGCGCCCCCATGACCACCGCGCAGCCGCCCTTTTGCCGCCGGATCAGTTCGGCCATGGCATAGACATCATCGGTGCTGAATCCAACGATGGCCGAACGCGCGGGCATGCGCGACAATTTCTTCGATCCGGTCCATGTCAGTTCCGAGAACCGCTCCCGCCGCTGAAACTGCACATCCGGCACCAGCGCGGCGATGGTCGGCCGCATGGTGTCGCTACCCAGCAGCAATGTCTCGTGCAGCCCGCGCATGTTCAGCAGGCGGTCGGTAAAGACATGGCCTCTTTCGGGATCCGCGCAAAGCTGGATCTCGTCTATGGCGACGAAATCCGCAGCAACCGACGGCATGGCCTCGGTGGTGGCGACCCAATATTGCACCCGCTCGGGCACGATACGTTCTTCGCCCGTGATCAGGGCCACGACCGAAGGGCCGCGCGCCTTTACGATCCGGTCATAGACCTCGCGCGCCAGCAGCCGCAGTGGCAGACCGATCACGCCGGTCCGATGGGCCAGCATCCGCTCGATGGCGTAATGGGTCTTGCCGGTATTGGTCGGGCCAAGGACTGCCGTCACCCGGCCGCGCGCCCGATCGATTGCCCGATCGATTGAATACATGTTCATGGGGTCAGATATCGGTGCCGGTCTGTTCTTTTTCCAGCCGGGCCACCGCATCTATGGCCTCTTGCTGATGCGGGTGGATTTTCAGGCTTTCACGATAGGCGGTCAATGCGCTTTCGGTCCTTTCCATCTCCTCGAAAATCGCGCCCAGCTGCGTAAGGGCGGCGAACTGCCGCGGTTCCAGCTCCAGCGCCCGACCCAGATCTGCGATGGCGGGGCCGAAATAGCCCGCCGCGGCATAGGCCGTTCCCCGCAACTGCCAGCCCGCCGCGAAATCCGGGGCATGATCGGTCAATGCGGTCAGATGCCCGATCGCCGCATCAAGATCGCCCGTATCCAATGCGTCTTCACCGCGTTTCAGCAGCAGATCCACCGACGCAGAACCGGATTTTGACCATTCGCGCAGGATATCGGCTTCGGTGATTCGCCATGCGTCGTTACCAGGTTGCGCCAGTTTGACGAAAAGGTCATCCATATCCGGATCCTGGGCCACGGCAATCTGCGCTGCGCAGATCACGATCACGCAGGTGACAATTGCACGAATGCCTGCCGTAACGATAAGGTGGTAAAAATTTCGGATCGGGCGCATAGCGCGAATGTAACCTTACCGCCCGTCGGGCACCAGAGTTAGCGCAAGGAGACGCAATCAAATGAGTGACATCGTGAATGCCGCCGTCGAAAAGCTTCAGGAAAAGGTTGGCAGCTTTTCCTCTACCGCCAAATTCGTGATCGAGGATGAAGGATCGATCATGATCGACGAAAGCGGCGTGCGCGCGGGCGACGAAGACGCAGAGGTCACGCTGACCGCCAGCCGCGAGACCTTCGAGGGCATCCTGGATGGCAGCGTCAATCCGATGACCGCCTATATGAGCGGCAAGCTCTCGCTGGATGGCGACATGAGCGTGGCGATGCAACTGGGTCAGGCACTGACCTGAACCGGAAATTTATCCGAGTATGCCCCGATGATCGAACAGGCCCCCTTTCACCAGCTTCCACATGATCCGCTGAAACCCGGCTCGGCTTTCTGGGTCCGGACCGAGGATGACATCCGTCTGCGATTGGCGCTTTGGCGCTGCGAGACGGTCGAACCCGTGGGAGGGGTCCTGCTGTTTCCGGGCCGGACCGAGTATCTGGAAAAATACGCCCCCGTCGCCCGCAGGCTGACCGATACCGGTTATGAGGTCCTTGCGATCGACTGGCGCGGCCAGGGCATGTCCGACCGGCTGATCGATGATCCCCGGCGGGGTCATGTCGGCGCATTCGCGGATTATCAGCGTGACGTGCTTGAAATGGTGGTGGCCGCCTCGGCCGTCGATCTTCCGAAGCCCTGGCATCTGCTGGCTCATTCCATGGGCGGCTGTATCGGGCTGTCGGCGCTGTTCGATGAATTGCCGGTGGCAAGCGCGGTCTTTTCCGCGCCGATGTGGGGGCTGGAGAGGAACGGCTTCCCGCGCCCGATCGTTCAGGCCCTCGCGGTGGTGGGCGACAGGCTGGGTTTCGGTGAAAAGATGGTGCCCGGCACAGGCGGCAAAACCACCTATTTCGTCGATGAGGCATTCGGTGAGAATGTGCTGACCAGCGATCTCGATGAATGGACCCGGCTTTTGCATGAAGCGGCTTCATGGCCGGAACTGACCATTGGTGGCGCGACCCTGCACTGGCTCAGGGAAGCAATCCGGGAATGCGACCGGCTGGCCGCCCTGCCCTCGCCCGATCTGCCGGTGACGATCACGCTCGGCGATTGCGAAAAGGTCGTGTCTCCGCGCGCGATCCGCGACCGTGCGGGCCGTTGGGATAGCGCGAGGCTGCTGGAATTCGAGAACTGCCGGCACGAGGTGCTGATGGAAATGCCCGATCTGCGAGACCGGGTTCTGGAAGCTGCCTTGATACAGTTCCTGAGCGCCGGGACCGGTTAAAAACATATCTCGGCTGAACAGGGATGCAGACATTTTGCCCCCCGCGACGGCAGGGGGCCAGCCCCCGTACCCCCGGGATATTTGAATGAAGAAGAAGGGGGGCGATGTTTCCGGGTTCGCGCGGCAGACGCCCGCGTCCTTTCTTGTCAAACTGTTATCTGAACATGGCAGGGAGATGAAATCCGGCCCGGACATCGCCGCGGGCAGGTTGGACGATCTTAATTTTCAACGACCTGCTGCCTTGCATTTCCGGCATCCGGCAGCCTCAGGCGGACCCGCTTGATGCGGCGGGGATCGGCCTCGACGACCTCGAATTCCGCGCCGGATTCATGGCTGATCACCTCGCCACGCAGCGGGACCCGGCCGGTCAGCATGAAGATCAACCCGCCCAGCGTGTCGATTTCTTCGTCCTCGTCGTCACTGGCAAGACGCAGACCGGTTTCCGCCTCGACCTCGTTCAATTCGGCACGCGCCTGAATAAGCCATTGTCCCGGTTTCTCGACAGTCCAAAGCCCGTCTTCGACCTCGTCATGTTCATCCTCGATCTGACCGATCACCTGCTCGATCAGATCCTCGATCGTCACCAGACCGTCGACTCCGCCATATTCATCGATGACAAGCGCCATGTGAATCCGTTTCTGCCGCATCTGCTGCAGCAGCACACCGATGGGCATGGATGGCGGCACATAAAGCAGCGGGCGCAGCATCGGGCGCAGACTGAACTTGCCGCCCTTGCCGAAACCGTGCTTGAGCGCCAGATCCTTGAGATGGATCAGCCCAAGCGGACTGTCCAGAGTGCCCCGGAATACCGGGATGCGCGAAACGCCGTGTTCGCGGAACATCTCGACCAGATCCTCAAGCGAAATATTCAGCGGCGCGGCGACGATCTCGACCTTGGGCATCGCAACATCGTCAACCCGCATCCGGCGCAGGTTCAGCATTCCCGGTGCATGGGGCGCAGTGGAAAGCTGCTGTCCCCCCGGTTCCTCGTGATCGTCTTCATGGCCGGTCAACGCCTCGAAAAAACGGCCGAAAAAACCGCGCGAGGCAGGAAGGTCGCGACCTTCTCCGCCGACGCCATCGGCAGGCGTGGCGGGTTCGTCGCCAAGATGGGATGCGGATAATCGGGGCTCGGAGCTCATGCGATTTTCTCTTGGTAAGGATCGGGAATACGAAGATTTTTCAGGATGGAACGCTCGGTCCGCTCCATGGTTTCTGCGTCCGGATCGTTTTCGTGATCATAGCCCAGCAGATGCAGGGTCGCGTGAACCAGCAGATGCGTGACGTGATCGTCGAACGGCTTGCCCTGCGCGATCGCCTCGGCGACGCAGGTGTCATAAGCGATGGCGATATCGCCCAATTCATCGATATCCGGCAACGCCGGAGGAATGCCGGGTTCATGGGGGACATGCTCGACCGAGGGCCATGACAGGACATTGGTGGGGCGCGGCTTGCCGCGGAAATCGGCGTTCAGCACCGCGATCCGGGCGTCATCACAGCCCAGCACCACGACCTCGCCGCCGATCCCATGCCATTCCAAGACCGCCCCGATGGCGCGGGCCGCAAGAGCGTCAAGCTCCGCGGCCTTCCATCGTTCGTCTTCTATGACGGTATCAGAGGATATCTCGTCAGGCATCTTTCCTTGCTGCCCGGCGAGGGACATAGCCGCCCCGGACCTCTTCCTTGTCGCCGCGCGCCAATGCCGCCTCGGCCTCTGCATCATACGCCTCGATGATGCGCGCGACAAGCGGGTGGCGTACCACGTCCTTGGCGGTGAAATAGCTGAAGCTGATTCCCTTGACGCCCGCCAGTATCCGTTCGGCGTCGCTGAGGCCGGACTGCACGCCGCGCGGCAGATCGATCTGCGTGCGGTCGCCGGTGACGACCATGCGCGATCCTTCGCCCAACCGTGTCAGGAACATCTTCATCTGCATGGTCGAGGCGTTCTGCGCCTCGTCCAGCACGACGAAACTGTTGGCCAGCGTCCGCCCGCGCATGAATGCCAAAGGTGCGATCTCGATCCGCTTTTCCTCCATCAGCTTCTGCAATTGCTTGCCGGGAAGGAAATCGTTCAAGGCATCGTAAAGCGGCTGCATGTAAGGATCGACCTTCTCCTTCATGTCGCCGGGAAGAAAGCCCAGACGCTCTCCCGCCTCGACGGCGGGGCGCGACAGGACGATTCGGTCCACCTGCCCGCCGATCAGCATCGTCACGCCCACGGCAACCGCCAGATAGGTCTTGCCGGTGCCGGCCGGACCGATGCCGAAAGCCAGCGCATTCTCGAATAACGAGCGGACATAAGCCTTTTGCGCATCGGTCCGTGGTTCGACGGATTTCTTGCGGGTGCGCAATTCGTAATTGCCCGAGGAAAACATCTCAAGCTGTTCGTCGGGCGTGATTTCGGTCGCGCTGTCCGTGCCCATGCGCAGGGCCGCCTCGATCTCGGGCATTTCGACGGGCTTGCCCTGCTCCAGCCGGGCATAGAGCCCCTGCAGCAGTTGCGCCGCCTCGTGCTGCATCTCGGGTTTACCGACCACGGCAAGCTGGTTGCCGCGCCGCAGGATATGGACGCCCAGAGCCTCTTCGATGCGGGCGAGATGGCGGTCATTCGCGCCGCACAGATCAATCAACAGCCGGTTGTCTGGAAATTCCAGCAGAGTTTCGCTGGATGGTGTCGCAAGTTGTGACGTGGGAGTCAGACCCAAATTTCTCTCCTGCTCGAAATCATGTTCTTATGGTGGCGATCCAAGGGGATTCGCACAAGGCCATGCTGCAAATTTCTGTGGCAAGAACATGACAGAACCATGTCGATGCGGCACAAACCGGCAGAGATTCCTAAAGATAGCTGCGCTCGTAACGATGCCCAAGCGAGGTCAGGATTTCGTAACCGATGGTTCCGGCCCGGTCGGCAACGGCATCGATAGGTTGTTCCGGGCAGATCAGGTCAAGCTCGGCAGGCAGCTGCCGCAGATGCGTGACATCGGCGGTAACCAGATCCATCGAGACGCGCCCGACGATGGGACAGGCCACGCCATCCGCATAAAGACTGGCACCACTGCCTGACAATATCCGCAGGATTCCATCGGCATAACCCGCCGCAACCGTCGCGATGCGGCGCGGCGCGTCCGAGGTCCATGTCGCGCCATAGCCTACGATTTCACCGGGTTCGACCAGCCGGGTCTGGATGACCGGCAATGACAGACGCACAACAGGCAGGGCGTCGGCAAAGGGCATTCCACCATAGAGCCCGACCCCGGGTCGCACCAGATCGAAATGATAGTCCTTCCCCAACAGGATCCCCCCGGTCGCCGCCAGGGACAGGGGCAGATCGACCCCTTCGGTCATCTCGCGGAATGCCGCAAGCTGCATGGCATTGGCCGGATGTTCCGGCTCATCGGCGCAGGCCAGATGCGACATGATGAAGGCGGGACCCGCTGCCAGCGCCTCGTCGCGAAGCGATGACCATTCGGCAGGTTCCATTCCCAGCCGGTTCATGCCGCTGTCCAACTGAATCGCGAAGGGTTTGCCGGGGCGCATGGCGCGATCCCGAAAGAATTGTTCAGGACTGTTGATGACCGGCACAAGCCCGGTCAGGTCGGCACCTTCCATATGCCCGGACAGGACATTGATTCGGGCATCCGCGGGCAGATGCGGGCGGATCGCCTGCCCTTCCCGCGCCAGCGCCACGAAAAAATCGCGTGCCCCCGCCTCGTACAGGGCGGGGACGATTTTCGCCGCGCCCAGACCGTAACCATCGGCCTTGACGACAGCGGCGGCGCGCGCCGTCGGAGCCTTGGCCGCCAAAGCCTGCCAGTTGGCCACAATGGCCTGAATATCGATCTGCAATCCCATATTTCTGCTTTTCCCCATACGGCGTTCCGCGTCAAGATGCGGCTTGTCGCGCAGGGACATTTCCGCAGATTCGCAAAGCCTCCGCTCGCCTGGGAAAATCTACACGCGCCGCAGCGGCATCGAGCAGGCAAGCCACAATCCGCCGGCAGCAAAGCTGGTGATCACCAGAAACGCCGCACGGAAGGCATCGGATATCTCGGCCTGCGCAATTCTTCGCTGCGCGTCCGGCAATGACGCCAGAACATCCCGGCCTTCCTGAAGAATGGTGCCGAACAGCCGCGCGGTTTCGGCATCCCCGATGGTCAGCATGCCGAAAAGCACCGTCCCGACAATGGCCGTTCCAAGCGCGGCCCCAAGCGAGCGCGAGAATTGCACCGTCGCGGCCGCGATGCCCAACCGGCTGCTGCCCGCGGCAACCTGCACCGTCAGCTGGACCACACCCATTACCGTGCCCATGAAGATCGCGCCGAAACCCAGCAGCCAGGAGAATTCATGCGCGCTCAGCCATGGCAGGATGATCGCCATGGTGATCAGGACAAGCACCACGACCGCCAGCCCACCCGAGGGAAAGATCGCGGTTCGGCCGGTCCGGCTGACGATGCGGCCAGTCACCAGAGAGCCCAGACCGATAGCCGCCGTCATCGGCAGGACCATCAGGCCGATCTCGGCGGGAGACGCTCCGTGAACCACACGCAGATAGATCGGCACGAATGTCATCAGCGAAACAAGCATGGCGCCGTGGCAGGCCGCCAATGCGTCGCTTCGCCAGATTGTGGGATTGCGGAATAGCGGAAGCGGCAATAACGGATCCGGCGCGCGCTTCTCGCGCCAGATCAGCAGCACGATCGCGGCAATGCCGGCCAGTGAGAGGACGATGATGACGGGAACGGAACCGAGTTCGAAGCGCTGGACCTGCTGAAGCATCACCAAAGCCGAGACGACAAAGGTCGCAAACAGCGCAAGGCCCGGAAAATCGAAGCGGATCGGCTCTCCCGATCCACCCCGCGCCGGCAGGCGCAACGTCAGCATCGCCGCCAGCAGACCAAGCGGGATATTCATCAGGAAAATCGACCGCCAGCCCAGATGCTCGGTCATGAACCCGCCGACGACCGGGCCAAAGGCGCTGGAGGTCACGGCGACCGCGGCCAGATAGCCCTGATACCGCGCCCGGTCGCGCGGCGCCAGACTTTCGCCGATCAGTGCCTGCGACAATGTCATGAGCCCGCCGCCCCCGAAACCCTGAAGCGCACGCGCGCAGATCAGGAAAACCGTGCTGGTCGAGATCGCGCACAGGATCGATGCGACGATCACGATGGCCAAGGCAACGAACATCAGATTCCGCCGCCCAAGCAGATCGCCAAGACGCCCATAAACCGGCGCGGCAATCGTGGTGGTGACCAGATAGGCCACCACCACCCACGAGACCAGCTCGACATCGCCAAGGGACGCGGCGATTGCGGGCAAGGCAGCCGCGACGATGGTCTGATCGACGATCGCAAGAAACATCGGCAGCATGATCGCCGAGAAAAGCGTGAAGAAATGCGCCCTCCCGCCGCTGGCAGGCGGCAATTGCCCGGCCGGTGGCGAAGGAGGAGTAGATTTGGCTGACAAAAGATGAATTCCGGGTGTAGCGTGAAGGTCGTTGATGCGAATTTGGCTGAACGGGCCTATAATGTTAAGATCAGGGCATAGTCACAAGCCCTACTGGAGTCATGGTCATGAAAACGATCCTCGTCCCGGTGGAACTTCACGAACTCTCGCAATCGACGCTTCAGACAGCGGCGCTGCTGGGGCTGGCATTCGACAGTTACCTTGAAGGTTTTACCCTCAGCCCCGCTCTCAGCCCGTTCATGGCGGCCGATGCCATGGGCACCATGGTCCTTTATCAGGAGGATGCGCAGGATAACGGCGAGAATGCCGCCAAGGCACGGCAGGCATTCCTTGACGCGATGCAGGCGCATGCGATCCCTGAAACAACCGGTACCGGCAAGGGGCCGCATTTCGGCTGGCACGCAGAAACGCATGGCGATGATTTCATCGGCAATATCGGGCGGGCATTCGATATCACCGTGCTTGGCCGTCCCGGCTCGAAATACGGCCAGCCGCGCGGCACCACGCTGGAGGCCGCCTTGTTCGAAAGCGGCCGGCCGGTCCTCATCGCACCGCCCGAACCGCCCCGGCAATTCGGCAAGAACATTCTCATCGTCTGGAATGGCAGCACCGAAACCGCGCGCACGATCGCCTTCGCCCTGCCGCTGCTTGCGCGGGCGGACCGGGTCGTTGTCCTGACGGTTGAAGGTAGCAGCGTATCCGGCCCCGACGGCGCCGATATCGTCACCTATCTCAACCGCAACGACATCGCCTGCGAAGCCCGCTCGGTGGAACTGGAAGGGCGCGGAGTCGGGGAAACCATTCTGGCCGAAACGGCAGTGCATGGGTCCGATCTGATCATCAAGGGCGCCTATACCCAAAGCCGGTTGCGGCAGTTGATCTTCGGCGGCGCGACGCGGGAAATCATTGCCGAAACCACGCTTCCGGTGTTCATGGCCCATTGATCGCGGCCGGAAATTCCGCCCGTTCAGGCTTCATGAATTCGGGGTGAGCCCGGGATGGACCGGTAAGATCGGGATTGCAAAAGTTTGCGATTTTGCAATTTTCATCATCATCCGGCAATGTAGTTTGCAAATTTTCCCAATTCTTCTTTCATGCGCCGAATTCGCGCGCTACTTTCCCGCAACTCAACCGAAAGGTCCCGCCCATGAAGGATATTCTGCAAGAGTTGGAACGCCGCCGCGACGAGGCCCGCCTTGGCGGAGGACAGCGCCGCATCGATGCTCAGCACGCGCGCGGGAAGCTGACGGCGCGCGAACGGATCGAATTGCTGCTGGACGAGGGCAGTTTCGAGGAATTCGACATGTTCGTCGCGCATCGTTCGACCGATTTCGGGATGGAGGCCGAACGGCCCTATGGTGACGGCGTGGTGACCGGCTGGGGCACGATCAACGGGCGCATGGTCTATGTGTTCAGCCAGGATTTCACCGTATTCGGCGGATCCCTGTCGGAAACCCATGCGCAGAAGATCTGCAAGATCATGGATATGGCGGTGCAGAATGGCGCGCCGGTCATCGGGCTGAACGATTCAGGCGGGGCGCGGATTCAGGAAGGCGTGGCATCTCTGGCCGGTTATGCCGATGTGTTTCAACGCAATATCATGGCATCCGGCGTGGTTCCGCAGATCAGCGTCATCATGGGACCCTGCGCGGGTGGCGCGGTCTACAGCCCCGCCATGACCGATTTCATCTTCATGGTGAAAGATACCTCTTACATGTTCGTGACCGGCCCGGATGTGGTCAAGACCGTCACCAATGAAGTGGTCACCGCCGAACAGCTTGGCGGCGCCTCGACCCATACGAAGAAAAGCTCGGTCGCTGATGGCGCGTTCGAGGATGATGTCGAGACGCTCTCGGAAATCCGGCGGCTGTTCGATTTCCTGCCCCTGAACAATCGCGACGGTGTTCCCGTGCGGCCGTTTTTCGATGATCCGGCGCGTATCGATGAAAGTCTGGACACGCTGATCCCCGACAATCCCAACCAGCCCTATGATATGAAAGAGCTGATCGTGAAGGTCGCGGATGAGGGCGATTTCTACGAAATCCAGAAGGATTTCGCCGGGAATATCATCACCGGATTCATCCGGCTGGAAGGCCGCACCATCGGAGTCGTCGCCAATCAGCCGATGGTGCTGGCGGGCTGCCTCGATATCGACAGCAGCCGCAAGGCGGCGCGTTTCGTGCGCTTCTGCGACGCATTCGAGATCCCGATCCTGACCTTTGTCGATGTTCCGGGCTTCCTGCCGGGCACCGGTCAGGAATATGGCGGCGTCATCAAGCATGGCGCCAAGCTGCTATTCGCCTATGGCGAGGCGACGGTGCCGAAAGTCACGGTCATCACCCGCAAGGCCTATGGCGGCGCCTATGACGTCATGGCGTCCAAACATCTGCGCGGCGATTTCAACTATGCCTGGCCGACTGCGGAAATCGCGGTGATGGGCGCCAAGGGCGCGGTCGAGATCCTGTATCGCAGCGAGTTGAACGACCCCGACAAGATCGCGGCCAGGACGAAGGATTACGAGGATCGCTTTGCCAATCCTTTCGTTGCGGCGGAAAAAGGCTTCATCGATGAGGTGATCCAGCCCCGCTCGACTCGCCGCCGGGTTGCACGTTCTTTCGCTGCCCTGCGCGGGAAGAAGCTGTCGAACCCGTGGAAAAAACACGACAACATCCCCTTGTAAGTTACGGGAATCCCATGCGGACACACAAGCTTGTGATAGATGCAGCCGCGCCACATCCCGGCGAAGTTTCGCCGCCGCCGCATGTGACCGGCTATCTGCATGCTGCCGGGCTGGCTATCATG
The DNA here is from genome assembly GCF_003591515.1 of Paracoccus onubensis. Lineage (GTDB taxonomy): Bacteria > Pseudomonadota > Alphaproteobacteria > Rhodobacterales > Rhodobacteraceae > Paracoccus > Paracoccus onubensis. Next base: position 186,670 of record NZ_QZCG01000006.1, read on the forward strand.
GATAATTGTCAGGCCCCGCAAAGGGCCGGCACAAACCCGAGCAGTCGGACGCATCGCCGTCCGCAATACAGGAGAGTTTGCTTATGTCGAAGAAGATCATTCTCGGCCTTGTCCTGGTTTCGGCTTTCGCCGCTTGCCAGCGCCAGGAACCCGAAGTCTATGTGCCCCCCGCACCCGCGGCGGATCCGGTCTCGCAAGAGCCGGTCTATTCGGGCAAATACGGCTAAGGCCACTCGACAACCAATCATGCGCGGGCGGTGCGATCGCCCGCGCCTTCCGCGCCCGCTATCCGTTCCGGAGGGCGCCATATGCTGAAGCATCGCGGTTTTCCCAGCCGTCTTCCCGGCACCGATTATCAGTTCACCATCCGGCGGAATAACAAGAAGGGCGCGACGCCCCTGGCCCGACGCGAGCGTTATCGCGACCGCAAGGCCGCGGATCGGGCGGCGGATATCGGCTTTCTGGCGGCATTGATCGAACATTTCGGCGACGAGCCCTTCGAACGCGGCAATCTGGATGCCGGCCGGCTGTCCTGGCTGATCGGTCGCGAGATCATGACCGTGGGAGAACTCGATCCCACCGATTACGAGCAATTGCTGCGTGTCGACATGGCCTGCGCCCGGGCATCCTTTCCGGAATTGTTTTCCGATGACGATTTCGACGATCGTTCGGACAGTGCACCGGCGGAAAATCGCTGATGCGCGATTTACTGCCAAGCGGAACTTTTCTTGCTATGACTCCGTTGGACAAGCGCAACCGCCATGTGATAGTTGCGCGTCCATCTCAACCGCCTCTGAATGAGGCCACGAATACAGGCATAGAAACAACATGCAAGTTTCCAACATCATCCGCTTCACTGGTCTTTCGCTGGCGCTCGCTGGCCTGTCGGCATGTGCGCAAGGTGGCTATGGGACCGCAACGGGTCTTTCCCCTGACGCGCAGCGGGCGGCCGGTGGTGCTGTCGCAGGCGCTGTCATTGCAAAAGCTCTGGACGAAGATATTGCCGCTGGCGCGGCGCTTGGTGGCGCAGCAGGCGCATTGTGTGACGACGCAGGCGTCTGCCGCCGGGCTTACTGATCAGACTCAACATTCCCACGGAACCAATCCGTGCGGTTTAAGTTGTACTCGCATCAAACTTGTTAAGGAAGAACCATCATGGCGATCAAAATCCTTCTTGCTGGTGCCGTTGGCACCGCCCTCCTTGCGGGCTGTGCCAACCAGACCGGCCGGGCAACCGAAATCGACCGCACGGCTATGGGTGCCGCAGCAGGTGGGGTGCTTACGGCGGCTCTTGGTGGTGACGAAAGCGATATCTACAAAGGCGCTGCTGCAGGTGCCCTTGGCGGTGCGCTTTGCAACGATGTCGGCGTTGCCGCCTGCCAGTAATCGCTGCGTATACGCTCGGGTCAAGCCCAGCATCACAATCAACAAAGCCGTCCGAAGCCGTTTCGCTTCGGGCGGCTTTTTCATGTCCTCTGGCCAAGGTTAATCCATGTTCAAGAAAATCCTGATCGCCAACCGGGGCGAAATCGCCTGCCGCGTCATCAAGACCGCCCGCAAGATGGGCATTCAGACGGTCGCCGTCTATTCTGATGCCGATCGCAATGCGCTGCATGTGAAAATGGCCGATGAAGCGGTGCATATCGGCCCGCCGCCCGCCAATCAGTCCTATATCGTGATCGACAGGATTCTGGATGCCATCCGCCAGACCGGCGCAGAGGCAGTTCATCCCGGCTATGGTTTTCTGTCCGAGAACAAGAATTTCGCCGAGGCTCTGGCCCGCGAAGGCGTAGCCTTTATCGGCCCCCCGGCGGCGGCTATCGAGGCTATGGGCGACAAGATCACCTCGAAGAAACTGGCCGCTGAAGCGGGCGTCAGCACCGTGCCCGGTTTCATGGGCCTGATCGCCGATGCGGATGAGGCGGCGAAGATCTCGGATGAGATCGGCTATCCGGTGATGATCAAGGCCAGCGCAGGCGGCGGCGGCAAAGGCATGCGGATCGCATGGAACGAGGTCGAGGCGCGCGAGGGTTTCGAATCCTCGAAGAACGAAGCCGCGAACAGCTTTGGCGACGACCGCATCTTCATCGAGAAATTCGTGACCCAGCCGCGCCATATCGAGATTCAGGTTCTGGCCGACGCGCATGGCAATTGCGTCTACCTGCATGAACGCGAATGCTCGATCCAGCGGCGCAACCAGAAAGTGATCGAAGAGGCCCCCTCGCCCTTCCTCGACGAGGCCACGCGCAAGGCCATGGGCGAACAGGCCTGCAAGCTGGCGTCAGCCGTGGGGTATACAAGCGCGGGCACCGTCGAGTTCATCGTGGATGGCGAGCGGAATTTCTACTTCCTCGAAATGAATACCCGCCTTCAGGTCGAACATCCGGTCACGGAACTGATTACCGGCGTCGATCTTGTCGAACAGATGATCCGCGTCGCAGCCGGAGAGCCGCTGCCCTTTGCGCAATCCGATCTGAAGATCAACGGTTGGGCCATCGAGTCCCGGCTATATGCCGAGGATCCCTATCGCGGTTTCCTGCCCTCGATCGGGCGACTGACCCGCTATCGCCCGCCCGAAGAGGTTGCGGATACCACGCATGTCGTGCGCAACGATACCGGCGTCTATGAGGGCGGCGAGATCAGCATGTATTACGACCCGATGATCGCCAAGCTTTGCACCTGGGCGCCCACGCGCGGGCAGGCGATCGAAGAAATGCGGGTCGCGCTTGATACGTTCGAGGTCGAGGGGATCGGGCATAATCTGCCCTTCCTCTCTGCCGTGATGGACCATCCGAAATTCGTCGCGGGCGATATGACCACGGCTTTCATCGCCGAGGAATATCCCGATGGCTTTCAGGGTGTTGTGTCCGGAGACGATGAAACCAGCCGCATTGCCGCTGCCGCCGCAGCCATGCATCGTGTGGCCGAAATTCGCCGCGCACGGATCAGCGGAAGGCTGGACAATCACGAACGCCATGTCGGCGAGCATTGGGTGGTCTTTCTGGCGGGGCGCGAGGTGCCGGTCAGGATCCGCGCCGACCGCGAAGGCGCAACGGTTCAGGCGGGGGAGCGTGAACTGCGGGTGGAAAGCGACTGGCGGCCCGGCCATTCGCTTGCGCGGATGCTGGTCGACGGGCAGTCTCTGGTCATGAAGGTCGACAGGATCGCCGCGGGTTTCCGCCTGCGCAGCCGCGGCGCCGATCTGCACGTCCATGTCCGCCGCCCCCGCGCCGCCGAACTGGTCAAGCTGATGCCCGAGAAGATCGCACCGGATACGACGAAATTCCTGCTTTGCCCGATGCCCGGACTGGTGGTGAAAATCAACGTGGCCGCAGGCGAGGAGGTTCAGGAGGGTCAGGCGCTTTGCACGGTCGAGGCGATGAAGATGGAAAACATCCTGCGGGCCGAACGGAAAGGCTTGGTCAAATCCGTGAATGCCGAGGCCGGACAAAGCCTGAAGGTCGATGACGTGATCATGGAGTTTGAGTGAGGCAAAACCCGAAATATCATTGACGCCAAGGAGCCAACCCGTGGATCTGTCCCCCCTCATCCTGAACGAAAGGGTCGCTGCCGCCCTTGTCACCGCCATTGTGGGCGGCGGGGTGGTGGCGGCAGGCTGGTTCTGGACGCATGCGCTATCACGCCGCCGCGATCTGGTGCTGCGTCGAGAACGGATCAACGATATACAACGGGCGCTTTTGGCGGAGATCCGGGCGCATGTGGTCGCGCTGGAGCGGCAGATGCTGGATTTGCCGGATGCCGAGCAGTTGCAACTCCTGATATCCGAAGGAGCGGCGCCAATCCTGCCGCATGACGCCAATGACCGCATTTTCCGCGCGATAGTCACCGATGTGCATATGTTGCCCGAGGCAAGCATCGATTCGGTAGTCAGATATTATCGCCTTTTGGCGGTTCGGGCGGCTTTTGGGGAAGATGTGCTGCAAAATATCAGGAACAACCCCGACCGCGCGGCCAAGATGCTTCTGGATTATATCGCGATTTCGAATGAAACGCTGGAAACAGGACGGGAGGCCGTCGATACACTGACCGCCGGGCTTGGGAAAGCCGCGATCAGTAGAACATCCGTGGACCGGAGCGGCCCGTGATAGGCGTCAATCCCAAGGCAGAGGTCACGTCATTGACCGAACCGTTCTTGTCCAGAAACTCTCTTCTGGCGTGGAGCAGTTCATCAAGCCGTTTGCGGAATTGCTCCATCCGCTCGGCACTGAGGGCCGGGACAGAACCCCGCTCGTCATTACGCAACATGGCCGCTTTCGCCATTTCGCATCCTCCGTTTGCGGGCAGACATATCCGCCCTGTCCTGAATATAGGGACTACAACGGTTTTTCGCAATCCGAACCTGCGTCAGGGTGAATTCTATTGCACCCCTGCCCGCCCGATCTCCTGCCGGCGCAACGGGAATTTATCGATCGCACGGCTGATTTCGCGGACATCCCAGGGCAAGGGCTTGCGCAGCTTGACCTGCCCGTCCTTGTCCAGAAGAACCAGCGAAAACCCTTTCGGATGGAATCGTTGTCGCCAGACACTGTCTGCCTGCGGATCGGTATCGGTGATCACCACCACATCACGCTCGACCAGCATACGGGGATTGAGCTGCAATTCCTTCGTCTGTTCGATGAAGGCAGGATCGTCCGGGTTGTCGGCAAAGACCACGACCGGGCGGGACTTCCACTGGAAATCATCGGGCGCGGAATCAGCGGCCGCATATAGCTGCAATTCGGATTGCGCTTTCGGCTCTGCGGGCGCTCCGGCAAGTTCCTCGGGACTCATCGGCGTACCGGGCTCGGTCATCGGCACGTTGCGCGGAGGCGGAGCCTCGCGCACCTGGCCCATGGCAGCCAAGGCCATTGCGAAAATCAGGAATTTCAACTTCATCGGCACCTCTTCCTGTTCTGAATATAAGCAAAGCGGGCCGCTGGGAAAGGACAGATCATGACAAAATCGACATTGGAGGACTGGCGCAAGCTTGCCGAAAAGGAACTGAAGGGCCGCGACCCGGCCAGCCTAGAATGGCAGACGCTGGAAGACATCACCGTCAAGCCGCTTTACACCGAGGCGGATACAAGCGGGCTTGACCATCTGGGCAGTTTGCCGGGGATGGAGCCTTTCACCCGTGGCCCCCGCGCCACGATGTATGCCGGTCGTCCATGGACCATCCGGCAATATGCGGGCTTTTCGACCGCCGAGGAATCCAATGCCTTCTACCGCCGCGGCCTGGCTGCCGGTCAGCAGGGTGTGTCGGTCGCCTTCGATCTGGCGACGCATCGGGGGTATGACAGCGACCATCCCCGGGTCGTGGGCGATGTGGGCAAGGCCGGCGTCGCCATCGACTCGGTCGAGGATATGAAAATCCTGTTCGACGGCATCCCGCTGGACAAGGTCAGCGTGTCCATGACCATGAACGGCGCGGTGATCCCGGTTCTGGCGAATTTCATCGTCACGGGCGAGGAACAGGGCCACGACCGTTCAGTGCTGTCCGGCACCATCCAGAACGATATCCTCAAGGAATTCATGGTCCGGAACACCTATATCTACCCGCCCGAACCCTCGATGCGGATCATCAGCGACATCATCGAATTCACCTCGAACCAGATGCCGCGCTTCAACTCGATCTCGATTTCCGGCTATCACATGCAGGAGGCAGGCGCGAATTTGGTGCAAGAGCTTGCCTATACGCTTGCCGATGGGCGCGAATATGTGAAGGCGGCGATCGATGCAGGTATGGATGTGGATGTCTTTGCCGGGCGGCTGTCCTTCTTCTTCGCCATCGGCATGAATTTCTTCATGGAGATCGCCAAGCTGCGGGCCGCGCGCCTGCTGTGGCACCGGGTCATGACAGAATTCGGGGCGAAAAAGACCGGCTCGAAGATGCTGCGGACGCATTGCCAGACTTCGGGCGTCAGCCTGCAAGAGCAGGATCCTTATAACAACGTCATCCGCACGGCATATGAGGCGATGAGCGCGGCGCTTGGCGGCACGCAATCGCTGCATACCAACGCGCTGGACGAGGCAATCGCCCTGCCCACCGATTTCAGTGCCCGCATCGCCCGCAATACCCAGCTGATATTGCAAGAGGAAACCGGCATCACCAATGTGATCGATCCTCTGGCCGGGTCCTATTACATCGAAAGCCTGACCGCCGAACTGGCGGAAAAGGCCTGGGCTCTGATGGAAGAGGTCGACGAGATGGGCGGCATGACCAAGGCGGTCGCTTCCGGTATGCCCAAGCTGCGAATCGAAGAAACCGCCGCCCGCCGTCAGGCGATGATCGACCGCGGCGAAGAGGTGATCGTCGGCGTCAACAAATACCGCAAGGACAAGGAAGACCCGATCGACATTCTGGATATCGACAATGTGAAGGTTCGCGACAGTCAGATCGCACGGCTGGAAAAGATCCGCGCCAGCCGCGACGAGACCGCCTGTCAGGCGGCGCTTGACGAATTGACCCGCCGCGCCCGCGAGGGCGGCAACCTGCTGGAGGCCGCCGTCGAGGCCGCCCGCGCCCGTGCATCAGTCGGAGAGATCAGCATGGCCATAGAAAAGGAATTCGGCCGGCACCGCGCTGAGGTGAAAACGCTCGCCGGAGTTTACGGCGCCGCCTATGAAGGCGACGAAGGCTTCGCCGCCATTCAACGCGATGTCGAGAAATTCGCCGAGGACGAAGGCCGCCGTCCCCGCATGCTGGTGGTCAAGATGGGTCAGGACGGCCATGACCGCGGCGCCAAGGTCATCGCAACCGCCTTTGCCGATATCGGCTTCGACGTCGATGTCGGTCCGCTGTTCCAGACCCCGGAAGAAGCCGCGCAGGACGCCGTGGATAACGATGTGCACGTGGTGGGCATTTCGTCCCAGGCGGCGGGCCACAAGACCCTTGCACCGAAGCTGATCGAGGCCCTGAAGGAACAGGGCGCCGGGGATATTCTGGTGATCTGCGGCGGCGTCATTCCGCAGCAGGATTACGATTTCCTGCGCAAGGCGGGCGTCAAGGCGATCTTCGGACCCGGGACGAATATCCCGGCCGCCGCCGCCGATATCCTGCGGCTGATCCGTGAAGCGCGAGGATGATCTGAAATCGCCCGGCCGGATCGGAACATCCCCGTTCCGGCCGGGCGGCTGATGATTTCCTCTCTTGCTCTCACTGCATGGTTGTGAAACCTTCGAGCGAAACTCGCGAGGCGGTCATGAGTGACGGGCGTAACGGATCTGTCAAGCAGGTCATCTGTATCAAATGGGGCGACAAGTTCGGCGCGGAATATGTCAATCGCCTGCATGGCATGATCTCGCGCAATATCACGCCGCCTTTCCGATTGTTCTGTTTCACCGACGACGGCACGGGTCTGCATCCCGATATCGCTGTGCGGCCGCTCCCCGAATTCGACTACAAGGCCCCGGAACGGACGCGGGGGAAATGGCCCAAGTCGCGGTTATGGGGCGATCTGGGGGATGTGACGGGTGTCGTGCTGTTTCTGGATCTGGATGTCGTCATTACCGGCAATATCGACTGCTTCTTCGAACATGGCGATCCCGGGGACACGATTCTGGGGCGCAATCTGAACACGCCTTTCGAGCGCATGGGCCAGACCTCGGTTTACCGGATGAAGGTCGGCAATCTTGCCCCCTTGCAGGATATCTTCCGCGCCGATCCGCAAGCCGTGGCGGATGAATATAAATACGAACAACGCTTCGTCACCCGCAACGCGCCGGGTGGGGTCAAGTTCTGGCCGCTTCGCTGGATGGTGCATTTCCGCATGCAATGCGTGCCAGTCTTTCCTCTGAACTATTTCATTAAACCCCGCATCCCCCGAAATGCCCGGATCGTGATCTTTCCCGGCAATCTGAACCCGCCCGACGCCATTGCCGGACGCTGGGATGAACATGCCACGCCGCGCCCGCCGCTGGATCACCTCCGCGCGGCATTCGCCAGGGATCGCCGCGAAAGCTTCTTCAGGCATTTGCGGCATTACGTCCATCCCACCGAGTGGGTTGAACGGATGTGGCGCGAATAGACGTCGTGTCCGAACCCGATCCAGTCAATCTCACGTTCAGAAGACCATGATGACCCTCAACCCCACTCCCGAGCGCCTGACAGATGATATGGCCACCGCCATCGGTCACGCCGTCGCCGGTTTCGGTTTTCTGGAAGAGGCCCTGAAACGCGCCATCTTTTCACTGACGCGGCAGGGACTGGGAGAGGATGCAAGCGAGAACGAGCTTGAGAAATGGTTGCAGCGGATGGAGGATATCGCCGACGATACGCTTGGCACTCTGATCGACAGCTTCATCGCCACGATCAAACATGCGCGGGTCGATGACCGGCATATCCTGACCGAGGAACTGAGCGAGCTTCGACTGAAGCGCAATCTGCTGTGCCATGCGTCATGGCGTCCGGGATCGAAACCCGGTTACTGGCACCCGACCTTCATCAATACCCGCGGCGAGCGTTATCCCGATGAAATGAACGCCGATGAAGTCGACGCGATACACAAGCGGACTCAGAAGATCGCCCGGCGGGTGGTGTCGATCATGCGCGCAACCGGGATCGAAGGCGAATTGGCCGGTGACGAGGAAGATCAGGGCATTTCCAACAAAAGCGGATAGCGGTTTTGTTGGAATTGCGCCAAAACAAAATTTACTGAGTTCCGATGTTTCAGGAGAACGCCGAAACGCCGCAGTTCTTGCGGCCAATAAGGCACAGGCAGGGCACCTGTGCGGCTTTCCTGACGGCATTTCCCGATCCTGCGTTGCAACGCCGCCACAGGCAGGATAACAACCCGCGCAATCCACAATAAGAGGCTTTCATGTCGTCCCCTCTCCGCCTCGGCATCGCCGGGCTTGGTACTGTCGGTATCGGTGTCATCAAGATCGTCCAGAAACACGCTGGCCTGCTGGCCAAACGGACCGGGCGCGAGATTACGATTACCGCCGTCAGTGCCCGCGATCGGATGAAGAATCGCGATGCGGATATCTCGGCCTATCGCTGGGAAGACGATCCGATGGCCGTGGCCATGGCGGATGACGTGGATCTGTATGTCGAACTGGTCGGCGGCGATAACGGCATCGCCAGCGACAGCATCAAGGCCGCCCTGCGCGCCGGTAAGGATGTCGTCACCGCGAACAAGGCGCTGCTGGCGATGCATGGACAGGAACTGGCCGAACTGGCCGAAAGCCTTGGCCGCGTGATCCGCTTCGAAGCCGCGGTGGCGGGCGGCATCCCCGTGATCAAGACCATGACGGAATCGCTGGCCGGCAACAGCACCACCCGCGTCATGGGGGTGATGAACGGCACCTGCAACTATATCCTGACCCGCATGGAAAGCGCCGGCCTGCCCTATGAGGCGGTATTCGAGGAAGCGCGGCAGCTTGGCTATCTGGAAGCCGATCCCAATCTGGACGTGGGCGGTATCGATGCCGGGCACAAGCTGGCGATCCTTTCCTCTATTGCCTTCGGGACAAGGGTGAATTTCGACGCGGTCGAGATCGAGGGGATCGAGCGGGTCAGCATCGACGATATCAACCGCGCGTCGGATATGGGTTACCGGATCAAGCTGCTGGGCATCGCGCAGATGACGCCACGCGGGCTGGAGCAGCGCATGTCGCCCTGTCTCGTGCCCGCCGACAGCCCGCTTGGTCAACTTGCGGGCGGCACCAATATGATCGTGGTCGAGGGTGACAGTGTCGGTCAGATCGTGCTGCGCGGTGCGGGCGCGGGCGAAGGTCCGACAGCAAGCGCCGTCATGTCCGATATCGTCGATATCGCGCGCGGCATCCGCCTGCCGGTCTTCGGCCAGCCCGCAACCGGGCTGAAACCAGCGCAGCCCGCACGCACCGCCGTCCCTGCCTCGTATTACATGCGACTGGAATTGCAGGACAAACCGGGCGCATTGGCCAAGGTAGCCTCGGTCCTGGGCGAAGCCGGGATCTCTATCGACCGGATGCGGCAATACGGGCATTCCAGCGACAGCAGCGTTCCGGTTCTGGTCGTCACCCACAAGACCACACCCGAAGCCATCGATTTCGCCATCGAGGCATTGCCGCGTACCGGCGTTCTGGTCAGCGACCCGGTGGAATTGCGGATCGAAGAGGTCTGAACGCCCCTCTCAGCCCGGGGCGACCCTGCCGCAAACCGGGCAATCCGGGCGGGACGCGATCGTTATCATCCGCGTCTCGCCATATAATCCGTCGAAGACCAGCATCCGCCCGTCAAGTCCCTGCCCCGCGCCGGTCAGGTGCTTGATCGCCTCCAGCGCGAGGATACTGCCGATCACGCCGGGAAGCGCACCGACGACCCCCGCCTCGGCGCATGGCGGCGCGTTTCCGGGCGCGGGTTCCTGCGGGAACATGCAGGAAAAACAGGGGCCGCCATGTGCCGGATCATATAAGGTGACCTGCCCTTCCCATTGCGCAATCGCGCCGGCAAGCAACGGAACCCCGGCCGCGACGCAGGCGCGGTTGATAGCATCGCGCGACGCATAACTGTCCGTCCCGTCGATCACGAGGTCATAGGACGCGATCATCTTCGCGCTTTCTTCCGTGATCCGATGGGGCCATGTATGGGCGTAGATATGCGGGTTCAGCTCCAGCAGGTTTTCCGCAGCCGCTTCCGCCTTCGACTCACCTCGTTGATCATTCCGGAAAATTACCTGTCTTTGCAGATTCGACAGATCGACAATATCGTCATCGGCCAGACAAATCTCACCGACCCCTGCCGCCGCCAGATACAACCCGACCGGCGACCCAAGCCCTCCGGCACCAACCACCAGCACCCGCGCATCGCGCAGACGCATCTGCCCCGGACCGCCAATTTCCCGCAGCACCAGATGGCGGGCATAGCGGTCAAGCTCGGCATCGGACATTGTGTCGTCCTGCGGTACGGCTTCCGGCACGGAAGGTTCCGGCGCAAGTCCCCGCAATTTCCGCAGCCCGACCCGATACAGGATAACCAGCCCGCCGATCATCCCGATCACCAGCCAGTGACGGATATCGCCGCCGAACTGCCGCGCCAGCCAGGCTTCAGGCATCTGCGACTTGAGAAGAACCACGCTCAACCACGGGACAGCGAGGGCAAGAACCGCGTCCCTGCCCCGCAATCCTGCGAACCATGCAAGCCCTGCGATTGCGACGAAGATCAGGATGCCCAGCATCACCCCGCCCCGGTCGAGCCGAAACCACCGTTGCCCCGGACGGTCTCACTGACTTCGACGGTTTCGAAGAACCGGGCCTGCGAGGCGGGTGCCACAACCAACTGGGCAATGCGCTCGCCATGACGCAGATGATAGGGCTCATCCCCCAGATTGATCACGATCACGCCGACCGGGCCGCGATAATCGCTGTCAATCGTGCCGGGCGTATTGACCAGCGTCAGACCATGTCTGAGCGCCAGCCCGGAACGCGGCCTGACCTGAACCTCCCATCCCGGCAGGATGTCAAGGATCAGCCCCGTTGGCACCAAAGCCCGCTGCCCCGGAGAAAGCAAAAGACCTTCGCGCGCCCCGTCGGGGAAATTCGCACGCAGATCCGCGCCCGCCGCCCCGGTGGTTTCATAGGACGGCAGCGCCAGAGTGTGATCCGAATCCTCGATCCGCTTGATTCCGATTCTTGGTGCTTCGCTCATCCGATCTCCTCACATGCAAAGGCCGCGCGGCAATGCCTGCGCGGCCCCGTTTCAGCAATCTCGCACGAAAAGGCTTACCGCGGCGAGATCATCATCACCATCTGGCGGCCTTCCAGTTTCGGCATGGCCTCGACCTTGCCGGCCTCGCCAACATCGTCTCTAACCCGGTTCAACAGTTCAAGACCAAGATCCTGATGCGCCATTTCGCGGCCTCGGAAACGCAGGGTCACCTTGACCTTGTCGCCCGCATCCAGAAACTTCATGACATTCCGCATCTTGACGTCATAGTCATGGGTATCCGTGCCGGGACGGAACTTGACCTCCTTGACGTCGATGATCTTCTGCTTCTTGCGCGCCTCGGCCTCGCGTTTCTGCTGTTCATACTTGAATTTGCCAAGATCCATCACCTTGCAGACCGGCGGGGTCGCGTTCGGGGAAATCTCGACCAGATCAAGCCCCGCATCTTCGGCCATCTGCAATCCGACCGATGGAGGCACAACGCCTACATTTTCGCCCTCGGGGCCGATCAGTCTAATTTCTGCCACACGGATACGTTCGTTGACGCGGGGACCAGTGTCACGGGTGGGCGGTGCATTATGCGGTCTGCGGGCTATGGTGTTTCTCCTTCATAACCATGACGTGAATAGCGGAAAAATAAGCGTGAGCCCCCGGTGATTCAACCGAATTCGCTGCTATGAGTTATGCAAAGCATGCTTTTGTCGCTCATTTGCCGCGTCCGATGGCCGGATGGTGACTTTTCGCGGCGCGCCGCCTGTGCGATAGATGACGCGACCGGGACCGAAATGAAAGATTCACCATGCAAAGGCTGTTATTTCCACTCCTGATTCTCGCTGCCGCCGCTGGCGGATGGTGGTGGTGGGACGGGCAGCGGACAAGCGAATCCCCAAGCGACGAAGCCCCGGTAACCGAAGCCGCACCCGAATCCGACGAAACCTCTGCCGAAACGGATGCCGGGCCGGACGCGGCCGGGCAAGCCGGGACCGACCTCCCCGCCGAAGAGGAACAGTCCGCACAGGAAGAAGATACCGCACAGGCCGCAAATGACGCTGCGGACGCCGCCGCCGATGCCGCCGCGATTGCCGCCGACGCCGCTGCCGAAGCGGTTCAGGTGACCGGAGAATCCGCGCATCCCGCTGCAAGCTCGGCCGCGAACGAGGCCGAAGCCGCCGCCGAGGCTGCGCTGGATGCCGCGGATCGTGCCGCAGAGGCCGCCGCGCAGGCCAATGACCCCACCTCATCCGCCCAAAGCGAAGCGGCGGAAGTTGCCGCGAATGCCGCCAGAGAGGCAGCCGAAGCGACCGATACCGCCGCCGATGCCGCCGTCACGGCGAGCCGCATCGAATCGGAGCTTACGCCCGAAGGCTTCGACGCCGAACGTGTCATTGAACTGATCGAGACGGCAGATATCCCCGAGGCCCAGCGGGCCACGCTCAAACGTCTGATCGAAAGCGCGGGCGACAATCCCCAGCTTCTTCAGGCCGCGCTCGAACAGGTCAAATCCGTAATGAAAAGCAATTGACAAAACATTGAAATGACATCTGATTTTTCTGATCTTAACGATTTTCTGAACAACAAGCCCAAGGCCCTGACCAAAGGGCCGTTGGCGATAATCCTGGTCGAAGACGACATCGCCGTCGCGGCAACCTTGAAACATCATTTGAAAGCCGGTTTTCGCCATATTCTCGCGCTGTCTCCGGAACCATTGATCCTGTCCGAAGAGGACAAGGCCCGGGTGACCAATCTGCGCTGTCAGACCCGGCGCCCGGCCGCGCATGTCGATGCGATCAATGCCGTCATCCGGGCCGTCCCTGAAGGAACCTGGTTATATTACTGTTTCAACGGTGAATTTCTTTATTTCCCGTTTTCCGAAAGCCGCAGCGTCGGTGAGATGCTGACCTTCCATGTCGAGGAACGCCGCTCGGCCATGCTGAGCTATGTCATCGATCTTTATGCGCCCGATCTGAACCGCTGCCCGAATGCGGTGGATTTCGAGCATACCATGTTCGACCGCACCGGCTATTATGCCCTTGCCCGGATTGGACGCGATAATCATCCCGTCGAGCGTCAGCTTGATTTCTTCGGCGGGCTTCGCTGGCGCTTCGAAGAGCATCTGTCGGCGGATAAACGGCGAATCGACCGGATATCGTTGTTCCGCGCGACCAAAGGTCTGGAAATTCTGCCGGATCACCGCTTCAACATACAGGAATACAATACCTATTCCTGCCCGTGGCATCACAATCTGACGGCGGCGATCGCCTCTTTCCGCGTTGCCAAGGCACTGACCACCAATCCCGGCTCTCGCGATGCGATCGGCAGCTTCGTCTGGCGCAATTCGGTGCCCTTCGAATGGCGCGCGCAGCAATTGATGGATTTCGGGCTGATGGAACCCGGTCAGTGGTTCTGATCTGCAAAAATGCCCATATGACGCCTAAATTCGATCATGTAGCGCCATGCGCTTGCAGGACTTTCGCTGCGAATGATAAACGATGATCAAGTCGGCCATGACCGGTCGAGGGAACATTAGAGGGAAGGCAGGACTTTATGGCAATGACGCAAACCAGCTTTGACCGCGACGAGCTGCTTGCATGTGCGCGGGGCGAGTTGTTCGGCCCCGGAAACGCCCAGCTGCCGGAACCTCCCATGCTGATGATGGACCGGATCACCGATATCTCCGCGGATGGCGGCCTGCATGGCAAGGGTCATGTCACCGCCGAATTCGATATCAAGCCCGACCTGTGGTTTTTTCCCTGCCATTTCCCCGGAAATCCGATCATGCCCGGTTGTCTTGGTCTTGACGGGCTGTGGCAATTGACCGGCTTCAATCTTGGCTGGCGCGGCTGGGAAGGGCGCGGTTATGCGCTTGGCGTCGGTGAGGTCAAGCTGACGGGAATGGTACGCCCCGATCGTAAAATGCTGCGCTATTTCGTCGATTTCACCAAGGCTGTGCAAACCCGGCGCCTGACCATGGGTGTGGCGGATGGACGGGTCGAGGCCGATGGCGACGTCATCTATCAGGTCAAGGATATGAAAGTCGCTCTGTCGACCACTTAACCAATTCCAGAAGGAGGCCCCTATGAGACGTGTCGTTATCACCGGGCTCGGTATCGTTTCTCCGATCGGCAACAATGCCGCCGAAGTCACCGAAAGCTTGCGCCAGGGCCGTTCGGGTATCGTATTCGCACCGGATTACGCTGAACATGGCTTTCGAAGCCAGATCCACGGCAAACCGCAGATCACGCTTGAAGATCATATCGACAAGCGCAACCTGCGCTTCATGGGTCCCGGAGCAGCCTATAATTTCATCGCCATGGAGCAGGCAATCGCGGATAGCGGGCTGGAGGAAAGCGACGTTTCCAATCCGCGCTCAGGCCTGATCATGGGTTCGGGCGGACCATCCACGTCGAATTTCTTCGAGGCGCATCGGATCGTCATCGAAAAGGGCGCGCCAAAGCGGATGGGACCGTTCATGGTCACGCGCTGCATGTCTTCAAGCAATTCCGCCTGCCTTGCGACACCGTTCAAGATCAAGGGCGTCAATTACTCGATCACCTCGGCCTGCTCGACCAGCGCGCATTGCATCGGCAACGGGGTCGAGCAAATCCAGATGGGCAAGCAGGATATTGTCTTTGCGGGCGGCGGCGAGGAACTGGACTGGACCCTGTCCTGCCTGTTCGACGCGATGGGCGCGATGTCGTCGAAATATAACGACACGCCGGAAACCGCCTCGCGCCCTTATGACGAAACCCGGGACGGTTTCGTGATCGCCGGCGGCGGCGGGGTCGTCGTGCTGGAGGAACTGGAGCATGCCAGGGCTCGCGGCGCGAAAATCTATGCCGAAGTCACCGGCTATGGCGCCACCTCCGACGGCTATGACATGGTGGCCCCGTCCGGCGAAGGCGGTGAACGCTCGATGCGGCTTGCCGTGGAAACGCTGCCCGAAGGCCGCAAGATATCCTATGTCAACGCGCATGGCACCTCGACCCCGGTAGGAGATTTGGGCGAAATCAAGGCGCTGCGGCGGCTGTTCGGAGAGGGCAATATGCCGCCCGTCAGTTCTACGAAATCGCTGACAGGTCACAGCCTTGGCGCGACAGGGGTGCATGAGGCGATTTATTGTCTGCTGATGTTGCAAAATGACTTCATTGCAGCATCTGCAAATATTCAGACACTGGATCCCGAGATCAAACCGGAAGAGATTGCCACGACCCGCATCGACAATGCCGGGCTTGACTCGGTTCTGTCGAACAGTTTCGGTTTCGGCGGCACCAATGCGACATTGCTGATGTCCAGATATATTGAATAAGAACAAGAACGAGGTCAGAATATGGGCGAACTTCTTAAGGGCAAGCGAGGGCTTGTGATGGGGGTCGCCAACGACCGCTCCATCGCTTGGGGTATTGCGCGCGCCACGGCGGCCGAAGGGGCCGAACTTGCGTTCAGCTATCAGGGCGAGGCATTCGGCAAACGGGTCGCGCCATTGGCCGAATCCGTCGGCTCGGACTTTCTGCTGGATGTCGATGTCACTGATGATGACAGCCTGAATGCCGCCTTTACCGGTATAACCGATCGCTGGGGCCGTCTGGACTTCCTGATCCATGCCATCGCCTTTTCCAACAAGGACGAATTGACCGGGCGTTTCGTCAATACCAGCCGCGCGAATTTCAAGCATTCGCTGGATATTTCCTGCTATTCGCTGATCGAGGTGGCCCGCCGGTCAATGCCACTGATGGCTCCGGGTTCGACGATCCTGACCATGACCTATGCCGGATCGAACCGGGTGACACCCTATTACAATGTCATGGGCGTCGCCAAGGCGGCGCTGGAATCCAGCGTCCGCTATCTGGCGAATGATCTTGGCCCCGATGGTATCCGCGTCAACGCCATCTCGCCCGGCCCGATGAAGACCCTTGCAGGCGCGGCGATCGGCGGCGCGCGCAAGACCTTCCGCCATACCGAGGCGAACGCGCCGCTGCGCGCCAATGCCACGTTGGAAGCGATCGGCGGCACCGCGGTCTGGCTGTTGTCGGATTGGGGCGCCTCGACCACCGGTGAGGTCGTGCGGGTGGATGGCGGCTATCACGTGCTTGGCATGCCGCAAAGCGAAAACCTGTGATCTGGGTCTTCGACGCTTACGGCACTCTGTTCGATGTCGACGGGGCCGCGCGTCAGGCGGCAAACGACGATCCTTCCCTGAATGCCGTCTGGAAGGCGCTTTCGGCCGATTGGCGGCGCAAACAGCTTGAATATTCATGGCTGCGCACGATCACCGGTGAACATGCCGATTTCTGGCAAGTGACATCCGACGCGCTCGACTGGGTATCAGAGCATCATGGCGTCACGCCGGAACAATCCGCCCGGCTGCTGGATCTTTACCGCCACCTGCCCGCCTATCCCGAGGTGCCCAAGATGCTGGACAGGCTGCGCAGCGAGGGCGGCCGTCTCGCCATATTCTCCAACGGCAACCCCCGGATGCTTGACGATGCGGTCACATCCGCAAAGCTGGATCAGCGATTTGACGCGCTGCTATCGGTGGAAACCGTGGGCGAATTCAAACCCTCGGCAAGGGCTTACGGTATCGTCACCGATCATTTCTCCTGCGCTCCGGGCGATATCAATTTCGTGTCCTCCAATGGCTGGGACATCTACGGCGCGACCCGATTCGGCTTTCGGACCATCTGGGTCAATCGCATGGGCTTCCCTGTGGACCGCCTGCCCTGCCAGCCCGGCAGGATCGTTTCGGATCTGCGAGAGCTTCGATGACCGAATTCTTCACCGTCAAAGATGGAACCCGGCTTGCCTATCGTGACGAAGGCAACGGGCTGCCGGTTTTGTGTCTGGCGGGGCTGACCCGTAACATGGCCGATTTCGATTATGTCGCCCCGCATTTGCCGGATGTCCGGCTGATCCGGATGGATTACCGGGGCCGCGGCCAATCCGACTGGACGGGGGAGAACAGCTATACCGTACCGCAAGAAGCGAAAGACGCGACAGCGCTTCTGGATCATCTGGGCATCGGCAAGGCCGCGATCCTCGGAACCTCGCGCGGCGGTCTGATCGGCCTGTTTCTTGCCGCGACCGCACATGACCGGCTGCTTGGGCTGTGCCTGAACGATGTCGGCCCGAAGATCGAGCAGACCGGGCTTGAACAGATATTCGATTATGTCGGCCGCAACCCTGCGGCAAAGAGCCATGCAGAACTGGCCGCCCGCCTGCCTTCCGCCATGCCCGGCTTTGTCGATGTGCCGGAAGGCCGCTGGTTTGCGGATGCGCAAAAACATTACGAGCAGACCCCGGACGGGCTGCGGATCAAATACGATCCCGCGTTGCGAAACGCATTCCTGGCCGCATTTCAGGGTGAGACACCGGATTTATGGCCGCTTTGGGATACCTGTGCCGGATTTCCCGTCGCTCTGCTGCGCGGCGCGAATTCCAATCTTCTGTCGCCGGAATCCGTTACCGAAATGCGCCGCCGTCGTCCCGATACGATCTATGCAGAGATCCCCGGCCGCGCACATATTCCATGGCTGGACGAACCTGAGTCGCTGGATGTCCTGAACCGCTGGCTTGCCACGATGCAAGGCTGATCACGTCCGAAGCGATCTGCACCCATAACCTGTCGCGCCCGCCCGGCTCCCCCTCCCTCTGCTTCTTCTTTGTCCAAATACCTCCGGGGTCGCCGGCGGGTCGCGCCGCTGGTCCAAGAGACTGCCCGCAATGGGGCAGTGCCCCCGGCCATCGCGGGACGCAAATAAGCCGCGTTTCAGATTCAACGCGACACGCTCTAAGCGCCGATCAGCGTGTGATATTCCGTCAACAATGCCTCCAGATCGGCAGGTTCCGGGCTTTGACGCATGGTCAGAACGCGTTCCGCGCGTTGCTGCGCCTTGGCGTTCATCATGCCTGTTGCTGCAACGACCGGCTCCATCGTGGCGATATCGCCATTGCAATGCAGCACCAGATCGCAGCCGGCGGAAATTGCCGCCGCGGCGCGCTCGGCCTCGGTTCCGGGAAGCGCGTTCATGCTGATATCATCGGTCATCAGCAAACCATCGAATTCCAATTGGTCACGAATCAATCCAATGATCTTTGCAGATGCCGTCGCGGGGGTAGCATCCAACGCCGTGAAACAGATATGACCCGTCATCCCCATGGGCAGATCGTTCAGGCTGCGGAAGGGGGCAAAATCGACCGCTGCCAATTCATCCGGTCCGGCATCGACTTTGGGTAAATCATGATGACTGTCGGCAATGGCGCGGCCGTGGCCGGGCATATGCTTCATCACCGGAAGAATCCCCGCCGCCAGCAAACCGTCAGCCACCGCGCGCCCCAGTTCCGCCACTTTGACAGGATCGGTTCCAAGGCAGCGATTGCGCAGAAACGGATGCGTCTCGGGCTGGGCGACGTCAAGCGTCGGCGCGCAGTCTGAATCGATCCCGCAATCCTTCAGTTCCGCTCCGATCAGCCGATAGCGCAGCCACATCGCCCGCGCGCCCGCCCCTGCCTGATCCAGCGGGGCGGGCCATTCGCGCCAATGCGGCGCGCGCAGGCGCTGAACCCTGCCGCCTTCCTGATCGATGGTAATGACGGCATCGCGGCCTACCGCCTCGCGCAGATCGCCGGTCAGGCGGCGAAGCTGTCCGGGGCTTTCGACATTGCGGGCGAAAAGGATGAAGCCCCAAGGATCGGCCGAACGGAAGAAATCCCGTTCGGCCGCAGTCAGGCTGGTCCCGGCGATCCCGCCGAGAATCGTTGCGCTGTGGTTCACTGGGCCGCCAGCGCGATACAATCGGTTCCGCCGGCCTTCATCTCGGCGCAGAAATTCCGGGCGTCAGAGGTGTCGCTGAAGCCCGCAACCCGCAGCCGCCAATAGGTGCGCCCATTCGATGCGTGCTCCTGGATCACCTGACCCTTGCCGGAAAACAACGAGCCGAACTTGCCCGACAGGCGGTTCCATTCGCTCTCTGCGATGGCATTGCTGTCGAATGCCCCAAGTTGCACCACCGGGCCGCCTGCCGAAGCGACAGCGGTTGCCGGCTGCGCTTCAGGCGCCGGAGCAGAGGCTGCCGCAGGACGCGCGGCAGGTGCCGATGCCGGGGCAGGAGCAGCCTCGGCAGCGGCCGTCTGGGTGGTCGCGGGGGCAGTCTCGGCGGCGCTTGTTCTCCGCGGACGAGGCGCCGGACGGGTCGATGTCGCCAACGCGTCGTTTGCCTGTTGGGCTTGTGCTTCTGCCAGCGCCGCAGTGATGGCGGCGGCCTGAGCGGGAACACCGTTTTCATCGGTCACGACTTCATTGACCGGGCCTTCGCTTGCCGGAGCATCAACGATCTCGGCATTCGCAACCTCATTCCGCGCGGCGGCATGTGCCGCTGCGGCCCGGCTTTCGGCCTCGGCGATCTTGCGCATCTCGCTATCGGACAGCGGCGCGATCGGCTCGCCGTCGAAGCTTAGCGGAACTTCGGATTGCTGGGTCGGTTCACGGGCTTCGGCCCCCAGCTGACCCATGGCCACATCTTCATCCGCCAGAGCGATTTCCGAAGAAACGACCGCAACCTGATCGACCGGCACGGTGTCGGCGCCCTCGGCGACATTATTCACGGCGTAACCGGTATAGTTTGTCAGCTCTCCGCCGGGGTCTTCAGGCGTCGAACGCGCCTCGCCTCCCAGCGCGTGAATGACCGGGATCCCCGAAACATCCCGCGATATGAGCTGCCATCCCCAGACCATCAGGCCGATCATCAACGCGACCGATGCCAATGCGCCCAGATAATGGGTCAGTCTGGCAAGGCGCGTCGTCAGGGGCGGAAGCCCATCGGGATCACCCGCGTAACGGGCATCATCCACATGCGCTCCGTCTTCGTCCCAGCCACCTTGGTCATAAGCAAACTCGCGCCGTACCTTGTGACGCGAGAAAATATATCCGCCTTCGCGGAAATCCATCACTGCCATAGCCTGCCTGCCTGCCGGTTAGCCCGGCTTTACTGTTACCTGCTCGTTCCTTGCCGGCAGGGGCGCATTATATCAGCGCATTTCCTCTGCCGAAGCTACGCCTAAGATACCGAGTCCACAGGAAATGACAACGCCGACGGCGCGAACCAGGGCAATTTTTGCCTGACTCGCAGCGAAATCATCATCCTGAACGAAGCGCAGGCTGGCATCATCATTGCCGCGATTCCACAATGAGTGCAGCTCTGACGCGATATCGTAGAGGAAAAATGCAATGCGATGCGGCTCATGCGCGCGGGCGGCATGCTCGACCAGGCGTGGCCATTCTGCAACTTTTTTCGCCAGGTCAAGCTCGGCTGGATGCGAAATCCGGGCCAGATCGGCGGAAAGCAGCATCTTATCCGAAACGTCGATCCCCGCCTCGCGCGCGCGGCGCAGCACCGAATGAACCCGCGCGCTGGCATATTGCACATACCAGACCGGATTATCCTTGGACTGCTCAAGCACCTTGGCGAAATCGAAATCCAGAGGCGCATCGTTCTTGCGGGTCAGCATGATGAAGCGGGTTACATCGGCCCCCGCCTCCTCGACCACGTCGCGCAGCGTGACGAAGGTCCCCGCGCGCTTGGACATCTTGAACGGCTCGCCATTCCTGAACAGCTTCACAAGCTGGATCAGCTTGATGTCCAAAGGCACACGCCCGTTCGACAAAGCCTTGACCGCCGCATTCATCCGCTTGACATAACCGCCGTGATCGGCGCCGAAGACATCGATCAACTGATCGAAACCCCGGTCGATCTTGTCCCAGTGATAGGCGATGTCGGGCGCGAAATAGGTCCAGGCGCCATCCGATTTCTGAATCGGCCGGTCCACATCGTCGCCATGCGCGGTCGAGCGGAACAACATCTGCTCGCGCTCTTCCCAATCCTCGGGCAGCTTGCCCTTGGGCGGTTCCAGGACGCCGCGATAGATCAGGCCCATACTGTCCAGCCGCTCGATCGCGGCTTCGATCTTGCCGCTGCCGTAAAGCGCCTTTTCGCTTGAATAGACATCCATGCGCACGCCCAGCGCATCCAGATCGTCGCGGATCATCTGCATCATCGCCTGGGTGGCGAATTCGCGGATGTCGTCCAGCCAATCCTCTTCCGGCTTGTTCAGCAGAGTGTCGCCATATTTCGCCTTAAGCGCCTCACCGACCGGGATCAGGTAATCGCCGGGATAAAGCCCCTCGCTGATCGCGGGTTCAAGACCGTTGGCCTCGCGATACCGCTCATAGGCGGAGCGCGCCAGAACATCGACCTGCGCGCCGCCGTCATTGATATAATATTCGCGGGTTACGTCATGGCCCGAGAAATCCAGAAGATTGGCCAGGGCATCCCCGAAGACCGCCCCGCGGACATGGCCGACATGCATCGGGCCGGTGGGATTGGCACTGACGAATTCGACATTGACGCGAATATCCGCGCCGATCTGCGAGCGTCCGAAATCCTCACCACCCTCGATCGCGGCCTTGACCACGCCGCGCCAGATATCCGGCGCAAGGCGCAGATTGAGGAATCCCGGTCCCGCTACCTCGGCGCTGCTGATACGCGGATCGGTCAGCCTCGCGGCAAGTTTTTCGGCGATATCGCGCGGTTTGGCCCTGGCAGGTTTTGCCAGCACCATGGCGGCGTTGGTCGCCATGTCCCCATGCGCCGGATCGCGCGGAGGCTCGACCGCGACATTCGAGAAATCCAGACCCTTGGGCAGTTCCCCTGCCTCGGTCATCTGCTCCAGCGCGGCAAGGACGGTGCCGCGAAGATCGGTGAAAAGGTTCATTTTCGTCTTCCTGACTGATCATCGCGGGTTAACGCCACTCACCGGGGGAGGTCAACCATTCAAAGCCACGGTACCTTCCGGTCCGCAGTCCCGAAATGTCAGGCAAACCGGAACGCAACCCGGCAGACGCAGGAAAGCGTCCTTACTTCCCGGTAAAGCGCGGCTTTCGCTTTTCGAGAAAGGCTGCCACCCCCTCGCGGAAATCATCGCTGCGCCCTGCCCGTCCCTGCAGACTGGCTTCCAGCTTCAGTTGCGCATCCAGATCATTGTCGAAGGACGCCGCCACCGCCTGCCGCACCGACAGATAGGCCGAGGTCGGCCCCTGAGCAAGCTGGCGGGCGCGGTCGGCCACGATCCCGGTGAAATCCTCATCGGGAACCGCTTCCCAGATCAGGCCCCAATCGGCAGCCTTGCGGGCCGGAATTGCATCCGCGAAGAGCATCAGCCCCATGGCGCGCGCAGCCCCGACGGCACGCGGGATCGCCCATGTGCCGCCTGCATCGGGAATCAGCCCGATCCGGGTGAAAGCCTGAATGAACTTGGCGCTGTCCGCCGCGATCACCACATCGGCGACAAGCGCCAGATTGGCTCCCGCCCCTGCCGCCACGCCATTGACAGCCGCGATCACCGGAACCGGGCAGTTGCGAACCGCGCGCAGCATCGGTTCGTATTCGTCGCGCAGGGTTGCTTCCAGATCGATCGCCGACCCGGCATCGGTCAGATCCTGGCCAGAGCAGAAAGCCGCGCCAGATCCGGTCATGACGACACAGCGAGATTCGCCGGGCAAATCGGTCAGCACCTGCGTGATTTCGGCCCGCATCCTGCTGTTCAAGGCATTCATCACCTTCGGACGGTTCAGCGTCAGCGTGCCGATTCCGCCTTCGGTGGTGAACTCGATCGTTTCGTAATTCATACCATCCCCTTCTTTGCGGCATATGATGCTCAAATTCCGCATCGATAAAAGCGGAACCCGGCGTCAATCCCGCATGATTTCGCGCAGGCGGGCCTGCTCGTCATCTTTCAGCGGTTCGGGAACCGCCGCCTCGCGCGACCGCGCCTTTACGAAACCCCATGCAATCAGCAGACCGATCAAGGCCATGACCGGCCCCGCGAGCCACAGGATCAGGTTCGAGCCGCGGGCGCGTGGCTCGAACAGGACATATTCCCCGAAGCGGTCCACGACCGCGTCGATCACCTTGTCATCATTATCGCCCGCCACCAGACGCTCGCGCACATATAGCCGCAGATCACGGCTGATCGCCGCATTGGATTCATCGATATTCTCACCCTGACAGATGGGACAGCGCAGCTTTTGCGAAATCTCGCGGGCGCGTGCCTCCAGCACGGGATCGTCAAGCACCTCATCCGGCTGCACCGCGAAAACGGGGGACACCAGCGCCAGCAACAGCGCGGCTATCAGGCTCAGCCGTTTCATTCAGCCGGCACCGCTGCCGCAGGGCTGCGGCGCTTTTCGCCCGCCGCAACACGGTAGCGGCGATCCGACAGGCTGATCGCACCGCCCAGCGCCATCAGGATCGCGCCCGCCCAGATCCAGTTGGCAAAGGGTTTCACATAGGATCGTACCGCCCAGCCCCCGTCCTTCTGGGCATCGCCGATGACAAGATAAATGTCGCGGAACAGGCCGTTATCTATCGCCGCTTCGGTCGTCGGCATCGCCTGCACCGGATAGACGCGCTTTTCAGGATGAAGCAGCGCGACCTGCCGGCCGTTCCGCTGTACCTCCATCGTCGCCATGGTCGAAATATAATTCGGCCCTTCGATCTCATTCACCTCTTTCAGTGTGATCTGGTAGCCTGCAATCTCGAACGGCTCATCAATCTGTGCGACGCGGATATCCTCGGTCTGCCAGGCAGTCAGCAGCGCCACGCCGATAAAGGTCACGCCCAGCCCCGCATGCGCCACCGCCTTGCCCCAATCGGCCCGCGGCAGCCGCAACAGCCGTGACAGGCCCGAATTTCCAGTGCGGTAAACCAGTTCCGCCACCGCGCCACCGATCAGCCACGCGCCCAGCCCGGCACCGATCAGGGCGATGGCGGAACGCCCGGTCGAGACCGAGAAGACCAGCAGCATGACCGCCCCGGTAAAAATCAACGCGCCGCGCAGCGGTTTCAATGCCCGCATCGATCCGCGTTTCCAGGGGATGATCGCCCCCAAAGGCAGGGCGATGGCCAGGATCAGCATGAAGGGGGTGAATGCTTTGTTGAAGAAGGGCGCGCCGACCGAAAGCTTGCGGTCCCAAAGCATTTCAGCCAGCAGCGGCCACATGGTTCCAACGAAGACGACCAGGGCCGAGACTGCCAGCAATACATTATTGACCACCAATGCGCCTTCGCGCGATGCCGGAGTAAAGACCCCCCGGGCCGTCATCTGCCCCGCCCGTGCGGCATAAAGCGTCAATGCACTGCCGGTAAACACGGCCAGAATGGCAAGGATGAAGATGCCACGTGTCGGATCGCTTGCGAAACTGTGGACCGAGGTGATCACGCCCGACCGGACGATGAATGTCCCGATCATCGAAAAACCGAAAGCCATGATCGCCAGCAGGATCGTCCAGCTTTTCAATGCCTCGCGCTTTTCCACGACGATTGCCGAATGCAGCAGCGCCGCCGCCAGCAGCCAGGGCATGAAACTGGCGTTCTCGACCGGATCCCAGAACCAGAACCCGCCCCAGCCAAGCTCGTAATAGGCCCACCACGAGCCAAGCGCGATACCGACGGTCAGGAACATCCATGCCGCAAGCGTCCAGGGGCGGACCCATCGCGCCCATGCCGCATCGACGCGACCTTCGATCAGGGCGGCGACGGCGAAACTGAAGGCCATCGAAAGCCCGACATAGCCCAGATAGAGAAATGGCGGATGAAAGGCCAAGCCCGGATCCTGCAAGAGCGGGTTCAGGTCGCGCCCGTCGAAAGGCGGGTTCGCCAGCCGCAGGAACGGGTTCGAGGTAAAGATGATGAATGCGTAGAACGCAGCACCAATCGACGCCTGCACCGCCAGCACCCGCGCCCGAAGCTGTAGCGGCAGATTGCCCCCGAACACCGCGGCCGCCGCACCGAACAGGGCAAGAATCAGCACCCATAAAAGCATCGAGCCTTCATGATTCCCCCAGACGCCGGCGATCTTGTAAAGCATCGGCTTGGCGGTATGGGAATTCTCATAGACCAGTTTCAGCGAGAAATCCGAGGTCACGAATGCGACCGTCAACGCCGCGAATGACAGCCCGGTCAGCAAGAACTGCGCCATCGCCGCCGGACGCGCGCTTTCCATCCAGCCGGGCCAGCCTTTTGCCGCCCCGATCATCGGCACGATCATCTGATAGACCGCGACGGCCAGGGCAAGGATCAGGGCGAAATGGCCGAATTCTGCGATCATATGAGCGAACCTCCGTATGGGCACAGCATAGAGCCATGAAAAAAGGGGGGAAAGTCCCCCCTTTGTCGCTACCTGTCAGTTTTCCGTGTATCCGCCACCCCGGTGCGGCGAGAATCACAGCCGTTTTCGCATATTTGCCGCCCAATCCCGCAAGGCGGCATTGTCCGGGAAATCGTCTTCGGGCACCTGAACAGCCCGTTGCGCTGCGGGTTCCGCGCCTTTCACGGGCCAATGGCGATTGCGGAAATAATGCGCTTCACGCGCGCCGAAATAAAATCCGACAATCGCGCCAAGCAGCCACCAAAGCGGCTCGGGCACCCGTTGCAGGCCCTCCATCCGCAATCCGAAGCCGGCGGGCTCGATCATCGCATAACCGAAAAGCGCCATCGTCCCCAAAGCCAGAAGCGGCCGGGGAAGCCTGTTCAATCCATTGACGATGCTATCGAACCAACCGCCGTCACGGTTCGTGAATTCCTGCCCGAACTGAGTGACCGCCCGGCCATATGCCGCTTCGTCCAGTTCCATCCGGCGGGTGGCGTTCTGGACGAAGATTTCAGCCACGCCCCCCACGGCGCTGCCAAGCGCGGTGGCGCCCTGCCCGCGAACCAGCCTGCCGATCAGCCCCATTGCGCGATCCTCCTGCGATGTTCGGTTTCGGATAAATGATATCTGGGCGAGATGAAGCTTTCGGCGCGGGTGATCCATCCCCCTTTGCCGCCCCTACGGGTGCGGGCATATTTGCGGCTGGCGGATCTGCGGTCGGCCAAAGCGTAATAATAGTTGCGCCGGGCGATCCCATAGGCATCCGCAAGATATTCGGGCGCCGCATCCGCCGCGGCATGGGCGGCTGAAACCGTCAGGGGGCCGATCACCCCGTCGGGATTTGCAGGAAACCCCATCCGCGTCACAAGCCTTTGCAGGATTTTCACGGCATTGGCACCGGAATTCACATACATGTCGAAGACCGACGCCTGCACCGTCTCTGGCAGTTCCGCCAAACGGGGGCGATGAAAATAATGTTCGACAAAGACATGTTCGGCCTGTTCGCGGGTCAGGGCCTTCACATCGGCCCGATCCACGCGGCCGTTCTTGTCGAGATCCATCCCAAGCGCACGCATGGTGCCGATGGTGACGCCGTATTTGGTCGCCCCGCCCGGATCGTCCGGATCATTCACATAGCCGCCCTCGCGGGCGACGATCTCTCTTGCGATCATGTCCACGGTTGGCGCTTCAACATTTGCCATTGCATCCCTTTCGCCTGTTCCCGCCCGGATTGGCGGAGTTGACGAAAGTCGCGCTCGCCGGTTAATTCCGGCTTAACCATGCGGGCGTTGCCCTCCCTGTGGCGCCTGACAGATCAGCCTTTCCTGCTCTTTTTGTCCGATCCCCGCGCCTCGGTTGCGGCGGCGATGGCATTGGCGGCCTCATCCTGCATCTTTTGCGCGAAGGCCACCATCTGGGCGGCATAGGCCTCGGCCCAGTCGGGGAAATTCCCGCTTTTCATCGCCGCTGCACGCATTTCCTCACCCTTTTCCTGCATCTTCCTGAACTGCTCTTCCCAGGATGTCTGCATCGTCTGCCATTGTGCGCGAACATTCTCATTCGCCTCTTCGAAATAGCCCTGCATCTGCTTGTTCAACTCTTCCTGACGCTGCATGGCCGTCTCTTGCCATTTGCGGGCACTGACCATCATGTCTTCGTTGCTGCTGGTCAGTTGGGCCTGCCATTCGCTGACCCGCTCTTCGAAATTGCGGGCATTGCCGGCAAGACTGGAAAACATATCGGACAGTTTCATAGCACCTCTCCTGCGGGGCAGCGGCCCGGCGAGACACCCGCCGTGACAAACCCGGCCCCCGGTAAACAGCCTGCTGTGACCGGTCGATTTTGTCAAACCCGCATCAGACCGGAACGGGCCACAGAGCGCGCTTCGGGCAAAGTGGCGTTGCAGCCGCCGAAGATCATCGTGTAACACCGGTGCTGGCAGGCAAGGAGGGGATGAGACATGACTTATCGTGACATTTACGACGCGTGGAAAGCGGATCCGGAAGCATTCTGGCTGAAAGCGGCCGAGGATATCGACTGGGACCGCGCGCCCGCCAAGGGATGGTTCGATCAGGGCCCGGTGGGGGAATGGTTCTCGGATGCGATGGTCAACACCTGCTGGAACGCCGTGGATCGCCATGTCAAGGCAGGACGCGGCGATCAGCCCGCACTCATTCATGACAGCCCTGTCACCGGCAGCGTCCAGAAGATCACCTTTTCCGAGCTGCGCGACCGGGTCGCCCGTCTGGCAGGCGCCTTGCAGGCAAAAGGCGTCGTCAAGGGCGACAGGGTCATTATCTATATGCCGATGGTTCCCGAGGCGATCATCGCCATGCTCGCATGCGCAAGGATCGGCGCGATCCATTCCGTCGTCTTCGGCGGCTTTGCCGCGCGGGAACTGGCGGTACGTATCGACGATGCAACTCCCCGTGCCATCATCTCGGCCTCCTGCGGGATCGAGCCGGGCCGGATCGTCAGCTACAAGCCACTGCTGGACACGGCCATCGACATGGCCACGCATAAGCCGGAATTCTGCGTGATCCTGCAGCGGGAACAGGAAATCGCCGAGATGGTCCCCGGGCGGGATTTTGAATGGGACAGCTTCCAGCAGGACGCAGTTCCTGCGGATTGCCTGCCTGTCGAGGGCAACCATCCGGTCTATATTCTATACACTTCGGGAACGACCGGTAAGCCCAAGGGCGTGATCAGGCATAGCGCCGGCCATCTGGTGGCACTGAACTGGTCGATGAAGAATATCTACGACATCGAGGCCGGAGACGTATATTGGGCCGCCTCGGATGTCGGCTGGGTGGTCGGGCATAGCTATATCTGCTATGCACCGCTTTTCGCGGGCGCGACGACGATCATATTCGAAGGCAAGCCGGTCGGAACGCCGGATGCCGGAACCTTCTGGCGCGTGATAAGCGAGCATAAGGTCAAAAGCTTCTTCACCGCTCCGACCGCCATCCGGGCGGTCAAACGCGAGGATCCGGAGGGCAAGCTGATCGGCAATTACGATCTGTCTGCTCTCAAGGCGGTGTTTCTGGCGGGCGAACGGGCCGATCCGGATACGATCACCTGGCTTGAGGACAAGCTGAACCTGCCAGTACTGGATCACTGGTGGCAGACGGAAACCGGCTGGTCCATCGCCGCGAACCCTTTCGGCATCGAGCATCTGCCGGTCAAGAAGGGCAGCCCCTCGGTGGCGATGCCCGGCTATGATGTTCATATCCTTGACGATTCAGGCAATGAGACGCCAACCGGGACGCTTGGGGCGATTGCGATCAAATTGCCGTTGCCGCCGGGAGCGCTGCCGAATCTGTGGAACGCCGAAGCGCGGCTTCACAAGGCCTATTTCGAACGTTTCCCCGGCTATTACGAAACCGGGGACGCGGGATATGTCGATGCGGATGGCTATCTTTATATCATGGCGCGCACCGATGACGTGATCAATGTCGCCGGTCACCGCCTGTCCACCGGCGCCATGGAAGAAGTTCTTGCCTCGCATCCTGCCGTCGCCGAGGCTGCGGTGATCGGCGCAAGCGATCCGCTGAAAGGCGAGGTGCCGCTGGGTTTCCTGTGCCTGAAACGCGGCATCGAAGCGCCGGACGAACAGATCACCCGCGAGGTCGTTGCCATGGTTCGGGACAAGATCGGGCCCGTCGCCGCTTTCAAGACCGCCTGTGTGGTCGAGCGCTTGCCCAAGACCCGCTCGGGCAAGATCCTCCGCGCGATCATGGCAAAGGTCGCGAATGGCGAAACGGTGACTGCGCCCGCCACGATAGACGATCCCGCGATTCTGGATGAAATTGCCGAGGCACTGAAAAAGGTCGGGCATATCGGGCAAGGCGACTCCTGACAGCGCCTCTGCCGTCCCGGACATTTCCCCTGCACGGCCTCAGACCGGCAGAACCGTCGGCCCGTCTGGTGTTTCGACATGACGGAGGGTGATGCCGAAGGCGTTCTGAACCATCTCGTCCCGCAGCACATGCCGGGGATCGCCATCTGCCAGCACCGTTCCCCCGGCCAGAAGCACGAGACGGTCGCAGAACCGGACGGCAAGCCCAAGATCGTGCAACGATACAAGCAGGCCTCTGCCCTCTTGCGCGAGCTGCCGGAACAGGCGCAGACAGGCAAGCTGTTGCGCCGGATCAAGCCCCGCGACCGGCTCATCCGCGACGATCAGCGGGGTTTGCTGCGCCAATGCCCGCGCAATCAGAACCCGCGCCTGTTCGCCTCCCGAAAGGCGCAGCGCGGTCCGATGACGGAATGGCTGAAGCTCCATGCGGGTGATGGCGGATTCGATGGCATCCCTGTCTTCTGCCCTGTATCCGCCGCCCGGCCAGGGAAGGCGCCCCAGCGAGATCAGATCCTCGACGCTGACGGGCCAGGCGATTTCACGCGATTGCGGCAGATAGGCGGCTTTGCGGGCGCGCCCTTCCGTTCCCATCGCTGCAAGGCTGGAACTGCCGGAAAACGGGATCATCCCCAGCGCGGCCTCCATCAGGGTCGATTTTCCCGCACCGTTCGGACCGATCAGCCCGACCAGTTCGCCTTCGCTAATGGTCAGGCTCACATCGTTCAGCACCTGCCGATTGCGCCGGATCACCGAAAGTTCCCGCAGTTCGAGCAAACTCATATCCTGCCTCCGCTGCGGGTCTTCCAGATCAGATGCAGAAACAGCGGCGCACCGATGATTGCCGTCAGCACGCCCAGTTTCAGATCCCTCTCGGGCACGATCATCCGCACTGCGATGTCCGCAGTCAGCACAAGGATCGCACCACCAAGCGCCGATGCCGGTAACAGCAGCGACGGGCGCGCGCCAACCCACGGCCTGAGGATATGCGGAACGACAAGCCCCACGAAGCCGATCACTCCGGCGACCGCAGTTGCCGGGCCGATCATAAGCGCCAGCCCCGCGATCAGGCGCCATCTTAGCGCCACCGCCGAAACTCCCATCGACATCGCCGCGGATTCACCCAGCGTGAGTGCATCCAGCCCGCGCGCCGTGCCACAGACCAGCACAGCGCCCAGCAGGATCAACGGCAAGGCAAGCGCGACATGCAGCATCGAGCGGTCGGCCAGCGATCCCATCAGCCAGAAGACGATCTCATTCGCCGCATAAGGGTTAGGAGACAGGTTGAGAACCAATGCCGTCCCGGCATTCGCCAATGCCGAGATGGCAATTCCGGCAAGGATCAGCGTGACCGACCCGCCGCCCGGACCGGCCAGCAGGATCAGCAGACCCGCTCCGGCCGCCGCGCCGATCAAAGCCGATAGCGGCAATGCCAGTGGCGCGTTCAGGGCCATTCCGGTCTGAATCGCCAGAACCGCCCCAAGCGCGGCCATCCCCGAGACGCCGATCAGCCCCGGCTCGGCCAACGGATTGCGCAGATAGCCCTGCATCGCCGCTCCGCCAAGTCCAAGCGCCCCGCCGATCGCCAGCCCAAGGATCGCGCGCGGCAGACGGATCTCGCGCATGACGATCGGAACCGGACCGTCTCCGCCCCATATCATCGCCAGAAGACTGTCAGCCATGCTCAGATCGGCGGGACCGGTCACCAAAGACAGGATGAACAGCCCAAGCATCAGCAGGGTCAGGAGGGCGAAAACCGGCTTCATTGCAGATCCCCGATGGCGCGAAGAATATACGGGGTGCCGCAAACCCAATCCCGGTCCGTCGCCTCGGCGATCCCGAATGAGAGTTTCTTCAGGGCGGGATGATCAAGGATCGCCTCGGACCGGGATTGCCCGGGCCATTTCGAGCCGGTAATCACCCGGTCCGGCTGCGACATCACGATCAGTTCCATGGGCAGCGCCGAGGTGTCGTCGATGCCGAAATCTCCGGCGACATTGTCATAGCCCGCGGCATCCAGAATCGTCCCGGCCAGCGTGTTCCGCCCGGAGGTGAAACCATTCGCATAATAAAGCGCAGCCCTGCCGCGCCGGGTCTTGCTGGCGGTAGTCTCCAGACCCTCGTCGAAATCGGCAAGCAGGGCTTCCGCGGCTTTTTCACGGCCCAGCAACGCACCCATATGGCGGATCTCCTTGCGGATCGACTCGATGCTTTCGGCCGGAGGAAAAACCTCGACGCGGATCCCAAGCCGCCGCAACATCTGCACGGTCGGCCCTTGCGTGAATTGCCCCGCAATAACCAGATCGGGACGCATCAGATAGATTTCCTCGGCCCGGCCATGATTTTCCTGGTACGCCGCAGCCTTGTCCGCCATCGACGACATCCGGGGATCCGCCGCCAGATCGCTGACCGAAATCAACTGTCCTTCCGCCGCAAGCAACATGGCAATCTGATCGGTGCACAGATTCATCGACACCACACGCTGCGGCGCGGACTCGGCAGGAAGGACTGCGGCGATCAGCATCGCCGCCACCCAGCCGCAGATGCGCCTAGAACGACGCACGCAGCCCCGCATAGACAGAGCGATCAGGAGTGCCATAGCTGTCAACCAGTTGATATTGCTTGTCGAAGATATTCTCGATGCGCAGATAGGCTTGGGCGTTTTCGGTCAGGGGATGGCTGAACAGCAGATCGAGCGTGGCGAAATCCTCCAGCTCTCCCGGCCGATCGGCCAGATATCGCAGCGAGATACCTGCCGTGGTCCCGCTTGTGAATTCCGTCTCGAAGCCAAGGTGAAGACTATGCGCGGGAACATCCGCCCAGTTCGCGATTACATTGCTGTCCGTGTAGGTATAGGATGCCGTCAGGGCACGGCCCGTACCAATGGCGAAGCGGCCATCGAGTTCCACCCCCTTGCGGCGGGCCTTCCCATCGACCTGCGCGTAGCATCCCGGCCAGCCTGTCTCGACCGCGCTCTTGCAGGACACCGACTCCGTATCAAAGCCGATCAGGTTCTCTGCTTCGGTGTAGAACGCGGTGGCACGCAGATAATTCTCATCTCCCCAACGCTTTTCGACACCGAGTTCAGCGGTCACGCTTTCCTCGCGTTCCATATCAGGGTTGCCGTAGGAATCGTATAGCTCGTACAGCGATGGCGCCCGGAAACCATTGCCGACCGCAGCGCGGAACAGCAAATCCTCGCTGGCGCGATAAACCGCGGTCAGGCGGCCCGAGGTATAGCCGCCAAAACGCGAATGCTCATCGCGGCGCAGCGAGGCGTTGACGTCAAGCCGAGGACTCACCGGCACCGCAATTTCAGCGAAAGCGCCCGACATGCGGGAATCGCCGTTGCCTTCGGATTTTTCCTTCTCGGTATCCGCGCCGATGATCAGGCGCGTGCCCGCGCCGCCCAGATCCATTGCGCCCTGCCAGGACAATTTGGTGCGGGTGCCGACAAAAGGATCACCATGATCATTCGTCCAACTCATGCGGTCGATATGATAGCGGGTCAGGGCGACATCATGCTGAACCTCGCCAGTCGAGAAATGCGCGAAGGCACGCAGCCCATAGGATTCGCGTTCGTTATATTCATCGCCCGGTGTGCCCGTGATATCACCGCCGAATTCGTCGAAATCGCCCTCGCTTTTTTCCCAGAAACCGTTGAGGCCGATAATGGCCCCGTTCTGCAATTCCTGCGCCGCATAGAAGTTCAGGCGAGTGGCGTCGTAACCGTCACGCTCGAAATTGCCGTCATTCTCGTCCTTGGCGGAAAATCCGTCGCTGTGGATCCGACTGGCCGAGAACGCCAGATCCGTTCCACCCTGCCGCAACGTGACGCCGTAACTGGCCAATAGCGTATTGAAGCTGCCTGCCTCGATCCCGAAACGATGGTGAATCCCGTCCTGTTCCGGGCGCAGGGACTGCATAGAAAGCACACCTCCCACGGCGCGCGAGCCATAAAGCGAGGATTGGGTTCCGCGCAAAAGCTCAACCCGGGACAGATTCGCGCCAAACATGCCGCCGATATCGAAAGCGGGCTGCCCCGCCGCCGGATCCGAGACATCGATTCCGTCAATGATCACAGGCACATATTGCGCAGGCGCGCCGCGCACCTGCAATGCGCCGGTCGTCCCCAGCGGACCGGACTGAGTCATGGTGACTCCCGGCAACCGGCTGATGCTTTGCGCGATGGGTTGCCCGGTCCGGTTCGCGAGACTGTCTTCGTCAAGCACCGAAACCGAACTGCCCGAACGGCTGAGTTCGGTAGCCTCGCTGCCAGCGGTCAGGGTAATCTCGGACAGAAGCACAGGCTCCTGCGCATTCGAGGAAACTGCCGTAAGTGCTGTGGTTACAGTCAGAATTGCGATAATTCTCATCTGTCGATTTCCTGTCGGCCGCCCGGTGGCGGGCTGGATACATTTTGCCCGGACAGACCGGCTGCCGGTCACGAGTATCACCACGACGGAAAAACCGTATCGCGCATGCCCCTCGCATGCACTCAGGGTGATCGCTTTGGCAGGTCTCCTGACTTTGCGGGTCTTCGCTTGGCCGGGCCTTCCCATCCGCGACAAGGCAGACAGTGGCATCCTCCGGCTTCGCTCGCCGCTCACAGTTGCGGGGGCAGTCGCGGGTTTGCACCGCGTTCCCTTTTCACCGGGCATGACGCCCGGAACCGAAGCAAGATGCAGTTAATCCAACATGAACGATTAAGCAAGCAAAGACGCGGGCGCTGGCGCGGCCATGAATGAAAACAGCCCGCAGGCAAAGCCAGCGGGCCGGAATCCTCACTCACGGGCAATGCCGTTTTACGCTGCCTTCAACAGCCCCTGCGGCTCCTGTTCGACCAGCGCATGATGCAAAGCCCGGATCGCAGGCTTCATGACGTCGCGTTCCACGATGAACTGAACATCGACCGGACGCGGCCCCTGTGTCGCGCCGATTGCTTCCAGGCCGTTATCGGCCAATGCGTTCAGGCCACGGCTCAGCACGGCCAAGCCATTCAGATCGCGCCCGATCGCTGCCACCATCGAGATCGCCCGCGATGTCACCAGCGCCGAGGGATAACGCTGCTCCAGATCCTTTTCGACCCTGCGCAGAACCTTGAGCGACGTGTCGACGTAATGCGTGACCGTGTTGGCATTGGATACTTTGGAGACGATCCTCACATTATGCCGGGTCAGGATTTCCAGCACCGTGGCGTCATATCCTTTCGCACCGACCATGTCCTGCTCGAACAGTTCGAGCGCGAAAAGATCAAGCCCGGTCACGATCTCGACCCGCGCTTCATCCGTGGGCTGGTCGTCGATCAGGGTGCCGGGATCCTCCGGCTCGAACGCGTTGGTGACCCGCAGCGGTACGCCTGACTGACGCAGGGTCTTGGCTGCCTTGGGATGGATGGCCTCCATCCCCATATTGGAAAGCTGGTCCGCAACATCGTAATTCGTCCGCCCCAGTTTGCGCACGGCCTTCTGCCCGACAAGGTTCGGATCGGCGGAGGACAGGTGGAATTCCTTGTGAATGATCGCCTCGCGCGCGCCGGTAAGTGCCGCCAGCCGCGAAAAGGTCACTTCCGAATAACCGCGGTCGAATTCGCGCATCAGACCTTCGCTGCATTGCGCATAGCCAGTGACGATGGGCATTTCATTCGCGGGATCGACACCATCCATCGCGCCCCCGATACGCTGGTCAAGACTGACATCGCCGTCGTCCTGCCAGCCCGACAGATCGACAAAGCGGGCGTTCACCCCGGCTCGCTGCAACATCAGCGTAGTGACAAAGGCGGAATGCGCCTCGCCCAGCCCCGACAGAAGTTCGCGGGTCTGCATCATATGCTCGGACAGCCGGAAATGACCGTATGAACACAGGCGCTGCAGATCGATCAGGCAGTTGCGGGCACCAAGGATGCGGTCGCGGACGAATGCATCCGCACGCTCGATATCAGCGGGATGGTCCAGAACGGCCTGATGCGCCCGGGTCATGGCTTCGGCCACGCGATCAAGCGCCTCATGCCAGCCATGATCGGAATCCGAGCTGGCAAAGGCCGCGTAAACCCCGGCCTTACCGGATTTCTTGTGTTCCAGCAGCAGGTTGGTGATTCCGCCGAAGGCCGAGACGACAAAGATACGTCCGTAAAGTTCGGCCCCCTTGCGATCTCCGATGATCAGCGTGTCGCGCAATTCATGGATGCGCGACATCGATGTGCCGCCGATTTTCTCGACAGTATGGGTCATATTCAGTCCGTCAGTTCTTCCGCCGGAGCATAAGAGCCGTCTTCACGGTGCACTTCCTTGCCCGTCACGGGCGGGTTGAAGCAGCAAGCCATGACCAGTTCTTCCTCGGCCCGCACGGTGTGCTTGTCATTCAGATTCAGCGCATACATGACGCCCGGCTTGATCTCATGTGTCTCGCCGGTGCCCAGATCGGTGATCGAGCCTTTGCCCGACATGCAATAGACGCTTTCGAAATGGTGCTTGTAATGAAATGTATGCTCGGAGCCGGCTTCCAGTGTGGTGATATGGAACGAGAATCCCATCCCGTCATCGGCCAGCAGCATCCGGACAGAATTCCACCGGGCATCCGAAACCGAAGAATCGGTATCTTTCAGTTTGTTGAAATCACGCACGATCATCTTTGTTACTCCGCAGCTATCTTGGTTGTGGCAAGGACTTCCTCTGCCGATTCCAGCAGGATATCAAATCCCTTGTTGAAAATCTCGACCGAGGTTGTCAGCGGGGCAAGCACTTTGACGACCTGCCCGTCACTGCCAGAGGTTTCGATGATCAGGCCCTTTTCATACGCACGGCCACAGATTTCATCGGCCAGTTCGCCGGTGCCCACATCAACGCCGCGCATCAGGCCGCGCCCTTTCAGAAAAGCGCCGGGAACCAGATCGGTCAGTTCGGTCAGACGCGTCTCGATCAGCACTGCCTTTTCGGCCAGTTCCGTTTCGAATGCCTTGTCCGCCCAGAATTTCTCGATGGCGACACGGGCTGTCACGAAGGCATGGGTATTGCCCCGGAATGTGCCATTATGCTCGGCAGGGCCGAACACGTCATATTCCGGACGCACCAGCACCAGCGCAAGCGGCAGACCGAAGCCCGAGACGGATTTCGCCATGGTGACGATATCCGGCATGACGCCCATCTTCTCGAACGAGAAGAAGGTGCCGCTGCGGCCGCAGCCTGCCTGAATATCGTCGATGATCAGCAATGCTCCGTGCTTTTTCGCGATATCGGCAATCTTGCCGACAAATTCGCCCGAGGCGGCGTTCAGCCCGCCCTCGCCCTGTATGGTCTCAAGCATGATCGCGGCAGGCGCGTCGATCCCGCCAGAGGCATCGGACAGCATCTGGTCCAGCAACGCGGCAGCATCCACATCCTTGGCATAGCCGTCATAGGGCATACGGGTGACGCCCTGCTTGTCCATGCCCGCGCCGCCTCGATGATAGCCGTTCCCGGTCGCCGCCAGGGCGCCCATCGTGACGCCATGGAAACCATTGGTGAAGGCAATGATATTCGTGCGTCCGGTGACCTTGCGAGCAATTTTCATCGCCGCCTCGACGGCATTCGCGCCGGTCGGACCGGTGAACATCACACGGTGGTCCATGTCACGGGGATTCAGGATATGATGCTCGAACGCCTTCAGAAAGCCGGCCTTGGCATCGGTATGCAGATCCAGCCCATGGGCCAGCCCGTCCGAGGTGATATGCCGAACAAGCGCATCCTTCATATCGGCATCGTTATGGCCGTAATTCAGCGATGAGCAGCCAGCCAGAAAATCGATATGATCCACACCGTCCTGATCGGTCAGGATCGAACCGCTCGCGGATGTGAATACCGCCGGAATGCTTCGGCAATATGAGCGCGCTTCGCTTTCGCGGCGCGTGAAAATTTCCGAGTCATGCTTCGTAATCATGTTGTCAGACATTGAAAGTCCTTTCGCACGTCGTGCGTTCTGATGAATTCCTGGGATGCAAGGCACGTCTCAGGCGGCGTCGGAGGTTTCCGCCTCATCCGCGGCCGGAAGAGTAATCGTCACCATATGTTCGGTCGCGTGCTGGCCATCGAAATGGGTGTCGCGCTTGTAATGCGCCTTGTCGGAAATCTCTCCGCCGACCTCGCGGGCAAAGCTGCGGAACAGCGCCCAGGATGCCTCGTTATCCTTGGTGATCGTGGTATTCAGCCGGTCGGCTTCCGCGCAAGCATCGCGGCCGATCAGATGTTCAAGCATCCTGCGGCCAAGCCCAAGACCCCGCGCACGCGGGCTGACAGCCACCTGCCAGACGAAAAGCGCATCCTCGTTCGGGATCATGTGGCCCGAGATCCAGCCGACGATATCGCCACCCATCTCGGCCAATACGCAGGTGTCGCTGAAATGTTCGGCCTGCACGAGATTGCAATACATCGAGTTCTCATCCAGCGGCGTACATTCCCGCACCAGTTCCCAGATGGCCGAGCCGTCGGTACTGCGGGGTTTGCGCAGGACAAGTGTCCGCATGCGTTGCTTTTCGATCTCGTTCACGTCCTTGGGCATTAATCAGGCCTCTGAATTGCTTCGTGATACTAATTAATAAAAACACGCTTTGGTTGCAACCTTATCGGCACATTTTGGCCATTTTCAGTTAATTTACTGTATTTTTATGAATTTTTTTATATATCACCTCGATGCGATGTCAGAAAGTCATTAGTCAAGCGAAATATTTTACACGACGCTTACAGATTGAACCGGTTCGATCTTTCATGTGATGATGCGCCTATGGACGGTTCCGATGACAAACGACTTGACGATACCCTGATCGCTTTACGGCGTATTCTGCGGGCGACCGAGCTGTACGAGCGGGAACTGGCGCAGGCGGCGGGCCTGACGCCTGCCAAGTTGCGCGTGCTGCAAATCCTGTCGGGACGCAAGGAAGGCAACGCCACGCCGACCGCCATGGCCAACCAGATGGGAGTCCGTCAGGCGACCGTCACCGCGCTTGTCGATCAGCTTGAAAACCGTGGAATGGTCCGCCGCGAACGTTCCAGCACGGACAGGCGACAGACCCATGTCGTTATCGCCCCCGCCGGGGTCGAGGCTTTGCGCAGCGCTCCCAGCGCGCTGCAGCAGCATTTCGTTGCCAATTACCAGAAACTGGAAGCCTGGGAGCAGCAGATGATCCTGTCCGTGCTGAACAGGGTTGCCTTGATGCTGAACGCTGCCGATATCGAGGCCGCGCCGGTCCTGACGATCGGCGATATCCGTCAGGATCGCGGTCGCGGCTGAATTTGGGCAAAAAGGCGCTGTGTAAAGGACGAGGCTTGTGCGAAACGCCGCATCATGCCAGCCTGATGCCCGCATTTGAGAAAGACGATCATGGAATGGCAGGCTGAAGGCACCGTCATCTCTGCCCGGACACATGGAGAAACCGCGGTCATTCTGGATGTGCTGACCCTGCAACATGGCCGCCATGTCGGGCTGGTGCCCGGCGGGGCCTCGCGGAAGCGGGCGGCGCTGCTGCAACCCGGATCGCGTCTGGCGTTACACTGGCGGGCGCGACAGGAGAATCATCTGGGACATTTCGCGGTCGAACCGGTCCGGCAACGCGCGGCGCTTCTGGCGGATCCTCTTGGGCTGGCGGGGTTGAATGCGGTATGCGCGCTGCTGCGCTTTGTACTGCCCGAGCGCGATCCGCATCCGGCCCTGGTCGCAGCAACCGAAGCGCTGCTGGATGCCATGGATGAGGGCCGCGACTGGGCGGAAGATTACCTGTATTGGGAAATGCGCCTGCTTGACGAGATGGGCTTCGGCCTTGATCTGAACACATGCGCCGTGACCGGAACACGGGATGGGCTGGCATATGTCAGCCCGCGTTCGGGCCGGGCTGTCAGCCGGGAAGGCGCCGGAGAATGGGCAGAGCGGCTATTGCCCTTGCCTGCAATGCTTGGCGGCGCGGGCGACAATCGCGGCAATGGGCTTGCCGAAGGATTGGCCATCACAGGGCATTTTCTTGAAGGCCGGCTTGCGGCGGAACTGGTCGGCCATCCGTTACCCGCGGCGCGGGGGCGGCTGATCCGGCGACTGACGACTGCAGGCCGGGGTTAACGTCGATCAGATTTCCTGCCGCAATCCTTCAGGAGCGGGCAGTCCGCCCAGGCGCAGCGACTGCGTTACAGCACCCGGTGGCGTACCCGCGCCGAAAGCTCGATCGCGGCGGCATGCAGGCGCACGATGTTAAGCTGATCGCGAATCTCCGCAAGCATGGCAATTTCGCCTTCGTAAAGACGGCCATTGGCCGCGCCGACATCGCAGGCAAGCGCATAGGCGGTTTCATAAAGTTTCTCGGGCAGTGCCTCGCGGATCAGACCGAAAAACGCGTCAAGCCCGTCCTCTTCTTCAAACAGAGCCATGACGGTCTGGCTGACGGGGCGGATCCGGTCGTCGTCATAATCCGCGAAAATCGGTGCATGATCGACCATGCGCTGAATCGCCACAAGTTCGGCAGTGCGCATGTTCTCATCCGAGGCGGAAACGGCGACCATGACGGCAACCAGCGCATCGCAGGGCGAAAGGGAAGGCAAGTTCGTCGTCATGTCATGTCTCCGTCAGGGTCGGACACCAGAATATTGACGATTGCGCGGCCTTTCAATAAGGCGGCAAGGTCCCGTTACAGGAGAAAATGCGATGACCACCTTGCGCGATGCCGCGATGAAATCGAAGGCCTGGCCGTTCGAAGAGGCGCGCCGGGTGCTGAAACGCTTTGAAAAGAAGCCCCCCGAGAAGGGTTACGTTCTGTTCGAGACCGGTTATGGCCCCTCGGGTCTGCCGCATATCGGTACCTTTGGCGAGGTGGCGCGGACGACGATGATCCGCCGCGCCTTCGAAATCATCAGCGATATCCCGACCAAGCTGATCTGCTTCTCGGACGATCTGGACGGAATGCGCAAGGTGCCGGAGAATGTGCCGCAACCCGAATTGCTGCGCGAACATCTGCAAAAGCCGCTGACCTCGGTGCCCGACCCGTTCGGGCAGTATGAAAGTTTCGGACAGCATAACAATGCCATGCTGCGCCGCTTTCTGGACACGTTCGGATTCGAATATGAATTCATCAGTGCCACCGATTTCTATCGCTCGGGCCGGTTCGATCCGGTGCTGCTGCGTGCGGCCGAGCAATATGACAGGATCATGGAGGTGATGCTGGCCAGCCTGCGCGAAGAGCGGCAGCAGACCTATAGTTGCTTCCTGCCGATCAGCCCGACATCCGGACGCGTGCTTTATGTTCCCATCAAGCATGTCGATGCCCGTGCCGGCACGATCACCTTCGACGATGAGGGTGAGGAACTGACCCTGCCGGTGACGGGTGGTCAGGTCAAATTGCAGTGGAAACCCGATTTCGGCGCCCGGTGGGCCGCGCTTGACGTGGATTTCGAGATGTACGGGAAAGATCACTCCACGAATACGCCGATCTATGATCGTATCTGCGAGATACTTGGCGGCAGGAAACCGGAACATTTCACCTATGAATTGTTTCTTGACCAGAACGGGCAGAAGATCAGCAAATCCAAGGGCAACGGCCTGTCGATCGACGAATGGTTGACCTATGCTGCCACCGAGAGCCTGTCTTACTTCATGTATCAGAAGCCCAAGACGGCAAAGCGGATGTATTTCGACGTCATTCCCAAGGCGGTGGACGAATATCATCAGCAATTGCGCGCCTATCCGGAACAGACCACCGAACAGAAACTCATGAACCCGGTGCGGCATATTCATGGCGATAACGTGCCCGCCTCGGATCTGGTCGTGTCGTTCCAGATGCTGCTGAATCTCGCCTCGGTCGCGGGCGCCTCGGGCAAGGAGGGGCTTTGGGGTTTCATTCGCCGCTATGCGCCCGAAGCCAGCCCCGAAACCCATCCCGGACTCGATCAGGCTGCAGATTTCGCCCTGCGCTATTTCAACGATTTCGTGGCGCCTGCACGGCAGTTCCGGGCTCCGGACGATATCGAGCGCAGGGCGATGGAAGATCTGGCCGCGCGGCTGGCCGAATGGGGCCAGCCCGTTGATGCGGAAACCCTGCAATCCATGGTGTTCGCGGTCGGAAAAGACCACGGGTTCGAACCTTTGCGGAACTGGTTCAGTGCCTTGTATCAGGTGCTGCTGGGCGCGGATCAGGGACCGAGGTTCGGCGGCTTCGTCGCGCTTTACGGGATCGATGAAACCCGCGATCTGATCGAACGCGCGCTTGCCGGTGAGTTGCTGGCAGCGCAATCGTCATAGGAATTTCCGGCAGGAGCGGATGGCAACCACCGCCCCTGCCCGCCTCTGCAGAAACCCTGCCACATCGCCTCTTCAGGGATCGCAACGCCCGCTCTGTTCAGTCCGGATTAACGATTGGTGAATTATCTCCTGCCCCTGCGGCAGAGGGAATCCCCTGCTTGCCGCATCGCATCTTCGGGGAGACAGGGCATGACAATCGCGATCACCAATCACCTTCTGCTTACGCCTGCGCCGTTCAGCGCCGGGCTTGAGCTTTGGTCACAGGGCAACGGCACCGAGAACGAGGCAAACTGGGCCGAGGCGCATAATGCGGGTATCGTTCCGGATGATCAGCATTTCGGCACCTGTCTGGAAATCCGCAAGGAAAGAGCGACCACAAGAATACGATATCAGGGCGACACCCCGGTCATTCCGGGCACCTATTTGCGTGTCTCGGCGAGGGTCAAGATTCTTTCAGGGCCGTTATGCAGCGTTCGTATCGCCGGCTGGCCGCGCGACCAGGCGCGCATGCATGTATCGGGACTGACCCAGACGGGGCCCGTGGTTGCGATCCGGAAATATAACCAGATCGTCGAGGTCAGTGCCATTGTCGGCCCGGGATCCCGCCCCGGAGTGGATCTGGCCTGGGGCATCAAACCGGCATTCGGTCATTTCGGCCTTGATCTGATCGGCGACAATGGCGGCGCGGTCCGGATCGAATCCCTGCGGATCGAGAATGTCACGACCGGTTTTGTCCCTGCGCTAATCGATTGGGTGGATGTTCTGGATTTTGGCGCCAAAGGCGACGGGATCACC
This sequence comes from Paracoccus onubensis, assembly GCF_003591515.1. Lineage (GTDB taxonomy): Bacteria > Pseudomonadota > Alphaproteobacteria > Rhodobacterales > Rhodobacteraceae > Paracoccus > Paracoccus onubensis. Next base: position 229,419 of record NZ_QZCG01000006.1, read on the forward strand.
GATGATCGCGACGCCTTCCTTGCCGCCGATCATGCGGCGAATGGCGGCAGCATCCTTGTGCCCGAGGGCGAATATTTCATCGGCGGCAATCTGAGCATCAATTCACGGATCCGCTTCAAGGGTAGATTAAAGACATCAGCTTCGACACGAGTGTCGCTGTTGAAAAGTTTCGACCTGCCGACCTATGCGGATGCGTTCGGAGGCGAAACCCCGGGCTTCAAGAAAGCCCTGCAAGCATTGCTGGGATATACCGATCACGTGACTCTCGATCTGTGCGGGCGCAGGGTCGAGATTGCCGAACCGCTGGAAGTGCATCGTCTGGCACCCGATCTGCGCGGATATTCCAATCGGCGGGTGATCGCGAATGGCAGTCTGCTTGCCACTGCCGGAGATGCGTGGAATTCCAAACTTGCGCGTAGCACGGCAAGCTATGATCCCGCCGATCCGACGGCACTGACCAATGTCGAGAATATCGCGACGATCGAGCCCGGCAGTCAGGTGACGGGAACCGGCGTCGGCCGCGAGGTCTATGTCAAAAGCCGGAACATCGACAGGCGCAGGCTGGAACTGTCTCAGCCGCTATACGGTGGTGCGGGAACCCGGCGCTACAGTTTCGAAAGATTCCGTTACCTGCTTGACTTTTCGGGGCTGGAACAGCTTGCCCGCTTCAATTTCGTGGATCTCGACATCAATTGCCAGGGCGTCGCCAGTGCGATCATGCTGGCGCGCGACGGCCAGACCAATGCGATCCGCAACTGCTATATCACCCGCCCCAAAGATCGCGGAATCACCTCGATTGGCCGGGGCTGTCAGGATCTGATGGTGGATAGCTGTCAGTTCATCTCGAACGAGCTCGACATCCTTGCACAGGAACGCAGGAGCATCGCCATCAATGTCAACGCGAATGACGTGAAGATCCGTCACAGCCGGTTCGTGCGTTTCGCGCATTTCATGATCGCTCATGGCGGCGGTCATATCATCAGCGGCAATCACTGGTTTCAGGGCGACAGCGCGGATGCGGGCCTGCGTTATGCCGGGCTGGTGCTGACGCAGCCGCACGTGCAGGTCACGATCACCGGGAACTATGTCGACAATGCCTCGATCGAGTGGACGAATGAACATAGCGAATACCCGGATTTCAATGGCCAGCAATACAGCTTCGGCGCCCTGACCATCACGGGCAACACATTCCTGACCGGCAGTTCCGTCCCGTGGTTTTCCTGGCTGGTCGTCAAGCCATATGGGGCGGGACATTACCTGCATGGACTATCCGTCGTGGGGAATGTCTTCAAAACGCATGACAGCATCGTGGAGCGGATCGAGCGCGTGGATAATTCGATCGCGGAGCTCGATTATGGCAAGATGCGGAATGTGCATTTCACGGAGAACACTTTCAACGGCGTCTCTACCTATGTCGCGAATCCGCTGCTGGTTTCGATCAATCAGACCGGTGCGTCCAAAACATGGACGTCACCGGAACTGAACGGGTTACCCTTCAAAGGCCAGGCGATGTCTGTCGCCTCTGTCGTGGCCGAAAGCCGGATTACCAATGCCTCTGGTGACGCGATCACCCAAATGCCCTGGGTGCAGACCCAGATCGGCACGCGCAAACGCCAGATCCGGTTGAACTGGTCCAGTCCCGCAAAAGGCAGAATTGCCGCCTATGCGCGGATGGACCGGCCCTATTAGGGCGGTTCAGGGAAAGAAACCTGCAGATTCACCATTGCGGCGATGAAAAGTTCTGCTGGATTTTGTTCTTGTTTTGTTCTATATATATCCCATGCTGCCACCTCGCAATCCAGATGAACGCCTGAAAGCCCGCGGCGCGGATACCCGCCCCGATGGCCGGTTCGAACGGCTTCAGCGGATACGCGAATCCGATGGCTGGGATATCGAAGAGGAAACCCACCTGCTTAAAACCGATCTGATGATCGAGCGTCCGCGTTCGATCATCACGCGCAATAGCTCGCCGGATATCGGTTTTGATCGCTCCATCAATCCTTATCGCGGCTGTGAACATGGTTGCGTCTATTGCTATGCGCGGCCCAGCCATTCCTATCTGGGGCTGTCGCCGGGGCTGGATTTCGAAACGAAGATCACCGCCAAGCCCAGCGCAGCGCAACTGCTTGAGAAAGAGCTTGCCCGGCCTTCCTACAATGCCGCGCCAATCGCCCTGGGGACCAATACCGACCCTTATCAGCCGATCGAGGCGAAGCTGGCGATTATGCCCGGAATTCTGCGGGTGCTGCGTGACTGGAACCATCCGGCGACGCTGGTGACGCGCGGGCGGACGGTGCTGCGCGATATCGACCTGTGGGCCGAGATGGCGGCAAAGGATCAGGCGGAGATCGGGATCAGCGTGACCACATTGGATGCCGAACTCGCACGGCTTCTGGAACCGCGCGCACCGGCCCCCCGAACCCGGCTTGGCATGATCAGGGAGTTGTCGCATGCGGGCGTGCCGGTCCGGATCATGGTTTCCCCGGTGATACCGGTCCTGACCGAGGCCGAGATCGAATCGATATTATCCGCCGCCCGTGATGCCGGAGCCAGAAGGGCAAGCATGATCCCGCTGCGCCTGCCGCGGGAGGTCGCGCCGCTGTTCCGGGACTGGCTGGAGCGTCATCGGCCGGGGATGGCCACACATGTCATGAACCGGGTTCAGGCCATGCGCGGCGGTCGCGATAATGATCCGCGTTACGGATTTCGCTTCACCGGCACCGGGATAGAGGCGCAATTGATGCGTCAGCGGTTCCGGTTGGCGAGGAAACGTCTGGGATTTCGGGAAAGCAGGCCGCCATTGGATTGCAGCCGCTTCGGTCCTCCGGCACGAAGAGGCGATCAGCTCAGCCTGTTCTGAAACCCGGCCCGATCACATCGAATGCGAAACCGGCCGCGTCATTCACGCCACAAGCCGCGTGCCGTCCTGCCCGGAAATTTCCAGTTTCAGCAATGTGCCCTCGGGCTGTTCCGTCGCAAAGCTGACTTCGGTGAATTGTTCCGTCCGGCCAAGCCGCGGCCCTTCGGTCAGCACATGATGAACACGCCCGACCTGTGCGGTCAGATGTTGTTGTAACGCCTTGTCCCCCGCCTCGCGCAGCTTTGCCGCGCGTTCGCGAATGACCGGCCCCTTTACCGCGGGCATCCGTGCCGCCGGAGTTCCCTTGCGAGCGGAATAGGGAAAGACATGCAGGAAGGTCAGGCCGCATTCCTCGACCAGTCGCAGGGAATTTTCGAACATCGCATCGGTCTCGGTCGGAAAACCCGCGATGATATCCGCGCCGAAAACGATTTCCGGGCGCAGGCGGCGGGCTTCTTCGCAGAAACCGATTGCATCATCGCGGAGGTGACGGCGTTTCATCCGTTTCAGGATCATGTCATCGCCCGCCTGCAACGACAGATGCAGATGCGGCATCAGCCGGGATTCGGTTGCGATCGCAAGCATCAGATTCTCATCTGCCTCGATCGAGTCGATGGAGCTGATCCGCAGGCGCGGCAGATCCGGCACCAGCCGCAAAATCCGCATCACCAGATCGCCCAACCGGGGCTGCCCGGGCAGATCGGCGCCCCAGGACGTCAGATCGACGCCGGTCAGGACCACCTCGTTGAAACCACGCCCCACCAGACGCTTGATCTGCTCGACCACCACGCCCGCAGGCACGCTGCGCGAATTGCCACGGCCATAGGGAATGATGCAGAAGGTACAGCGGTGGTCGCAGCCATTCTGCACCTGCACATAGGCGCGATGCCGGCCGAATCCGTCGATCAGATGCCCCGCCGTTTCCTTGACCGACATGATATCATCGACGCGGATCTTCTCGGTCTCGCCGATCAGGTCGGGCGTGCGCATATTCGCCCATGTCTCGGGCTGCATCTTCTCGTGATTGCCGATCACCCGGGTCACTTCAGGCATGGCGGCAAAGGTTTCAGGCTCGGTCTGCGCCGCGCAGCCGGTCACGATCACCGGCGCGCCCGGATTTTCCCGCGCCAGCCGCCTGATTTCCTGCCGCGCCTTCCGCACGGCCTCGGCAGTCACGGCGCAGGTATTCACCACGACCGCCCCCGACATTCCCGCCGATTCGGCCATCTCGCGCATCGCCTCGGTTTCATAGGCGTTCAGGCGGCAACCAAGTGTGGAAAAGACCGGCGCGCTCATTCGGATAACCATTCCGGTGTCAGAACGCCTGAAAAGACATGCGAAGTCGCGCCCTCCATCCAGACGCCATCCTCGCGCCAGTCAATATGCAGGACGCCGCCCGGCACATTCACTTTGACGCGCCGATCTGTAAGGCCGCGCCGCGCCGCCGCCACCGCTGCCGCGCAGGAACAAGAGCCAGAGGCCAGTGTCGGGCCCGTCCCCCGCTCCCATATCCGCAGCAGGATTTCATCGGCGGACAGAACCTGCACAATCTCGACATTGCTGCGTTCGGGGTAAAGGGGGTGATGTTCGTGCCTGGCTCCGAATCCTTCCAGATCGACGGCGGCGGCATCCTCGACGAAGAAGGTCATATGCGGATTTCCCATGCCCGTCGCAACGGGATCGCCCGGAATCGGCAAATGATCGATATCGACATCCCGTGCCAGAGGTATCTGCCGCCAATCAAGTACGGGATGGCCCATATTCACCCGTGTCAGCCCTGCCCCGGCATCCTCGGCCTGCAGGGTCCCGTGATCGGTGCGCAAACTCAGGCGGTCACGGCCGGTTTCATCCATGACATAGCGCGCAATGCAACGTGTCGCGTTCCCGCAAGCGGCACTGACCGATCCGTCAGGATTCCAGAATCTCAGCCGCAGATCGGCCTGTGCATCCATTTCTATCGTCGCAAGCTGGTCGAAACCGATCCCCCGGTTCCGGTCGGCAATGCGCATGATCAATCCTGTCGCCGGAGGTTGTCCCCCGGCGCGCAGATCGATCACGACAAAATCATTGCCCAGCCCGTGCATCTTCATGAAGGGCAGAGCGGCAGGAAGATCAACACTCATGCTCCGCATATAAGGTGCCGTAAAAAAATCCGCCAGAGAGGAATGATTTCCGCTTGACGCTCCTCGCGGGGGCACCTAGTAAACCCCCCGTTGGGCCCGTAGCTCAGTTGGTAGAGCAACTGACTTTTAATCAGTGGGTCACAGGTTCGAATCCTGTCGGGCTCACCAAAGAATTCAAAGGCTTAGGCGAAACCGCCTAAGCCTTTTTCTTTGCGCGGCTACCACAGGTCTACCACGAAAAACGCAGCCAAACGCAGCAGGAAAACAGGGTACCGAACATGAACGGGAAGCTGTAAAAAGCGTTGTAACCCTGTAACCTTGTAACCTTGTAACCGATATATATAAGTATATGTTTTTATTATATATTAAATACTTTTTTCTATCTCTCATAGGTTACAGACAGGTTACAAATCTTAAAATCGTGTAACCATTCAAGCTATTGATATTATTGTAAACTCCATTACGGCGGGAGCCGGGAAGGAAAAAATAGCTCTAAAATGGGGTCACTTCATGCGCAAGAAGCGGCATAGCGCCATCTATCGCAACAGACTGAAACGAATAGATAAACTGTAATCTTGCCGGTCAGCCGAAATTGCGCCGACAACGAAAAAAAATCTCCGAATGAGTGGGACGCGGGTCTGCGGCGATCCGACTTTCAGAGTTTTTAACCACCCCTCCCGTTCATGAGAAAAGCCGGGGCATCTCTGCCCCGGCCTGTGCCGCGCTAAATCTTTATCCTGTATCAGGGAGCCGGAGCCGGGAACTGCCCATAGGTGAGAGCCCTCGGCTTCTTCACGGCCAACGCCAGCCGCTCCTCGGCCAGTATCGCAACCATGTTCCGAGTGAAGAAATCGGCATGTTCGGTCGATACAGTGACGGACGGCAACCAACGATCATAGATCGTGGCCGCAGCTGCGAACCGGCCAACCAGGAAGTCGCCTTTCGGCATGGCGGTGGTCTGAACCACGGGCAGACCAAACAAGCGTGGCGCAACCTCACTGCCCGGAGCCCCGAGGATGTATTTACCATCATTGTCCTTCAGGAGGCGCATTGCCATGAAGTCCGAGGGATGCAGCACCACGCCATCAGCCGGTTCATTCGCCAACGAATTTTGCAGGATCGCGGTAGCGATCGTGTCGATCTGCGTTGGCCCTGCCAGTGCCAGCGGATCAACGTAAGCAGTGGCTTGTGGAATCAGACCGTGCAGATTCGGGCTGACGCCATCACCTGCCAAGATTTGCAACTCTTCGGCTTCGCGCAATCCATCGCGCAATTCAGTATCGATCAGATCGCGCAGCTGCGGGGCATCCTCGAGGATTTGACGCGAAGCCGGAATCCAATGCGCGATCACGCGCGTCTGGACCGTGACAAGCTCCAATACCATGGCCGACTCAGGCTTCAAGGCCGTTTCAGCCACCGGCGCAGCCGCAGTTGGGCGTTGAGTCTGGTTGACATACTCGACGCTGTTTCCCGAAACCTCGACCACCGAAAGCAAATCACGGATCGTTGGCTGCTGACGCGACATCGTGGTGATATCGCGATCTCGGGTCGGACGCACCATCGCCCCGGCGCTATCCGGGCCATTGGTCAGCGTGGCCTTGACTTCCATCCGGAACCGGCCGGGACGGCTCCGATCCTCGGCAAAGCTTTTCAGCTGATTATTTGCAACAAATTGCTCGCCCCAGGTTTCACTGCCGGAAGAACCGAAATCGAAACCGCCCCGCCTGCCTAGGGACGAGAACTGTTGCGCCAGGTCTTGGGTGAATGCGGCATTTTCAGCCGTCTTTTCCTCGACCTCTTTGATTTTATCAAGGGTCAGATCGGCATGTTGCCCGAACTTCTTGGACAGAGCCTCGAAGGGATCGCCCACATCCTTGGTTTCGATCAGGTGTCGACGCGCAGCAGCGGCTGCGCGGATATCTTGATTACCTTGCATTGTAGTTCCTCATTTTCGTGGTGGCCTGCTCGATTTGCTCGGCCAGTTTCATGGCGCGCTCATGCGCGTCCGTAGCAGGTGCCAGCGCCGGGAAACCTCCCGCCGCAAAGCGTTGCGCAGCCGCCTTCGACAGCCCTGCATCGCGTAGGAACCTGACGGCTTCGGATTTTGTGGAAAGCAGGGGGGCTTCCTTGACGCCCGTCACCACGGCATTGCGGTTCGCGGGCAAGGTGACCAGTGAGACTTCTACCAGATCAACCTCCTCGAGGAGCCAGGCACCGTCACCGACATAGCGCCGACCGTTCTTAGGGGTGGAATACCCGATCGAGAACCCGCCAACGTCACCTGCCCGGGCATGCTCGAAAGCTTCCCGTCCTGCCTCGGTTTTCAGGTTGAGTTGGCCGTTGACGCGAAGCCCCTTCTTTTCATCATGAAAAGACAGCCAGCGTCCGATCGGGATTTCAGCCCGGTGCTGCCATAGCATGACCGGCATGGTACCGCGCTTTTCATGCTCTTCCAGCGATTTCCGATATGCGCCAGGCGCAACGATATCGCCGTAAGTGTCCGGCTCGCCGCCATAGGTTGACGCCCATCCGGTGATACGGCCCTCGCTGTCTGCCTTGGCCTCAAGCTCGATCGCAGCTGCCGTGCGCAATTCGTCTGCATATTTTTGAGTGATTTCCATAGCCACCTCTTGTTGACACGGAAGAAATGGGCGTGATGCCCGCTCTTGAATCGTGCCCGGTTAGGTGGCCGGTGCTATCGAAGCTGACAGTCGGTAAGGGGGCCGATCAGGTCAACACCAAGATACCCTTTGCGCAGGCACGAAACAAGGTTTCAGTTGATATTCGTCACACCCTTCGGCAGGTTTTCGACATTGAATCTGGCGGAAATTTCCGCGTAATTCGCAAATACCTCCTGCGCCCTGTCTTTCCCGGCATAAATAGCCAAATGGGTGGCGCAAAAGAGAAGCATTTCATCGATCACCGCACCCAAGGGAGCGCCCGCTTCCTCGACCAGGTTTTGGGCCGTCGCCGTGATGGCATTCTTCACGGCCCGCCGATTTTCATCAGTCGTCGTCATTGCTTGGATCCTTTCGATTTTTATAATCCGTTGATACCCCGGCGCGCGCCTCGGCCTCGCGCCGGTCAAGTCCGCCATCGAATTCCATGATCGCGGCCCGTTCCTCAGCCAGATCACGCGCCAAATCGGGATCGTACGCAGCCTGTTCCTGCCGCAACCGGGCGAACAACTTTCGCAAACCATCCCAATCCGGCGCGCGCTCAGTCATTGCTATGCACAACCTCCCCCGTGAGTGCGGCCAGATCGATCTGATAAAGCCTGACCAACGCTTTTTCGGACGGCACCTTGAACGGCTTTGACAGGTCCAAAACCTTCGAGCCGCGCCTAGTCACTTCGTGACGAACAATCACTCCGTCATCGGCCAACCCATCGAGGACCGCTTTCCGATCGAGCCCGGAGAGAAGCTCCGCCATGCCGGAAGCATGCAGGTAGAATTCAGGCACCGAGGCCGGTTCATCATCAATCGGCCGCTTCACATACCCGAGGGCATTCGTCCGGATCACCGTCCGGGGATCGTGGAACCAAGGCAAGAAGCGACTATGCCCGTCAGCCTCGATAGCGCGGCGCAAGCGCGCCTTGGCGTCCGCTACCTCGCCGGAGCCATGCCCGCCACGCTCGGACAGCCAGTCTTTAAAGCAGCGCAAAACAGATCGAAGCGCCTCCCCCTCGGGCCAGCCTGTAATTTCAAGATTGGTCGCAACCTCGCCAGCGGCGGCAACCAGCGCGAAGCGATCTGCGACCCGGCGCACCTGACCATCTGCGCCGATCGGTACGGCTGCCGCGAGAAATTCCTTCCGCATCCCTTCAATGCCGGTCCGCCATTCAGCCAGGTTCGGCACCAATGCACGTAAAAATTCCCGTGACGGATTACCGTAGTATCGACCGGATGCGATCTTGAGGCGCTGCGCAAACGTTGCCGCGTGAGGGATATCATGAAGATCCTCGAACAGGCCGAGACCGGCACCGGCGTCGGCGCGCAGATCGACAACCCGGACCTCCATTCCCGCGGCGACCCGTCCGCCAGATTCCTTGATTTTATCCTCGAGGCCGATTTCGCCGGAGGATAGGAATATCAACTTCCATTCGTGGGATTTCCGCGCCTGACCCTCACGGCCCGCACGTGCTTTGCCTTGCCCGTTGCTCAACATATACGCGGCATGCGCCGCCGCTCGGCCTTCAACCTGGGCAAGCTCATCGAGGCAGAGGCATGCCGAATTGTGCATCGCGGCCAGTGCCTCTAGCGCGTTATCTGTTGCGCGCCAGCTCTGGACATAACCACGGGGACCGCCACCGCCCCATACGGAACCGGCGACAGCAAGCGCAGTCGATTTACCCGATGAAGAGGAGCCGCGAAAATGGAAACCGCCGCCCTCTTCGCCGGTCAATGCAAGTAAGGGCGCTGCAAATGCGGCAGACAATGCGAGGACAAGCCGGGAATTCCCGATCGCCTGCCGCGCCACCTGGTCGCGCCATTCATCAAGTGTGCCCGATGTAGCCAAGGCGTGATCAATCGGCGCCGCTGTCTGCAAAATGACACGCTCGGCGGCCTCGCCGGCGGTTATGGTTTCATCGGGCAAAACAAACGCCTCGCCATGCCATCCGATGCCGGAGACACAGCGGGCGCGATCCTCTGGATCAGCGGCAATCAGGAATTCCAGCAACCAATCACGCCACTTTCGACCGGCACCGGGAACCGGCTCCCACCCGAGGCGTAACAGCTCGGCCCGGATCGCCTCGCCAGAGCCTGCCAACAGCGCAGCTGGCATAGCCCAAAGGTGACGCTCACCATCACGGTCAACGATTTCGAGAAGGCGACCGTGATCTTGGCCTTCACGTGATCGCGTCCGCGCCAGAACATTCAATTCCGATCCGAAAGGAACCCACCGCTTCCGGGTTTCACCGTCCAGATCGGAACTGGTTTCGTGCCAAAGCTGGCCGTTTTCGATTTTAAACGGGAAGTGCTTGCGGCTTTTTTGCTGGCGCTTCCCGCTCCCGCCAACCCGCTTTTTTTCCGCTGCCTTCGTGGCCTCGACCACCTGGGCGGCTATTTCGCTTTCGCCGCTCACGAATTACCCCGCAAAATATCGTTGAAATCTTCACCCTCAGTCTGAGGATGGATGATCGAAACCGCGCGTCCCTCGGCCTCGAGGCGCTTCGCGGTATCCTCGGCCGCCGACAATCCGGCCGGATCGTGATCGGCGCAAATCACGACGATCGCGGCGGCAGGCAAAGGAGGCAGCACTACCGCCTTCATGCCGGACGTAGATAGGCAGGCCCACACGGTCAGGCGCGAGGCGCGCGAAACGGAAAGTGCCGTCTCGATTCCCTCGGCCAGGGCAATTACAGGTGCATCGGGACCGAACCGAACAGCACCCCACCTGGACGGTCCGAGCATCATCTTCGCGCAGATCACATCCGCCTTGCCGGAACCGTCCGGAGCCAAAAACGTGCGATGCACCCCGAGCGCGTGCCCCTTCGGGCTGCGAATCTGCGCGATCATCGCTGGGAGCCGCTGGCCGGTCGGAGCGTGAAAAGCTTCCGGATGGAAACGCAGCGAGCGTTGCAACTTGCTGAATCTCAGGCCGATGATCCCACGCGCTTCCAGGTAGGTTTGCGCCGGAGTGCCTTCGCAGATGATACTTTCGGCGAAAAGCTCACGGGCTTTGCGCCATCGCACCTGCCTGCTCGGATCATCATCATGAGAACGAATTGCCGGGGCAGGCTTGGCAGTCCCGTCCGTCAAGCCGATACGCTTCAACTCCGGCCAAACCGCGCAGCCGCCCTTATGACAATAGGTCAGCAGCGCACCCGCGCGATCGGTCAACGACAGCGCCCGCTGATCGCGCCGCCCCTCCGGCTGGCAAATGGGGCATGGCGCGAGGCCGGAGCCGCCGCGCCAATCACCGCCCAGAGTTTTCGTGATCCTTTCGGCGTCTGTCATTTTTCCTTTCCGTCAGCGAGGCGATCCAGCCGCGTACCGAGCTCGACCAGGTGAGATTCAACCTGATCCAACCGATCGCTAACTTTCTCCAATTCATCAGTTGCATCCCGTGCGAGCTGATGCGCATTTCCGGCATCGCGCTTGGCTTCCTCGACGTGATCGGCCACACTGCGACCGTCCCACCCCTCAACCGGCATGACGATCATCCGATGTTGAAGCGCGACGATGCTGCTCGATCCAGGCGCGCACGTCTCCGCAGCGATAACGGACGCTCCTGCCAAACTTGACCATCGCGGGACCGCCGCCCTTCACTGCCGCGATTTCGAGAAAGCGCCGTGAAATGCCGAACCGATCTTCGACTTCCTGACGCTTCAACAGCTTGTCATCATCAGAATTGCTCATAGTTTCGCCCTCTATCGTTGATACGATCAGGACTGCACCGAGCCGCAACGAGTGTCATTTCATTTAAATCTGGGAAGAATTTATATAAATTCCCGGAATTATTCTGAAACTGATCGCGGCCGATAATCTTCAAGATCTTCCTCGAGCTCGAGAGCCATCCTCGCTATGATCTCGCACACCGAAACCATCACCGACTCGAAATCAACGACCGGATAAGCGCCTGCTTGGGCGCGAAGAGCAGCCGTTGCCAGGTGCCGAATCTGCGTGGCCCGGTCTTCGAGGCTCAGGGGGTTAACTAATGGTGTATAGTCTCGCATGTCAGTGTCCCTTCAGCTTCGACAATCGGATGCGGACATGCTCGATCTTGAACTTCGCAGCCGTAATCCCTTCTCCGACAGCATTGCCATGAACGCTGTGCAGCGCTTCGGACGCCATATCGATCAATTCGAGGTAATTCTGGAGGTGCATCAGATCATCCTCGATAGAGAGGATTTCAGGCAAGCCGGGTACGTTCCCGGAAATCGGGTTCTGCATTGTGAATGCTCCATGGCAATGTTAGTATTTTGATCTAACATCAACCAAATCCACAAGACAAGATTAAAATTGTAAGGTTGGACTATGACACCAGAACAATGCCGAGCTGCGCGCGCGATTATTGGAATTTCTCAGGATGAGTTGGCCGCTCGATCCGAAGTGGCAAAAGCTACAATTGCAGCATTCGAACTCGGCCAACGACAGCCATATGCACGCACCCTCGCAGCCATCCGCACCACACTTGAATTTGCCGGGGTAATCTTCATCGAGGAAAACGGTGACGGGCCGGGCGTGAGGTTAAAAAAATGAGATCGAGCGATCGCTCCAAAATGTCTCTGATACAATCCGGAAGGCTGAATATTTTTGAACGATACAGGAGCGAATACGCCACTTACGGATTTGCGATTTCGCATTTCTCGGGTTTGGAGCAGGGTCTTCTAGCCGTGTTTATCCATTTGGATGAAAGGCCAGCAGAAGACTCAATCGCAGCTTACTGGAGCATCAAATCATGTCGCGGCCGCTATGAATGGATTGAAAAGAGAGTAAAAAATCTGTCGCCGAGAGATGATTTTGCGCGTTCGTGGCTTTCCATCCGTGACAGATTAGATCACGCGATCGAGGTGAGGAACCAATTAGCCCACGGAGAATTCACGCCTATCGGGATCTCTCATGATCAGGAAATTGTGGGCTTTTGGGCGCGTCTCGCCAAAACTGCGTCGACCGCCCAGTTGTCCTTCAACAACGACACCAAAATGATCGAAGGCTGCCCCTTCTTCTCAGCAGAACAACTTATTGAGCAGGGACTCGAGTTTATAGACTTATCGGAAAACCTGTTCGCAATACTGAATCGCGAAAGAAATCGTTAAATGATGGGTTAAATCGCAGCCTTAAGCGCTCTATCTACCTTTCCTCGGATACGCTTCTCGATCGCATCGGACGATTGTCCAGGAAGAACATCTGCCTCATTTATAGCCTTACGAACGGCCTTAGAAACGATTTCGCCAGCGTTTTTCAAAGCAAGCGCTCGCTGAACTACCGGGGAATCCGTATCATCATATCCGGTTCCCGGCGGCCGCCCCCGCCCCTTCGGTTCGGGCGCTTCCAAGGTCAGATCACTCACCGTCAGAGCAAACAGGATTTCTTCGGTCGAATGCGGGTAAGTGTCGAGTTCCTCCCCGCGATACAGCTTTGCTGCCTGCCCTTTGAAGATCTCGCTCAGTGCCACGATCGGCGTTTCATTCGCGCGCATGTCTGCGATCGGCACGGTTCCGTCATAGACATTCTCGCACCAAGGGAGATTGTCGCGCAGAAACGGGCCGATGATCGGGAAGCGAAATAGATGCTCCCAGGTAAAGTCGAAGTTTCGGATCGTGAACGTTGCCGCCAAATCCTGCCGGGTTTGCCAATCCACCTGATCGTCTCTGTAATAGGCGGAATGCATTCCCCTTGCCTCTTCGAAGAGGTTTAGTCGGTGCGTCTCGATCGGCCAGTATTTTGGGCTCTGGTCATGCATCTTCTGGTGAGATTGATAGACTGCCAAGCCGAGCGTGATGATCCCTTCCGGGGTCAAAAGTGATAGCTTTCCGCGTCGTGACGTTGCCATGTTTCACCCCCTCGCAAGGGCTCGCACAAGGGGCGCGCGGCAGCGGGGTGCGAGTTCGCCCGCGTTCGGCTGGCCGGCCTAGCCGCGCCGGATGATTCTAAGCCGGAAAACCGCGAAGGCGCAAGAGGCATCGCATACTATATGTTGTGGCGCAAAAATGCGCAAAACGGCATTTTTAGGCTATGTTAATGCTAACTTTTGCGCCTGAATTTGGGGCTGGGAAATAGTTGAATCCAGCGATTGCTGGGTTTTCATCCCGCTTGGGGGTTACAAAAATAAAAGCGTGTAACCGAGTCGGAAATTTTTGTAACTTTTTTATAAATATATATCAATTGTTTATCTCAGCAGTTACAAGGTTACAGAGGTTACAACATTTTTCGGTTATGTATGAGTAAGGAACAGAGGTGCAGAGGACACAAGATGTTGTGCCTAGACCTCAACTGCTAGAGCGATTTTTCAGGTCGATCTGCACCACATCTGCACTCCCTCCCGGCCCTTTCATGAACCCGGCAATCAGCCCTCCAGCACGATCGGAGGCCGCGCGGAGAGGGTCAGTTGAGAGGTGCGCATAGCGCGCAGTGGTCGCCTGGTCACGATGCCCGAGAAGTGCCCCGATGACCGGCAGCGAATCTCCCCTGGCAGCCATGACGGACGCGAAGCTGTGGCGCAAGTCATGGGGCCGCACATCGGGGATGCCGGCCGCTTTCCGCACCTTGCCCCAGGGCGTTTTCAAGTTCTCCAGCGGAACCTCCGGATCGGTATAGCTGCCGCCCCGGAGCACATAACCTTTCCCGTCCTTCGGCATGTCCAGGCCTCGCAGCACCTCGAGGGCGGGCGCGTTGAGCATGATCGGCTTGCGCCGATTGCCTTTGCTGTCAGGCAGGTTGAAGCGGCGTGCTGTCCAGTCGAGCCATTCCCATCGAAGCGAAAGGATCTCGCCATGACGCGCACCGGTGAAAACCAACAGCCTGATCGCAGCAGCCTGGTACCGACTGACATTCAGGAGCCTGGTACGTCCATTCTCGGTTAGGGTCAGTTCACCTCGCTCTGCCCTCGCCAGAGAGTCGCCCAGGGCCGCGAATTCGGCGGCTGACAGGTAGCGCTCTCGAGCCCGTTCTGGATACCTCTCGACATCGGAAACCGGGTTGGAATGCCTCGGTCGATATCCCCATGTTTCTGCCAGCTTGAATGCTTTTGCCAGGAAAGCGCGAGCACGGTTGGCCTGGTAAGGCGTATCAGCTCGCGCGGCATGAAATCGCGCGATATCCGCTGTGGTCGCATCCGCGATCTTAAGATGCCCAAGCGCCGGCCGAATTTCCTTTTCGATCAAACGGCGTACTTCCTTGACGGTGCTGGCCTTGTTCTTCCGCTCGACATGGTTTGCTAGGTATTCGTTCAGCAGCTCCGAAACAGTCGGGTTCCGGCGTCGTTCCAGCTTATCACCTGCTGGATCGCCGCCAGTTGCGATACATGCCGCCCAGTCGCGCGCCACGTCACGCGCCTGGTCAGGCGTCAGCGTGCCGTGCTTGCCGATAGTCCCCCAGCGGACGCGACCAGTTCGGCCGCCGCCAACACGATACTTGAAAGTGTAGGTTTTCCCGCCGGAAGGGCTTATCCGAACACCGAAACCGGTGATCTCGGTATCCCATGCGATATAGCGTTTTCCCGTGGTCTTCAAAGCGTCAACAGTGCGCTTCGAAATCTTGATGTGCATAGTCAGTGGCTCCTGCGGCTACCACGCGGCTACCACAGAATCGGAAACCGCATGAAACTCAGCGAAACAACGAATCCCCAAAACCGCCAGTAAAACAAGGGGAAACTGGCCCTCCTGAAACTCTGCGAAACTACGTGAAACAACTGTGAATGAAACTTTTAATCAGTGGGTCACAGGTTCGAATCCTGTCGGGCTCACCAAAGAATTCAGAGGCTGTCAGGTGACATGTAAGTTGTCCATTTTTGACAGCTTTTTGTCCATTTGTGACAGATATGCTGTCCATTGTGCGGCACGGTCCTCGAGTTCCAAGCAAAAACTTCCCTGCGCTCGGCGACGAAAGCCCTCAGGCAATGATGATCGAGCAGGTCAGAATACGCAGAGGGCGGATTGCGGACGTTCGCTGCGCTGGACGCGAATGTCAGCTATCGGTCGCCGCGCTATACTGATCCCGCTGGGCGGCAATCTCGCAGTTGTGTTGTAAAATAAAACGCTGGATTTTGGTTGCAAAATCATCGCACCATAACAGTGTGATTACCATCCATCGAAATTTTATTGTTCATGAGTTGTCTCAAGGAGTTGTCGCGAGTGCGAACTGAGGAAAAGTGCTTTCAGGAACTTATCGAACTGTGCCGAAGCCCGGGTTTTGCGCACGCAATCGCGATGTTCTGTTTCCGAGACAATTGGATCGGTTTCAAAGATCAAATGACTGGCAAGCTGATTGCGGACAAGAAAACACCGCAACGTCTTGTACGTACCGAGATTGCATCGTTGATCGGTGGGCTACTTGGAGGCAGCGGGTCAATTGAACTTCCCGATCAAGCCGTGACCGCGGAGTATCTAGAGCGAGCAGAGCGCTTACTTGAAGAAATTCATCAATGCATGATTAAAGACGCCTTCTCCGATTGGGATGCGGATAGCTCCCCCCTTTCTACAGGAGAGGCGATCAGAGAAGCAGCCTTTTATGCGACCGAAAGCGCGTACGCGTTTCAGTACATTGAATTTGCGGAAATGCGTTACCAGCAGGATGAGCAATGGCTTGCAGAAAACGTAGGGTTTACTCTCAAAGATGCCAAAATCATTGTCGACGCGATTGTTGATATCCAGTCCCAAAAGGCGATGCGTCAACTTGAAAACCTTAGGAAGACTGACCCGGCACTTTGGACAATACTTCCAGCATTCGAGCTAGAGCAAGGAGAGGTAGTCAGTGCTTCAGGCTTGCCAGAGAAAACAGTTGAGGCTTTCTTCGATGCTTTCACCTGTGATGTCAGTTCCGAGAGTTCGTCTTTTAAATCGGTAACGGACTTCAACATTACCTCCGCAAGGCCCATCGTCCTCTTGGGTGGGCGGTACTTCTTGTTTCAATACGTCAGCCTGACGGAAGCTATTTATGAGTCTCCGGCTCATTGGATGTACCAAGACGCGGCATACAGAGCGAAGGCATCCGCAAATAAAGGCCACTTCACAGAGGCGATTACCTTTCAGTTTCTAAAAAAGGTCTTCGGTGACGAGCACGTATTCCAAAATTTGGATCTTTTTGATGGCTCAAAGAAGGTCGGTGAAATTGATGTCTACGTTTCCTTCGGTGAAATCGGGATCGTTTTTCAGTGCAAGTCACAAAAGCTGACTGCCGCCTCGCGGAGCGGCAACTTAGTAAGAATACAGAAAGACTTCCAACTCGCAATTCAGGAGGCTTACGATCAGTGCCGAGCGTGCTTTAACGGTCTGAAAACTGAGAACATAGTTGCAAAGGACGCGGCCGGAAATGTGGTTGAGCTGAAAAAGCCAGAGCGAGTGTTTCCGATTACGGTTATCTCGGATCACTATCCAGCACTGAGCATTCAAGTTCAACAATTCCTGAAGACCGATTCCACTGAAGGTTTTGAAAACCCGCTTTGCGTCGATTTATTCACTTTAGATGTTCTTTCGGAACTGGTTCCCTCTCCTATTCGAGTCCTAGCCTACTTAGAGCGCCGTGCTCTTTACTATGATAGGATCATGACGACGAACGAGTTGGGCGTTCTTGGCTTTTTCCTGAAGGCAAACCTCTGGCTTGAAACCGAAAATGATTTCCTAAACCTCGATGACAGTCTGGCGAGCGATATCGATGCCGCCATGATTGTGCGTAGGGAAGGTCTTCCGGGAAAGGATACTCCGGAAGGACTTCTGACTCGTTTCAAAGGTACATTCGTCGGTCGTGTAATCGATGATGTCGATCGAAATCCCAACGCTCTCTGCGTTGAATTAGGGCTGTCTTTTCTGGAAATGGGAGAAGACGGAATCAACCAAATTGGGGCGTTGGTCTCACGAATGGCAGCGAAGGGAAGAGGTGACGTCACTCTACCAATGGAAAATCGCTCGTCCGGTCTGACTATCCACTGCAACTCTGATCCCCAGTTCCTTGCAGAGCCGTCGTTGCGACAGCACATGGTGCGTCGCAAGTATTTTCAAAAGGCTGAAAAATGGTTGGGTCTAAACGTTGACCCTTCGACCGAGTTGGTCCGTTTCGGCGCATATGTTCGGCAGAAACATGTTTTTGATTATGAGCTTGAAGCACTGATGGCTTCAGCGCCACCCATGGTCAAAACCGAGGATGTCTTGCAGCGGGCCGCACGACGAAAAGTTGGGCGTAACGATAAGTGTCCTTGCGGCAGCGGCAAGAAGTACAAGCATTGCTGTAGTTAGGGCTAAGCTCTGGATTTCAACAAGGTGCGCGACGGAACGCAACTGCTGTTGCCTTCACGCCCTGAGTGTAAGGCGGTGCTGTGATGGGAGCGCGAACGGCAGGAGTTCTTAGAGCGGCCACTCGCCTTCCTTGGCCTGACTGTCCGCTTAGGGCCGCATGCAACGCGCCCCCTTCGTTATGCCCTCTCAATCCGCGCTATCAGCCTTTCGCCGCCCAAGGGGGCAAAGGCGCGTTGGCGGCAGGTCAGGATGATGATCTGCTGGTCCTGGGCCACGCGATGCAGGGCGGTGAACATTGCCTCGATCCGGTCGTCATCGCTGTGGACCAGGGCATCGTCGAGGATCACCGGCACTGGTCGGCCTGAGCCGGCGAAGAGGCGTGCGAAGGCCAGCCGGGTGAGGATCGCCAGTTGTTCGCGCGTGCCGCCGGACAGAATATCCAGCCCCTCGTCCTGGCCGTCACGGGTCAGGGCGATCGGCAGCAGGCTCGTATCGTCAATACGTAGCGCGGCGCCGGGGTGCAGGATCGACAAAAGCGGGTCGATCTCGCGCAGGACGGGGCCGAAATAGGCCTCGCGCGCGGTGCGACGGGCATCTTCCAGTGCAGTGCGCAGACGGGCCAACGCCTTTACCTCGCGCTCATAGCGGGCGGCGCGGGCACTTGCAGTGGCCTCGCGGCCGCGCAATTCCCCAAGCGCCTCTTCGATCCCCTCATCGGCCAGCGCGCCGATAGAGCCATTGACCCCGGCCAGATCGCTTTGAAGGCGTGCGAGATCGCGGCGGCGGCCTTCCACCACCGAACGCAGCCGCGACACCGTCGCCTGCGCCGTGGCCAGGTCGGGCGCGTTTTCGGTCAGGCGAGCAAGGGCAGCGGCTGCCTCCGTTTCCGCCTGGACCAGTGCGGGTTGCGCAGCGGTCAGGTTCTGGACACGGGCTGCGAGATCGACGAGATCTCCCGCCTCGACCTGCACGGCGGCAAGTATTTGATCGGCAGATTGCACGGATGCCTGACGGGCCGCCCGGGATTCGCGCAGGGTGGCATGGCGGGTTTCGGCCTCGTGGCGCTGCGCAAGGGCGGTAGCCTCGACCTCACGCGCAGCCTGAAGCTGGTCTTGCAGCAGGGCGGGCTCTTCGGCGGGTTCGGTTTCGGCCGCGCCTGCGGCGGCACGGGCTTCGGCCAAGCGGGACTGAAGGGCGCCGATACCCTCGGGCGCCAGTTCGGCCAGTAGATTATCCGCCTGCCGGATGGCGCCGTCCAGCCGCTCGGCCTCGGCCAAGGCCTTGCGAGCGGCGGCTATACTCGACGTGCCGCAAGCGGACAGGCTCTTGGCAAGCGCCTCTTCGGCCCGGGTCAGTTGCGCCGCGAGATCGCTGGCGGCGACCAGACCCGGATCAATGGTCATGTGCCCGATGCCGGGCAGATCCAGACCAACCGCCGCGCGCAGCCGGATACCTTCGGGAGCCAGAGGACGACCATCCATCAGCACGCGCGCATCGCCCTGATAGCTGATCTTGACCAGGACCAACCGCGCCTCGTCCTGCAGGGCCAGTCGGTCGCGGATGGCTTGCGCTTCTTCGGCCTTATCCAGCAGGGTACGAGTGATTTTCAGCAGACTGCGGTCGGCGCGATAGGTTTCTCCGGCCGCGCGCTGCCGTTCGGCGCGGTCGTATTCCGTCGCCAGACTGGCCGCGCGGTCCCGGGCAGCAAGGGCCAGTCGGGCGCGCTGTGCATGATCCAGGCGCGCGGCAAGCGCCACTACCTTTTCGCGGGTCGCTTCGTGGCGGATGGCGGCCTCAGCCTCTTGCGCCGCTGTCTTCTCGGTCAGAGATTCAACTTCAGCCAAGGCTTCGCGCGCCTTGTTCTGCCCGGTTCCGGCGCTGGCCAGCCGTGTCTGCAACTGCTGCAACTGGGAAATCGCCTCCGCACCCTGGCTGGTGTTCAGTCGCGCCAGACGCAGATCGGCCTCTGACTTGGCAATGCGTTCGGCATGGGTTTCGGCGGATTTCAGGGCCTGATCTGCCTCTGCCAGCGCCTCGATCTCACGCGCCGAGGCGGTGGCATCCGTCAGCTGGGCCAGATCGCGCGTGATCGCCGCGCGCTGCCGCAATTCCGCACCCAGCCTCGCGGCCTTGACTTCCAGGTACGCACATTCCTCGGTTAGGGTCGCGGCCTCGTCGACGGCCCGCGCCCATTCGCCGCCGGACCTGGGGCGCAGGGTCGAGGTGGCGAGCTTCGCCAAGGCGTCATTCACCCGGGCCAGCACCTGATCCATGCGGCGTCCGCCGGTCATCATCTCGATCTCTCCGGCGACCGAGGAAAGCAGATCGCGTCGCGCATGCAGTGCCCGCTCGCGTTCGGATTTCTCAGAAGCACCCGCGCCTTCGGGTTCCATCCCCAACACACCCTGCCGTACCCAGAGTAGGCCCGAGGGCCCGGCAAGGCCCTGATCGGTCAGCCGGTCGATCCAGGCCTCGGCCTCATCCTCTTGCGCGATCAGCCGTCCCGAGGCATCCAGCACCCGCGCCGCCGGGCGGGACAACCAGCGCTTTTCCACCCGAAAGTGGCCTTCGGGGAGGTCAATTTCCACCGCCGCCTCGGGCGCGCCTCCGGCATGGGGTTGTAGCGTCTTCACCGGGGCCTTTGCGCTGCGATGGGGGTGGAAGAACAGGGCGTGCAACCCGTCGAAGAAGGTCGATTTTCCGAATTCGTTGGGCTGCGACAGGACGGAGATGCCGTCGCCGATCCCGTCAATGCGGGCGCGCTGCCCGGCGAAGCGGCGCAGGTTGGTCAGTTCGATGGCGCGGATCTTCATGCATCGACCTCCTGCACAAGCGCATAAAGCCGGGACAGGGCCAGATCCGCCAGATCGCGGTGGGCCTGCGCCCGGGACGGATCGGCGGATTCGGACAAGAGTGCGTCAGCGGCGCGGCGCAGGGCCCCGCCCCGGTCGATCAGGTCAAGGTCATAGGGCTTGACCTCTGTGGCCACCCGGGCAAGGTCGGTTTCAAACCAGCCGAAATCCGGGGCGATGGCGGCAAGCTGGGTCTCGAAGGCCGCGCGTTCGGCCAGGGTCAGTCGTCCGGCAGCCTCAAGCCGCAGCAGCGTGTCGCGGCGGCGGGTTTCGGGCGGCAGGATATGCGCCAGGCGGGCAGAGATATCCTCACCCGGCAGCATATCCATCACCGGACGCAGCCAGTCAAACTGACCAGTCTGGGCCACGCTGGCCTGCGCCGGTGCCCCGCTGGCTGCGATATGCACCACCAAGGCACCGGGGGCCGTGTCATGTTTGAACCCACCCGACTCGGGCGTGCCGGAATACCAGGTTGCGGGGCCGATCTGCATGCGGCCATGCCAATCGCCGAGGCCCAGATAATCAAGACCCGACAGCCGCGCCCGATCAGGCGGGATAATGCCCGGGCTGCCCTCATCCGAGGTGAAATCCATGATCGCGCCATGACCAAGGCCAATGCGGATCGCGCCTTCGGGTGTCGGGGCGGACATCGCCTCGGTCAGGTCGCGCCCCGGGCGGCGCTGCGTACAGGGGGCGGGTAACAGCCAAACGTCGGAGGCGAGTTCGACCGGCACAGGATCACTCAACACGACAAGGTTTTCTGGCGCATCGGCCTGAACGCGACGCCAGAGTTCGGAGGCTGCCAGGCTGTCATGGTTACCGGGCATCAACATCCAGCGCAGATCACCCTCGGCGGCCATGGCACGCAGGGCGTGGCGCAAGGTTTCGGGCGATGGCGTTTCGGCATCGAAGGTGTCGCCTGCCAGCAGCACATCAATCGCCCCAGCCTCACGCGCCGCCGAAGCAAGACGGGCGATGACGGTATGGCGCGCCTCGCGCAGCCGACCGCGGATATCCTCAGGGAATCCACCATAGGCGCGACCAAGGTGCAGGTCGGAGGAGTGGAGGAACCTATAGGTCATGACGCCTCGCTGCCCGGAACGCCATCCGAACGGTTCATCGCGCACCCTCCACCTTTCTCTCGATCTTCTGCCTGACCACGTCATAGCGGTATCCGTGAAGCGTGCCGTCACCAATCAGTTTGGCGGCCTGAGCGACATGGTCCGGCAGGACATAGAACCATTCTTTGGGAAAAACCTTCTTTCCGAAGCGATCTGTCACAAAAAGCTCGGCTGGTCGCGCGGATACAAAAAACCGATGTAGCAGGTTTTCGACCTTGCGCCGGGAAAGGTTCTTCAGCTCATAGATCGCTACGATCTCGACCGGGGCGAGCAGGAAGGTCGGGTCGTTTCGGGCATCGGCAACCCGACGATGGACATCCTGGCTGGTGACGCCGATTTTATGCAGGAGCATGCGCTGCTGTTTGATTGCGGGATCGTCGGAGCGGGAGCGCGCGACGTAGATCGTTCCCGAGAGTTCAAGCTGGTCTGACTCCCAGTCAGGATCGAGCGGACCCATCCCAACCTTCTGCACCAGACGCGCGGTCTTGTCGTCATTCAGGGATTTCCGGAATGACGACATCAGCGGATCGCTTTCGGTGCCGTTCGAGAAGATCACCCGCAGACGATGATCGCGTGAGCCACCGCGCGCCGTCATCTCGGACTTCTCGGCGATCATGGCAAGCAGGCCATTGCGAATGAAGAAGTCCCCCTCCAAGGGTTCGATGACAGCCCATTTCTTGACCGGGATGGCCTGCCTGTCGCCGCGTTCCAATGCCTGCTGCACCGCCTCGAAGCGGTCCCGATAGAGCTCAAAGTCCCGGCATGGGACAAATTCAGCCCGGTGGTCCGGCAAATGCCGATCCGCAGCTGCGGTCGCGTGTTTCAGCACCACAAGCGACGGATCGACTGATAGATCATCGTCATCGAATATTTCATCAAGGCTGTCAGGGACATCCTCGGTGGAGGGTTCGTCTCGCCAGGAGACCTGCAAAGGCGCGGCGACATTCAGCAAGCCGAGCCGATCCTCGGCGATCATCTGATCCGTGGGTGTTTGGCTAGCCCTGTTCCAGATCGTGCCAAGGCGCATCTCATCATGATCATCGGCATCTGTATCGGGAATACGGCCATGTTCTTCGTAAAATGCCGTAACCTCGCGTAGGACGGCGACGCCCCTGTCACCGGGGTTGGATCCCCCGGCTGCGCGTGGCCTGACCTCCAGCAAGCCGAACTCATCATCTTCGGCGAAGATGTCATCAAGGGTCGGGCGGGTCACAGCGCGGCCTCGCGCATCCGCCTGGCCTTTTCGGACTTGAGCCAGGCCAAGGCCTCGGCCATGCGCTTTTCCAGTGGATCGGCGGCATGGACATTTGGTTCGCGCCCTTCGGACGCCCGAAACGCCTTGATCCGAGGCCAGAGCGTGCGGGCCTCATCGCCGGTCATATTGACGCGCAGCGCAACCATGGCCGATTGAACATGTGCCAGGATTTGCGAATCCAATGACTTGGAGGCGACCTCGAACCGTTCCCTGAAGGTATTCACGCTGTCGATCAGGTCCACGCCGATCTCGCGGACATTGATGAACTTCCTGACCATTTGCAGCAAGGTGTTCGGCATGCTGTCGGAGCTTTCATCCTCGCTGTCACCATCGCCGCGGGGCGGCGTGCCGGTCAGCGGGGACTGGCTCTCGGCGAAACCACGCTCGGCCTCTTTGCGGGCAAGGGTCAGGATGTTCATATGGGCCGCCAGATGCTGGCGCACGGATTCGGCCTCTTCCGGCTCCAGCGTCTCATAGCGTCGTTCGATGATATCGGTCAGAACCATCTGGGTCGCCACCTCGGGCGCGGTATCCGTAGCCAGAACGCGGCGATCCATTTCCTGATAGGCGGTCGCCATCAGATCCTGCATGTCACTTTCGCAGATCTCCCGCGCGCGGTCGGTTGGCGGCTCGATCAACCCCTTGATGCCGATGGTCACATTACCTTCGGCGTCAGTCCCGATCGGATCGCGGACATCACCATCCTCGCGCCGATAGAATTTGAAGTTCGGGGCCAGCACCTGCTCCATCAGCAGCGACCCGGAAATGGCCTTGAGCATGTCATTCACCGCATCCGTCACCACGCCGGTTTCGACACCGGGTTCCGCGACCAGGTTGGTGAACAGGGCGCGCGGCTTGCCCGGCGCGTCGCGGGTGGCGCGACCGATGATCTGGACGATCTCGGTCAGGGATGAGCGATAGCCGATGGTCAGCGCATGTTCGCACCAGACCCAGTCGAATCCCTCTTTCGCCATGCCAAGCGCAATGATGATATCCACCTTCGCGCAGTCGGCCACATCATCGCGCCTGCCATCCGGCTCCCTGATCTCGCGCGACAACGCCGCCTTGACGATATCGCGCCCCGGCCCGTCATCGACCAGATCGGCGATCTTCACCACCGTCCCATCGGGACGGCGCACCAGGTCGAAGCCGGTTTCCGGGTCGCGGCCCTCATGGGTGCCGATCAGGTCGATGATCCGGCCCACCTCATTATACTTGTCATCTAAGGCCTCGGACGACCCACGATGCGGAATATGGATGATCGTCTTCTGGTCCGGGTTCAGGACGCCGGGCAATCCATTGATATAATTGCCCTTGTAGAATTCATAATTGATCCCAAGCGCCTTGAGGAATTCATAGCCTTCCAGCTGCTCGTAATAGCTGTAGGTGATCTTGGTGAAGCGATCCTCATCCTCGGGGCGCAGCACGGGATCGGCGTCGCCGCGGAAATAGCTGCCGGTCATCGACATGATGTGGCAGGCGCCCCGATTCAGCAGGTTGCGTAGGATCACCCCAAGCCGATTGTTGTCCGAGGCCGAGACATGGTGGAATTCGTCGATGGCGATGAAACAATTGTCGAACGCCTCGATCCCCGCCTTGGCCGCCACCGCGTCAAAGCCGAAGCGGAAGGTGGCATGGGTGCAGACCAGCACCGATGCATCGCTGTCCAGAAAGGCCTCGAAAGCCTTGACCTTCTGCGCTTCTGCCCCGTCGCCGGTCAGGCAAAGGTTCCACCGATCATCGACCTCCCAATCCGCCTCGAACCCATAGCTGGTCAGATCGGTCGAGCGGAAAGAGCCGCCGATCGAAGTTTCGGGCACGCAGACGATGGTCTTGGCCAGCCCCTGATGGCGCATCTTGTCCAGCGCGATGAACATCAGCGCTCGGCTTTTCCCGGCGGCGGGCGGGGCTTTCAGCAGCAGGAACTGAGCGGCGCGGGCGGCATAGGCGCGGGCCTGCATCTCGCGCTGGCCAAGGGCGTTGGTTGTGGCTTTCGACCTTCCATAGCTGACATTGAGCATCTGCACCATCACTTGCCCCCCTTATCCAGCGCCTTCACCCGTGCCGCATAAAGCTTGAACAGCTTTTCCAGCCGTTCGGTATCGTTGCGGAAAGGTCGGCCGATATACATGGTTTCCAGCAGATCGTCGTTTTGGCGATGCACCGCGCGCAGATCGTCCGGCATTCCGTCGGGATCGTAAAGTTCGGTTATCGTCTTGGGGTAATGTGAATAGCGGCATTTTAGGATGGCGCGGGCTGAGGTTGTCAAGGCGGCAAGCTCTTCCTCGGTAAATTTAGGCACAGGGAAGGTGTTATATACAACGCGCACAGAATACCTAAATCCGTTTCCGATTCGTCCCCCGACCGTTGCGAGCCAAAGTCGATGCAGCGACGATGAAATAATTGAGAACATATGGTTGGGAGGATAGTAAATTGCGAATGCCTCTTTGCTAATTACGACTTCAGATGAAGCCATTACAGCTGGAATAAATTCACGATCAGATGATTGTGAATTTGGAATTGCTAGTGATGGGCCATTTCTGTACGTGGAATAGCAAAATCTATGGGGGATATCAGCAGCTTTGCGTGCGTCTCGACCAGCAGTTTTTCGGTATGCTGCGCAGCTATCAACTCGTTCTTTAATGCACCTAACGCTCAGAGCATCTTGCAAGTCCTCATCATCAATCCAAATACAATGTCGCTCTTTGCCGTCGATCAATTCATCGCCTCCCAAATAAGGAAGTATGAACTTTTCCGCGCGAGGGTCAGTTTCGATCATTTCTTCGCGCTCTCTTGACGATACAGACAACCATTTTCCATCAACTGGGTTGCTACCCATTACCATGACTGGCAGGCTGAAAATAGATTTTGTTGCTGCGGTAACTGGTATATACTTGAAAGGTACTAAGTACGGGCTGATTTCCTTCACATTCGAGACGGCTGCGTCATCGAATAACTTGGCTACGGTTGGCGCCACATTTTTCATACCAATTATTGTGACCCATACACCAGCATTATCGGCTGCAGAATTCTTCCAAATGAATGGACGGTATGCAAAGTGTATTTTAAATGCAGTTTCAAATAAAGCATTCCACATTGGAGCAACTTGCTCGCCTTGGCATATGGAACTTGTTGCCACAAATGCGAAGGCGCTCGATCCTGCAGCGTAGCGAGCAGCCTTGAAAAACCAGACAGAAACATAGTCCAAGAGTTGAAGGTCACCCAAGCCGTTTTGCACCATATCCTCTGTTTGCCAGCTCTCTCTCTTCTTGGCCCCGTAGTATGGCGGATTGCCGGCAATAAACACCTCCTCGCCATCAGCAGGTGGTGGGCAAACCTCTTCCCAATCTATCCGCAGAGCATTGCCAGTGCGGATGTTTGCCGCATCCTTCAGCGGTAGCGCGGCCGGGCTGCGACCAAAGACCTCGGCAAAGCTGGCATTGGCCTGATACTCGGCAATAAACAGCGCCAGTTTCGCCGTCTCGGCTGCAAAATCCGCGATCTCTATCCCGTAGAAATTGGTGATCGGAATCACCGACCACATGTGCAGTGATCCGGGGCCGTTCAGTTCCTCCAGCCGTTGCAGGATCCGCGTCTCGCGTGCCCGCAACTCACGATAGGACACGACAAGGAAATTGCCCGATCCGCAGGCCGGATCGAACACCCGGATGCGCGACATGCGGTCCAGCACCTGCTGCAAGGCGCGGGGCCGATCCCATGCCTTGTGGATTTCGGCATCCAGATCATCCAGGAATAGCGGCCCGATCACCTTCATGATGTTCGGCACCGAGGTGTAATGCATCCCCAGCTCGGATCGCTGCTTCGGGTCGGCGACCGACTGGATCATCGAGCCGAAGATGTCCGGGTTGATCTGACGCCAGTTCAGGTCGCAGGCATCGCGCAGGTAGCGGAAGGCGATGGTGTCAAAGCGCGGCGCGTCGATAGCACCAGCGAACAGCCCGCCGTTGACATATTCCAGTTCCCGAGTCCACGCAGGCAGATCGCCTCGCCGGTCTTTCGGCAGGTTCATGGCACGAAAAGCCGCGATGATGACCTCTCGCGCTTCCTCGCCCCGGTTGCCCGCATGGGTGAAGATCAGGCGCGAGAACTGTTCGTCAGGGAAGATGCCGACATCTTCGGCGAACATGCAGAAGATCAGCCGCATCATCAGCTGGTTCATCTCATGCCGGTGTTCGTCGCTGGCCCAATCGGGATTCGCTTTGATCAGCGCGTCATAAAGCCGGGCGAGCTTGCCCGTGGCTTTCACATCGACCGGGTTTTCCTCGACCGCCCGATAGCGCTCTTTGCCGGCGGCGGGCAGAAGGAAGCCGAAATTGTCGCCGATCTCGGTGAACCGGAAATGGCGCCTTTCGCCCGAGGCAGGATGCTCGGCCGCCACAGTCTCGCCATCCGTCGTGATCAGGATGGCGGGCTTAGCGGTCCTAGTCTTCTTCGAGGCGCGCAACTGATCGAGCGTGGCTTCGACCAGCCCGGTCATGGCCGGGGCATAGTGAAACTTGCGGTTGAAGAGCACGCCACCGGGCAGGTCGGACTTGTTGGTCGAACCGCCGCGCAGCTTCGAGATCGCCGCCTTTGCGGCATCGGTCGCCTCGGCAAAAGCAAAGGGAAATTCGTCTGGATCAAAGGGGGCCGCAGCGATTTCGGCCAGGGCATCGTAAATTTCAGTCGGGTTCATCAGCGATCTCATCAAACCTGTCAGGGCATTGATAACCGGTGAAAACGTTTCCGGCCACTCATCTTTGCCGAAACTGGCTGCCTGGATCCGCCTTCACCGCCGCTCAGGAGAACCAGCTGAGCGCCTTCTTGGCCGTCACTTCGCCGTCACACTGAACTGAAGCTCAGGCAGGACGGTCTCCCAGTCATCACGCTTGATGTGGACCTGAAAACTTTCATCATTGTCTGACTTTTTCCAGCGGATGATGGCGCCGATTTCACCTTTGACCAACTCTTTGCCCGCTGGCGGGACGAAGTTTCTCGACATGCGCCCGATTGTCCTGCTGTGCTGATCAAGCAACAGCCAGCGATCGCCCTCGAGGGTGAGCGTCACCGAATCCCCAACGCAGGCTTCCGAGATTGATCGCAACTCAGGAGAACCTTGCCGCAGGCGGCCCGCCCAGGACAGGTCAACGAGCGCCATATCCGGTGCCACATGAGTCGGATAATAGGCAGGCAGGCCACCTAACTCGGGTGTGATATGTCTCCAAGGACAGCATTCACCCGGCTGTGGCGCAAAAGGATGCTCACCAGTGGCCAAAATCGTTAGACTGCCTTTGGCCCGGGTCATTGCCACATAGAACAGGCGTCGGGGACTATCAGCATCCTCGCCCTTTGAAGGTTTCGCCCAATCGCCGTCCAGGATTACGACATCGCGAAACTCCAGACCCTTGGCGCGATGTGCCGTCATCAGGATCACCCGCCTTCGACGCTGCGGTGCCGATGCTCGCCCAGTTGCTGAAGGCCGAAGTGGCCGAGCGGGAGGTCCGATCCATCGCTTATCACATGAAGGCCGCTCGCTTCCCGGCCTACAAGGACCTCTCGGGCTTCGACTTTGCGTCCAGTGAGATCAACGAGGCCACGGTGCGCCAGCTTCATCGGAGGGAGTTCATGGACGGTGCCCAGAACGTCGTGTTGATCGGTGGCCCCGGCACCGGCAAAACTCATGTCGCGACAGCCCTCGGGGGTGCAGGCTGTCGAACATCATCGCCGCAAGGTCCGCTTCTTCTAGACCATCGAGCTCGTCAACACGCTCGAACAGGAAAAGGCAAAAGGCAAAGCCGGACAGCTTGCCGAAAGCCTCGTCCGCCTCGATCTCGTGATCCTCGACGAACTCGGCTATCTGCCATTCAGCGCGTCAGGCGGCGCACTGCTTTTCCACCTGCTCAGCAAGCTTTATGAACGCACCAGCGTTGTCATCACCACGAACCTGAGCTTCAGCGAATGGGCTACGGTCTTCGGAGATGCCAAGATGACCACCGCGCTCCTCGACCGGTTGACCCACCGCTGCCACATCCTGGAGACCGGAAACGACAGTTTCCGCTTCAAAGCCAGTTCGGCCGCAGCTGCGCGGAAAACCAAGGAGGAGAAACATGCCTTGACCAAAGCCTGACCCACGAAACATAAACTACAGGTGGGTCAGTTCTCGATGGAAAACCTGGGTCAATTCTGCGTGGAAATCAACATGCAATGACCGGTTCGAGCCCAAATTGCGCCTTGGATGCTATGCAGCGAATGACTGGTTTAATGTCGCGGAAAATTTCGAATGATGGCAATTTGAGGTTTCGCTAGACTTCAAATGTGTGCAGGTCTTTCTTCGGAGGTAAATTTTTGCGACCTTGACCTCAAAAAAATTCAATTCGATCTTCTTATTCCTATCGGACGCAAGGAACTTCAGGTGCAGAGTGCAATAGGACTACTTCGGGACCTAACTGAAACTCAATCATATCGAGTTGCGCGGCGGAACTCCGCACATGTTCAAGGAACGTGGGGACCGATCCTCAGAGATTTCGAAAATATCACGCCGGGGCAGTACCGCCGGTTTCTGGACTTCGATGAGAACCAGCACTGGACCACGCTTTATCGGCAGGTCACCCCGACCTTGGAAAATAATAATTTCCGCAACGCTCTAGCGGCGCTTGCCGCTGAAGACGTTGACGTCGCCGATCGCATTGACAATGCAACCCAGGTACCCGGCGTGGGCATCGGGACCGCGTCCGCGCTGCTCTGCACGATGGACGGTCGTTGGGGTGTCTGGAACGGCACAACGGAAGCCGCTTTGAAAAAACTTGGGCGGTGGCCGACCTTCCCGCGCGGTCTGACCGTTGGCGGTCGCTATTTGGTCGTGAACGACATTCTGTTCGATTTGGCGGGCCAACTAGACGTCACCCAATGGGAATTTGACCACCTGATGTGGTTGGTCCTTCAAGACGACCCCAACATGGTTCTTGAGCCAATTCAGAAAGCCAGACCCGGGACGTTCAACGCTCTGATCGAAGAAAGGTCCGGCTATGACCTAGCGAATTGTCGTTTTGTTCGTCATTCCCAAAAATCCGTCGGTTTTTGGACAAAGTCCCGAGCAAACCTTGAACATTATTTCGGGTATCAGAGGGAGGGCAGCGCCAACCCTTACAACAACGCGGAAATCGTGTTTCAATTCATCCCAAATGAAAATGCTACGGAAGCCCTGTTTGTGGGCGCCTATCGGGTGCTAGATCAATGGACATTTCCCGACGATCAACGTCAGCACATTATGTATCTCCCGGAATTTGGTGAGAACGACGATCGTTCACACGCTCGGTTTGATCTAGAACGTCTGCCCGAATTTGAAGAGCTTGTCGGGCGTGTGGTGGTCGATTGGGGCACCGGCACCCGCGCGTGGTCGCAGTGGTGCAATAGGAACCAGAAACGGATTGTGAATCACGTCACGCGGGACGACGAACTGTCCAAGGCGTATGAGAAAATCGCCGCAGGTGTGAAGTATCGGACCAAGGACGATACCGACCGTCAGATTCAGGTTCAACAGACCGTGAAGGCGGTCGCGCTGGCGGAGGGCTGTGATATTGAAACCCTGATCAAGCGGCTGGCCGGTGAACAAGGGCACCGATGCAAGATCACAAACATTCCGTTTGAACCGACCGGCTGGAACGCGCCGTCGCCTGACCGGATCGATAGTGATGATCGCGAATATGCTGACGACAAAGTTCAGATCGTTTGCAAGTGGGTAAACTTCGCTAAGGGCAACAAACCGGACGACGTGTTCCGTGACCTGATGCACCAAGCCGCGGAATGTATGACGAGGGCGGTCTGATGCCAATAGCCAGCGATAGAACTTGATCGCGGTACGTGGTTGGCGATTACTTGCCCTCAATGACACGAATGCGGCCATCGACCCAATGTCTCGAAAGTCCCGCATTGCGTGAACTCGCCGCCCTTGCAATTTCGCACTTGCAGCGAATGTCGGCACTTACGGGCCGCGGCGCAGCGGCCGAATGCTCTGGTCAACGGCCGCAATGGGCCGGGAGCGACGGTGACGCTGCCTTCGTTGTGAAGATGGACGCCGCGCCGCCGCACGTCAGCTTCGAGCCCACTTTGACCGATGCTGCACGAAGCGCCAATGTCCGCTCTTTACAAAGCTCAGTTCCGCGAAAACTCCCGCACCAGTTCGTTTGTTTCTGAGCGAGAAGCCTGATGGCGGAAACGAAGCGCTGCCACATCTCTTGCAATTTCCATGTCGGCTACCGGAAGTGAGACGAGATTGTCATGGTCAGGGATCGACGTTTCGGGAAGGATAACGGCCCCCGAGCCTCGCCGCGCGAGCTCGACCAACCAGTCCACGCGGTTTGACCGGTATGCCGCATAGAGCGTATGACCATGGTCCGTGCACGCCCCATGCAATGCCTCTCGCATTTCACAATTTGGGCGATCCAACATGGTTGTATCTGCCAAATCAGCAAGCGATACGGCCGGCAACTCAGACAGGGGATGACCTTTCGCCACAACCACACGATAGGCCTCTTGATAGAGTGGGTCTATGCGATAAAGCTCCTCACTGACCTCTACTGTTGATATCACGAGATCAAAGTCTCCCTCGCGAAGTCCCGCCAACAAAGTGTCGTTTGCGTCGACGATCAGTTCTATCTCGGCTTGCGGCACGCGTTGACGAAACCGTTCGACGGCCTCCGAGACTTTGGCATGGCCTATCGTTTCACCTATTCCGATGCTAATCGGGACTCTTTCTAGCCGCGTATGTCGGACAGCCTCGGCTTTTGCCTCCCTTGCCTCAGACTGCATACGTTCCAATCTTGGCTGCATAAGCTTACCAAGCGCTGTCAGGCGGCAGCCAGCACGATCTCGGATGAACAATGCATCGCCCAATTCGTCCTCAAGTTTTTTGATCGCCGCCGTAAGCGAGGGTTGCGATACGTTGGAAGCACTCGCGGCATGGGTGAAATTGCGATGCTCGCAAACCGCCAAAAAGTAGCGGACCTGATTCATTTCCATGACGTCCTCCTCATACGCAACCTCAACCGCGCATCAATCATAGTCAATGCCTATCGAAGTATAGGACTTCAAGATTGGAGTCATGAGGGTGGCACATGGGACAAGGGCTCATCGAAAACGAACGATGAACCCAAACTCAGGAGAAGACCAATGAAATCCATAATCCTTCACACCATCTCAGCACTCGCTTTGATTTCTGCAACAACTTCCGCAAACGCACAGGAAAACGTCATGAACGATCACACTGCCAGCTTTATCGAAATGCCCGCCGCATCCGGCCAGACCGACGCATTTGCCGAGTTTCTTGCAGGTGCTGCCCCACTGGTCGCAGAAACCGAGCCCGGCACCAAACTCTGGTTTGCTTTGCAAGCAGGCGACAGCCTAGCGATCTTCGATGTCTTTGAGGATGAAGCTGCCCGCAATGCCCATTTTTCAGGTGCTGTCGCAGGCGCACTGAATGGAAACGCAGACACATTAGTAGACGGCGGTTGGGATGCTGGAGTTGTCGCCAACATCAACAACTCGGACGTTCTGTCAGCCAAAGCACCGGTTGATCTCTACAGTGCCACAACTGCAACATATATCCGGCTCGAAGCGGCTCCAGGACAGGCCGATAATCTGGCTGCATTGTTGACGGCGGCTGGCCCGATCGTGGCCGATACAGAGCCAAAGACGCTGTTCTGGGCGGCTTTGCAGATTGACGAAAACAACTTCGCAATCTTTGACATCTTCGCCGACAACTCAGGTCGCGAGGCACACTTTGCTGGGCAGGTTGCCGGGCTTCTGAACGAAAAAGCGTCGGTTCTGGTCGAGGGCGGTTGGGACGACGGCGTGGTCGCCAACGTCAGTAACTTCGACATTCTGGCAATCAAGTAAGTAACGAGTGCCTTTATCGAGTGCCCGGCGGCCAATGGTCGCCGGGCATTTGTTGCCTCAGATACAAATTCTATTTTGCCGCGAAGAGGACATTCATTGGTGCCGTCCGGTTGGCGGTTTTGTCCGCATATACTGTGAATGCGAACGCGCCCAGATTTTGCTCACGCGGCGAATGGCAGCAATGCGGGCTGCGAACGCAGAATTTGGGGAAGCTGCCGGACGGCAGCAAAGGGCCGATCGCGCAGGTGAGCGATGTGGCTGCAGAGCCTGACGCTGCAGCTCATCCGAAGTCTGGGAGGAGACCTTGCCGGTCATTCGTGCGCATCCGGTATCCTTTTCATTCTCCATATTTTCAGACATCTGTAGCCGGCGGAAGAATGAGGTCGGACACCGTGCGCGATAGATTCGAACATTATCAAGTGTGGTTCTACTTCACCTGTGTCGCTGCGGGAGCCGCAGTCGCGTCGGTTGTCGAAGGTACCGAAAAGCTGGAGGCAACGATAAATCCTGCCCTGGCTTTCATGCTGTTCGTGACCTTCCTTCAGGTTCCCCTGACCGAGTTGGGCAGGGGGTTCCGAGAAAGGCGCTTCCTGGCGGCGCTGCTGACTAGCAACTTTATCGCCATTCCTGTGCTGGCGTTCCTTCTGTCCCGGCTGGCGATGGATGACGCGCTTCTGCGACTCGGGATACTTATGGTCCTGCTGACCCCGTGCATCGATTACGTGATCACCTTCGCACATTTGGGCCGTGCGGATGCGCGACTGCTTCTGGTCTCGACCCCAATCCTGCTCGTCGTACAGATGGTTCTGTTGCCTCTTTATCTTGCCGCGTTCCTCGGCCCTGCCGCCGCCGAACTGGTGCAGATGGGTCCCTTCGTTCATGCGTTCCTCTGGCTGATCGCCCTGCCCCTTGTCATGGCGGCTCTCGTTCAGCTCTGGGCCGCCCGCCACCGGATCGGGCACAACATCAATTCGGCGCTCGGCCTCGCGCCGGTTCCGGCGACGGCGCTGGTGCTGTTTCTCGTGGTGGCGGCAACCATTCCGGTTCTGGGCACTGCCACGGGACAGGCGCTGTCGGTGCTGCCGCTCTATATCGCCTATGCCGTCCTCGCACCCATGGTGGGATGGGGGGTGGCGTGGGCGTTCGGGCTGCGCAGCGCGGCCACGCGGGCAGTCGCCTTTTCGTCGGCCACCCGGAACTCCCTGGTGGTACTGCCGCTAGCGTTCGCCGTGCCGGGCGCAATCCCCGTTCTTCCAGCCGTCATAGTCACTCAGACATTGGTCGAACTGATGGCCGAACTGATCTATATACGCCTGATCCCCAGAGTACCTGCGCATTTTCGGCGCGCGTGACGGATCAGAAGTTGTCGTTGATGTCCGGCTTGGCCAGGTCGTCGAAAACCACGCATTCTGCACCGGGGCCGCCGCAACAGGTCGCTTCGCACTGATTCACGAACCCTTCAAGACTTCGCTCCAGCCTATGTAGTTCTGCCAGCTTGGCGCGCACGTCGGACAGATGTGCACCGGCAATGTCGCGAACCTCGGCGCAGTCGCGATCAGGGCTGATCGACAGTCCGGCCAACAACTTCACCTGTTCAATGGGGAAGCCGAAATCCCGGCATCGCCGGATGAAGACCAGACGCTGCAAGTCGGTGCCGTCATAGACGCGCTGGCCGCTGGCGCTCCGGTGCGGCTCGGGCAACAGCTTGATGTCCTCATAATATCTGATGGTCGGGGCGCTGACCCCCGCAGCCTTTGCCAGGGCGCCGATGCTCATCACGCTGGCGTGAACCTTCATGGTGCAATCTCCTCTTGCCCTTCAAGTTACTTGAAGAATTAGGGTCTGACCAGAAATATCAAAACGGAGCGTCAAAATGAACGAACCCAATCTTTCGGCACCCTCGGCCGGGACGTGCTGTCCATCCTGTGACACCTCGGCTACCAACCGCAGCGACACCGCCCTTGAAATCGTCTGCACTCTCGGGGCTGGGGATTTCAAACAGCGTGTGGCGGATATCCGCGATCTTGCCGCCCGCTCTCTGCTGCGCTGTGAACGGCGGGGGCTAACCCTGCACCTGACCTATGAACGTGATGCCTTGCCCAAAGTGAAAAACATCGTTGCCCAGGAGGCCGATTGCTGTCGGTTCCTCGATTTCACCATCACTCACGAAGGATCAGAGGTGCATCTGACCATCACTGCGCCCGAAGCAGCAGCTGAAGCGGCAGAAGAGCTTTTTACTCATTTCGCGCCCGAACTGGCGAGGCAAGTACTATGACGAGTAAATCACGCGCCACGAAGCAGACACTGGCCGCAGGCGGCGTGCTGGTTTCGGCCTGTGCGGTTTGCTGTGCGCCGCTCATCATAACACCTGCGGTCGCATTCTTTGCGGCGAGCGGAATAGGTCTGGCGCTTGTCGGCAAGATCGGGCTGGGTATCGCTGCCTTGGCTGCTCTCGGCGGATACCTTTACATTCGCCGTCGTGCGGTACGACGCAATACCGGCGGTTGCGGCCCGGATGGTGGTTGTTCTGAAACTGGCAGAGCTCGCCATGCACCGTAGGTGTGAGATGGTTCTTGGTGAATGGCAGATTCGTCCCGCACACTGTGAGTTCGCCCATCACCGGAGTTTGCGTCTGCAACGAACGGCGGGAACGACGAGCTGCACCGCAGCATCAGAGACCACCGGTGGAGGTCGGCACAGGGCCGTTACGTTACCCATCATCTTTGATCCACACAGGGCGACGGGCCCCACTTGCTTGTGGTGCTTTCGGTTCACCGTCACCGACACGTGCCCAGAATCCTGATTTGCGGGGATGTGCTGTTTTGAGCTTGGCAAGATAGGTTGCATGGTCGACCATTCCGCCTGGTCGGATTGGGTCCACTTCGCCCGCCAGCAGGCCGAGCTTCCCGAGGTATTTTGCGCCGTGCCCATAGGCCTTGGAGCGTGCGCGGTCGAGGATGTTGTCCAGAAGGGCACGGTAGAGGATCGTCGCCGCCAACGGATGATCGTGTTCCAGAAGGCCCGCAACTTTAGGCAGGATGTGCCAGTCACCTCCATCCCAGCGGTGTGGATGCGTCGTGATCAGTTTTGCCACCAAATCAAGTCGTGGCCAATCAAGGAAAAATTGCAACGCCACCTCGGGCTCCGCCATTTCCAGCGCGAAGGCATGGGCGCGGTCTTCGGCCTCGATATCCTCGAAGTCCGGCAGCTGTTTGAGGTGTTCCCGAAGAATGTCGGCAGACGGGCGCGCCTTGAAACAGCGCCAACGCAGGACCTGTGCGGCCGACCTGTCTCCGGTGGCGTCCAAGATACGCGCCTCCAGACTGACCCGTTCTGGCGACAGGCCATCATCAGCTTCGTCAAATGTACGCCGCCCGGACTTGCGCACCCACTCCAGCGCCTCGGCGCTGCGACCGATCTCCAGAAGCTGTTCAGCAATCCCCAGCGTATCCTGCATATGCGGCTTCTTCTTGAGCTCTAGCGCGATGAGCAGATCGAGATCCCCCCGCGCCGAAGCGAGGATCTGACGCATCGCAGCCCATTGCGACGTCATGGAGTAGAACCAGCCATCCGATTTGCGCGCCGCGTCTTCGGCTTGCCGCTCGGCGATGGCGTCTTTCAGATCGCCGTCCCATCGCGCCAAGCTGTCTTGCGGTAGATGCGCCGCCACAGCCTCGGTCACGTTAGCGAGATAGCCATGCGTGCTTTCGCCAAGGGCGGTCATGATCTTCTCGGGGAGCGCGTCGGCCTCAGGCACGAGCAGGCTGGGGGCTAAATCGCCGGTCGCATGGATCGCCTGATAATAGACGTCCTGAACGCGGCCCGAGGAATCGTCGACGCGCTCGAACACCTGTTCATGGGTGGCGATGAAGCGCAGCAGCCGGTCTATGGCCAAAGCCGGGGCGGCAGGGCCAAGCTCAGCCGTGATCGTATCGGTCAGGCTGCGCAGGTCCTCGGTAAAGGCGCGGGCCTTGTCCCATTCGATAAAGCTCTTTGCCCGCGCCAGCCCGGACAGCCGCCGGTCGATCAGCTTGGCAATGGCTTCGGGGCCGGACTTCCCGGCCAGCGCTGCTTTGGCCTGCCGCCGGAACCCCGCATTGCGCTCTGCTTCTTCCAGCACCAGCTGCGCGAGCTTGTCGGCACCGAGGTCTTTCAGCTTGTCTGTGGACAGGACAGGTTTGCGGGCCATAGGCAGGTCTCAACTTTGAACTTTTGCCCCAATAAGTGCCTCGGTCAGATCGTGGGTGCAAGTGTTGGGTGTCTGATCGACCAAGCGTTGCGACATAGACGCAATGTCGCGCGTGATTGACCTTCAAGCCGTTGTCGGCCTCGCAGATGCAGCGAATGGCCGGTCTGGTGAAACCGCATTGCAGCAGTGAAGCCACCGGTGAGCGGCAGGAATGGGCCGAGTTTGACCGTAGGCTAGGTCGATGGGACTGGGCCCTGCCGCAGCGCGGAGATCATCCGCTCCGAGCCCATTGCCGTCACAACCGGTTTCTATGTGTTTTGCTGATGATGCGATGCGAAGCGAAGGCTGCCAGCCACCAGATCCCCACGAGAAGAGGCACGGACAGCAGTGGCCCGATCGCGATGGGCAACCAGCCTGTTCCATCACCCAATGTTTTGATCACCCATAACGAAGGCGGCATCATGAATATCAGGCCAGCCAATGTTCCCGGCAGCAGGCTTTTGGTGAAGAATGAACCGACAAGCTGGGCAATTGCATTCACGATAAGGGCTGCGGCGACTGCCACGACAAGCCAGGCGGCATCGAGTGCCACTGACAAGAGGCAAATGAAGATGACGATTGCGGAGACAAGTATCACCGCAAGCAACCTGGTGCAGTCGCCTGCCGGTGGAAGCAAGCGCCGTGCCCCGCCCGTTTCCGGATATCGCGGCCCACCCGCACGCCACTCGGAATAATTTTGCAGAAGAAAACCGCAGACCATCGCGGCAACTGAGACGATTTCGCCAAGTGAGAGCATCCGGGTTTGTTCCTTGGCCGCCATTGCTGCGTATGCTCGAGAACCAGGACAGGTCAGGTCAATGTCATTGAAGAAGATAATCGGCCGAAGCCCTTAACACATTTGCTATAGCCTTCTCTCTACTCGTCGTCATAGGCGTCTTTGACGCGCCCGAGAATCTTTTCGATTGGCTCGTTTACGGCTTTCAGATCCTCATCGACTTTCGCCCTGAAGGCTTCCAGTTCTGCCTCGATTTCTTCATGGCGATCCTTCAAGCGTGCCTCGGCTTCATCCGCACTCTCGCGATCTGTCAGCCCATCGATCACCATATCGCCGGACAGGAGGGCGAACTTGCTATCCTCGTCAGCAATCGCGTTCCCGATACAGCTATCGGCATCGGCCTTTGCATTCTCCGCGACGCTATGATTGTCACTTGCCACGACCGATGCTTCGGCATTGTAATCGCTACTTTCCCGAAGGTTAGTCGTATATATCCGCAGTTGCTCCCGCAGTTCGGCCGCGTCATCTGCTTGTGAGAACGCCCCGCCACCTGCCTTGGCCACGGCTTCAAGGGCCTTTCGGTCATCATCCGGGACGTCAAAGCCGATGATATTGACGATTGCCTTCACATCGGAATCTCGAAGCTCCTGCGCGGCTGCAACAGGGTTTCCCCCACAGGTTTCCCGCCCATCAGAGACGACAAAAACAACCTGCTCGCCTTCCCCGGAATCTGCGGTGAAACTTTCGCCCGCCTTGGAAATTGCTGCTGCCAGCGGTGTCCAGCCGGTCGCCTCGAAGCCCTCAAGCGAATTGGCAATCTCCAATCTGTCCGCCGCCCCAAGCTCAGACATGAGTTCGATACCCTCGCAGGACTCGGCCTTGCCGCTCTCCTCATTATTTCCGAGATGACCGAATGCGAGAAGGCCAATCTCGGTATCCTCGGGCATAGTTCCCATGAATTCCTGCACCGCTGCTTTTGCAGCATCCATCTTCCTCTCCCCACCGGCTTGACCAGCCATGGAACCGGAAGCGTCGACGGCAATGATCGCTTTTTTCCATCCACTGCCGTTTGCTTCTTCGGGTCCGTCAGGCGGTGGCGGTCCTTCGGCGAGTTGATAATCGGGATAGCAAGCTGCCATATCCTCGCCGAAATCGGCCAGAAAGTCCTCGTAAAGTTGCTCTGCGGTCCAGAACTCTCGTTCGGTGGAA
Source organism: Paracoccus onubensis (assembly GCF_003591515.1). GTDB lineage: Bacteria > Pseudomonadota > Alphaproteobacteria > Rhodobacterales > Rhodobacteraceae > Paracoccus > Paracoccus onubensis. The sequence continues at coordinate 268,592 of NZ_QZCG01000006.1, forward strand.
AGTTCCTGGCCGATGGCAATCGTTGCCTGTGCGGTCACGACACCCGAACTTACTAGTATATATTTGAAGAAAAATGACAAATTCATTCTTCGGCTCGCAGTTTGGTTCATGCATTCCGACGAATAAGTGTTTCGACAATTTTGAAAGGTAACCGCTACATCTTTGCAAAGCAAACACAGAGTAGAGCATTGAAGGGTATGATGGCTAAGTTCCGCAGACCGTGAGTTCGCCTGAGCTTCGATTTTGCCGCTGCAGCGAATGGCGGCAATGCGGGCAGCCACCGCGGCATCGAGCCGGTTGGTCGAATGTCGGCTTTGGGCCGCCCGCGTAGGCGGCCCGTTTCATTAGATTTCTACCGCCTCGGCGATCGCCAAAGCGTCTTCCAGCTCGACACCGAGGTATCGGACTGTGCTGTCCATCTTGGTGTGTCCGAGCAGGAGCTGAACAGCGCGCAGGTTGCCGGTCTTCCGATATATCTGCGCGACTTTCGTCCGTCGCATGGAATGGGTTCCATACGCGCTCGGATCCAGCTCGATCGATTTCACCCAGTCTCGAACCAAGCGCGCGTACTGTCGGGTCGAGATGTGCAACCGCTCGTGAAAACGACCAGGCCAAAGGTATTCAGATCCGATCATCAACGGTTCGTCCATCCACCGCAGGAGTGATTTCCGAGTGCCCTCGGTGATCTCAAAGCGGACGGGTTTTTGCGTCTTGCTCTGGATGATTGAGGCCCGTTCTTTGACTTGGCCGGCAGCGAAGACATCGGCCACCTTCAGTTTGACCAGATCGCAGCCTCGCAGCTTGCTGTCGATGGCAAGGTTGAACAGCGCCAGGTCACGATGATTCTCGGCGATCTCAAGACGGACGCGGATTGCCCAGACATGTTTGGGCAACAGCGGTCGTTTCTGCCCGACAATGCGGCCTTTGTTCCATGCAGGTCGGCATGCGCGAATGGCAGGTAAGTTTGCAATGGTCATGATGGTTTCTCCCATCCGCCACGATCCACCACAGCGCCAACCAGACGTTGGCAACTCAAGATAACATACTAATGTGCACCGGCAGAGAAGGTCGGTTTGGAGCCCATATTGACCGATGCTGCTGCGTAAACGAAGGTCGGTAAAGGCGGAGTCGGAAACCCGATACACAAGTTCACTGCCACTCGAATATCCTCGATACTGAGCGCTTTTCAGTTCCGACATCGATCAAAGACGCTACCGCACCTTGGCGTAGACGAGACCGTCGCGGGGTTCGGGCGAAAGATTGGGGTAGATGGCATGCCGCCGCCGGATGCCCTCATAGACCATGCCGACCTTCATCATGACCCCCGCGGAAGCCGGGTTCTCGGTATCGCACAGCGCGTAGACGCGCCAGATCGCCGGATGCGAAAGCGCGTGGTCTGCAAGCGCGGAAAGCGCCTCGGTCATGATGCCTTGGCCCCACCTATCTCGCCTCAGCACATACGCAAATTCGACCGCATGTTCTTGCACCCGCACTTCAATCATCCCGAGCACCGCACCATTTTCGCGATCCTCTATCACATAGGCGAAGTCACTGCCCGCTGCGCGCTCCCGATCGCACATCGCCAGGAAGCCGAGTGTATCCTCCAGTACTGCGTGTGGGCGCCAGCTCAGGTAACGGGTCACGTGCGGGTCCGTTGCGTAGGCATTGAAAATCGCCTCGGCGTCTGACGTCGCAGAGGGCCGAAGCTTCAAACGCGATGTAAACAACTCGTTCGGTGGGGTGTATCTCTCACTCATTGCCATCACTGTATCCGCCAGTGCCCCCACATCAAGGGCATACTTGATCACCACTGACTTTGGTGCAAGTCGCAGCGAAAGTTCACTTTGTCCGCATATACTGTGAATGCGAACGCGCCCAGATTTTGCTCACGCGGCGAATGGCAGCAATGCGGGCTGCGAACGCAGAATTTGGGGAAGCTGCCGGACGGCAGCAAAGGGCCGTTACCCATCATCTTTGATCCACACAGGGCGACGGGCCCCACTTGCTTGTGGTGCTTTCGGTTCACCGTCACCGACACGTGCCCAGAATCCTGATTTGCGGGGATGTGCTGTTTTGAGCTTGGCAAGATAGGTTGCATGGTCGACCATTCCGCCTGGTCGGATTGGGTCCACTTCGCCCGCCAGCAGGCCGAGCTTCCCGAGGTATTTTGCGCCGTGCCCATAGGCCTTGGAGCGTGCGCGGTCGAGGATGTTGTCCAGAAGGGCACGGTAGAGGATCGTCGCCGCCAGCGGATGATCGTGTTCCAGAAGGCCCGCAACTTTAGGCAGGATGTGCCAGTCACCTCCATCCCAGCGGTGTGGATGCGTCGTGATCAGTTTTGCCGCCAAATCAAGTCGTGGCCAATCAAGGAAAAATTGCAACGCCACCTCGGGCTCCGCCATTTCCAGCGCGAAGGCATGGGCGCGGTCTTCGGCCTCGATATCCTCGAAGTCCGGCAGCTGTTTGAGGTGTTCCCGAAGAATGTCGGCAGACGGGCGCGCCTTGAAACAGCGCCAACGCAGGACCTGTGCGGCCGACCTGTCTCCGGTGGCGTCCAAGATACGCGCCTCCAGACTGACCCGTTCTGGCGACAGGCCATCATCAGCTTCGTCAAATGTACGCCGCCCGGACTTGCGCACCCACTCCAGCGCCTCGGCGCTGCGACCGATCTCCAGAAGCTGTTCAGCAATCCCCAGCGTATCCTGCATATGCGGCTTCTTCTTGAGCTCTAGCGCGATGAGCAGATCGAGATCCCCCCGCGCCGAGGCGAGGATCTGACGCATCGCAGCCCATTGCGACGTCATGGAGTAGAACCAGCCATCCGATTTGCGCGCCGCGTCTTCGGCTTGCCGCTCGGCGATGGCGTCTTTCAGATCGCCGTCCCATCGCGCCAAGCTGTCTTGCGGTAGATGCGCCGCCACAGCCTCGGTCACGTTAGCGAGATAGCCATGCGTGCTTTCGCCAAGGGCGGTCATGATCTTCTCGGGGAGCGCGTCGGCCTCAGGCACGAGCAGGCTGGGGGCTAAATCGCCGGTCGCATGGATCGCCTGATAATAGACGTCCTGAACGCGGCCCGAGGAATCGTCGACGCGCTCGAACACCTGTTCATGGGTGGCGATGAAGCGCAGCAGCCGGTCTATGGCCAAAGCCGGGGCGGCAGGGCCAAGCTCAGCCGTGATCGTATCGGTCAGGCTGCGCAGGTCCTCGGTAAAGGCGCGGGCCTTGTCCCATTCGATAAAGCTCTTCGCCCGCGCCAGCCCGGACAGCCGCCGGTCGATCAGCTTGGCAATGGCTTCGGGGCCGGACTTCCCGGCCAGCGCTGCTTTGGCCTGCCGCCGGAACCCCGCATTGCGCTCTGCTTCTTCCAGCACCAGCTGCGCGAGCTTGTCGGCACCGAGGTCTTTCAGCTTGTCTGTGGACAGGACAGGTTTGCGGGCCATAGGCAGGTCTCAACTTGAACTTTTGCCCCAATAAGTGCCTCGGTCAGATCGTGGGTGCAAGTATTGGGTGTCTGATCGACCAAGCGTTGCGCCATTGACGCAATGTCGCGCGTGATTGACCTTCAAACCGTTATCGGCCTCGCAGATACAGCGAATGGCCGGTCTGGTGAAACCGCAATAGCAGTGAAGCCACCGGTGAGCGGAAGGAATGGGTCGGCCTTTCCACCTTCCCTGTGCTGCACCCGCGAAACGCTGCACCCGCGCGGTGTGGCAAGAAGGGCTCGGAGCCGCCTTGCGGTGATGCAGCGCGTGGGTCGCTGCCCAAGAGTATCACATCGGGCTGCTCGATAACGGTAGACGGCCCTTCTACGACATTCGGCCATGGCGCAGCATTGCTCTCACTGCATCTGCGGCATTCAATAGCCGATTTCGCCGAAGCAGACGTTAAAAGGCCGATACGGTGCTCCAGGATGCTGCGAACCGCATAGTTGGCAGCAAAGCGCAGGAAGCGGCAATTGCAAACCCAGCCTTTCGGTAACCGGTGTTCGGGTCACACCTTTCTGGTGTAATTCCAGGGAAGAAGTTCACCAACCCGGCTCTGCATGTGGCCGGCGGCGATGGCGGTGAGAGTTGCGGCCAGCCATGCTTGGGGATCGACAGCATTGAGCTTGCAGGTCTCGATCAACGAGGCAATGACGGCCCAGTTTTCGGCCCCGGCATCGTGCCCCGCGAAGAGGGCGTTCTTTCGGTTCAGCGCGATAGGGCGGATGGTTCGTTCGACGGTATTATTATCGATCTCGACCCGACCATCGGTCAGGAACAGGCAGAGGCCGTTCCAGTATTTGAAGATGTATTTCAAGGCTTCGCCCAAGGGCGATTTCGCCGCAACACGAGCCCGGTGGTGGGTGAGCCAAACCTCCAACTCAGCGACGATCGGTGCGGAATGCTCCTGTCGCGCCGCGAGCCGGGTCGCGGGATCGCTCCCGCGGATTTCGGCTTCGATGCGATAGAGCTCCCGGATACGTTTCACGCCTGCATCGGCAATCGGCGCCGGGCTGGCGCGGGTAATCTCGACCAGCTTGCGCCTGGCGTGGGCCCAGCAATAAGCCAAGTGGATATCGGGGCCGACACGATCGGGAGCGAGTAGCCGGTTGTAGCCGGCATAACCATCGACCTGCAGGATACCACCAAAACCCTGCAATATCTGCTCGGCATGTTGTCCGCCGCGGCCGGGCGCATAGGTGAAGGCCACGCCGGGTGGCGCCTCGCCATCCCATGATCGATCGTCTCGCGCCAACGCCCAGAAGTATCCTGTCTTGGTCTTCCGCCTCCCCGGATCCAGTACCGGGGCTCGCGTCTCATCCATGAAGAGCTTCGTGGATCGCTTCAGGTCCTCGATCAGCGCCTCGAAGACCGGGTGCAGTTCGAAGGCTGCGCGACCGACCCAATCGGCGAGCGTTGAGCGGTCGAGATCGACGCCCTGACGGCTGTAGATCTGTGCCTGGCGATAGAGCGGAAGATGATCGGCGTATTTCGAGACCAGCACATGTGCAATCGTTGCCTCGGTCGGCAGCCCGCCGAGGATCAGCCGCGCCGGTGCCGGAGCTTGCATCACGCCATCGGTGCAGGCGCGGCAGGCATATTTTGGGCGGCGGGTCACGATCACCCGGAACTGTGCCGGCACGATATCCAGCCGTTCTGAGACATCCTCGCCGATGCAATGCAGGCAGCCACCACAGGCGCAGGTCAGTTCCTCGGGCTCGATCACCTCCTCGATGCGCGGCAGATGCCTAGGCAGCGCTCCGCGATTGACGGCACGGGGCATGGCGACCCGCTTGGCCGGTGAAGTATCAGCATCCTCATCAGCGTTGATGGCTGCGATAGCGGTTTCGATATCCTCCAGAGCCAACTCGAACTGATCCGGATCGCTCTTCTCCGACTTGCGCCCAAAGGCCGCCTGTTTGAAGGCAGCGACCAGCTTCTCCAGCCGCGCGATCCGCTCGTCCTTACGCAAATTACGAGCCTCCGAGGCGACCAGCAGCGCCTTCAGGGCGGTAATGTCATCAGGCAGATCGGCGGCATTCAGCATGGTGCCGCTTTATCAGACACGCCCCGGCACCGCTCGCGCAAAACACACCCTGAGTCATCCTGACGCAGTCATTCCACCGTCTCGGGCGCGCGGGCCTCAATGGCTCGGACCCGCCGCCAGTCGAGCCCGGCAAACAGCGCCTCGAACTGGGCATGGCTGAGCGACATGAGCCCGTCCCGGATCGCAGGCCAGGTAAAGCTGTGCTCCTCCAGCCGCTTGTAGGCCATCACCAGGCCAGTGCCGTCCCAATACAGCAGCTTCAGCCGATCCGCCCGCTTCGCACGGAACACGAAGATCGTCCCGGTGAAGGGTTCCTTGCGCAACTCATTCTTCACCAGGGCCGCCAGCCCGTCATGACCCTTCCGAGAGTCCACCGGCCTGGTCGCCACCAGGATCCGCACCCGGTTCGACGGGAAGATCATGTCGGCGCGGCCAGCGCACGCACGATCGCCGCGATCCGTTCTGCCGTGGTCCCGGCCTCCAGTCGGATCGTCACGGCCCCTATGACGATCTCGGGGCCCTCGGCCAAAGGGACGGCTTTCTCGGGAACCTGCGGCGACACGACCATCGTCGCAAACTCGACCTCGTCTTCCGGGACCGGCAGCACCAGCTTGCCCTGGCGAGCCATCGATCGCCACGTCGAAACATGATTGGCCTGCAAGCCATGCGCGCACCCTGACCACCGCAATCGCCCGCCCCGCTGCGCGAGATGAAAGCTCCGCGCGTCGGGCGATTGCTCAATCCGCGCCGATGGGCGTAAATAGCAACCGGGCTCCAGTTGCCGCTGGATGAAAGTTCAGGGGCAGGTCACACCGCCTAGCTCAATTTTTTCGATTTGTTCCCGTTTTGGTAAGATCTGATCAGCCACGGCTTGCAGAACAGCACGGTCACTCGACCTTAGTACTTCGAATGCTCCATCCAACACTCTGAAGCTAACTTCTCCAAGAAAATTTGAAGATATTTCATCGGGGTTCATGCCAGGATGGTTAATTCGGACAGACGTCAACTTCAATCCAAAATTTATGCAGGGTGCCGCGACTGAAAGCAGTCTATTTGGGCTAAAAGCGCGCCTTGCGATGATGCGGCGCGTGGGTCGCTGCCCTGGAGTATCACGTCGGGTTGCTTGATGACGGCAGGCAGCCCGAGGCATTTCGTAGAAATGGGGTGCAATGACAAAGATGCCGCGAGTGCGAAATTTTCTGTCGCGCTCACCGAAAGCGGCCATTCAATCTACCTGGCGAACTACCTGCTTTGCTGCGGTCAGCACCAGCGTCGGCGATGCGCAGGAAGCGCCCTTTGCAAACTCGGTCCCGCAGCCTACTTCCGTCCTGAAATCACGAAGCACGCTGCTGCAGTGTCGCAGCTGGAGCCGACCTTCGCTGCAACCGCGATATCGGGACCTGATACAGCGTCGCCAGAGCGGGACTTTGCAGCCGTTGACAGAACACCGAAATACGATCAGGAAGAGGGCATGAGCATGAATGCCACCAGCTTCGTGACCTATTACCACGGCCTCATCTGAGCGCGGTGCACTTCAACATGCTGCCGCCGTATGGTGGCAGACAGTTGGCTCCTACGGCGCAATGGAGCCAGAAATGCAAAGAAACTCCCTCCCCCTGCAAACTGAATTTGGAGTTGTCCGCTGCGCTCGTCCGACAGATGCGGAACGCATCGTTCAGATGGTCGGAAAGCTCGCCGCCCACCACGGCGACACACCGGCGCTGACGGCGGACGACCTTGCCCGAGACGTTTTCGTCGCAAATCCATGGATTTACGTTCTCGTCGCGGAGGCGCGTGGCGAGTTAATAGGCTATTCCGCCCTGTGTGGGCTGACCCGTCTTCAGTTTGGCTGGCGGGGAATGGACATGCATCACTTGTTTACTGAGGCCGCGTATCGCGGGCGCGGCGTTGGCCGCAGTCTTATTGCGGCCAGCAAGATCAAGGCAATCGCATTGTCATGCAGTTATCTGAATGTCGGAACCAATCCAGACAACCACAAGGCTCAGGTGTTTTACGAGATATTGGGCTTTGAACGTAAAAATACACATCCCCCGCTCTTTTCGATTCGGCTTGCATCGTGACTGTCCGGTAAGCTCTTCACGTCGATCCGCCGGGTAGGCAACGATGCGGGGCATAGTTACCTTGGTTGTCTATGTATTTCTAAGGATGCGTATCTCGTCAGGTGAGCTAGGGGAAACTTGTCTCAGAGCTTCAATGTCATAGTTTGAAATGGTGTTCCTGATACCGTCATCAAAGCTAAATTCGAATGCCCAGTTAAAGTCGCGCAGAAGTTTGCTCACATCTAGTGCACAAGAGTAATCCCTGAACGGAAAATACCTCCGCGCCATCACATCGCTAGCGTGGTCTTTACCTGAAACGATCTTTAATTCGCCGCCTGACACAGCCGCCACTTTCTTAACCCACGCCTCAGCATTCATGGTCTCAGGTTCTGCAACATTGTAAATTGCGCGCTTGCCGAAATCAGCATCAACAAAATGGGTGATTATGTTTGCAAGGTCTTGAACATGAAGAAACTGAAATTGCACCGACCCATCGCCGGGGATGATAATTGGCCTTCCTGTCAGCACACGAGACCATATGAAGGTTTCCCGATCATTGGCGTTGTTTGGACCATATAGATAAGGCGGGCGAAGGATTGCGAGAGGACATTCGACATGTTCAACTAAGAATTCGTCGGCTCTCGATTTATCCAACCCATAAGCACCCCAAATTTCCGCACCGCCTAGACTATCATCTTCGGCAGGTAGGCGATCAGGTGTCTCTCGATAAACCGCAGCACTGCTGAGATGTATCCACTTGCTCGCAAAGTAGCCGAACGCAGAGAATGCTGTTTCAACCTGCTGTCTTGTGTAACCGCTAGTATCAACAACAACGTCAAATGAAGCAGAATGCTTGGCCATTTCTTCGGATCGGTCACGGTCGGCGACAATCTGAGAAACGCCATCAATTTTTCGATTCCCACGATTTAGAATCGTTACCGCATGACCTGCTCTTATGAGTGTTGGAATGAGTGCTCCTCCAACAAAACCTGACCCGCCAATCACCAGAATATTCTTCAAACCTTCTCTCACATGTAATGAATTTAGGAACTCGAATGAACACTAGTCCCAGTGCAGAAAATAGTCAATTTGGGCTCGGAGCCGCCTTGTGGCAACGCGGCGCTGCTCCCCGCCCTGGTCAAGCCAAGCTTGAGCCAGCTGAATGCCGGCAGGCAGCCAAAAGTTGCCGGTCGTGTCCAGGAACGGTACGTCGTCGCTCAGCCTAAAGAGGACACTGCAGAAGCACTCGACCCATCACATACAAGGGACTTATGCGCCATTGCACAGTCCGCTCGCGGTAAAATTCTTTACGGAAAACACTTTTCACTACAATTGCATTTGAGTTGTTGTATATTGTGTGAATATCGGCTTTTCGCGCAATGCATGGAGTATTCCAGTTGGCCACATTCTTTAGCGATGCATTTAATTTGGAAAAATCTGTTGTTGACGAGTACGGGGCTTTTGATGTGTCAATCATCAACGATTTGCCACTTTTTATTGACCCATTCCTTCTCTTTCACAGCGAAAAGCAAGAATATCAGGACTTACATGATAGCATAATCGAATATCTGGTCTTTCTGAGAGATCGAGCAGCGGACAGCCACGTCAGCGACGGTATGCTACGTAATTGGTATTGCTTCCCGGAAGTAAAGCAAAACTGGTTTGGCTTCTCGATGGTTGGAAACGGCGGTTCAGGTCTCGGGATGGACTTTGCAAGAAGCTTACATGAAAACTTGAATGTCATCTTCGCCAACTTTGGCGAGGAGAGCATCACCGAAAGTTCTCACTTGGAGAAAGTATGCTTAGTATCGAGCGGAGTCGGACGGGACAACATAAGTGATTTCGTGACAAACCTGATCCAGGACTTTCTGTGCACATACACGGAGAGCTTCGCCAAGGCGCATTTGCGTGAAGACCAAATACGAGAAGTCTGGATTGATAGAGCCGTTTTCAATTTCAAAACACAATCTTGGCAGAGAAAGTGCTACGAACTGCCTTGGTACGAAGGTGATTACATCATCCTTACCCCCAAGGATATGCTGACGAGGGACGACACATGGATCAACACAAGCGATTTAATCCTTAGGTTCCAAGATATTCCCACAGCCATCCCTGATGGTAGCCTTAGGGCGTCCGTCAGCAACTATTTTGAGAGAGAGCTCAAAGCCCGCAAGAAGAAGGGGCGACACCCTACCAAAGCAGAGAGGGCCGAGGCAGCGACAGCGACTATCCGGCAGTATCCTGAACTTATCGACTATTACATCAAGTTGAAAGAAGACACTGGCGATGATGCTACTGATTTGAGCTTTGAGAAGGTTTTCGCAACTGAGTTGTTTTTCTCCAAGCGCCTACGCGAAATTCTTCAGCCTGTTCTAGCCGCAACCGATTTCTACCGCGTAAAGCCAGGCACTTACGAGGAAGCTCATATTCGACTCGCTTACCTGAAGCACGTCATCGAAGACATGGGAGGCTGGCGCATCTTCTATGACGACAATGGAAACGCGGTCGAACGGGAGAAAGACGTTCAGATACTGTACCGACTGGTTTGGTTTGGAACACCGTCGGATGCGGGTACCGAGGCCAATGATGGTCGCGGGCCGGTTGACTTCAAAATATCGCGCGGCAGAGAAAAGACACTCGTCGAAGTGAAGCTGGCAAAGAACACAAAACTTGAAATGAATCTCAGAAAACAAACCGACATATATCAAGCATCATCAGATGCGCAGCGCGCTATAAAGGCCATTGTTTACTTCTCGTATTCACAGTTGACTCGCGTGCAGCGAATATTGAAGCGGCTTGGTCTCAAAAACAGCAAAGACATTGTTCTCATCGATGCGCGCAAGGACAATAAACCTTCAGGATCGAAAGCCGCTTGAACGGCCAAGATGGTGCGTAAGTCATGACATGTGCACCATCCCTATCAAACCAGGAAAACAAAGCTGTGGCTGTGGTGGACAGACCCGATGCACTTTGCCTCGAGCCTTCATCTGGACTTTGCAAAGTCTGCTTCCTGCGCTTCGTCGACCTCGGTGTAGAGCGCAGCATCAACCGTGGCTAATACGGCCTTGTGAATGTCCGCTTTCGGGAAGGTGGCATTCGCTGTGCGCAGCCACAGCATCGTGGATGCTGCGCGACCTACGAATGTCGCGGAAGGGCTGGCTGCCGTCATCCGAATGCCAGCGCGCGCACCCACAAAGCCAAGATCCGTGTGCCGCAGCGCCGCATGACAGCTTCGAGCCCGGATTACCGTTTAGGATTTGCTCAGATGCCATGCATTGTAGAGGCCTACTCCCAAGGCCAACACAGCGAGTAAGAGCCATACGACCCCTGATTGCTTTAAATATACGACACCGGCGTCATCGTCGAAGCACCGGCCTAGTTCATTGAAACAATTGCGCCATTTGAAATGCTCGGCGTAGTACAAGTACCCAAAAGCGTATGCGAGCCCGAGAGAAACCAAGGAAGATATCTTTCTAATCATCTACTAACCCCCTTAAATCGCTGCCGAAAGCTTAGTGCTTCGGCAGTCAACTTCAACGACCGCCTCGCCCTACAGTGTGTGAGTTCCCTAGGTCTGGTACCTCGCAGTAGCAGCGAACGGCTGGAAAGGCGGGCTGCGCCGCAGCATACCGGCGCCGGAGATGTCGTTGATCGGCAGGACTTCCATGACTTTGCAAAACCCTCTTCCTACGCATTGCCGCCGTCCCCGCCGACCAAGGTTGCATATGCGGCGAATGACCAGATGGTCCCGCGTCTCTCCCAAAGGGTCTATGGGGCATGCGAGTCAGTACCGGCGCAGACCCACGCAGACCGTTCTCATTTGTGCAAAGCACGCGACCACCATTCCAAAAGAGATTACATATCAAGCGGTAGAACACGAGTCGTGCGGCATGGCTAAACCCGTGCATGGCAAGCTGTCGCGGATCATCTGACGCATCCATGCATTGGCGGGATCCGCATCGGCATGCGCCGCCCAGACCATCGTCACGGGGGGAAGTGATAGCGGGATCGGCAGTGCGGACAGGGTCAAGCCTAGCGTCGGTCCATATTTTTCCGCGATCCGGCGCGGCACAGTTGCGACGACCGCGGTGCTTACGGCTGCCGCTAGCACTGCGAGGTAGCCCGGTGCGGCCACGACGACGTCAAGCTCTACCCCCGCAACCTCCAGCGCCTCCTTGATGCAGCCTTGCAGGTTCTCGTTCTGCGAGATGACAGCGTGGCGGGCGGCAAGGTAGGTCCTGCATTCCACCGGCAAGGGCAAGGTCAGAAGCGCGGCGTTGAAACAGCAGGCGACCTCGGATTCGTAAAGCGTCTCGGACAGGCGGCGGGCGGTCCGGGCATAGGTGCAGCCGACGGCAAGATCGATGCTACCATCTTCCAGCGACGGCTCTGCCGCATCATAGGAGAACACCCGCGCTAGCACACGCACACCGGGGGCAAGGTGGCGCAGGCGGGCCGTCAGGTCGGGCAAGAGCAGCGTTTCGACCTCCGGCGACATGGCGATGCGAAAGATGCGATCCTCGGTCGAGGGATCGAAGGCAGGGCCACCCTGCAACGCAAGCTGCGCCTGGCGCAGCGCCTGCCGGACCGGCACTGCCAAGCTGCGCGCGCGGGCGGTCGGCTGCATCACCTGCCCTACGCGGATGAACAACTCGTCCTGCATCAGCATCCGAAGCGTCGAAAGCGCATGGCTCATCGCGGGTTGGCCGATCTTGAGCCTATGCGCGGCACGAGTGACGCTGCCTTCTGTCATCATGGCATCGAAGGCAATCAGAAGGTTGAGATCGAAGGCCCGCAGATTGAAATGATCGATAGTAGTCATGAGGCTCATCGATTTGATTACTTGCCTTGCGATGGATACCTACGTTTCCGGTCAGGTCAAGACCAGGATACCCATAGGTGCATCATGCAGACACGACGCTCAATCTTGAAATCCACTGCCTCGCTCGGCCTTCTTGCGGCACTGCCCAGTGCAGCTTTCGCCAAGGCACCACTGACTGGCACACAGGCCCCAGGTTTTTACCGCATGCGGCTGGGCGATCTGGAGATCACCGCGCTTTCGGACGGGACCGTCGCCCTGCCGATGGCGCAAATCTATCAGGGCTTGTCCGCGGCGGATATCGGCGCCTATCTGAAAGGGCATTTTATCAACGAAAAGTCCGAGGTTTCGGTGAACGCCTATCTCGTCAACACCGAAGAGCGGCTGGTTCTAATCGACGCGGGAACCGGGGATATTATGGGACCATCGCTTGGCAAGCTGGTCGCGAATATCGAGGCGGCGGGGTATCGCGCGGACCAGATCGACGACGTGATCCTAACACATGTCCATGCTGACCATTCGGGCGGGCTGACCACAGCCGATGGCGCGCGCATCTATGAAAACGCCGTCCTGCATGTGAACGCGACAGAGGCCGCGTTCTGGCTGGAGGCATCGCCCGAGGCTGTAGCGGACACAACGCTTGGGCCGCAGATCGTGCAGGCGCACGCCAATATCGATCCGTATATCGCGGCGGACAGGTTTAGCACCTTCGACAATGACGCCTCGCCCCTGCCGGGTATCGGATCCGTCCACCGCCCCGGCCATACGCCCGGTCATTCCGCGATCGTGCTGAAGAGCGACGGCGAGAAGCTGGTGATTTGGGGCGACATCGCCCATGGTGACGCGTTGCAGTTCGATCAGCCCGAGGTCACGGTCTCGTTCGATGTCGACCAGCCCCGTGCTGCCGCAACCCGCGCGCTGGCCTTTGCTGAGGCCGCTGATCAAGCCTACCTTGTCGCCGGGGCCCATCACGCGTTTCCAGGTATCGGCCATATCCGGCGGGACGACACAAATTACGATTGGGTTCCGCTCTCCTACAGGGCGAATTATTGAAGGCTTTGGAAGGCTGCCCAAGGCGGCTTTCATTCTCAATTCGAGGAGAACTGTCGACAGCAGCCATTAGCGCCTCGCACGCGAGCTCGCTTTGTCCCGCTCTGGCGACCTTCAGCATTCTCAAATGCAGCACGATGCACGAATGGCCGATCTGGTGAAGCTGTGGCATGGCATCGGCGCCACATATGGAAGGTGGGTAAGGGCCGTTTCGTCCATGAGAAACAGGTGAAAAATCTCCTCCCAACTCAAGCCTGCCAATGACATAATTCCGGGACCGCTTAACAAAAGCGCTTAATGTTAAAAATCATGAACCGGTAATGTCGATGTCTTCACTAATAATATTAGATTTCAGTTTTTCTACATTCCAGAAATAGCAGAAACCTTCCTTCTCTGTAAAATTTTGTAGAGCGAGCTCCTCTACTTCACTGCCCTCACATCCGATATTAAATGCCATGATTGGGTCAGGTGCAGGCTCGAGTTCATATTGCTTTGGAAAAGTAAAGCACAACGAAACTCCTGGGGGATAACCAATTTCTTCATTCTCGGCTGGTCCGTCTGACCAAAAATAAAAACCCTCTTGCGAGAATATTTTATTTGCTTCTTCGCATCGATTTTCTAGCAATAATAAAAGCTCGCTCGGCGAGCACTTGAGGGGGTTTATATACGGAAATCTTTCTTCCATACCAATTTTCGCAATCGCCATTATTTTTTCCTTCACACTTCTCAACTCTGCAGTAAGCGCGACGTTGCGGCCCTATGCTGCGAGGCTTGACGGCTGGTTGAAGCGCCATGGCATGAGGTCTTCGATACCGCTTTGCGGGTGACCGTCGAGGATGGCGCGCAGTGTGGCGGCGAGATAGT
>NZ_QZCG01000007.1 GCF_003591515.1 Paracoccus onubensis
GCTGGGGGGTGCGGCCCGGGCGGGCGGTGGTGGAATTCCTGCCGCCGATCGATCCGCAATTGCCGTCCGAGGCCTTCATGTCGGAACTGTCCGAGCAGATTGAAGAGAATTCCGACCGGTTGATGCAGGAAGCGGGATTCCAGCTATCGGAGATCAGGGCATGAACTGGCTGAAGGAAGATGATCTGGCGACGATTTACGGTACACCGGGACCGGCGTCGTTGCGGAAGGTGGCGGACCGGCTGACCCCGGAATATGCGCGTTTCATCGAGGCCGCGCGCTTCTGCGTGCTGGGGACGGTCGGGCCAGAGGGTACGGATGGCAGCCCGCGCGGCGATGATGGGCCGGTGGTGCGGGCGCTGGATGAGAAATATCTGGCCTTGCCCGACTGGCGCGGAAATGACCGGATCGATTCGCTGCGCAATATCGCCCGTGACGGACGGGTGAGCCTGATGTTCCTTGTGCGCGGCTCGGGCAATGCGATCCGGGTGAACGGTACGGCGCGGCTGACCGATGATGCCGAACTGCGCCAGAGCTTTGCGCATAACGGGAAATTGCCCCGCACCGTGATCGTGGTGCAGATCGGCGAGATCTATTTCCAATGCGCAAGGGCCGTGATCCGCTCGGGCCTGTGGGAAGATCGCGATGACAGCAAGGGGCTGCCGACACCCGGGCAGATCCTGGCGAACATGACCGGGGGCGAGGTTGGCGGCGACAGGTACGATGCCGAATGGCCGGAACGTGCCGCAAAGACCATGTGGTAAGGCGCGCAGGGACCGCGCGCCTTCCTGTGGCATTATCTCAGATCGTAGTATTTCGGTGCATGTGGCAGCGTCGGGGGAAGCCCGATGTCACGCCGCAGATGAGGGCCGAGATGATCTGTATCAGGTGGCCGCGGCCGTCTCCTCCGTGGCATCAGCAAGGCCCGGATCGTGGCCCATAAGACCGGCATCGCACCATAATGATGAATCAGGCGCTCAATGGTCGGGCGCGGCGTCAGCACGCGCGCGGGAAGTTGCGCAATCATTGCGATCTCCTTGTTCGCCCAGGCGAAGGCACAGGGCATATCTGTTTAGGGTTGTTGAGAAAAAGACATGACAAATGGTCGCGAAAAACGCGGTGAGTCAGATCATGTCAGTTCGGGATCTACCCTTGCGGGAACGAATCAGGCTTGTCGGTTGATGAACCGGTCAGCCATCACGGGAAGGGCATGTGCAAAGCGGTATATTGGCATGATCACCCCTCCTTTCGTCGTTCCTGACAATGGGTAGAAATATCGAATGTCACAAAGTGACGTGGATTTCAAGAGTTCACGGCTGCGTGAGAGGATGATTTTTCACTGTAGCGATTGCGCACCAGTTCAGCAGGGTTTCAGATGGTCAGATCCTTGCCCATGAAAACCAGATCGTGAAATTGTCCGAATTTCCAGCCCGCTGCCGGGATACGCCCCCATTCACTGTAACCCATCCGGTCATGAAAGCGGATCGAGATCACGTTGCTGGCGGTGATGCCCCCGATCATCAGCCGATGCCCTGCTGCACGGGCATGATCCTCGAGCGCATCCAG
The DNA here is from genome assembly GCF_003591515.1 of Paracoccus onubensis. Taxonomy (GTDB): domain Bacteria; phylum Pseudomonadota; class Alphaproteobacteria; order Rhodobacterales; family Rhodobacteraceae; genus Paracoccus; species Paracoccus onubensis. The sequence goes on from NZ_QZCG01000007.1 coordinate 1,566, forward strand.
CAGCAGTTTGGCGCTGCCGCTCCCCCGGGCCTGTGGATGCAGGTTTATGGAATGCTCCATGCTTCTTGCATAACCACCCCCTGCGCGGAACTGGCTGTAAGAGGCAAAGCCGGTCACATCGCCCTCATCACTCAATGACAGAAGGAAGGGATGGCCTGCCTTCCGCCGGTCGTGGATGATGGCGGCGATTTCGGATTCGCTGCGTTGCTGTGGCCAGAAAGTGATGGCGGTGTCGCGGATGATCGGGTTCCAGATTGCCGCGATGGCCGGGGCGTCACCGGGTCCGGCATCGCGCAACCGGATCACAGAACCACCTCGCCGCGAAGCGTGGCGATGCGGGCCGTGAAGCCCGGTGCTCCGACCGAAACCCGGATGCGGGGATCGCTCAGCGGCAAGACCAGCCTTTCGGGGCATTGCACCTTCAGCCCGGTCAGACGAAACCCGTGATCGGGCAGGCGGTCTGCGGGATGCGGTCCGTTGCCCCAGTCGATCCGCATGGGAATTGTGCCGCCGCCGGGCATCTGCCCGGATTTCGGCAGAGTGATTCGCCAGCGCAGATCACCACGGTTGACTTCGGCGACAGTGGTTGCCGTCACAGCTTCAAGCGGAGACTGGCGCAGAACCCAGCCGGCGATGCATGGTGGGGCGTCAAAATCTTTCAGCCCGAACCAGCCGGGTCCCGTTATGGGGCCGGAATCCGGATCCATGGCGATCAGTTCAAGATATTCGCGGGTGCCAAGCGACAGCAGCATGTTATGCGTGCCAAGCTGCGGATGTTTGCCACCAGCCTGCAACACCGCGCCAAGCCGGTCCCGAAGCCATGCGGCGCCTTCTTCCAGATTGCGCGCGGCGATGGCGATATGATCGAATTCGAGCATGGCGTTCAGCCGCGATGCGCCCCTGCCGCCAGATCGCGCACGAAATCAAGGATCTCGGGTACCGGGCGGCCTTCGCCGATCAGTTTGACGATGGCGCTGCCGACGACGCAGCCATCGGCGACCGAGGCGACGTTTTCGGCGGCTTCGGGAGTCGAGATGCCGAAGCCCACCACCACCGGCAGATTGGCCGCTGCCTTGATCCGGGCGACTTCCGGCGCGACTTCGGCGGCATTGGCCGCGGGACCGCCGGTGATGCCCGTGACGCTGACATAGTAGACGAAACCGCTGGTATTGCGGATCACGGCCGGCAGGCGCCTGTCGTCGGTGGTGGGCGTGGCAAGGCGGATGAAGTTCAGCCCGGCGCGTGTGGCAGGCAGGCAGAGTTCGTCATCCTCTTCGGGCGGCAGATCGACGATGATCAGCCCATCGACGCCGGCGTCTTTCGCGTCGGACAGGAACCGCTCCACCCCGCCGGGACGGGCATAGATCGGGTTGTAATAACCCATCAGCACGACAGGCGTTTTGTCATCCTGTTTGCGGAACTCGTGCAGCATGTCCAGCGTGCGACTGACGCTGCCACCCGCCGCGAGTGCCCGCTGTCCCGCAGCCTGGATGGTGGCGCCGTCGGCCATTGGATCGGTGAAGGGCATGCCCAGTTCGATAATGTCCACACCGGCTCCCGGCAGGCCGCGCATGATTTCAAGCGCAGTCGCGTCATCCGGATCCGACGCCATGATATAGGTCACGAAGGCTTTTTTGCCTTGAGCCTGAAGCTGCGCGAATGTGTTGTCGATTCTGGTCATCTCGGGTCCCTGCAATCCTTCGGCTCAGAACTAGCCAACATGGGCGGGCTGCGCAATGAGAGTCAGTCTGCGGGCGCGCAGGGTGCAGGCTCCTTTCGTCGGACAGCCGTTCCGTTCGCCGGAAACCGCATGCCGATCAGCAGGCCCGCTGGTCGCAAACGCGCATTGCCTCCGACTATTCGGGCAGATGGGCTGTTGTCACTCTGCCTCGACCACCAGCATCCAGCTTGCCCCGAAACGATCGGTCAGCATGGCAAAGAAACTGGCGAAGAAGGTCGGGCCGGGTTCCATCTTGACCGTGCTGCCTTCAGCCAGTTCGTCGAAGACGCGGCGGATCTCGGCTTCTGATTGCAGTGTGACCGCGATCGAGGATCCGGCCATGCGTTCGCCTCCGAATTGCCGGGGGGTATCGCTTCCCAGCAATCTGCCGCCGTCCGGCAGGGTCAGTTGGGCATGCAGGATCCAGCCCGCCTGATCGGGTTCGAGTTCCGGCATTCCGGTGGCCTCGGGCATTTCGTCGAAACGGTTGATCTGCAACTCGCCTCCGAACACTCGGGCATAGGTTTCGAACGCCTCGTGGCATTCGCCCTGAAAGGACAGATATGGAATGAAATTCACGACTCCTCCTTTGCTCCCGCGGGGTGGACTTGTGGCGGGCCTCGCCCTAAGTATCCGCGAAATTCAAGGAGTGAGCAAATGGGCTTTCGCATGGGGATCGTGGGGCTGCCGAATGTCGGCAAATCCACGCTGTTCAACGCGCTGACGAAAACGGCTGCCGCGCAGGCCGCGAATTTCCCCTTCTGCACGATCGAGCCGAATGTGGGCGAGGTCGCCGTGCCCGATCCGCGGCTGGAGAAGCTGGCCGGTATCGCAGGCAGCAAACAGATCATCCCGACGCGGATCACATTCGTTGATATCGCCGGGCTGGTGAAGGGCGCCAGCAAGGGCGAGGGGCTGGGGAACCAGTTCCTTGCCAATATCCGCGAGGTGGATGCGATCGCCCATGTGCTGCGCTGTTTCGAAGACGGAGACGTCACCCATGTCGAGGGCCGGGTCGATCCCCTCAGCGATGCCGAGGTGATCGAAACCGAGCTGATGATCGCCGATATGGAATCCATCGAACGCCGCATGGCCAACCTGACTCGCAAGCTGAAGGGCGGTGACAAGGAAGCCGTCGCGCAGGAGCGTCTTCTGAAACAGGCGCTTGCTGCGCTTGAAACCGGCAAGCCCGCCCGTAGCGTCGAAGTGACGGAAGATGACCGCAAGGCATGGGACATGTTGCAGCTTCTGACAGCGAAGCCGGTGCTTTACGTCTGTAATGTGGCCGAGGATGAAGCCGCGTCAGGGAATGAATGGTCCGCGAAAGTCGCACATATGGCGGCAGAGCAGGGGGCGGGGCATGTGGTGATCTCGGCCCGTATCGAGGAAGAGATCAGCCAGCTCGATGCCGACGAGGCCCAGATGTTCCTGGGTGAGATGGGGTTGGATGAGGCCGGGCTGGATCGCCTGATCCGGGCCGGTTACGATCTGCTGGGATTGCAGACCTATTTCACGGTCGGCCCGAAAGAGGCGCGGGCATGGACGATTCGCAAGGGTACCTTGGCCCCGCAGGCCGCCGCAGTCATTCACGGCGATTTCGAGAAGGGCTTCATCCGGGCCGAAACCATTGCCTATGATGATTACATTTCCGGAAATGGCGAAGCTGGCGCACGAGAAGCCGGAAAACTGCGCGTCGAAGGCAAGAGCTACGAGGTCAAGGACGGCGATGTGCTGCATTTCCTGTTCAATGCCTGAGCGGATGGGAATGACGTGAAGGGAATGGGATTGCGGATGGCGTGACCCGCAGATAGCCTTGTGAGGGGACTTTGCCCTGCTCGTCGCTGCGCTTCTCGTGAAGAAGGGACGGGTTTTCAGGACAAGGCAGGATTGGAGACGCGAATGAGTTGCGCCTGTGGACATCATCATCCGAAACCGGTCCGGGGCGGGGATGGCGCGGCTATTTCGCTGGCCCGGCCGATGATCGCCTTGACCGGCCGCCTGATTTGCCATGATACCGCGCAGATGATGACGGCGCTTTCGCTGCTGCCGGAACATGTCCGGCTAAGCCGGGCAGAGCCGGGCTGCCTGCGTTTCGATATCTGGCAGGATGAGGATCCGATGATCTGGCATCTGTCCGAATTATTCGCGGATGCCGACGCTTTCGCAGCGCATCAGCAACGCGCCGGCAGCAGCGACTGGGGCCTGCAAAGCCACGAGATCGAGCGTGATTTCGCAAAGCGCGAGATTTCGCCTGTCCTGCGCGAAGAACAGCCGTCGGATATAGACAGCATCGACAGCTTGCTGCGCGAGGCTTTCGGCGGTTCTGACGAGGCCCGGTTGGTTGCCGAGTTGCGGGGGCAGGGTGATCTGCAATTCTCACTGGTCGCTGAGGCGGTAGGAACGGTGGTCGGCCATCTGGGGCTTTCTCCGCTGACAGGGGATATTGCGGGTCTTGCGCTTGCCCCGGTAGCTGTCAATCCGAAGCTGCAGCGCCGCGGGATCGGTGCCGCGATGATCCACCACGCCCTTTCCCATGCAGGTCAGACTCCGGTGGTCGTGCTGGGGGATCCTGAATATTACAAAGCCTTCGGATTTGCTTCGGCAGAGCTGAATTCGCCTTATGCCGGGCCATATCTGCAAGCGCATGGCGAGATTGCCCCCCACAGCAATATCCGGCATGCCCGGGCCTTCGGGCAGCTATAATCAGCCAAACGGATGATCGCTGTGGAAAAATTAGTTAACATTTTGCTTGTAGCTTAGTATGAGGCTGTTATCGAGTGATAAGGTAATGTGTTTTCCTGCGCTGCCAATGAATTGGGCCGCAATCCTTTGCCAAGCGTCCCCGCGTGAGGCATAACCGCTGTTCTGGGAGGTAACATGATCCGGTCCGAGCTGATTCAGAAGATCTCAGACGAAAACCCGCATTTGTTTCGACGCGATGTCGAAAAAATCGTCAGTACCGTCTTTGACGAGATCATTGATGCCATGGCGCGGGGCGATCGGGTCGAATTGCGTGGTTTCGGGGCGTTTTCGGTCAAGAAGCGCGATGCGCGCACCGGCCGCAACCCGCGCACAGGCGAATCCGTCGAGGTCGAAGAAAAGCATGTGCCGTTCTTCAAGACCGGCAAGCTCTTGCGCGACAGGTTGAACGACAACGCCTGATCGTTCTAGAAAGGCGAAGAAGGAATGGCGCAGACAGCCCTGCGCCAGACAAGAGGTTCCAGATGCGCTTTCTTCGCCTGCTGTTCATCGTTCTGCTCGCCATCGTTCTGGTGGCAGTCGCCCTTGCCAACCGGGACATGGTCACGCTGAACGCGTTCCCTGCCAATCTGGGCACATTCCTGGGTGTTAAATCCTCGATTGAACTGCCGCTGTTCCTGGTGATCTTCGTTGCCGTGGCCTTTGGCATGCTTGCAGGTCTGGTGTGGGAATATCTGCGCGAAGCCAGCATCCGACGCGAGGTCCGCAACCGCAGCGCTCAGGTAAGCAGGCTGGAAGGGGAAGTCGACAGTTTGCGTGACCGTCACGCCAATCCGCGCGACGAGGTTCTTGCGATCGTGGACCGGCCGAAGGAAAGCGGAACATCTCAGGCGCCCCGTCCGGCCCTGCCGGCTGCCTCGCCGGCAACCGGTACGACCCTGCCAGCGGCAAGATAGACCCGGATGGCTCAGGTCAAGATATGTGGCCTGCGCGAGCAGGCTCATGTGGCTGTCGCGCTTGATGCGGGTGCGCGTTATCTTGGATTCGTCTTTTTTCCGAAATCTCCGCGCGCCGTTTCGGCAGTGCAAGCGGCAGAGCTGGCCTCTCAGGTGCCCGCCGGGATCGCGCGTGTCGGCCTGTTCGTGGATCCCGATGACGCATTGCTTCAGACCGTGCTGAACGAGGCGCCGCTGGATCTGATCCAGCTTCATGGCGACGAGTCCCCGCAGCGGGTGGCAGAGGTCAAATCGCGATTCGGTCTGCCGGTGATGAAAGCAGTCGGGATCGCGACGCCCGAGGATATGTCGGCGCTGACCGATTACGGTCTGGTGGCGGATATGCTGCTGGTCGATGCCAAGCCGGCCGGGGACGCGATTTTGCCGGGCGGGAACGGGCTGGCCTTTGATTGGCGCCTGCTGGCTGGTCGCCACTGGCTGAAGCCCTGGATGCTGGCCGGCGGCCTTACGCCCGGAAACGTTGCCGAAGCTGTCCGCCTGACCAAAGCGCCCTGCGTCGATGTATCCTCCGGTGTCGAATCGGCGCGCGGGCAGAAGGATGCCGGGTTGATCCGCGATTTTATCGCCGCTGCAGAAGGTTGATGTCATGATCCAGTTTCGTCTCGCCCGGCGCGAAGATGTGCCGGAAGTTGTTGCGCTGCTGGCGGATGACATGCTTGGCCGCGACCGCGAAATCGCCGGGCTTCCAAGCTACCTTGCCGCTTTCGACGCCATGCAGGACGAGGGGAGCAATCATCTGATCGTAGGTGAAGATGATGATCTGATCGTTGCCTGCTATCAGCTGACCTTCATCTCGGGCCTGTCGCTTTCGGCTGCCCGCCGCGCCCAGATCGAAGCTGTGCGGGTGGCCGCCTCCTGCCGTGGCCGGAAGATCGGCGAGGCCATGATCGATGATGCCGGGCGGCGCGCCCGCGACGCAGGCTGCACGCTCCTTCAGTTCACCACGAATAAAGACCGCAATGACGCACATCGATTCTATGACCGCATGGGCTTCACGGCCAGCCATATCGGTTATAAGAAACCTCTCTAAGCTTCTTCTTTGTCCAAATACCTTTTCAACCGCGAAGGCGCACCCAATGCCCGATGATCTGGTGAACAGCTTCAGGAACGGACCCGATGAACAGGGCCGTTTCGGTATCTATGGCGGCCGTTTCGTCAGCGAGACGCTGATGCCTCTGATCTTCGATCTCGAAGCGGAATATGAGCGCGCCAAGACGGATTCGGCATTCTGGGCCGAGATGGACGATCTTTGGACCCATTATGTCGGCCGCCCCTCACCGCTTTATTTCGCCGAGCGGCTGACCGCGCGTCTGGGCGGGGCAAAGATTTACCTGAAACGCGATGAGTTGAACCATACCGGCGCGCATAAGATCAACAATGTGTTGGGCCAGATCCTGCTGGCGCGGCGCATGGGCAAGACCCGGATCATTGCCGAGACCGGGGCCGGTCAGCATGGCGTGGCGACGGCGACGGTCTGCGCGCGTTTCGGGCTGAAATGCGTGGTCTATATGGGCGCCCATGACGTCGAGCGGCAAGCGCCCAACGTGTTCCGCATGCGCCTTTTGGGGGCCGAGGTCGTGCCGGTGACCTCGGGTCGTGGCACGCTCAAGGATGCCATGAACGATGCGCTGCGCGATTGGGTCACGAATGTGCGCGACACGTTTTATTGCATCGGCACCGTGGCGGGGCCGCATCCCTATCCGGCGATGGTCCGCGATTTCCAGTCGATCATCGGCAAGGAAGCGCGTGAACAGATCCTGTCCCGCGAGGGCAGGCTGCCCGATACGATCATTGCCGCAATCGGAGGCGGCTCGAACGCCATGGGATTGTTCTTCCCTTTCCTCGATGACAAAAGCGTCGGCATTATCGGTGTCGAGGCCGGCGGCAAGGGCGTCGATGACCGGATGGAGCATTGCGCCTCGTTATCGGGCGGCCGGGCCGGTGTGCTGCATGGCAACCGCACCTATCTGCTGCAGGATGAAGACGGGCAGATCCTTGAAGGATACTCGATCAGTGCGGGGCTGGATTATCCCGGCATCGGACCCGAACATGCCTGGCTCAAGGATGTGGGGCGAGCCGAATATGTCAGCATCACCGATAAGGAGGCGCTTGAGGCGTTCCAGTTCTGCTGTGAAAACGAGGGCATCATTCCGGCGCTCGAACCCTGTCACGCGCTGGCTCATGTAATGAAAATCGCTCCGGATTTGCCCGCCGATCATCTGATTGTCATGAATATGTGCGGGCGCGGTGACAAGGATATCTTCACCGTTGCCAAGCATCTGGGCTTTGATATCCAGACCTGATCCTGTTTCGGTGATTTGCCTGTCAAAATATTGAAATAAGCTAGTTAATTTGGTTCGCGCATGATCTTGAGGATGATGCGCTATCAGAGCCTGATCCTCAAAGCTCTATGAACGGCGCCGGCGGTTTTACCTGCCGGCGCAGAGCAAGGTTGTTCATCGATGGGGTTTTCAAGCGCCGCCAGAACTGTCGCCCGAATCCGATCCGCCGTCTGAACCCGATCCACCGCCTGAATCGGAACCATCACCCGAATCAGAACCGTTGCCGGAATCAGAGCCATCACCGGAATCGCTGTCACTGCCATCCGAGGAATCTCCCGAATCCGACCCGTCATCCGAAGAGCCATCGTCGTTTGTGCCATCGTCGCCGCCGGTATCCGCCGAGCCATCGTCAGAAGCGCCGTCATCCGAACTACCGTCGTCTCCGGTGCCATCATCGGATGCTCCGTCATCCGGCGTACCATCATCCGGGCTGTCATCATCAGGAGTGCCGTCGTCATCGACATCCTCGCCGGGTTCAGCCGGATCCGTGGCATCGGCGGTCGAGGTGCCCAAGCTGCCGCTTCCCGATTCATCGACCGTTGTCGGATTCAGTTCCTGCCCGTCGACCGACACCAGAGTGCCGTTCGAGACGTTGTAAACCAGTTCCACCGGCTGTCCGTCGCGCATGGCGGTAACCGTCATGATCGCGGCTTTGCGCAGAATATGAATGTCCGTGAACCCCTGTGAGATCAGGGTATCGATGACGGCATCGTTATTATCCAGTTGTTCTGGAATAGGGAATTCGCTGTCGCGAACCGCGCCGGCATTGGGCTCGGAGGTTTTGGCGGCCTCGGGAACGATTGCCTCGTTATCCGTGGAACCCTGTGCGAGTGTAGTGCTGCCCAGCAGGACAGTCAGAACAGCGGCCTTCCCGGCCGTGGTGATAAGCCATTTGGTATCGTTAAGCATGTGTGCCTCCATTCTTGGCTTCGGCGACACAACGCATTGATGCGTGAGAAGTTCAGATCTCTGGCTGTGGATGGCCCGGCAAGCGTAAATCCGCCAGAATCGGTAGAACCTGTCCTGCACGCCTTTGCCGGCTTAGCGGCGCAGCAGGATCAGGTCCATCCGCGATTCCAGATAAGGATCGGGAAACAGGATTCGCGCGTGATCCGGCGCGGTCATTTCGACCACCCCGATTTCCGGCATGAGTTGCGGGGTCGTCTGCGTATCGACCTGTTCCGGCAAGTCGGCATAGGGCACAGGAGTTTCGCCACTGACAAAGCCGGTTCCCAGATATACCAGCCTTTCGCCATCGAGATGCAGTTTCCCCCGGCTGCGCTGCGATCCGCTCAGTTTTTCGAATTCCCCGTTCTCGGACACGAGGCAGCGGAATTCCTGATAAACCACCAGCGGCAGGTTCTTTCCGAGTTTGATCGTTCTGCAGGACCATTCGCCGGGCAGGGCGGCCAAGGCATCTTCCGGCGAGAGTGGTGCCCCCGCAAGCGCTTTGGTCAGTTCAGCGATATCCTCGGGCGCGCCACCCGCAAAGGCTTGCCGCAATGCGGCCCCGGCGCTGGCATCCAGTTCTTGCAGCCGTCTGGCATCATCTGCGCGGATTTCGGTCATATCCGCCAGATGGGGCTGATCCGCCGGAGATTCCTGTGCCGTGGCGGGGAGAGCGGTCAGGCTGCATAGAAATGTGGCGATTATCGCGTTAAGTCCGGGTATCGAGAGCATGATTTTGCAGGAGCTCCAGGGGAACAATTTCAGTGGCTCGGGCATGGGTTGCTTCCAGCACCACTTTCGGGGCGGCAAATTCCTGCGCCGCTTGCAGAAACCGGGCGGCGCAAAGGCACCAGCGATCCCCCGGCTTCAGGCCGGGAAAATGGAATTCCGGGCGCGGCGTGCTGAGATCGTTTCCCAGATATTTCGACAATGCGAGAAATTCGGCATTGACGATCACGCAAACCGTGTGGCTGCCACGATCTTCTGCGCCGGTATTGCAGCAGCCATCGCGGTAAAACCCGGTCATCGGACTGGTCGAGCAGGGCTGTAATGCTCCGCCCAGGACATTCAACGATGGCTCCATCGGCGCCTCTCTTTCCTGTGTCAGGTTAGCCCGGACCTTATCCAGCGCCAAGCCCCGATGGTTCACAAAGCCTCATGACCGCGGGCAGGATCATTTGAAGCGATCCGCCAGCGCCCGCAGACGATCGGCAAAGCCAAGCGGTTCTTCAGGTTTCCTGGACGGATCGGGTTTGGCGGGGGCGACGCGGGGTGGTGCCGTTCCGACCGGATTTCCGCCATTCCGCGCGGGGGCGACCCTGTTGGCCACTGCATTCTGAAACCGGCCGCCATCGCCGGCCGCCAATGCCGCCGCGCCCTCGGAAATGCCCCGTAAAAGATCGTCCAGCCAGTCCTGATCGGCTTTGGCGAAATCGGACAGCACATATTGCGCCACCCGATCCTTGTGTCCCGGATGTCCGATCCCCAGCCGGACCCGATGATATTCCGGGCCGATATGCTGATGGATCGAGCGCAGGCCGTTGTGACCGGCATGTCCCCCGCCCTGTTTCAGGCGGCATTTCCCGGGAGCAAGATCCAACTCGTCATGCAGGACGATGATATCTTCGGGTGTCAGCTTCAGATAGCGCATCGCCTCGCCGACCGACTGGCCCGACAGATTCATGAAGGTCTGCGGTTTCAGCAGCAGGACCCTGTCATCGCCAAGGCGGCCTTCGGCCGTCTGCCCCTGAAACCGCGATTTCCACGGCCCCAGCCCGTGATCCCCGGCGATGCGATCCACGGCCATAAAGCCGATATTGTGACGGTTATCCCGATATTTCGCGCCCGGATTTCCAAGGCCCACGATCAGTTTCATGCTCGTCTCCTGCCGTGCGGTCCAAAGATGTCACGGCCGATTTTCGTTCAATCCCTTGCGGCGGACCTTGCCCGTTACTAAGACTCTGTCAACCTTTCGCGGCTAAGACGGGGTGGAATACCCGGTCGAATCGTGGGAAATGGGGCTATCAGGCAAGGAACAACGATGAGCGATCCGGCAGAATTCTACATGAACACCCTCGTTCCCATGGTGGTGGAGCAGACGTCCCGCGGGGAACGGGCCTATGATATCTTTTCGCGCCTGCTGAAGGAACGAATCATTTTCGTGTCCGGACCGGTGCATGACGGAATGTCCACGCTGATCTGCGCGCAGCTTCTGTTCCTTGAGGCTGAAAATCCGTCCAAGGATATCAGCATGTATATCAACAGCCCCGGTGGCGTGGTGACCTCTGGCCTGTCGATCTACGACACCATGCAATATATCCGCCCCCGCGTCTCGACGCTGGTCGTGGGGCAGGCGGCATCGATGGGATCGCTGCTGCTGGCCGCCGGAGAGCCGGGGCTGCGCTATTCGCTGCCCAACAGCCGGATCATGGTGCATCAGCCCTCGGGCGGCTATCAGGGGCAGGCGACCGATATCCTGATTCACGCACGGGAAACCGAGAAGCTGAAGCGCCGTCTGAATGAAATCTATGTGAAGCATACCGGAAAATCGCTTGAAGACGTCGAAGAAGCATTGGAACGTGACCGTTTCATGGCTCCGGAAGAGGCCCGGGACTGGGGTCTGATCGATGAAGTTCTGGAACCACGCGGCAAAGCCGAGGCCGAGAAGAAATAAGGCTGGGGGGATTGTGACGGAAGCGCGTCACCCCTAACATGTGGGGAAAGCGTTGTGTCCCGGCCGATGGGTCGGGATGGCGGATTTGAATGGCGATGACCGGAATTGGTTCGGCGTCGCCAGCCGCGTCGGGAGGGCGTTGGCTATATTGAAGGAATTGGACGATGGCTAACCAGTCCGGCTCAGACAGCAAGAACACGCTTTACTGCAGCTTTTGCGGTAAAAGCCAGCATGAGGTTCGCAAGCTGATTGCAGGACCGACAGTATTCATCTGCGATGAATGCGTCGAGCTTTGCATGGATATCATCCGCGAGGAAACCAAGTCGACCGGGCTGAAATCCGATAATGGCGTGCCGACGCCCAAGGAAATCTGTCAGGTTCTGGACGATTACGTCATCGGTCAGGAACATGCCAAGCGTGTCCTGTCGGTCGCGGTGCATAACCATTACAAGCGGCTGAATAACGGCGCAAAATCCGATATCGAGCTGGCGAAGTCGAATATCCTGCTGATTGGTCCTACGGGATGCGGCAAGACGCTGCTGGCGCAGACGCTGGCACGCATTCTTGACGTGCCGTTCACCATGGCCGATGCGACGACGCTGACCGAGGCGGGATATGTCGGCGAGGATGTCGAGAATATTATCCTTAAGCTGTTGCAGGCCAGCGAATACAATGTTGAGCGGGCGCAGTCCGGCATCGTCTATATCGATGAGGTCGACAAGATCACGCGCAAATCCGACAATCCTTCGATTACCCGCGATGTCTCGGGCGAGGGGGTGCAGCAGGCGCTTTTGAAGATCATGGAGGGCACGGTCGCCAGCGTGCCGCCGCAAGGTGGCCGCAAACATCCGCAGCAGGAATTCCTGCAGGTGGATACGACGAATATCCTGTTCATCTGCGGTGGCGCATTTGCCGGGCTTGATCGGATCATCTCGCAGCGCAACAAGGGCAGCGCCATGGGCTTTGGCGCCGAGGTCAAGGAAAACGACGACCGCGGCGTGGGTGAGCTGTTCAAGGATCTGGAACCTGAAGACTTGCTGAAATTCGGACTTATTCCGGAATTCGTCGGTCGTCTGCCGGTGATCGCGACCTTGACCGATCTGGACGAGGAAGCCCTGATCATCATCCTGACCAAGCCCAAGAACGCTTTGGTCAAGCAGTATCAACGGCTGTTCGATCTGGAAAACGTGCAACTGACCTTTACCGACGACGCCCTGAGCGCGATCGCCAAGCGCGCGATCAAGCGCAAGACCGGCGCGCGTGGATTGCGCTCGATCATGGAAGATATTCTTCTGGATACCATGTTCGACCTGCCTGGCATGGATAGCGTTTCGGAGGTCGTGGTGAATGAGGACGCGGTCGAGAATGCATCGGCCAAGCCTTTGCTGATTCACGCCGAAAACAAGAAAGAGAGTGCCTCGGCCGGATGAGCGGGGTGCTTGGGCATCGGGGGCTGTCTGCCCCCGACCCGACCTTTGGTCGGATTCCCCGAGGATATTTGAGTGAAGATGAAGGCCGGGCCGCCGATTATACGCTGCGGGGTCTGGATCTTCGTGGCGAGTTCCGCCATATCATTGACGAACCCGAGTTATGAGGTCTGCGCCCATGTCGTTTCTGCTTCGTGCCCTGACCTGGTGGAACAGCCAGACGATCAATACCCAGTTCTGGACCTGGCGTAACGGAACCAAGGTGGGCGAGGATGGCGAAGGCAATCTGTTCTATCAGAACAGGGATGGCAGCCGTCGTTGGGTGATCTTTAACGGTGAAGCCCAGGCAAGCCGGGTCAGCCCCGAATGGCATGGCTGGCTGCATCATACCTGGGCCGAGCCGCCGACCGAGGCTCCTTTGCCGCATAAGCCCTGGGAACAACCGCATCTGGCGAATATGACCGGGACCGAGGAAGCCTATTATCCGGAAGGGTCGCTTCAACGTCCCGAGCCGGTGGCGCGCCGCGATTACGATGCCTGGCAGCCGGAATAGATGTCTGTCAGACGGCTGACACGGGCCGCTACGGCACTGGTGGTATATGGCTTTGCCGCCTTGCCGCTTCTGGCGCAGGAGATTGAGGAGTCGGATCAGGATACTCCTCCCCCGGTGATACAGGAGAAGGTCGCACGTGCGAATACCGCCCTGCTGCGCGGGCTGGACAAGGTATCGGGCCGGACAACCGATCTGACGGTAGGGGTTGGTGAGGCGGTTCAGCTGGGACGGCTGGAGATACGGTTGGGGGAATGCCGGTATCCGGCCGATGACCCGAGTTCTGATGCTTATGCGCAGCTTACCATCATCGATCAGTCGGAAAATGTGACGCGGTTCAGCGGCTGGATGATCGCCTCTTCCCCGGCGCTTTCGGCGCTTGATGATGCGCGCTATGATGTCTGGGTGATTTCCTGCCAGATTTGACCGGAATCCGGTAAGGGACAGGCGCGAAAATTCGCATCTGTTCTTAAAGCGTTGGCAAGATGTTGGCGATAAACGAGGCGCGGAATGTCGCGGCCGCCCATCCGCTCCAGATGCGGTGTCAGGAATTGCGTATCGAATAATGTAAAGCCGCAGCGGGCAAGATGGCGCGATGTCCAGAGCAGCGCCATTTTCGATCCGTTGGTTCTGGCTGAAACCATCGATTCGCCAAAGAATGCCGAGCCTAAGGTGACGCCGAAGATGCCGCCTGCAAATTGATTTTCGTAACGAATTTCAATGGCATGTGCGTGTTCTGCCTGATGCAGATCATGATAGAGTCGGCGCAGTGGTGCGTTGATCCATGTTTCACGCCGATCCGCGCAGGCCGCTACGATCCGGTCGAAATCCGTGTTGAGATGCGCAGACCATCCCCCGCGTCGCAAATCGCGCAGCAGTGAACGGGAGGCGTGAATCTTGCCCACGGGCAGCACGCCCCGGACCGGTGGGTCGAACCAATGCAGATGCGGATCATCGGCGCGTTCCGCCATCGGGAAGACGCCCCGCGCGTAGCCAGACAGCAATTGCGCGGGCGTCAGCACCGGGGCTCAGCCGAAATTCTGGTCCAGCCAGCGTTCCAGCCAGTGAATCGAGTAATTGCCTGTCTGGATATCTGGCTCTTGCAGTAACGCACGGAACAGCGGCACGGTGGTATCGACCCCATCCACGATCAATTCGCCAAGGGCACGATCAAGCCGTGCCAAAGCTTCGCGCCGGTCACGGCCATGTACGATCAGCTTCCCGATCAGACTGTCGTAATAGGGCGGGATCGAATAGCCCTGATACAGCGCCGAATCCATCCGGACGCCCAGGCCGCCCGGTGCGTGAAACTGGCTGATCCTGCCGGGGCAAGGGCTGAAACCCGGCACCTTCTCGGCATTGATGCGGACCTCGATGGAATGGCCGCGGATCGACAGGTTTTCCTGTTGAAACTCCATCTCTTCGCCTGCTGCGACCAGAATTTGCTGACGAACCAGATCGACGCCGAAAATCGCCTCGGTCACGGGATGTTCGACCTGAAGACGGGTGTTCATCTCGATGAAATAGAATTCGTCATCCTCGAACAGGAATTCGATCGTGCCTGCGCCCGCATAGCCGATCTTGGCCACTGCATCCGCGCAGGTCGTGCCGATCCGGGCGCGTTGTTCGGGGGTGATGGCGGGGCCGGGGGCTTCTTCCAGAACCTTCTGGTGTCGGCGTTGCAGCGAACAATCGCGTTCGCCCAGATGCACGGCGCGGCCCTTGCCGTCGCCAAAGACCTGAATTTCGATATGGCGCGGTTTTTGCAGGTATTTCTCGATATAGACATCTGGATTGCCGAAAGCCGCCTTGGCTTCGGTCCTTGCGGTGCGGAACGCAACTTCCAGCCCGTTCTCGTCCAGCGCGACCTTCATTCCGCGCCCGCCGCCGCCTGCCGTGGCCTTGATGATGACCGGATAGCCGATCTCGGCGGCGACGCGCTTGGCGTCATCCACATCGGCCACGCCGCCCTCGCTGCCCGGTACGCAGGGCACGCCAAGCGCCTTCATCGTTTCCTTGGCGGTGATCTTGTCGCCCATGATCCGGATATGTTCGGCCCGAGGGCCAATGAAGGTGATGCCGTGATCCTCCAGCATCTGCACGAAACCGGCATTCTCGGACAGGAAGCCGTAACCGGGATGAATCGCCTGCGCCCCGGTAATCTCGCAGGCTGAAATGATGGCGGGCATCGACAGATAGCTGGCCGAGGATGGTGCCGGACCGATACAGACCGATTCGTCGGCCATACGGACATGCATGGCATCCTCATCGGCAGTGGAATGGACCGCGACCGAGGCAATGCCCATCTCGCGGCAGGCGCGGATCACGCGAAGGGCGATCTCGCCGCGATTGGCGATCAGGAGCTTGTCGAACATGCCTGCCTCACTCGACGACCATCAGGGGCGCGCCGAACTCGACCGGGCTGCCATCATCGACCAATATCCGTTTCACGGTGCCGGCGCGGGGGGCGGGAATGTGATTCATGGTTTTCATTGCCTCGACGATCAGAAGCGTGTCGCCTTCCTCGACCTGCTGACCGATCTGGACGAATGCCGCTGCGCCGGGCTCCGGTGCGAGATAGGCAGTGCCGACCATAGGCGAAGTTACCGCCCCGGGCAGATCGGCGGGATCGTCGCCACCGGCTTGTGCCGGGACGGCTGCGGTTGGCGCAGGGGCAGAAGGAGCAGGGGCCGCATGAACCGGCGCAGCCTGCACCGTGACCTGCTTGCCATGTTTGGACAGGCTGACGGTAAGCCGGTCATGTTCGCCATATTCGCGTTTGACCGATAGTTCGGCCAGATCCCGTGCATTCAGCAATTCGGCCAGCGACTGGATAAAGGCCACGTCGCCATCGTGATGCTTGCCGTCGTTTGAATCGTTGCTCATGCCGTCCTCTGTAATATGATTGCGTCATCCCGAAGGGCGCTTGAATTGGGCCGCTTATAGCCTCCATGCCCGCCCAAGGGGAAGAGTTTCCGTCAAATGGTCAAGTTTCCGCCGCCTTGCAGAGGTGATCTGCCAATTCCGTAATCCTGTGGGGCCGGTCCACGCTTAACGCGATAGCAACGGTTCCGGATCATTTGGTTCCCCGCGATGCCTTTTCCTCCAGCCCTGACCGTCCTTCGCGCCGTTCCAGTTCCGCTTCGACATCCGCCAGTGTCAGGTCGCGGGAAGCGAGCATCACCATCAGGTGATAGATAACATCCGCGGCTTCCGAGGTCAGCCGTTCGCGGTCGCCTTTGGTGGCTTCAATGATCGCCTCGACGGCTTCTTCGCCGAATTTCTCGGCGCATTTCTCGGGGCCGTTGGCCAGCAGTTTCGCGGTCCAGCTGCTATCGGGATCGGCGGCTTTGCGGGTCGCGATCGTTGCGGCAAGGCGGTCGAGTGGACGGGTCATGTCAGCCTCATCGGGATACCTGCGGCGGCCATATGTGCCTTGGCTTCGGCAATCGTATAGGTGCCGAAATGGAAGATCGAGGCGGCCAGAACGGCGCTTGCATGGCCTTCGGTGACGCCCTCGACCAGATGATCCAGCGTGCCGACCCCGCCCGAAGCGATGACCGGGATATTCACCGCATCCGCGATGGCCCGGGTCAGGGGCAGGTTGAAGCCCGAACGGGTACCGTCGCGATCCATGCTGGTCAGCAGGATCTCTCCCGCGCCTTTCGCCTCGACTTTAAGGGCGAATTCGACGGCGTCGATGCCGGTGGGCTTGCGGCCGCCATGGGTGAAGATCTCCCATCGGCCCGGCGCGACGGTCTTGGCGTCAATGGCCGTGACGATGCATTGGCTGCCGAAACGATCTGCGGCTTCCGCCACGACATCGGGGTTGGCCACGGCGGCGGAGTTGAAGCTGACCTTGTCCGCGCCGGCCAACAGCAGGTCGCGCACATCGCCCGGTGTGCGGACGCCGCCGCCGACGGTCAGGGGCACAAAGCACTGTTCTGCCGTTCGGGTGACAAGATCGAACATGGTGCCGCGGTTTTCATGCGTGGCGTGAATGTCCAGAAAGCAAATCTCGTCCGCTCCGGCCGCGTCATAGGCGCGCGCCGCTTCGACCGGATCTCCGGCATCCCGCAGATCGATGAAATTCACGCCTTTCACCACGCGGCCGTCGGCGACATCGAGACAGGGGATGATCCGGGTCTTGAGCATCGGCTATCCTTTCAGGGCGGCCAGGGCTTCGCCCAGATCAAGCGCTCCGTCATACAGCGCCCGCCCCGAGATTGCCCCGGCGATGATCCGGGTCTCGGCAAGTAATTTCAGATCGTCCAGCTTCGACACCCCGCCCGAGGCAATGACAGGGATATGTACGGCCCGCGCAAGCGCCTCGGTCGCGGGGATGTTCGGTCCCTGCATGGCGCCGTCACGATCAATATCGGTATAGATGATCGCGGCCACGCCCGCATCCTCGAACTGGCGGGCGAGATCGGCGGCTTTCACGTCGGTTTCGGTTGCCCATCCCCGGGTTGCGACCCGGCCCGCACGGGCATCGATTCCCACCGCGATCCGGCCCGGGAATGCCTCGGCGGCTTCGCGCACCAGGGCAGGGTTCTCGACCGCTACCGTTCCAAGGATGATCCGGTTCAATCCGCGTTCAAGCCAGTTTTCGATGGTGGCCATGTCGCGGATCCCGCCGCCAAGCTGTGCCGGAATATCGACCGCCGCAAGAATCGCCTCGACCGCTGCTGCGTTAACCGGTTTGCCCTCGAATGCGCCGTTCAGGTCGACCAGATGCAGCCATTCCGCGCCCGCATCCTGAAAGGCGCGCGCCTGCGCTGCCGGGTCGGTGCCGAATACGGTCGCCGCGTCCATGTCGCCACGCAGCAGGCGTACGCAGTTTCCGTCTTTCAGATCGATGGCGGGGTAAAGGATCATCTCGGCTCTCTCATTCGTCTCGCTGGCTTTCCTTTGCCATCTTGCCGTCGAAAGGGAAAGGGTTTCACCTGACGTCATGCTTGCCATAAGCGTATTTTGAGGCACAAACTGCGGTTTATGTTCCGAGGAGGAATGATCATGAGAAAATTGTTCTTTAGCGCGGCATTCCTGCTAAGCGCGGGTGCCGCGAGCGCCGACCCGATCGAAGGTGTCTGGCAGACCCAGCCCGATGAGGGCGCTTTCGCCCATGTCACCATCGCACCTTGCGGTCAGGCTTTTTGCGGCACGATCAGCCGGACGTTCAAGGACAAGACCGAATATCAATCGCCCAATATCGGCCGGCAGATCGTGATCGATATGGCCGCGCAGGGCGGCGATAATTACGAGGGCAGGATCTGGCGTCCTGCGAATAACAAGATTTATATGGGCAAGGCCAAGATTTCCGGTGATCAGATGAGCTTGTCTGGCTGTGTCGCCGGCGGTCTGTTGTGCAAAAGCCAGACCTGGGTGCGGATCCAGTAAGTCAACCGTGGGATGCCCGGATTCAAGCGGGCATGTTCCGGTGTTTGTTGGCGCATATCCGGGATTTCGGCAAACGGGCGGGGAGAGCTGCGGCACTTGGTCCGTCGATGCTATCCTTTGGGCAACCCCAATGCCGTCAGAACGGATGACAGCGTATCGCGCGGCAGGATGATCAGCATCGGCCCTTCGATCTTCAATGTCACCAGACCGTGCGCGCGGTTCGACGTACCGACCCGCAGGCCCGGCGTGAATTCGATTCCGTCGATGGGCCATTCCAGCCCGGTGCTGACCCCGCGCGCCGGGCCCATCGGATACAGTGAAACCCGCGTGCCCGGCATCAGCGGCAGGGTCAGCCGTGATGGCGCCCGGAACACGATATCTTCGGCGGTCAGCATAATCGGCACTGGCGGGTTGCACGTGACAAGCGTGGTCAACGCGGCCAAAGTATGATCCAGCCTCAGGCCCGAGAAGCCGACCGCAAGTGCGAAAGGCGCCTGTATCCGCTTCAGGCATTTGGTGAAATCGGTGCTGTCCTGTTCGGCGACATGGACGATTCGTTCGGCCGGGATGATGTCTCTTGCGGCATCGCTGATACTGTCCAGATCGCCGATCACCCAATCCGGAGCCTGCCCGAGAGACAGGGCCCGATCCGCCCCGCCATCGGCGGCCACGATGGTCGGAGCGATACTGAGCGCGGTCATCAGTTCGACCGGGCGCACCTCTCCTCCTCCGATGACGGTCACGCCGCTGTCGCTGATGACCAGCGGCGGGTTCATTCGTCCCTGCCTATGCCGGTGAACAGGCGTTTGAACGGCATGATCCAGATGATGCCCAGAAGGACATAGACCAGGAGTTCGATCCAGATCGGCTGCCGTCCCCAGGTCGCATCCATCCAGTTCGTCAGCGTGACAGCCACAATGATATACGCCGGAAGACCCAGCACAAGCACCAGAATCGAGAGGCGTTTCCGAGTCTTCAAATCCATTGTCTCAGCTTCCCGGTTCAATGTTTCGGGTGATCCGTCGACGCGATTCCGGCAGTGACACCGCTTTCCACGAAACCACTATTAATCCGAGAAAGGATCAGTCACCAGAATCGTGTCGTCGCGCTCGGGGCTGGTGGACAGAAGGGCGACGGGACATTGAATCAGCTCTTCGACGCGGCGCACATATTTGATCGCCTCTGCCGGAAGATCCGCCCAGCTTCGCGCGCCCGAGGTAGAGCCCTGCCAGCCGTCCATTTCCTCGTAAACCGGCGTCACTCTGGATTGCAGCGCGGCAGCCGTCGGCAGGTAGTCATAATGCTGTCCGTCGATCTCGTATCCCACGCAGATTTTCAGCTTTTTGAAACCATCCAGCACATCAAGCTTGGTCAGGGCAATGCCGCTTACGCCTGATATGGCGCAGGTCTGGCGGACCAGCACCGCATCGAACCAGCCGCAGCGGCGCTGGCGTCCGGTAACGGTGCCGAATTCGTGGCCGCGTTCGCCCAGTCGTTGGCCGTCCTCATCATGAAGCTCGGTCGGGAAGGGGCCTTCGCCGACACGGGTCGTGTAGGCCTTGACGATGCCCAGCACGAAATCCACGGCCCCGGGGCCCATCCCGGTACCGGTAGCCGCCATGCCCGACATGGTCGTGGAACTGGTGACATAAGGGTAGGTGCCGAAATCGATATCCAGAAGTGAACCCTGAGCGCCCTCGAACAGGATGCGCTTGCCGGATTTCCTGGCCTCTGCCATGACTTTCCAGACCGGCTGTGCATAGGCTAGCAGTCTTGGCGCAATCTCCTGAAGTTTCGCCTTGAGTTCGGCCCGATCGATCGGCTCTGCGCCCAATCCCTGCCGCAGCGCATCGTGATGCGCCAGCAGGCGGTCAAGCCGGGCGTCCAGCGTTTCTTCATCACCCAGATCGGCAAGGCGGATGGCCCGGCGGCCCACCTTGTCCTCATAGGCGGGGCCGATACCGCGACCGGTCGTGCCGATCTTGGCCTTGCCCGCAGCCGCTTCCCGAAGCTGGTCCAGATCCTGATGAAGCGGCAGGATCAGCGGAACATTCTCGGCGATCATCAGGTTTTCGGTCGAGATGGAGACGCCCTGCGCGGAAATCTTGTCGATCTCGCTGAACAATGCCCAGGGGTCCAGTACGACGCCATTGCCGATGACCGCCAGCTTGCCTTCGCGCACGATGCCGGAAGGCAGCAGAGAGAGTTTGAAAACCGTGTTGCCGATGACCAGCGTGTGCCCGGCGTTATGACCGCCCTGAAACCGCGCGATCACATCGGCTCGTTCGCTGAGCCAGTCGACGATCTTGCCCTTGCCCTCGTCACCCCACTGAGCGCCGACAACCACCACATTGGCCATGAGCAGGTCCTTCCATTACCCGAAAACTGTCCGCCAAGCGGTCTAGCGCATGACACATGCGGGGGAAAGCGGGATTTCAGCCCTCGCAATAGCCTTGGTGCCGGGCGGGCGCGGCGCCGGTTGCGGAAATTGGATCAGTATGGCTTACCAATGCGGGGGACGCTGATCCGCCAGCGGGACGGTATTGCCCGCTTCGGCCTCGCGAGTCGCTTCGGCCTGCATCAGCATTTCGACGCGGCGCGTCAGGCGGGCGATCTCGGCATCCTGCCGGGCGATGACCTCGCTCAGATCCTCGGTGAGGCGTGTCAGATGGGCCAGAACCTCTTCAAGATGCTCGATTCGCGCCTCGTGCTGCTTGTCCATTTGGCCCCCTTCCGTTAGAGCAGCCACGGATTGGCCGGAAGGGCACAGGACCATGGCGAAGGATAAGAAGAAACAGCCCCGTCCCAAGGCGGAAACGCCGAAGGGCTTTCGTGACTATTTTGGCGCGGATGTGACGGAACGCAAGGTGATGCTGGACCGTATCGCGGAAATCTATCATCGCCACGGTTTCGATCCTCTGGAAACGAGCGCCGTCGAGACCGTCGAGGCGCTGGGAAAATTCCTGCCCGATGTCGACCGGCCCAATGCCGGGGTCTTCGCATGGCAGGAAGAGGCGGTGCCGGGCGGAGGCTCGGGCGACTGGCTGGCGCTGCGCTATGACCTGACCGCGCCGCTGGCCCGTGTCGCCGCGCAGTTCCGCAATGATCTGCCCATGCCGTATCGCCGCTTTGCCATGGGGCCGGTCTGGCGGAATGAAAAGCCGGGGCCGGGGCGGTTCCGGCAGTTTTATCAATGCGATGCCGATACGGTGGGTTCTGCCTCGGTCGCGGCGGATGCCGAGATCTGCGCGATGCTGGCCAATGCGCTTGAGGCGGTGGGGATCGCGCGGGGCGATTACATCGTGCGGATCAATAATCGCAAGGTGTTGAATGGCGTGCTTGAGACCGCTGGCGTGGCAGAGGATCAGTCCGATGACGTACTGCGTCAGATCGACAAGTTCGACAAGGTGGGCAGAGACGGCGTTTCGGCGTTGCTGACATCGGGGCGCAAAGACGAATCCGGAGCCTTCATTGACGGTGTGGGGCTAAGCGAAACCCAAGCTGCACCGATCCTTGCCTTCATGACCGCCAAGGGTGATGACAATGCCGCAACAACGGAGAACCTGCGCGTGGCAGTAGGCAATTCTGAGATCGGGACCGAGGGCGTGGATGAACTCACGCAGATTGCCGCCATGCTGAAGGTGATGGGGATAGACGAAGATCGTGTGGTGATCGATCCCTCTGTCGTGCGCGGGTTGGGTTATTATACCGGGCCGGTTTTCGAGGCGGAACTGACCTTTGAAATTCTTGACGACAAGGGCCGCAAGCGGCAATTCGGCAGCGTCGCAGGTGGTGGACGCTATGACGGACTGGTCGAGCGGTTCACCGGTCAGAAGGTTCCCGCTACCGGCATCAGCATCGGCGTGGATCGCCTGCTTGCCGCCTTGCGGGCCAAGGGTTTGGCCGGGGCCGAGACGAGCGGACCGGTTGTCGTTACCGTTATGGATCGCGACCGGATGGCGGATTATCAGGCGATGGCCGCCGAATTGCGCGCCGCCGGTATCCGGGCCGAGGTTTATCTGGGCAATCCGAAGAATTTCGGCAATCAGTTGAAATATGCCGACAAGCGCGGGGCTCCGGTGGCGATCATCCAGGGCGCGGATGAGGCGGTAAGAGGCGTGGTTCAGGTCAAGGATCTGGTCCTTGGCGCGAAAATCGCGGCCGAGGCAAGTCTTGACGAATGGAAATCCCAGCCCGCTCAGACGGAAGTCCCGCGCAACGGATTGGTGGCTGAAGTCCGGCGGATACTCGGATGACTTTGCGTTGCGACAAGCAGACGGTCGGGAAAAGGCTTCTCGCGGCGTTCCGCGAGGCGGGCGCGGAAGAAGTCGCGCCCGATATCCTGCTTCCCGCCGAAAGCCTGTTGGATCTGTATGGCGAGGATATCCGTGCCCGCGCCTATGTCACCAGTGATCCGATCCGCGGCGAGATGATGCTGCGGCCGGATTTCACTGTGCCGGTTGTGCAGGCGCATATGGAGAATGGCGCGGAACCGGCCCGCTATTGCTATCTGGGCGAGGTATTCCGCAAGCAGGATATGGGCGATACCCGCCCCGAAACGCCGCGCGACAACGAATATCTGCAAGCGGGGTTCGAGCTTTTCTCGCATGAAACCGGCGCGGATGCTGAAGTGTTTGCTCTGTTTTATCGCCTGTTATCGCCCTATGGCGCACGTGCTGAAACCGGAGATATGGGCTTGTTGCTGGATGCCGTGCGCGGCTTGCCGCTGCCAGCGCCGCGCCGGGATGCCCTGCTGCACCATATCTGGCGGGCAGGGCGGTTTCAGCAACTGCTGATACGGTTTTCAGCCGAGACCAGACCGCGTGATTTTCCGCAAAGCGCGGCGTCCTGGACGGGGCTGCGCAGCGCGACCGAGATGCAGGCCCGGATCGACCGGCTGCAGGCGGATGCGGGATCCCCGCCATTGCCCGCGGTCTGGACTGAACGGCTGAAGCGGTTATTCGCGGTCCGGGCGCCCGCATCCGAAGCTGTCGTCATGCTGCGGGAACTCGCTTTGGAATGGCCAGAGATCGCGGGGGCGGTCGAACGGATCGCAATCCGTTTCGACAAGATCGCGCGTGCGGGCGTCGCCCCTGAACAGGTTGTCTTCGACGCCAGTCACGGCCGGACCACGATGGAATATTACGACGGTTTCACTTTCAGCTTCATGGCCGGGGATCGCGGCTGGCCACCGATTGCTTCGGGCGGGCGTTATGACGCCCTGACCTCGGTTCTGGGCAAAGGGCGCAGGATTCCTGCGGTTGGGGGCATCATTCGTCCCGGCCTGCTTGCGGAACTGGAGGCGGCATGATCCGGTTGGGGGTACCGTCCAAGGGGCGGCTGATGGAACAGACCTTCGATTGGTTTGCAGATCGCGGCGTGCGGCTGTCGCGCAGCGGTTCGGACCGCGAATATGCAGGGCAGGTCGAGGGCGCCGAGGGCGTTTCACTGGTGTTGCTGTCGGCAGGAGAGATCCCTCGCGAACTTCGGGCGGGACGAATCGAGCTGGGCGTGACCGGCACTGATCTGATCCGCGAAAAACTGGCCGGCTGGAAGTCGGATATCGTCGAGGCGGTACCGATGGGATTCGGTCATGCCGATCTGATCCTTGCAGTGCCTGAATGCTGGTGCGATTGCGAGAATCTGGACGATCTGACCTCGATCGCCCGCGATTTTCGCGCCGTGCATGGGTTTCGTCTGCGAATCGCCACCAAATATCACCGGCTGGTGCGGGCATGGCTGGCTGCGCATGAAGTTGCGGATTATCAGCTGGTCGACAGTCAGGGCGCGACCGAGGGCACCGTGGCCAACCAGACCGCCGAGGCGATTGCGGATATCACCAGTTCCGGCGCGACCCTGAGGGCAAATAACCTGAAAATCCTGTCGGAAGAGCCGATCTTGCGCTCGCAGGCGACATTATTCGCCAACCGGGCAGCGATGGATCCGAATATGAAGCGGTTTCTGAATCAGCTTGGTCTATAAATCCGGGAATTCCTGGGGTCTCGCCTGATCTGTATATCAGGCGGTGCGGTATACGCTTTGGCCGTGAAATCTGTCTGGAAGCGGACCCGGCTCATGAAAAAGGCCGCCACAGTTTCCTGCGACGGCCTTTTCAGATGGCATGAATGCCGGATCAGCTGCGGTCTTCGTCCTCGGGGCCGTCCTCGTCCGATGTGGCGCTTCCGATATCGTCGAACAGTTCAGCGATTTCGAACTCGGCTTCGGCATCGGCCTCGGCGGCAATATCCTGAATGGATTTGCCTTGCGCCTGAATCTCGGCCTCTTCATTGGTGCGGGCGACGTTCAGGGTGATTGTCGCCTCGACCTCGGGGTGCAGGATGATCTGGACCTTGTGCAGGCCCAGTTCCTTGATCGGCTGACCCAGAACGACCTGTTTGCGATCCGCCGTAAAGCCCGCCTCGGTCGCGGCATCGGCTGCGTCACGGGTGGTAACGGAACCGTAAAGCGCGCCCGAATCGGAAGCCGAGCGGATCACGACGAAGGACTGACCGTCCAGCTTGTCGGCGATTTTCTGCGCGTCGGTCTTGGTCTCGGCGTTGCGGGCTTCAAGTTGAACCTTACGCTCTTCAAAGGCCTTCAGATTCGCTTCGGACGCACGAAGCGCCTTGCCCTGAGGCAGCAGGAAGTTGCGGGCGTAGCCGTGCTTTACGTTTACGACTTCGCCCATCTGGCCCAGCTTGGCCACACGTTCCAGCAGGATGACTTGCATGATATGTCCTCCTTACTTCACGGCATAGGGAAGCAGGGCGAGGAAGCGGGCACGCTTGATCGCGCGGGCCAGCTCACGCTGCTTCTTGGCCGAGACGGCTGTGATACGGGAAGGCACGATCTTGCCGCGTTCGCTGATATAGCGCTGCAGAAGACGGGTGTCCTTGTAGTCGATGACCGGCGCGTTCTCTCCCGAGAAGGGGCAGACCTTGCGGCGGCGGAAAAACGGTTTGCTTGCCATTGTTCAGATCCTCTCAGTTCCGCTCACGGCGTTCGCGACGATCGCCACGCTCTTCGCGTTTCTGCATCTGTACCGAGGGGCCTTCTTTATGGTCATCGACACGGATGGTCATCACGCGCATCACGTCGTCATGCAGACGGGCAAGGCGTTCCATCTCGTGGACGGCATCAGAGGGCGCGTCGCTGCGGAGGAAGGCGTAATGGCCCTTGCGGTTCTTGTTGATCTTGTAGGCGAGGGTGCGGATACCCCAGTATTCATGATCCACGACCTTGCCGCCATTATCGGCGAGAACGGTCGAAAAATGTTCAATCAGCCCTTCGGCCTGCGTATTGGACAGGTCCTGACGGCTGATCAGCACATGCTCGTACAGAGGCATGGCGATCCTTTCATCTTGTCAAGCGCACTTCAAAGGCAGGCTTTGTCTTTCCACTCCCGCCACGAGAGGTTACGCCGATTGCGAATAGTTTGCGGAAAGATGGGGCCTTATAGCGGCAATGGCTGAGGATGCAAGAGGATTCTGGGGAAATGCAGCCTTGCCGGAAAGGGGCGGATATTCGGGCATCAGTATGAGAACAGCTGTTATCACGCTTTACGGCTGGCCCCGGCAGAGGTAATCCCCCTTCATGCTGCCAGAAGACCGCCTTGAACAGATAATCCAGCGTTTCGAATTTCTCGAGGCGCAGTTGAATGCCGGCGCCGCGCCGGCTCAGATCGCAGGGATCAGCCGCGAATATGCCGAGTTGAAGCCGGTGGTCGAACAGATTGGCCAATGGCAGGATTCGCGTGCCCAGGTCGCCGAGGCACAGGCGATGCTTGCCGATCCCGAGATGCGCGAACTGGCCGAGGATGAACTGGCCCGGTTGCGCGAGGAACTTCCGGAGCTCGAGCAGAAATTGCGACTCGCGCTGCTGCCCCGGGATGCTGCCGATTCCCGTCCAGCGATCGTCGAGATCAGGCCGGGGACCGGCGGGGACGAGGCGGCGTTGTTCGCGGGTGATCTGCTGGCCATGTATCGCCGCTATGCCGAGATACAGGGCTGGTCGTTTCAGTTGCTGGAATATAGTGAAACCGAGCTTGGCGGCATCAAGGAGGCCGTGGCGCGGATCGAGGGAGAGGGCGTCTTCGCCCGCCTGAAATACGAATCGGGCGTGCATCGGGTGCAGCGGGTGCCGGAAACCGAATCGGGCGGGCGGATTCATACCAGTGCTGCCACCGTGGCAGTGCTGCCCGAGGCGGAAGAGGTCGATATCGATATTCCCGCCAGCGACATCCGCATCGACACGATGCGGGCCTCGGGTGCGGGGGGGCAGCATGTGAACACTACCGATTCGGCGGTGCGGGTGACCCATATTCCAACGGGGATCGTCGTGACCAGTTCGGAAAAATCCCAGCATCAGAACCGCGCCAACGCCATGGCGGTCCTGCGCGCGCGGCTTTACGATATCGAGCGGCAGCGCAGCGATGACGAACGTGCGGCGGATCGTAAATCCCAGGTGGGCAGCGGTGATCGCAGCGAGCGGATCCGGACCTATAATTTTCCGCAGGGCCGGATGACCGATCATCGGATCAACCTGACGCTCTACGCGCTGGACAAGGTGATGCAGGGCGATCTGGGCGATATCATCGACGCGCTGATTGCGCATGATCAGGCCGCGCGGCTGGCCGCGCAGGAATGAGCGGGCCCACAGGCAAAGACCTGTGCCATGCCGCGCAGCGGCGGCTTGAAGCGGCGGGGATCGCGGATGGTTATCGGGATGCGTCGCTGTTGTTCATGCATGCGCTGCGCCAGATGAGGGGAGAGGCGATCAAGGATCATCATCGGGCGCAATATCTTGCGGCTGTCGTTTCGCCCGAATTGGAAGCCGTTTATCAGCGAATGATCGACGCCCGCGCGGCCCGGCAACCGGTCAGCCAGATCACCGGCAGCCGCGCCTTCTGGGAACATGAATTCATCGTGACCCGCGACACGCTGGATCCGCGGCCAGAGACGGAAACCCTGGTTGAAGAAGCGCTGAAACTGCCTTGGGGCAGCGTCTTGGACCTGGGGACGGGAACTGGCGCGATCCTGATTTCGCTTCTGGCTGCGCGGCCCGGCAGTGTGGGGACAGGAACCGATATTTCCGAAGCGGCGCTTGATGTGGCGCGGCGGAATGCCCATCTGATTGGGGTGACAGCGCGGTTGGCGGTCTCGGACTGGTTTTCTACCGTGAATGGGCGTTTTGACCTGATCGTCTCGAATCCGCCTTATATCGCGCTTGATGAAATGGCCGGGCTTGCTCCTGAAGTGGGCAAGTGGGAGCCGCGCCGGGCATTGACCGATGGGGCGGATGGATTATCCGCCTATCGTGTCATCGCTGGCAGAGCGGCAGAACATCTGACCCCGCACGGCCATGTTCTGGTTGAGATCGGCCATAAACAGGGCGAAGCGGTTGCGACGATTTTTCGCAGCCATGGCGCAGAGACACGCTGTTTTGCCGATCTTGACGGTCGGGATCGTGTCATATTGGCACGTTTTTAGCCATTGATCGGCGGATTTTGCATGGAAATGGAGAAAACTTGAAATTTTTCCCTTGTCATGACCCTGCTGGCGTGGTTAGTCACCGACATGCTGGGGCCGAAAGGCTGCCGCATATGTCAGCCCGACAATGCCGAAACCGTTTGATGTGCCAAGCGCATCGCATGAACGCAGGACAAGGCTGAATGGCAGGGCGCGGATTTCGCCGCGGTGGCCGCCTTAAACGTTGTCCAGACAACTGGAACCACATACAGACAAACTGATGAGATCATCGAAATCACGTTCGCGCAACAAGTCCAATCGCCAGCGCTCGCTGGGGAATATCGTCAATCGCGTCTTCGACAGCTCCGGCCCGGAGGGTAAGGTTCGCGGCACGCCACAGCAGATCATCGACAAATATCTGATGCTGGCGCGCGATGCGCAATTATCCAATGACCGTGTGGCCGAGCAAAGCTTCTTTCAGCATGCCGAGCATTACACCCGGCTGCTGGGCGAAGCACAGCGCGAAATGGCAGAACGGCAGCAGCAATTCCAGCAACAGCAGCATAATCGCCCGAATGGCGAGGATGATCGCGACAATGGTGGCCGTGACCATATGTCACGCGATCATGGCCGGGAGGGCGCTGCTTCAGTGCAGGCTGATGCAAATCAGGCCGGAAACGAAAAATTCACATCCCAATCCGAACCTGCCGTGACGTCCGACGCGGAAAGATCGCAGGTGGAAATTCCGCAAACCGCCAGCAAATCCGGCGGATCGCCCCGTCGTTCCAGCCGGTCGCGTAGCAGCTCTGCGGAAACCGGGACCGGACGTGCAAAGCCCGTATCCCAAACTGTTGATTCCCCCGCACCCGAACAGTCCGAACCGTCGGCTTTGGGATTGCCGGATGTTGTCGGCTCGTCGGAAGAGGGCGGGCTGGTCGAGACCCCGGAAAGCGGGAGCGGTCGGAAATCGCGTGCCAAGCCCAGCACGACCCGAACCCGCAGCTCGCGGACGACAACAAGCCGCAAGAAGAGCACGAAGGCTTCTGACGACAGCGCGGAAGCTAGTGCCGTTCCGGCACCGGAAAAGAACGGCACTGACAACAGCGAGGGTTGATCCCGGCTGATGGGGGCGTTCCGAATCTCGGGAAGCGTGACGAAACTCTGTCTCGTCGGTTGCGATCTGCGTTAATTTCCTTGCGCCTCTGCAACCAGTCGGGCGAGGGCGCAAAATTGTTCAAGGTCGATTTCTTCTGCGCGTGACGTGGGGGCAATTCCTGCGGTTTCCAGCAATCTTTCGATATCCGGATGCACAGCCCGCAGCGATGCCCGCAGCATTTTCCGACGCTGGTTGAACGCCGCCGCCGTAATTCGCGACAGGATCGCCGGATTGGCGGGAAAACGCGGCTTGGGCAGTGCCGTGATATGAACGACCGCGGAATGCACCTTCGGCGCAGGGACAAAGGCTTCCGGCGGCAGCGTCATGACGATCCGCGCATCCGCCCGCCATTGCGCAAGCAGCGCAAGCCGGCCATAGGCCTTGCTGCCCGGCCGCGCCGTGATGCGCTCGGCGACCTCTTTCTGAAACATGAGGGTCAGTGATTGCCAGAATGGCGGCCATTCCGAGGGCGTCAGCCAGCGAATCAGCAATTCGGTGCCGATATTATAGGGAAGATTGGCAATAATGCGGATCGGTGGCGTCAGATGGGCCAGCGGGTCGATCTTGAGGGCATCGTCATTAAGCACGCGTAAACGGCCGGGATAAGCCGAGGCGATCTCTTCCAGCGCGGGCAGTGCACGGGCATCCTTTTCGATGGCCAGAACCCGGCGCGCGCCTTCGGCCAGCAACCCACGTGTCAAGCCTCCGGGGCCGGGGCCGATTTCCAGAACATCGCATTGCGTCAGATCCCCTGCTTGCCGGGCGATCTTGGCCGTCAGGTTCAGATCAAGCAGGAAGTTCTGACCAAGCTGCTTTTTCGCGCGCAGTTCATGACGGGCGATGACGTCTCGCAAGGGGGGGAGGCCGTCGAGGCTGCTCATATTCGCGCCCTTTGACCGTCACGTGCCATCATCTGCGCCGTGCCGCCATGTCTTTGGCCATCCTTAGCGCCGCGATTGTCGATGCGGGATCTGCCCGACCGGTACCCGCAATATCGAAGGCGGTGCCGTGATCGGGTGAAGTACGGATGAAGGGCAGGCCCAGCGTGACATTGACCCCGCCCGCGAAATCCAGCGTCTTGATCGGGATCAGGGCCTGATCGTGATAGGCACAGATCGCCGCGTCATATTTCTTGCGTGCGGGGGCATGAAACATCGTATCTGCCGGTAACGGTCCGGTAAGGTTAATACCCTCATTGCGGAGCCGTTCCAGAAGGGGCGCGATGAAATCGATCTCTTCGCGCCCCATATTGCCGCCTTCGCCCGCATGGGGGTTGATACCGGCGATGGCAAGGCGGGGCGTGGGGATGCCGAAATCGCGGATCATCGCGGCATGCGTCACCCTGATCGCTTCCTCAAGCCTGGCAGGGGTCAGGGTGGCAGGAACCTCGGCCAGGGCGATATGGATGGTTGCCGGAACCACGCGGCAAGGGGGCGTGACAGAGGTCGATGCCAGCATCATCGCGACCGGAGGATCCCCGGCCAGATGGGCAAGATATTCGGTATGCCCGGGGAAAGGAAAGCCCGCTCCTTCCTTCAGCACACGCTTGTTGATCGGCAGGGTTGTCATCGCGCGGGCCTGATCCTGCAATGCCAGATTGACGGCGCGGGCGATTACATCGATGACGGCTTGCGCATTTTCCGGATTTGGCTGACCGGCAGTGACAGCGGCGGGGAAATCATGCTGTAGCACCGGAAGGTGACCCACCGGAACCGGATCGTCGACTGCGGCGATCCGGGTATGGGGGACGTCATCTGGCAGGTGGCGCGCGTCGCCGATCCAGACATAATCCACCCCGCAACCCAACGCGCGGGTGGCGATTTCCGGTCCGATTCCGGCGGGCTCTCCGCAGGTCAGCAGAACGCGTCCGGCCATGTCGTCAGGGCCGGCGGATAACCGCGTCCGCCCGCAATTCCTCCAGCAGGGCGTTCGCCATTTCATTTGCCTTGCGGTTGAATAATTGCTCGCGCATCGCCGTGCGATCTGGAATGCCCGATTGATCGGGAACGGCGGCCTCCACACCATCCGGTTCTTCGGCGGTGGTGGCGACATCCGAATCATCCTGCGCCAGTAATGCAGATTGACGCGAGCAAAGCATGACCAGATCCGCGCTGCCGCCATAATCCACGACACTGGCCTCATCCGCATCCAGCGAGGCAAGCCGGGTGGCGATCAGCGTCGGGATTGCGCTTTGCGAAGCGGTCTGACGGTTGATCCGCGTGGATGCCGTGCCCGCCTGAACATAAAGATCCGCACAGCTCTGGCTGCGTGCGGCAAGCGAGGCGGCCTCGCTGGCGGATGTCAGCCGGAGGGTCGCATAATCCAGCAATTGCTCGCGCGCGCCGGGGCGCAATGTGCCTTGGCTGTCACGAAGCCGGAACAGGACGACGGCACCGGTCACATTAAGAGGTTGCGAGACCTGTCCGGGCTGAAGTCCAAGAATGACGGGGCGCAGGCCCGGCGGCAGATTATCGATATCGACCCACTCTAACTGGCCGCCCTGTCTGCCGGAATCGGCGGCGGAATATTGGCGTGCCGCCTCTGCGAACTGGGCATCGCTCGGGTTGCTTGCGACGATGGAATTGGCAAGCTGCATTGCCTGATCTTCCTGGCCTTCCGGGGCGGGAATGACCAGTTCCGAAAGCAGGACCCGCGTCACGATCGGAGTCTCGATCACCTGTTTGAGGGCCTGATCCACTTCGGCGTCGCTGACATTGATCGCCGGCAGGAGCCGTTGACGGATAACGCCCCGCCATGCCACGCCTGCCTCGACGAAATCGCGAAAGACCTGATATTCGACCCCGGCATTTTCCAGCGCGGCAATGAATTCCGGCGCGCTCATATTCGCGCGACTGGCGAATTCCTCAAGCCCGATATCCAGCTCTTCTTCGCTGACCTGGATACCCATCTGCTGCGCCTCGAACATCCGCAGCCGATCCTGAATCAGCGCATCCTCCGCTGCCTTACGGTCCGTGTCCCCGGCACCGAGAAGCTGCATGAAGCGTATCCGCTGATCTATCTCGTAGCCCGTGACGGCACGATCATTGACATAGACCACCGGCTCGAATGGATTCTGCGCCGAGGCGGGCGTGAATTGCCCGAACACCATGCAGGCCGAGATGGCGATGCCGGAAATAAGATGCCGCATATGCTGCCCCCAAATTCTTCTTCGGCCCAAGACTAGCGCATGCAGCTGCGCCGCGCCACTGTGCCCGGGATGTCTTTTTGCCTGCCGAACCCGCCAAGACGGACCGACAGATCGAAACTTGTCTCTGGCCGCACGTTATCCGAATCGGTGAAGCGGCGCGACAGGCCCATCTCCACGCTCACGCATTCGTTTCTGTAGGTGAGGTCCAAAGCTGCCATCTGTGCCTGATTTGCGGTGAAATCATAGCGCGTCTCGGCACTGCCCCACCAGCCATCCGTGATCTGCCAGCCGATATTCGCAGTGAATTCGTTGATATCTGTGCGGCGGCCCTCGTCCTGATTGCTGTCGATCCACAGATGGCCGGCAGAAAGCTGCAGATCGGAGCGCAGCCAGCCAAGTCGCAATTCATTGCGCGAGAAGTTGAAGGAATCGTCGAACAATGCGCGGTTCGAGATGGCCAGCCCGGTTCCGCTGTCGTAATGCGCGGCCAGCAGCCAGTCCGAGTGCTGCCCGCTAAGCGGTGAATCCTTGGGGAATTGGCTGACGGCCCGGTCGCGGAAGACCCGCCCTCCGGTCAGGCCGATGGACCAGCCTTGAGGATCGATTCGCGTCCAGCTGACGCCCAGATTCGCACGCAATCCCGTTTCCCGAGCGTCCCAGCCCGGGAAACGATTGGTCGAGAACAGGTTGCCTTCGTCGAATTCGATCAGGCGGCTATCCTCGTTCGGGATATCGTCATCACCGCCGCGAGGGGACCAGAGAAGCTGCACCACCGGCTCGACCAAATGCGTGGCGCCGCCAGAATATCCGGCCAGCGGCCAGCGAAGTTCGACACCTGTCGTTGGATAGGCGCGGAGGACGGCATCCTCGTATCTGTTGTCCTGCGCGATGCGGTAAAGATCCGCGTCCAGCCCCAATATCGCCGCGCCGACGAAACCGCCTGGAAGGATCTCGCTGCGACGCCAGTCCAACCCGAATGAGGCCCGGGCGATGTCGCGGCCCTTCACGTCCTCGTCCGAGGGGCGGCGATGTGCATGAAGCGACCATTCCATCAATGCTTCTCCGCCGATATAGTTCGGGGTGAAGCGACGCTGCCAAAGTGCGTCGGCAACCTGCGCAGGCGATGTGTCATTATCTTCGTAATCGCGAAGCGAATGATAATTGCCGACCCGCGCGATCAGCAGCTTGTCGCGCTTGATCCGCTCCAGAGTCACACCGCTCCAGAGCCGGTCTGCTTCGGTGACATCGTAATCCAGCAGATAGCTGCGATCCGAGGCCGCCTGAATCCGTACCCCCAGCTTATATCCGCGCGGCAACTCGAACTCGGCGGCCCCGAACAGATAACCGCGCGTCTCGCCCGGTTCGATATCGTCCCGGCTGATTGCGCCGCTCCACTCCATCGCGCCATTTCTGAATGCCTGACGATAGCGCAGTTCCAGCGTGCGTGTGCGGCTGGTCGAGAAATAGGGAATGATCGTCATATCGGCGTGGTCGCCGAGGGTGACGAAATAAGGAAGCTTCATCCCGAAGCCAAGCCGCGAGGTGGTCCGGAATTCCGGCCTGAGAAAGCCCGAGCGCCGTTCGACCGTCGGATCGGGCGCGGTCACCGTAAAGGGAACAGCGGCAAGCGGCAGGCCGAAGGCGCGAAACTGTGGATGATCAAGATGAAGCAGGCTCGTCCGGGCGTCATGGGTGATGCTGCGCGCGCGGATTTCCCATAGCGGCACTGGATTCTCGGCACAAATCTGGCAGGCCGAGGTCACGACATTCTCCAGTCGTGTGAAACGGCCCTGCTCGCTGCGGGTGGCCTGTCTGGACGCCAGTTGCAACTCATGAGCGATGACCAGCCTTGCGCCGCGGACGATGCCGTCCTGCAATTCGCGGTCCAGTTGCGCAGAATCTGCGATCAGGATCGCTGCCGCTTCGGGATCCGCCGCGCCCGGCCGTGACAGATGGATCGGTCCCTCGATCGTCAGTTCTCCGCTTTCGCCGTCCACGATCATGCGCGAGGCGACCAGCCGTGCGCCCTGATACCAGACCACGACGCCGCCCGCGGCGATAAGCGTCTGGTCCCCCTGCAATACCAGACTGTCGGCCAGAACGGTCGCCGCCTCATCGGGCGATTCCGCGTCGGGGACCGTTCCATCAAGGGTAATATCCGCAGTTGGTTCTACCGTTTCCGGCAGGCGCGGTGAAGGCGTGCGATCGGCGACGGGGCGATTGGCCAGCGGGGTGGCCTGAGGCGCAAGCGCGGCCCCTCCTGCACGTTGCTGGATGCTGGAATCGGCGGGGGCCTGCCATTCCGGGCCTGCTGAGCCGGAGGCGGTATTCTGCTGTGCCGCCGCCAGTCCGGGCAGCAGCACCGCCAGCCCCGCGATGCCAGCCAGCCCAGTGGTCCTGAGCAAACCCTTGTGTCGTCTTGCGGTCATCCGTCCTCCCGGTGCAGGATCAGGCCAAGGGCCAGCAGCGCCCCGATCAGCGGAGGTGCCGCCGCCGCCAGCGGGGGTGGAAGCTGTCCGTTCTCGCCGAGAATTTGCGCCATATTACGCAGGAAGAACAAGCCGATCCCGGCGGCAAAGGCCAGAAGAACCGCGATTCCGGTATTTCTGCCACGGACATGCTGCATCGAGAAGGCGGCGGCGATCATGACCATGGCAGCCATGACGAAGGGCCGCGCCAGTTCCATCTGCAACCAGACCCGGTGCCGGGCGGCGCTGAAACCTGCCCGCTCGAGTCCAGCGATAAAGCCGGGCAATTGCCAGATCGGCACTGAATCGGGCCGCCCGAAGCCATCGCGGATCCGCTGGGCGGTCAATTCGGAGGGCAGGGTGAGTGTCTCGTTTTCTGTCGCGGCGGCCTCGGGATTCGGGCGATCCAGCGGATATTCCTTGACCCCTGTCAGTTGCCATTCGCCGGGGGCAAGCCGCGCCTCGCGCGCCTCAATCCGGCGTGTCGGCCCGCTTTCGCGCTCGAAAATCAGGAACCAGGCATCGTAAAGCGTGGTCGCATCGGGGCTTGCGCGTGCGGCGCGAATGACGATCTGCCCGGCATCGTCACCGGTCTCGGCCTCCGATTGCCGAAGCCAGACGGCGCTGTCACCGACGGAAACGGTCTGTCTCCCGTCGCGCTCGATATTCGCGACCGCCGAGTCGAACATCTTGCCGGTCGCCGCAACGATGGGATTGAATAGCCCGACGGTCAGGAACCCGATCAGCATCGCGGTGACGGCGGGCGCGGTCACGACCTTGATGCCCGAACGGCCCGAGGCCCGGATCGCCACCATTTCGGAACTCCGCGCGAGGTTGATGAACAGCGCAATGCCCCCCAGAACCGTAATCAACGGCAGAATGGCATAGAAACTGCCCGCGATATTAAGCGCCGCAAGACGCGCCGCCCCGGTCAGCCCGATGTCTCGGTCCGCAAAGCGGCGGATCATCTCGATCATGTCGATGAGAAACAGAATTAGCAGAAAAACTCCGGCGATAAGCAGGAAACTGCGCAGGAAACGCCGGGCGACATATCGGGCAAGAATCACGCCGTGCCCTCCTTGCGTGATTTCAATCGTGGCCGGGGCCGTGGTTTTGCTGCAAGCCAGAGCAACATCAGACTGATCGCGGTACCGATCAGAGCCGGCATATATAATAACGGCCAGAGATTGAAATTCTTACCTACCTGATCCGCTGCGGCGTTGCTGACGAATTGCACGAAGATCAGCAGCAGAATCGCCCAGAAAACCTGTCGCCAGACTCCGAAACGCGAGAATCCGCCCACCAGCAATGCCGCGAAACCGATCATGGCGGAAACCGGCGACAGGAATGGCTGCGCAATACGTTCATGTGCCTCGCGTTTTGCTTGTCCGGCGCTTGCGCCGGTGGCATTCAGCAAGTCCTGATCGGGATTCAACAGACGCCAGGTCGTATATTCGCGCAAATCCTGCCCGCGCCGGTCTCTGGCGTGGAACATCGCTCCGATATCATAACTGAACTCGGAAAATCGAACCACCGACAGGCGCCTGTTGCCGTCCTGCTTGCGCATATTCTGCGACATGCCCTGAAGCAGCACCAGAACGGGGCCGGTATCCTTGCGGACGACCAGAGCTTCTTCCGAGCTGTATATCGTCTGGTTGTCGGGATTGCGGGCGTCTTCGATGAACAGGTCCAGCAGCCGGCCGTCTTTCGCGACCTCGCGGATGAACAGGGTGACGCCTTCCGTCGGATATTGAAACTCGCCCGGGCGCAGGAATTGCGCGGTGACATTTTCGGCGATTGCCGTTTCGCGCTCGGCAAGTCGCGCGCGGGCCATCGGTACAAGGCCATGAACGAGAATGGCGACCAGAAGCCCGACGAAGATGCCGAAGACCAGGACCGGGCGCGCCAGTCTCCACGGCGAGAGGCCGGCGGCCTGCATGGCGACCATCTCGGATTCGCCCGTCAGCCGGTTGGTGCCATAGGCTGATGCCGCGAAGGCCGCGACCGGCAGAACCACCGAGATCACGATCGGCAATGTCAGGGCGGTGAATTCCAGAACGACCAGCGCCGTCTGGCCGTCGCTCAGCAGGTCGTCGAACAGACTGACGGCGCGGTTGATCCAGTAGACTGAGACCAGTACCAATGCGAAGAAGCCGAACAGGGTCAGCAACTGGCTGAGAATGTATCGGTCGATCCGGGGCATTCGGGGCGGGCCTTTTGATCCTGCGGCGTTCTGCCCTGATTAGCGGCAAGGACGGCTCTGGCCAAGGGGAAGTTCCGCCGCTAGAACGGTTTGGCGACCGACGGCAACACCTGTTCATGCGTTTTGGTCGGGCCGGGGGCTGTCTGCCAGCCGGGTCCGGCCGGGTCAATCGCGGCAGCGCATCGGATGGAATTCGCCGATGTTGCCGGAGTCGTTCGGGCCGGATGGCCAACCGTTTCAGGAGGATGCATGACACACCCCGTCGAGATTTCGTTTTCCCAGATCGCCGCTGATAAGCTTGCCGGACACAAGGGCCGGGTGGCCGTGATCGTTGCGCCGGGTGGGCGGTTGCCTGCCGGTCTGCCACGTGCGGCAAGCGCTGCGGCGCGGCGGGCGCTTGATTCCAAGGCCGGAAAGGCGCTCAAGCCGGGCGCGTCGATCGAGCTTGCATTTCCAGCCGGAATGGCCGCGGATGCCCTGCAACTCATCGCCCTGCCTGCCCGTGCCTCGGCCGCTGAGGCGCGGAAGGCAGGCGCTGCAATTGGCGCGAAACTGGGTACTGTGCATACGCTGGTTGTCGCGGGTGCTCATCGGCAGGCGAATGAAATCGCGCTTGGAATTGCGCTGAGGGGATATGATTTCTCGGTTTATCAAAGCAAACCGGATGCGGACGATACAGAATCCGAATCCGATAAAGCGCGGGTGACCTTCATGGTCAAGGAACCCGAGGCGCTGGCAAAATCGGTGAAAGACGGCGCGGCGGTCGCCGAAGGAGTATTCTTCACCCGCGATCTGGTGAACGAACCGGCGAATGTGCTGACCACAAGCGATTTCGCCGACCGGCTCAAAGCGATGGAAGAGATCGGCCTGACGGTCGAAGTGCTGGAAGAGGACGAACTCTCGAAGCTGGGGATGCGCGCGCTTCTTGCTGTGGGGCAGGGCAGTGAAAGCCCTTCGAAAGTGGTCGTCATGCGCTGGAATGGCGGCGGTGACGAGGCTCCGTTGGCGCTTGTGGGCAAAGGGGTTGTGTTCGACACGGGCGGGATCTCGATCAAGCCTGCTGCGGGTATGGAAAGCATGACGATGGATATGGGTGGCGCGGGTGTCGTGGCAGGCGTCATGCGCACTCTGGCACTGCGTCAGGCGCGGGCAAATGTCGTCGGACTGGTCGGTCTGGTCGAGAACATGCCCGATGGTCGCGCACAGCGCCCGGGTGATATCGTCAAATCGATGAAGGGCGACACGATCGAGATCGTCAATACCGATGCCGAAGGCCGCCTCGTGCTGGCGGATGTGCTCTGGTACGCGCAGACCCGCTTCGAGCCGAAGGCGGTGATCGATCTTGCGACATTGACCGGTGCCGTAATCATCGCGCTGGGGCATGACAATGCCGGAGTGTTCTCGAATGATGACAAGCTGGCTGCCAATCTGCTTGCCGCCGCGGGTGCGGAAGGCGAGGGCGCGTGGAGGCTGCCGCTTGGGCCGGGATATGACAGCCTGATCAAGTCGCGACTGGCCGATATCAAAAATTCGGGTGGCCGTTCGGCGGGATCGATCACGGCGGCGCAGTTCCTGCAAAGATTCATTCGCAAGGATCAGCCCTGGGCGCATATCGACATCGCCGGTGTTGCGCTGCCCGAGAAGGCCCCTGATCTGGCCCCGAAAGGTGCAAGCGGTTGGGGTGTCATGACGCTTGACCGTCTGGTGCGCGACAAGTTCGAGGGCAAGTGATCGCCCGATGGGCAATGTGCTGTTCTATCACCTGACCCGCTCGCCCGCCGAGGCGCTACTGCCGGTTCTGATCGGCAAATCGCTTGCGGCAGGCTGGCGGGTCGAGTTGCGCGGAACCGATCCGGGCCGGATGGACTGGCTGGACCGTCAGCTTTGGCAGCGTGAGGGGTTTCTGCCGCATGGACTCGCAGGGGGGGCTCATGATGCGCGGCAGCCTGTGCTGCTGACGGTGCCGGGGCAGGCGGCTGGCAATGATCCGGCCTGCCTGATGGTTCTTGACGGAGCCGAGGTGGACAGCGCGGAATGCGGCCGGCTTGAACGCGCCTGCATCATTTTCGACGGTGGTGATGCGGGGGCCGTCGCGTATGCCCGTGATCAATGGAAAACATTGACCGGCGCGGGCGTCACCGCAGAATACTGGTCCGAAGAATCCGGCCGCTGGGAGCGCAAGCGATAACCTGTTTCGGTACCGGCCGGAAATGGCGGCGGCCCGGCCTGTCCAACGGTGCGGGATTGCGGATTTATCGCAGCACTATTTATCGCAGCACAGGGGGGCGGTCCTGTTTGCGCCGTATGTCCTCTACCCCCATGCGCATTCCATTACCGATCCGATGTGCCAAAGCGGACCAGGCTCTGGCGGTTGCCGCTGGCAAAAGGCGATCCAGCGTTTCGTCGAAAAGTGCCAGCCACAACGCGAAATGTTCGGGACGGACGTCACCCGCAGCCATGTGGACCTGCATCGGATTTCCGTCATAACCCGGTTGATGCAGGATTGCGTTCTTCCAGAATCCGGCGATCTTCGCTTCATGAGCGGGCCAGTTCGTGACATGGCGCGCGAAGACCGGCCCCAGAACCTCGTGCCGGCGGATTGCGGCGTAGAACACCCGTATCACCTGTTCGAGTTGCTCTTCGGTCAGATCGAAACGCGGCGGGATCATGGGCTTTGCCTTGTCTTGATGCCGATCGGTAAGGCGGGCAGGGATTCCCCCGCCAGGGGCGGAACAAGCGTACCCGCAACCAGCCGGGTCAGGACATGTCTGATTCCGGGCCATCGCGACACCGGCGCAAGAATATGGTCGCGCAGATGTGACAGGGCGTTCATCCTGGATTGATACATCGGCGTAAAGAGCGCGCTCATTCCCTGATAGATCCGCACATGCCACCGGCGCATGGCGGCATAGGCCGGCAAAGCGTCCTCGACTGGCAAGCTTCGCAGGGCGGCGCAAAGCGCAAGCGCGTCCAGCAAAGCCATATTCGCCCCTTGTCCCAGTTGCGGGCTGGCGCGGTGGGCGGCATCTCCGATATGTGCCAGTGCCGGAGCGAAGGGACGGGCAAGGGTGCCATGGCTGTATATGGCGGGAACCATCTGGTCGTGCCGGGTTATCGCGGCGATGAACGGCTCGATTCCGGGCCATAACCCGATCACCTCCCTACGCCAGCTATCCAGCGGCCGGTCGTGCCAGCCCGGAATTTCGTTGGCAGGAAGGGACCAGAAAATCGTCGCGACAGATGCCTTGCTTCCCGGCAGGCAGCCGACCGGCAGGATTCCGGCCATGCGGCGTGAGCCGTGATAGCATTGCCGCAACTGGTCCATGGGCAGATCATGCGCGTCGGGCCAGGGCACAGTGCCCCATAACGCCCCATAGCCCAAGGGTCGAGCGCGCAGTGGCGAAATCGCCGATCCTGCGCCGGCCGCATCAATGACCAGATCGAAGGGGCCGTAATTGCGCCCGTCCTGCAAGATCACGCGGCGTTTATCTCCGTCCGGCGCAGCTTCGGCGACCGTGGCCGAGGTGATCAGGTCGATATCGAAGCTTTCCACAAGTTGCCACAGCATGTGAAACAGGCTGGCGCGATGGAAGGCGCGTCCCGGATGATCCGGAGGGTAGGATACATCCAGCGCCAGCCTGCCGGCCCGCGCGTCATGCCCCAGCATGCGGTTGATCGGAGAAGATAACCGTCGCGCTTCTGGACCCAGCTCCATATCATCGAGAACGCTCAGCCCGACCGGTTGTATGACCAGCCCCGAACCGATCGGGCGGGGCGCTTCGAAACGCTCGAATATCGTGACGTGATGTCTGTCGCGCGTCAGCAATGCGGCGGCGGCAAGCCCGCCTATTCCTGCTCCGATGATGGCAATTCTCAGTTTCATGATGCCTTGGTGGCCCGACCCGCGCGGGGTTGCAAGCTGATTGATTGACGCAACGCGGCAAGAGCTGTTATCGAATCCTTCCGGTCGCAGCCCACCCGGTCAAAACAGGAGCATGAATGAGCCATTATACCGACAAACTGACCCAACTTGGCGCAAGGACGGCGCTTCCCGAAAACCCGGAGGCCGCGGTTCTGGAGCGTGTGCCTAACCCGCGGCCGAACGAGCTTTACACGGTTCGCTTTACCCAGCCCGAATTCACCAGCCTGTGTCCGATCACCGGCCAGCCCGATTTCGCGCATCTGGTGATCGATTACGTGCCGGGCGAATGGCTGGTCGAATCCAAGTCCCTGAAGCTGTATCTGGGCAGTTTTCGCAATCATGGCGCATTCCATGAGGATTGCACCGTGGGGATCGGAAAACGGCTGGTCGCCACCCTGTCGCCACAATGGCTGAGGATCGGTGGCTATTGGTATCCGCGCGGCGGGATGCCGATCGATGTGTTCTGGCAGACGGGTGAAATGCCACAGGGATTGTGGCTGCCTGCGCAAGATGTGCCCGGCTATCGTGGCAGAGGCTGACGGGATCGATCGCATCCGGCGTTACGGGCGATAATTCCGCTGAACAGCCCGCCCGCCTGCATCAAATCCTTTGACGGTGCGGTGACAGGGATTTAGAACGATTTAAACCTGCGATCTCGCAAGCATCGGCGGATGGTCATGAAACAGAGAAAAGTCACATTGGGCGAGGTTGCCCAAGTCGCGGGCGTATCGCGGGCCACCGTTTCGCTGGTTGTTCGTAAATCGCCGCTGGTTGCCGATCACACCCGGCAAAAGGTCGAGCAGGTGCTGGTGGATCTGGATTATGTTCACGATATCGGAGCTGCGCGTCTGCGCAATAACAGCAGCCGGACCATCGGTGTCATCGTTCCCAATCTGGTCAATTCCTTCTTTACCGAGTTTCTGTCCGGCGTCGAGCAGATGATGAGCGAGGATGACCGTGTCGTCTTGCTTGCCAATAGCGATGACGATCTGACCCGGCAGTCGCAAATCCTTCAACGTTTCCGCGGGCACGGGGTTGATGGTGTCATCCTTTGCCCCGCCGAGGGCACGGATCCCCAGCTTCCCTTGCGGATGCGGCAATGGGGTTTGCCTTTGGTGCAATCGCTGCGCGAGGTCGGTGACAATGCTACCGATTACGCCGGGGCGGATTACATCAAAGGCGTACAGCTTGCGGTCGGGCATCTGGTCGAGCATGGTCATCGGCAGATTGCCTTCCTGTCGGTATCCGCCCGGACCTCGGCCCGGGTAGAGAGGCTGGAAGGGTTCAGCCGCGCGATTGCCGGCACCAAAGCGCAGAATGCCGGTATCGTCGAGGCGGAACTGAGTTGGGAAGGCGCCGCCCAATCGGCGGCGAAGGTACTGGCGCTGCAGGGCACACCATCGGCGGTCCTGTGCTTCAACGATGTTCTGGCTGCCGGGCTGATGCTTGGTCTGCGCCGCGCCGGGCGCGAACCCGGACGGGATAT
This sequence comes from Paracoccus onubensis, assembly GCF_003591515.1. GTDB lineage: Bacteria > Pseudomonadota > Alphaproteobacteria > Rhodobacterales > Rhodobacteraceae > Paracoccus > Paracoccus onubensis. Next base: position 44,193 of record NZ_QZCG01000007.1, read on the forward strand.
CGCGGTCGTGGGTCTGGATGATCTGCCTCTGGCAGAGCTTACCTTTCCGCCGATGACAAGCGTTGCGATGTGTCCCGAACGGATTGGCGCGGCTGCCGCCCGGCTGCTGGCCCGTCGTCTTCAATCCCCCGATGCGCCGGTCGAACGCTCGGTTGTCGCTCCAAGCCTGATGATCCGGGAAAGCAGCAATTTAAGCGTCAGTTGACGTGTTGACTTATTATTTAGATCGTTCTAAATCCGTAAGAACGCAACATCCGCAGGGGAGGGCAGATGTATCAGTTCAACTTCCAGCCCGTTTTCGAAAACCTCGACCTGCTGCTTCATGGCGCATGGTTGACGGTGAAGCTGTCCTTCATGGCAATGTGTCTGGGGCTGATCGTTTCGGTGTTCGGAGCGGTTGCAAAGACCTCTGGCATTCGTCCGCTGCGCTGGCTGGTCGATATCTATGTCGAGGTGATTCGCAACACGCCTTTTCTCGTGCAGATCTTTTTCATCTTTTTCGGCCTTCCTGCCGCCGGGATCAGCATGTCGCCGAACGTTGCGGCGCTGGTCGCGCTTGTCATCAATGTCGGCGCCTACGGGACCGAGATCATTCGCGCCGGAATCGAATCCATTCCGCGAGGCCAGATCGAGGCGGGCCGCGCGCTTAGCCTCAGCCCGGTTCAGATCCTGCGATACGTGATTCTGAAGCCTGCGTTGCGGAATATCTATCCTTCGCTGACCAGCCAGTTCATTTATCTCATGCTGACCTCCAGCGTCGTTTCGGTCATCTCGGCAAATGATCTGGCCTCGGCGGGGGCGGATCTGAATGCGAAAACCTTCGCCAGTTTCGAGATTTATCTTGTCCTGACGATCCTTTATTTCCTGCTGGCCTTTGGCTTCTCGACCCTGTTCGGGGCCATTCGGCGCGCCTTCTTCACCTATCCGGCGGGGCGCTGACATGATCCGTGAATTTTCATCGGCAGATATCCTGTTCATCGTGACCGCGGCGCGCTGGACTCTGATCCTGTCGGCCATCGCCTTCTTCGGAGGGGCCATCGGCGGGCTTCTGATCGCGCTGTCGCGCAGTTCGCACAGCGTCCTTTTGCGCCGCCTGGCCGCGTGGTTCATCCAGGTCTTTCAGGGAACGCCACTGCTGATGCAGTTGTTTCTCGTCTATTTCGGCCTGTCCGTCGTGGGCCTGCCGATCGATCCGCTGCTGGCCGCCGCCGTCGCTTTGACGCTTCATGCGAGTGCGTATCTGGGCGAGATCTGGCGTGGGGCCATCGAAGCGGTTCCCTCGGGACAGACCGAGGCAGCCAAAGCGCTTAGCCTGTCTTACAGGGATCGGATGCAGCATGTCATCCTGCCGCAGGCAATGCGGGTTGCGACTGCGCCGACGGTCGGTTTCCTCGTGCAGCTGATCAAGGGCACATCGCTTGCTTCGATCATCGGCTTTACCGAGCTGACCCGGGCGGGGCAGATCGTCAATAACGCGACCTTCAAGCCCTTCCTCGTCTTCGGGACGGTCGCAATCCTGTATTTCGCGCTGTGCTGGCCGCTATCTCTTCTGGCACGGCATATGGAAACCCGCATGCGCCGGGCAATCACACGCTGACAATATCTGGGAGGAAAGAAACATGAAACTGAACCGCCGTATCTTCACAACCCTCGCGGCCGGAGCATTCGCCACCGGCCTCGTTGCGCCGGCGCTTGCTGCCGAACTCGAGGATATCGAATCCGCAGGTGCCGTTAAGATCGGCATGCTGGTGGATTTCCCGCCTTTCGGCATTCTGGATACCTCGGGCAATCCGGATGGCTATGATGCCGATGTCGCCAAGGCGCTGGGCGAATATCTGGGCGTGACCGCGCAGATCGTGCCGGTAACCGGCCCCAACCGGATTCCCTATCTTCTGTCCGGACAGGTCGATGTGCTGGTCGCGTCGCTCGGGATCACCGAAGAACGCGCCCAGAAGGTTGACTTCTCGATCCCTTATGCGGGGATCAGCATCGCGGTTTACGGCGACTCATCGCTTGAGATCGGCGATGCAAGCGGGCTGGAAGGTCAGTCGATCGCCGTCGCGCGGGCCTCGACGCAGGATACCGGCGTGAGTGAGGTCGCGCCGGATGGCACCGATATCCGCCGCTTTGACGACGATGCCAGCGCGGTGCAGGCCCTGATGTCCGGGCAGGTCAAGCTGATCGGCGCGTCCAATGTCGTCATGTCCCAGATCGCCGACAGCACCGGTGACCGCTTCGACAAGAAATTCGACCTGTCCAGCCAGGTGCAGGGGATTGCGGTTGCGCCGGGCTCGGATGCGCTTCTGGAAAAGGTTAATGCTTTCGTCAGCGATGCACGTGAGGACGGGACACTGGATGAAATTCACGAGAAATGGCTGGGTGAGCCGCTGCCCGATTTCGTGAAGGAAGCCGAGTGACGACACGCGTCCGGCCATGGGCCGGGCGCTTTTCAGGGGAACACGGATCATGACAGACAGTGCCATCATCATGCGTGCGGTGAACAAGTTCTACGGTGACTTTCACGCATTGGTCGATATCGACCTGACGGTCGGGCGAGGCGAACGGATCGTCATTTGCGGCCCGTCCGGCTCGGGTAAATCGACGCTGATCCGGACCATAAATCAACTGGAAGAGATCCGGTCCGGCACCATTCTGGTCGACGGGGTCGAACTGACGGCCGGCGGTGACAACGTGGCCAAGGTGCGGCAGGATGTCGGTATGGTTTTTCAAAGTTTCAACCTGTTTCCGCACATGACCGTGCTGGAAAACTGTACTCTTGCACCGATGAAGACCCGCAAAATTCCACGCGCCGAGGCCGAGGCAACGGCGCGTCACTATCTGGAACGGGTGAAGATTCCCGAGCAGGCCGAGAAATATCCCGCACAGCTTTCGGGTGGACAGCAGCAGCGCGTGGCGATTGCGCGCGCCTTGTGCATGAAACCCCGGATCATGCTGTTCGACGAACCGACCTCGGCTCTGGATCCCGAGATGGTCAAAGAGGTTCTGGACACGATGATCGATCTCGCACAGGAGGGTATGACGATGATTTGCGTCACCCATGAGATGGAATTCGCCCGTGCCGTGGCCGATCGGGTAATCTTCATGGATAAGGGATTGATCGTAGAAGAGAATGCCCCCGAGGCATTCTTCAACTCGCCGAAAAACGAACGCCTGAAGAACTTTCTGGGACAACTCGCATGAACCGACCGCGCATTCTCGCCCTTACGCCCATTCATCCGCAGGATATAGCGGATCGCATGGCTGCCGATTACGATATCATTCACGATATTGCCCAGGCGGCGGATATCGAGGTCGTGCTGACGAATGGCGGGCTTGGGTTGTCAACCGAACAGATGGCGGCGCTGCCCGCCCTGCGGCTGATCGCGGTGAATGGCGTCGGTGTTGACGCCATAGATCTGGACGAGGCGCGCCGCCGCGATATTACCGTGACCACAACCCCTGATGTTCTCTCGCTGGCCGTCGCTGAAATGGCGCTTGGCCTTGCGCTGGCGGCGGGTCGTCGCATTGCCGAAGGGGACCGCTTCATCCGCGCGGGGGAATGGGCGGATGGCGGCAAGATCGCCCTGGGCGGGTCTGTGCTGGAGCGTCGTGCCGGTATCCTTGGTTACGGGCGCATTGGCCGCAAGCTGGCCGATCTGCTGCGGGGCATGGGGATGGAGGTATTGTATACGGCACGTTCCGAAAAATCCGATTCACCCGATGCCTATCGTCCTGACCCGCTTGCCCTGGCGCGCGATTGCGAATTGCTTTTCGTCACCGCTGCCGGAGGGCAGGATACGCGTGGGCTGGTCGATGCGGATGTTCTGGCGGCGCTTGGGCCCTTGGGGATCGTTGTCAATGTCGCCCGCGGGCCTGTGGTCGATTCCGCCGCGCTTGCCGATGCCCTGCAATCGGGACGGATTGCCGGAGCCGGGCTGGATGTGTTCGACGATGAACCTGATGTGCCCGACGCTCTGCTGAACGCGCCGAATTGCGTGCTGGCCCCTCATATCGCTTCGGCCACCACCGAGGCACGCCGTGCAATGGCGCAACTCGTGCTGGACAATGTCGCGGCCTATTTCGCGGACCGCCCCCTGCCGACCCCTTACAATAACGGCTGACCGAAGGAGCTGCCTTCGGCTGCACTGTGCCACAGAAGGCCGATCACTCAGACCGGCAAAGCGGTCGTATGCTTGACGCGCCGCAGCACGAAATTGCTGGAGGTCGCTGCCACGCTTTCGTGATCAAGCACATGTCCCATCAGGATCCGCTCGTAATCCTGCATATCCTCGACGATGAGATGCAGCAGGTAATCCCATTCACCTGAAACGGAATAGGCCGCGAGGATAGTCGGTTCCGCTTCCATGGCCCGCTGAAAACTGGCGCGGGCGCGAGGCCCCTGGGATTTCATCCGCACATGGCAGAACACGTCCAGTGTCCGACCAAGCGCGACCGGATCGACAAGCCGCACATGCGGGCCAAGAACCCCTGCCTGCTCCAAGGCGCGGATACGCCTCCAGCAGGAGCTTGCGGATGCATTCACCCGCTCGGCCAGGGTATTGGCTCCCAGTGAGGCGTCCTTCTGCAGGATGGTCAGAATTTTCCGATCCAGATCATCAAGATGAAAATATTCGGTCATAACTTTGCCATTATCGATGAATTTCATTCAAATTTATGCATTCCGAAAAGAACGTTGGTCAAGTCATATCGGGGCAGGGGATGTATTCTAACGGCAGCAAACTGTCTGCCCGTACCCGGTTTCGCGCCAACTAGGACGCGTCGGCGCGGCAAGGCAATGACCGGAGGCCGCCGATGATCCACGACATACCCCAGAAAACCCGGAGCAATGCGGCTGGATTCGGGCATGATTGGCCGCGCGTTCTGTCCACAATGGCGCTGTCCCGCGCCCTTGACCGGATGGAGGAAGAACATCTGGTCCCGGCAAAAAAGGTTCTCTACCAGTTTTCCGCCCGTGGCCACGACATGGCGCAGATCTTGCTGGGCCTTCAATTGACCGGGCGGCATGACGCGATTTGCGGCTATTACCGGTCGCGGCCTATCCTGCTATCGCTGGAAGTCGACCCGGTAGAGGCGCTTGCCGCGGCGATGGGCCGGTCGGGCGGCTATTCCGATGGCCGCGATATCGGCGTGGTCTTCAACCATCCCAACCCGGACGGCGCGACCGCGCTGCCGATGTGCGGGGGTGTCGGTGCGCAATTCACGCCGACGGCGGGATGGGCGCAGGCGCTGGATTATCATGCCCGGCAGATGGGCTCGGCGGATCACGGGAATTCCATCGCGGTTGCCTTGGGTGGGGACGGGTCGGTCGCGACCAATGGTTTCTGGTCGGCCCTGATGATCGCGACCACCCGGAAATTGCCGATGCTGTTTTATATCGAGGATAACGGCTATGGGATCTCTGTGCCGTCCGGCTTCAATTCGCCTGGCGGTGATATCGCCGCCAATCTTGCCTCGTGGTCGGGACTGACGATTTTTTCAGGCGATGGAACCGAACCCGAAGAGGCCGCGCGCCTGACGGCCGAGGCCGTCGCCCATGTGCGGATTTCCCGCGCACCCGCCCTGCTGCGTCTGACTGTTCCGCGCTTGCAGGGTCACAGCTATCAGGACACGCAGACCTATAAATCGGACGCGGTGATCGCAGCCGAACGTGCCCGCGACCCCTGGGACAAACTGAAATCATATCTGGTGCCTGACCGTCTCGATGCCTCGGAATGGACCCGCGTGACCGAGGCGGCAGATGCTCGTGCCGAGGCCGCGCGGGAAGCGGCGGAAGCCCGCGATATCCCGGAACCCAAGACCGTCACGCAACATGTCTTTTTCGAGGGCGAGATGCAGCGGATGGGTGGGCTGCACAATCACGGTTATATCCCGCCCAAGGCCTGCGCCGATCCCGATCCGCAGGGCGCGCGGCTGAACATGGTCACGGCGATCCGCCGCACGCTGGAGCAGGAGATGATTCTGAATGAGCGTGTCGTCCTGTTCGGCGAGGATATCGGACCGAAAGGCGGTGTGCATGCCGTGACGCTTGGTTTGCAGGAGAAATTCGGCGAGAACCGGGTTTTCGATACCAGCCTGTCCGAGGAGGGGATCGTGGGCCGCGCTGTCGGCATGGCGGTGGCCGGATTGATGCCGGTGCCGGAAATCCAGTTCCGCAAATATGCCGAACCTGCCACCGAACAGATCAATGATTGCGGCACGATGCGCTGGCGCAGCGCCAACCGTTTCGCCGCGCCGATGGTGTTGCGCATGGCCGGCGGCTTTTTCAAATGCGGCGATCCGTGGCACAGCCAGACGAACGAGGTTGCCTTTGTTCACAATCCCGGCTGGAAATTCGCGGTCCCCTCGAATGCCGAGGACGCCGTGGGGCTTTTGCGAACCGCCCTCCGCGGTAATGATCCGGTGATCTTCTTCGAACATCGCGCGATGCTGGATTTGCCCTGGGCGCGCCGGCCCTGGCCCGGCGATGCCTTTGCCCTGCCCTTTGGAAAGGCGAAGATCACCCGCCCGGGCAAGGCTTTGACCGTGGTGACATGGGGAGCCATGGTTCCCCGCTGCGAAGAGGCGGCAGAGGGACGGGATGCGGAAGTGATCGATCTGCGCACCCTGATGCCATGGGATAGCGAACTGGTGCTGGATTCGGTTCGCCGTACGGGCCGCTGCTTGATCGTGCATGAGGATTTGCAGACCGCCGGTTTCGGAGCCGAGATCGCAGCCCGGGTTGCCGATGAAGCCTTTCTTGATCTTGACGCGCCGGTTGCACGGCTGACGATGCCCGACATTCCCTCGCCCCATAATCCGGTGCTGCTGGAACATGTCGTGCCCTCTGTCGCGTCGATTGCCGCGAAGATCGACGCGTTGAAAGGGTTCTGAGCCATGCATGACGTGATTGTCCCGCTCGAGCAGGAGGGAACGCAGGCCAAGGTTCTGGACTGGTACGTGAAGCCCGGCCAGCGGGTGTCAGAGGGCGACCCGCTGGTCGAGCTCGAGACGGATAAGGTGACGGTGGAAATCCCTGCGCCTGTCGCCGGCATCCTTCGGGAGATCCTGCTGGCGCCGGGAAGCGAGGCGAAGCCCGGCGGGATTCTGGCCCGGATCGAAACTGTCGCCAAATCCGATACCGGTGGCGCCAAGATGAAAATTCCGGCAAGGACCGCCCGGGATAGCTCTGTCCCGGAACCGTCTCCCGCTGCTTGCGTGACCCGCGAAACCCGTCATTCGCCCGCAGTCCGCAAAGCCCTTGCCGAGACCGGTCTGGATCCGGCGAAGCTGACGGGGACCGGCAGGCATGGCCGCCTGACCCGCGAGGATGTCCGCCATGCCGCTGCCAGGGCAGATATCCGGCATGAACCGGCTCCGGGCTGTGTCTCGGCCCATACCGGCATAGCGGCAGAGGGCGCTTCCGGAGGTTCGACCTTCGTGCCTCATGACCGCATGCGCCTGCGCATTGCCGGGAACATGTTGCACTCGGTTACGACGGCCCCGCAGGTCACCGCTGTTTTCGAAGCCGATTTCGGTCCGTTGATGGCGCATCGCGACGCCCATCGAAAGGCGCTGGAAACCGAAGGGATTCCCCTGAGTTACACTGCCTATATCGTTCACGCCTGTGTCGCGGCCATGATGAAGGTCCCTGCGGTCAACAGTCGATGGCACGATAACGGGCTGGAGATTTTCGGCGATGTGAATATCGGTATCGGTACGGCGCTTGGGGACAAGGGGCTGGTCGTGCCGGTGATCCGTCAGGCCCAGAACCTGTCGCTGAAAGGGATCGCAGCGCGGATTCAAGATCTGACTACGCGTGCCCGTGATGGGAAACTGACTGCCGCCGACATGTCCGGCGGCACCTTTACCATTTCCAATCATGGCGTGTCCGGTTCGCTTTTGGCAGCCCCGATCATCATCAATCAGCCGCAATCGGCGATCCTTGGGGTCGGCAAGCTGGAAAAGCGTGTGGTTGTGCGGCAGGTGGACGGCAGTGACTCGATCCAGATCCGGCCTATGGCCTATGTCTCGCTGACCATTGACCATCGCGTGCTGGATGGCCACCAGACGAATAGCTGGCTGTCAGCATTCGTTGCGGCACTGGAAAGCTGGAAACCCTGAAACGGCTATCGCTGCGATCGTCCTGATCGGTAAACACGCCTCGCCCTTCTTCTTCACCCAGATATCCCGGCTATCAGCAGGCGTACCGCCATCCCGCGGAGTCGGATGTGGCCCGCCCTGATGACGGGCTTCGGATGCGGGGTTTCAAGCCCCGCCCGTATTTTCCCGTACCAGTTCCGCGTAAAGCTCCCTGATCCGCCGTGTCATCGGCCTGTCGCCAGTGCCAATGGGCTTACCGTCGATCGAGGCCACCGGCGTCTGTGCTCCGAAACTTCCTGTCAGGAAGGCTTCATCCGCGCCGTAAGCCTCGTAAAGCGAGAAATTCTTCTGGAAGACGGGGATACCCTCTGCCTGGCAAAGCGCGATGACCTTTGCCCGGGTTACTCCGTTCATGCAGTAATCCCCGGTCGAGGTCCAAATCTCGCCCCGGCGCACGATGAAGAAATTGCAGGCATTTGTGGTATTCACGAACCCATGCGGATCAAGCATCAACGCCTCTTCCGCGCCCGCCGCTTCGGCTTGCAGGCAGGCGATGATGCAGTTGAGCTTCGAATGACTGTTGAACTTCGGATCCTGACTTGTCGGCAAGCCGCGCACCTGTGGTACGGTGGCCAGCCGGATCCCTTTGGTCTGAAGACTTTCTACCGGTTTCGAATGTTCGAGGATCATGACGATTGTCGGCCCCGAGCGGCTGAGACCCGGATGCTGGAACGGTTTGTCCTTCACGCCGCGCGTACACATCAGCCGGCAATGGACATCCGTTGTCATTCCATTCGCCTCGGCGGTTCGGTTCAGGGCGTCGAGAATCTCGTCTTTCGTCATGCCGACATCCAGCGACACCGCTTTGCACGAGTTGAAGAAACGATCCATATGCTCGTCGAAAAAGGCCCATTTTCCGTTATAAAGACGCATCCCTTCCCACATCCCGTCGCCCAGCATAAAGCCCGAGTCGTAGACCGAAACCTTTGCCTCGTCCCGATGCACGATGTCGCCGTTTACATAGATCCTGATATCGCGATTGCGGATGTCTTCCGCCGCTTCATGGGTAGAGTGGCTATGACTGTTCGTATTCATTGACCGGCCTGTCCTGAGTTTCGATGGAAAGCGCTGCCGCGCGTCAGGGCCAGTAAAACCCTCTCTACTGGCCATGTCGAGGGCAGAAGACGGCCAGCGAAGGCCCGGCAGCGAACGGGCGGTTCGCCGCCATGGCAGGGTAATGTCCGGCGCAGCAGAACGCGGTTACTTCGGAACGGGGCGGATTGACAGGCTCGCAAAAGGATCGAGACCGCGTATTTACGTTGATGCGCGATGGCTTAGAATGGCGGTATCATGGCCGATCTTTTCGACACACCCTCTGCCGCCAATCCACCGCCCGATCCGGCGCTGAGTCCGCTTGCCGACCGCATCCGCCCGACACGGCTGGATGAGGTGATCGGGCAGGACAAGGTGCTTGGCCCGGATGGCCCTTTGGGCTCGATGCTGGCGGCGGGAAGCCTGTCGTCGCTGATCCTGTGGGGACCTCCGGGTGTGGGCAAGACGACCATCGCGCGGTTGCTTGCCGACGAGACCGATAGAAGCTTCGTGCAGATCAGTGCGATTTTCTCGGGGGTGCCGGAACTGCGCAAGGTGTTCGAAGCCGCGAAACTGCGGCGCGGAACGGGGCGGGGGACGCTGCTTTTCGTTGATGAAATTCACCGTTTCAACAAGGCGCAGCAGGACAGTTTCCTGCCGCATATGGAGGATGGCACCATCCTTCTGGTCGGCGCCACGACCGAGAACCCATCTTTCGAGTTGAACGCCGCGGTGATGTCGCGTGCGCAGGTGATCGTGCTGGAACGGCTGAACCTTGCCGATCTTGAACGGCTCGCGCAACGGGCTGAAAAAGAACTGGGCCGCAAACTGCCGCTGACCGCCGAGGCGCGGGAAGCGCTGTTGGAGATGGCGGACGGCGACGGGCGCGCGGTGCTGAACCTGATCGAACAGGTCGCGGCGTGGAAAACCGATCAGCCACTGGATGTGCAGGCGATGGCACAGCGGCTGATGCGGCGGGCGGCCAAATATGACAAATCCGGGGACGAGCATTACAACCTGATCTCGGCATTGCATAAGTCGGTGCGGGGATCGGATCCGGATGCCGCGCTTTACTGGTTCGCCCGGATGCTGGAAGGGGGCGAGGATCCCCGTTATCTTGCCCGCCGCATCACCCGGATGGCGATCGAGGATATCGGTCTGGCAGATCCGGCCGCGTCGCGGCATTGCCTGGATGCCTGGGCGATGTATGAGCGATTGGGCAGCCCCGAGGGCGAGCTGGCTTTGGCGCAAGCGGTGATCTATCTGGCGCTGTCGCCCAAATCGAACGCCGGTTACGTGGCCTATAAAGGGGCGCGGGCCGAGGCGAAACACACCGGCAGCCTGATGCCGCCCGCCCATATCCTGAACGCGCCCACCCAGATGATGAAGGATCAGGGCTATGGTGCAGGCTATGCCTATGATCACGATGCCGAGGATGGTTTCTCGGGGCAGGATTATTTCCCCGAGGGCATGAAGCGCCCGGTTCTGTATACTCCCGTCGAGCGTGGCTTCGAGCGCGAGTTGAAGAAGCGGCTGGACTGGTTCGTTTCCCGGCGGCTCAAGCGCGGGGGGTGAGGCATGGAAGAGTCGGCAGCATAATCTCCCAACTGCTCGAACTTGCCGGGTTCCGAAGAGGACAGCGATATTTCGCTTACCGCTATCCGGTTGATCTTGCGGTCGGAAAAATCTGCATACAAGTTTATGTAGACACGAAACCTCGCTAGGGACTCAACCGGTTCGCCGGAACCTATTTCGGAATGTCACGTTGAAATTCATATGAAGGACAAGGATAGACAGATGCAAAATAAAATGCTCGGAACGGTACTGCTTCTGGCTGTAATGGCTGTATCGGCTTGCGAAACCGTACAGGGTGCGGGGCGAGACATGCAAACCGCCGGTCAGATGGTTCAACAGGAAAGCGCCGACGCTCAATACGGGATGTAACTTCCCGATCTGACGGGCTTTTGCCTGTATTGGGATGGCGCAAAACCGCAACCGGTTCCTGTAAGGGTGCCGGTTGTTTCATCTTGATCCGGATGAGGTCGTGCAGGCTGGGCATGGGAAATTCCAGGCAGCCTGGCCTTGGAATTGCGGTTCTGACCGGTTGACTTTACCTGCATCCGGACCCACTACCAGCGCATGATGAACCCCTTTCTTCAGGTTGCCCTTGGCGGAGCGATTGGCGCGACGGCGCGCTATGCCGTTTATCGTGCTCTGATCTGGCATGGGCCGGGTTTTCCCGTTGCAACCGCCGCCGTCAATGTTCTGGGCAGTTTCGTGATGGGTCTGCTTGCCGCTGGCATGGCGCATAGATGGGGCAATGCCTATGCGCCTTTTCTGCTGACCGGCGTTCTGGGAGGCTTCACCACCTTTTCCGCCTTTTCGCTGGATGCGTTGACGCTGTGGGAAAGGGGCCAGGTGCCGGGAGCGGCGATCTATGTCGTGGCCTCGGTTCTGCTGTCACTGATAGCTGTCATTGCCGGTCTGGCTGTGGGGCGGGGAATAATCACATGAGCGGCGTTCAATTGATCCGTGTGGACCGGGAAGAGGGTGGGCAGCGCCTCGACCGCTGGCTGAAGAAGCGTTTCGCACAACTGACACAGGGCGCGGTCGAGAAGATGTGCCGCACCGGGCAATTGCGCGTGGATGGTGGACGGGTCAAGGCCTCGACCCGGATCGAGACCGGGCAGGAGGTACGCGTGCCGCCCTTGCCCGACGGCAAGCCGATGACCGACAGACCGGCAGCCGCCCGGATCCCCGATACTGATCAGAAGATGATCCAGCAGGCGGTGTTGTGGAAGGACGAGCATATCATCGCCCTGAACAAGCCTCCGGGCTTGCCGTCACAGGGCGGAAGCGGGCAGGGCAATCGCCATGTGGATGGGCTGACCGGGACTCTGATGTTCGGCTACAAGGACCGGCCCAAGCTGGTGCATCGGCTGGACAAGGATACTTCGGGCATCCTTCTGCTGGCCCGGACCGACCGGATCGCCCGCGCCTTGTCCGAAGCATTCCGGTTGCGCAGCACGCGCAAGATTTACTGGGCGGCGGTCGCCGGTGTCCCGGTTCCGCGGATGGGGACGGTCCGTTACGGGCTGGTCAAGGCGGGTGGCCATGGGCGCGGGGGCGAGGGCGAGAAGATGATCGCCGTGCATCCCCGCGATATCCCCGCGACCGAAGGCGCCAAGCGTGCGACAACCGATTATGCTGTGCTGGACGCGCTTGGAACGCGGGCAAGCTGGTGCGCTCTGGTGCCGATTACCGGCCGTACTCATCAGTTGCGGGCGCATATGGCCGAACTGGGGCATCCGATTGTCGGTGACGGGAAATATGGCGGCTCGGGACAGGAAAATCTGGGCGATGGCTGGGGCGCGCAACTTGGTGGGGAGATCAGCCGCAAGCTGCATCTGCATGCGCGCAGCCTGTCTTTCGACCACCCCATTACCAAGCGGCGCGTCACCCTCACGGCACCCTTGCCCGATCACATGCGCCGGACATGGGACACTCTTGGCTGGCATGAAAATGACGTGCCGGCGGATCCTTTTGCGGAGGACGAATGAGGCTGGTCATCTTCGATGTGGACGGAACGCTGGTGGATAGCCAGCAGGTGATCCATCTGGGCATGACAGCGGCTTTTGAGGCCGTGGGCCTGCCTGTTCTGCCGAAAGAGCAGGTGCTGACCACGGTTGGCCTGTCGCTGCCGGTCGCCATGGCGCGGCTTGCTCCGCATGCCGATACCTCTGTCCATGGGCTTCTGGTCGAGGCCTACAAGGACGCGTTCACGGCAGCCCGGATCAAGGAATTCGCGCCGCTTTATCCGGGGGCGCTTGAATGTATCGAGGCCCTGTCGGCCCGCGACGATCTGCTTCTGGCCATCGCGACCGGCAAGGGGCGGCGGGGATTGCTGCCTATGCTGGACACATATGGCCTGCACGGACGGTTCTTTTCGCTGCAAACGGCGGATGATCATCCTTCCAAACCGCACCCGTCGATGCTGCACCGGGCCATGTCCGAAGCCGGGGTCGAGTCAGAACGCGCGGTCATGATCGGCGATACGACCTACGATATCGAGATGGCTGTCGCTGCCGGCATACCCGCCATCGGCGTCGCATGGGGTTATCATCCGGTTGAGGCACTGCAAAATGCCGGTGCGGCGCAAGTGGTGCAGGACTTTTCCGCCCTCAGCGCCGCGATCGAGGATTGGGCGGTATGAGCGAGTGGAAGGCAAGGCGGTTCTGGAAACAGGCCGAAGCGCGGGATGCCGATGGCGGTTGGGAAGTCGCGCTGGATGGCCGTCCGGTCAGAACGCCGGGCAAACATGCGCTGATCTTGCCGACCCGGGCCCTCGCCGCTGCGATTGCGGACGAATGGGACGCCCAAAGCGAGGTGATCGATCCGAACTCCATGCCTCTGACCCGCGCGGCAAATTCGGCCATCGAGAAGGTTGCTCCGCAATTTTCGGATGTCGCGGCCATGCTTGCCGATTATGGCGTGACGGATCTGCTGTGTTATCGCGCAGAGCAGCCCAGGGAACTGGCAGCGATGCAGTCGGAAGGATGGGATCCGCTGATCGATTGGGCGGCGACCAGCCTGAACGCGCCGTTGAACCTGACCAAAGGCGTCGTTCCGATTGCCCAGCCCGACGAGTCGATTGCAAGGCTGCGGTCCGAGGTCGGGACATTGGACAGTTTTGCCATGACAGCATTGCATGACCTTGTGACCTTGCCCGGCTCACTAATTCTTGGACTTGCGGTGGTTCGGGGCCGCTTGACCGCCACGGAGGCGCATCGTCTTTCACGTATCGACGAAGATTATCAGGCCGGGATCTGGGGGCGTGACGAAGAGGCGATGACAGCTGCCGAAAACCGTCTGGTTGCCATGATTTCAGCGGAACGTTTCCATGGGCTTTCGCAAAACGGCTGACGGTCGGAAACCGGCCCCACGCTTGACCTGTGAGGCAGGATAGGCAAGATGATTTGATAGGCATCGTATTCGTGTCATCTTCTTGTAAGAGGATATTAGCTAAACGATGTTCATGAATGTCTGAACGGGGCGGAACACATCGCCTCGACAGTCTCAACAGCGAGGTAAGCATGAAACGAACGGTATTTTGGGGCGCATTGGCGATGACTGCCATGGCGGCAGGCGCCGCCGCCGCTGACACTCTTTCCGAAGTGAAAAATCGTGGCGAATTGAATTGCGGCGTCAATCCGGGTCTGGTCGGTTTCGCTGCGCCTGACGCGAACGGCAATTGGGCGGGATTCGATGTCGATCTGTGCAAGGCGGTTGCGGCCGCAGTGCTGGGAGATCCGGGAAAGGTCAAATATGTCCCTCTGACGGGACAGACGCGGTTCACCGGTCTGTCCTCGGGTGAGGTGGATCTTCTGGCGCGGAACTCGACCTGGAGCTTTTCACGCGATACCGACCTCAAGCTCGATTTCGCGGGGGTGAATTATTATGATGGTCAGGGCTTCATGGTCCGCAAGGATCTTGGTGTCACCTCGACGAAGGAACTCGATGGCGCGACGATCTGCATCCAGACCGGCACCACGACCGAATTGAACCTTGCCGATTATTTCAAGGCCAACGGCATGGAATATCAGCCCGTCAATATCGACAGCAATGCCGAGGGTGAGCAGCAATATATGGCCGGGGCATGCGATGCCTACACCACCGATATTTCGGGGCTTGCCGCGACCCGTGCGGCGTTTGCCGATCCCGAAAATCATGTCATCCTGCCCGAGGTGATCTCGAAAGAGCCTTTGGCCCCGGCGGTTCGTCATGGCGATAACAATTGGGGCGATATCGTCCGCTGGACGCTGAACGCCCTGATTGCCGCCGAGGAATATGGCATTACCTCGAAGAATATCGAGGAACTGGCGAAATCTTCGGAAAACCCTGAAGTGCAGCGGATTCTGGGCGTCACCGATGATCTGGGAGCGATGATCGGGCTGGACAAGGAATGGGCCAAGCGCGCCATTCAGGCCAGCGGAAATTACGGAGAGATCTTCGCCGCCAATGTCGGGGAACAGACGCCGATCGGGCTTGCGCGCGGACTGAATGCGCAATGGACGCAGGGCGGGTTGCTTTACGCGCAACCTTTCCGCTGATCCTTGATACCAGAGGGCGCTTTGGCGCCCTCTGGTCATTCCGAAGATAACGATCAGGTCACAAGCAAGCGGCGCTAAGTCGCGGACCGACGACAGGGGAACATAAATGACTGAAGTGCCGCTAGGGGCGGAACAGCCATTTCGGCTGAGCATGCTGGTCTATGACCGACGCTACCGCTCGATGACGTTCCAGGTGATCGTATTTATTCTGGTCATGGCGCTGGGCTGGTGGTTGGTCAACAACACCATCAGGAATCTTGCCGCGTTGGGCAAGGATTTCAATTTCGGTTTCCTGTTCCAGCGCGCGGGCTACGATATTCCGCAGCGATTGATCCCCTACAGTTCGGACGATACGCATCTGCGCGCGACGATTGTGGGGTTGCTGAACACGATACTGATCTCTTTTATGGGATGCGTCGCCGCGACGATCCTTGGGGTCGCCATCGGGATTGCCCGGCTGTCGCATAACTGGCTTTTCGCGCGGCTGATGGCGATCTATGTCGAGGTGTTTCGCAATATCCCGCTGCTTTTGTGGATATTGATCATCTACGCGATCTTTACCGATGTTCTGCCCCCGCCAAATGCCTATCGGGGCGATGATCCACAATGGTCGATGATCTTTTTCGATCAGGTCGCACTGACCAATCGTTATACTGCGGTTCCGGCATTCGGCATGAGCAACGATCCCGGCACCATCGACCTGGGCGCGCGCATCACCGTGAATCTGGCGCTCATCGCATTTCTGGTTGTCATTATCGGCGGCTGGATCGCACGGCGGGCGATCCTCGCCCGCGCACAGGCCATACAGGACCGGACAGGGCATCGCCCGGTGACATGGTGGATCAATCTGGCGGTGATGACCGTGCCGTCGGTGTTGCTGATCTGGTATTTCGGTCTGCATCTGCTGGCGCCGGAACTCAAGGGTTTCAATTTCAGCGGCGGGAACAATCTGAACAATGCGCTGGTTGTCCTGTGGCTGGCCCTGACCCTTTATACCGGCGCGTTCATTGCCGAGATCGTCCGCGGCGGGGTGCTTGCCGTCAGCAAGGGGCAGACCGAGGCCGCTTTCGCGTTGGGGCTGCGTCCGAAAGCGACGATGAATCTGGTGATCCTGCCCCAGGCATTGCGCGTGATCATTCCACCGCTGATTTCGCAATATCTGAACCTGACCAAGAACAGCTCGCTTGCGATTGCGGTGGGCTACATGGATCTGCGGGGTACTCTGGGCGGGACGACGCAGAATCAGACCGGGCGCGAACTGGAATCGATCGTGCTGATGATGCTGATCTATCTGGTGCTCAGCCTGATCATCTCGGCGGGTATGAACGCTTTCAACCGAAGCGTCAGGCTGAAGGAGCGTTGACATGAGCAATCCGAACCATGGCCCGGATGCCTATCTGCGCGAGGAAATGCTTCCCGAGATGCCACCGCCTGCACGCGAAACGGGAATGGTGAAATGGCTGCATGAAAACCTGTTCTCAGGGCCGGTGAATGCTGGGTTGACCGTATTGGGTCTGTTGATCGTCTGGTTCCTGTTCGATCATTTCTATCCGTGGTTCGCCCATTCGGTCTGGAACGCCTCCAGCCTGCCTGAATGCCGTAAAATCATCGCCGAAACATGGGGCGAAGGCGCGGGCGGAGCCTGTTTTGCCGTTATCCGCGAACGCTGGAATCAGTACATATACGGATTCTACCCGCCCGGACTTTACTGGCGCCCGACGCTGGTATTCGGGCTGCTGTTTGTGGCGCTTGCGCCGATCCTGTTTTCGATTTCGCGCAATATCCGTCGGATCGTGCTGATGACCGCAGCCATCGCGACGCTGCTTTCGCTTGTCGCCCTGAATACTCCGTCGATCTGGCTGGGTGTCGCGGTTGCGATCTTTGCGGTCGCATTGCTTGTGGCTGAACGGCATCAGATGTGGCTGCTTGGCTTTTCGGCCTTTTATCCGCTTCTTGGGGTCTGGCTGATCTGGGGCGGTTCCTTCTGGTGGATCATCATGATTCTGGCCGGTATGGGCTTTGGCTGGCTGGCATTTATCATCGCCGGACGGTTATCGCCGCTGCTGGCGGGCAGTTCCGCTATCGTGGTGACGCTGCTGGTCTGGGTATTTCTTTCCGGTGACGCTGCCAAAGACGCCGAAAATCTGTATTCACTTGCCATTACCCGTGTGGATTCCGAAGCGATTGGCGGTTTTCTTCTGGCGATCACCATCGGCGTTGCGGGTATCACCATGTCGTTGCCTCTGGGGATCGTGCTGGCGCTGGCGCGGCGCTCGGACATGTTTCTTGTCAGCTCGCTTGCCGTGATATTCATCGAGTTCATTCGGGGCGTGCCGCTGATCACGCTGCTTTTCGTTGCCCAGCTTCTGCTGAATTACTTCCTGCCGCCCGGCACCAGCTTCGATATCGTCCTGCGGGTCATCATCATGGTGACGCTTTTTGCCGCCGCCTATATGGCCGAGGTGATCAGGGGCGGGCTGGCCGCATTACCTGCGGGGCAATACGAGGCCGCGGACGCGCTTGGGCTGGATTACTGGAAGGCACAGCGGCTGATCGTGCTGCCGCAGGCGCTCAAGATCAGTATTCCGGGGATCGTTTCGACATTCATCGGCATGTTCAAGGACACGACTCTGGTCGCTTTCGTCGGACTTTACGAGCCGTTGAAGAATATTTCCGACGCGGTTCGCGCCAATATCGAATGGAAAGGCATCTACTGGGAGCCATTCATATTCGTGGGCGCAATCTTCTTCATCATCTGCTTCAGCATGTCGCGTTACTCTATGTATCTCGAGCGTCGGCTGCAGCGCGACAACAGATAGGAGGCTTTCATGAGCCAGACCCCGATGCGGGACGTCGATCCCGATCAGATGACCGTCAGCGACGAGATCGCCATCGAGATCATCCGGATGAACAAATGGTTCGGAAGTTTCCACGTCTTGCGCGATATCGATCTGGCCGTACATCGTGGCGAACGGATCGTGATCGCCGGTCCTTCGGGATCGGGAAAATCCACGCTGATCCGCTGTATCAACCGGCTGGAAGAGCATCAGAACGGACGGATCGTCGTCGATGGGATCGAACTGACCAGCGATATCAAGAATATCGACAAGGTGCGATCGGAAGTCGGGATGGTCTTTCAGCATTTCAACCTGTTCCCGCATCTGACGGTGCTGGAAAATTGCACACTGGCCCCGATCTGGGTCCGCCGGACGCCACGCCGGCAGGCCGAGGATGTCGCAATGCATTTTCTTGAGAAAGTCAGGATACCGGAACAGGCAGGCAAATATCCCGGCCAGCTTTCGGGCGGTCAGCAACAGCGGGTGGCAATCGCAAGGTCGCTTTGCATGCAGCCCCGGATCATGCTGTTCGACGAGCCGACATCGGCGCTGGATCCCGAGATGATCAAGGAAGTCCTGGACACGATGATCGAACTGGCCGAAGACGGGATGACGATGCTTTGCGTGACCCATGAGATGGGCTTCGCGCAGGCGGTGGCGAACCGGGTGATCTTCATGGATCAGGGCCAGATCGTCGAGCAGAATAATCCGCATGATTTCTTCAACAACCCGCGATCAGAGCGGACCAGGCTGTTCCTGAGTCAGATTCTGGGGCATTGAGGGCAGAGTTTTCGCTTTGTCCGTTATCTGACGCCCCCGTTATCTGGCCGCCCATGCGTGTCCGGGGCTATCGGATATCCTTCACGAATTTATCCCCAAGCTGCGATTTCAGGAACTTCATCTGCGGTTCCATGCACTCTGTCAGCAGTTCGATCGCGGCAGGGGGCGGGTTCAGGCCGGGAGGATTCGCAAAGACTTTTTTGTCAAGATTTCCATATGGATAAGGGCCGATTCCCAGATATTCCTCTAATTCGTCCATCAATTCGCCGGGCTCTCTGGCGATCCGGCCGAAGGGGATGACCTTCATGTCGGGGAAATGTTTTTGCCAGCGCGGAAGATAGGCCGCGTAATCGCCCCGATCATATAGAACCGGGTTCCGGACCTCTTCCAGCCAGTCGGCTTCGGTTTTCGGAGTGCGCTTTTCCCGGCGCAGGTTCATCCGCAATTGTGAAATCGCCCGGTCGACCGGGTGGCGGATCATGTAGATCACTTTCACCTTGCGCAGGAAACCGGCCACGAATTCGACGCCCTCTTCGGGCAGGGTCGAATATTCCGGCGTGAAATCCATTGGCACCGCATTTCCGGGGGCCGGGGCGAAGACACGCTTGTACCAATGATTGTGGAACATCTTGCCGTTGGTCAGCCCGTCCAGATATGAGTCGAGCTCGGGCGGCAGGGGCTCTTCGCGCTTGATATGGCGTTCGCGGATTTCCCTTGGCTTGTTACGGTAATGCCATTTGATCCAGTATTGATGCCCGGGGATGTAAACGTAATTGAAAAATTGCACCTCCTTGAACGGAGGTATCCAGATCTGCGGGTGCTGGCCAAGCATCTGGGCAAGCCAGGACGTCCCGGCCTTTTGCGCCCCTATGCACAGCGCGCCGGGCTTGCGGGGCTGGCCCTTGGGGTCGAAACTGGCACTGACGGTGATCAAATCTCGCAGCATGGGAATCCGGCGGTCATCATGTAAAAATCACTCGGAATGAAGTTTGACGATATTGCTTTGCGAATGGTTCGCATAGGTAGGCCAGTCGGGCTCGTATTCCTCGGATTGATTGCCCCAGACCGTCCAGCCCTTGCGCTTGCCGCGCGCGAACATTTCCAGACGGGGGCCCCAGCTGCAAGCCTCGATCACGTCATATTGTTCATCGGGCTTGCGGCTATGCTCGCGCTTGCGGATGGCAAAGATGTTTTCCTGCGAGCGGCCGGGATCCAGCGTGCGGACATCCTTGCCCCGTATGCCGAACAGCAGAATCTCGGTCACGTTGCGGAAATAAAATCCCACACCGCGCCGGTCGGGGCCGCCATCCTTGCGGATCTTGTACCAGATCAGGTTGCTTTTATAGGTAAATCCCCAATGCTCCATGACCCGCAGCCCTTCGGGCAAAAGCGCGTTCGGGACCCACAGATACAGATGGGCGCGGGACGCGGCGATCGCCTCGACCGGCAGATCGCAAATCGCATCCAGGCTCATCGTCGGATAGCGCGACAGCCGCCGATGCTCGGGCGCCATCTTGCCGGTGCGGTTCTGAAACTGCCACGGAGGATCGGCAAGGATCGTGCCGAAGCGCGTGGAGCCGGCGCATGCCAGCAACTCGTCAGATACGCTGTTCATCCCCGCCTCCATCTACATATAGCGCCTTGATTATACCAAACACCCATAGAGGACATCCGACCCCGCCGCCACCCTCAATCCGTGACAACAGTCTGGACATATGCGTGGTCAATGCCCCGAAGGACGATTTTCGCCCAGGATTGTTGAAGATATCCTGAAGCTCGCCCGATCTCGTTATGATGACACCAGCGCTCAGTGCACGCAAATCGAATAGCAGGCGGAACCGGGGCAGCACATCCGGAATATCACGCCACTCGTTCGGAAAATCATGGGCAAGGATTGCATCGGCATGACGCCATCCGTGGAACTCGTCATGCATGCGAATGAAGTCGGGCAGCCGGTCGGCTTTCACAACCGGCCCCAAAGATCGTATTCGCCCGCCTCATCCACCGTGACCGAAACGATATCGCCGGGTTTCAACGTCTCGAAACCCTTGTCTATGAACAGATTGCCGTCGATCTCGGGCGCGTCCGCCTTGGTGCGGCAGGTCGCGCCTTCATCGTCCACCTCGTCGACGATGACCTCAAGCTGCTGCCCGACCTTCCGCGCCAGCTTCGCCTCCGAGATCGCCTGCGCCTTCTGCATGAAGCGGTCGAAGCGATCCTGCTTGATCTCGTCCGGCACATGGTCGGGAAGATCATTCGCCCGTGCGCCCCTGACGTTTTCATATTGGAAGCAGCCGACACGATCCAGCTGCGCCTCGTCAAGCCAGTCCAGCAGGGTCCGGAACTCTTCCTCGGTCTCGCCCGGATATCCCACGATAAAGGTCGAACGCAGCGTGATTTCGGGGCAAACTTCACGCCATGCGGCGATCTCGTCCAGCGTTTTGGCCGCCGCGGCCGGGCGGGCCATGCGTTTCAGCGTATCGGGATGGGCATGCTGGAAGGGAATATCCAGATAGGGCAGCACCTGTCCGCCCGATTCGGCATGGGCAGCCATCAATGGGATCAATTCGCGCACATGTGGATAGGGATAGACGTAATGCAGCCGCACCCACACGCCCAGACTACCCAGATCGCGGGCAAGATCGGTGATATGGGCACGGTGGCCGCGTTCTTCGGCGAATTTCCGGTCAACGCCATATGCAGAGGTATCCTGCGAGATGACCAGCAATTCCCTGACACCGGCCTGTACCAGCTTTTCGGCTTCACGGATCACCGCATGGGCGGGACGGCTGACCAGTTTGCCGCGCATGTCGGGGATAATGCAGAACTTGCACTTGTGGTTGCAACCCTCTGAAATTTTTAGATAGCTGTAGTGCCTAGGGGTCAGGCTGACGCCGCTGGCGGGCAACAGGTCGATAAAGGGATCGGGGGCAGGCGGTACCGCGCCATGCACGGCATCCAGCACCGATTCATATTGATGCGGCCCGGTGACAGCCATGACCTTGGGATGTGCGCCGGTGATATATTCCGGCTCTGCCCCCAGGCAGCCGGTCACGATGACCCGCCCGTTCTGGTGCAGCGCTTCTCCGATGGCCTCCAGCGACTCGGCCTTGGCGCTGTCCAGAAAGCCGCAGGTATTCACGATCACGGCATCCGCGCCTGCGTAATCCGGGCTGATCGCATAGCCTTCGGCGCGCAGCCGGGTCAGGATGCGCTCGCTGTCGACAAGCGCCTTGGGGCAGCCAAGGCTGACCATGCCGATCGTCGGCTGGCCCGCGCGCCGCACATCGGGGATGGCGGCGCGGGCAAGATCGGGGCGCAAATCTGGCGGGTTCCTGTGCATCCGCCGCACATAGGCGATTCTGCGGCATCTGAAAAGAGGATTGCAACCGAGGGGCATAACCGCGAGTTAGCATCCCGTATCCGCGTTTCATCTATCTTCAGGACATCGCAATGAAATCCTCTTCCCTTTCGTCACCAGATTATCGGGGCCGGGCAGCCAGGGCGACGGGGCCGGGCCCTTTGGTTGCTGCAATCTGCCGGAATTGGTCCCTCCTGCGAAAATCATTTGCATTCGCCATGCTGGGGGCCGCGTTGCTCATGATTTTGACGATGCCTCTTCATGCCCAGAACCCAAAAAATTCCCGTTTCATCGATGTGACGGACAACCGGGGCGGAAATGTGCTGGAGATGGTCAAGCGGCGGGAGGAATTGTCCCGTTCGGGCAAGATCGTGCGGATCCGGGGTTATTGCCGCTCGGCCTGCACGATTCTGACGACGATGCCCAATGCCTGCCTTGGGCCGCGCGCCCGGATCGGCTTTCACGCGCCGCGTATCCCGAACACCTCGATCATCCCGCCTTATGTTGATCAGATCATGGGCAGTTATTACCGGGCAGGTATCCGGGATCGCTGGTTTGGCGGCTGGAATCGTTCGCTGAACATGAATGTCATCACGGCTCGCGAATATGTCCAGCTCGACCCGCAGACGCGGATCTGCGAAAGTATTAAACTGCCGCTAAGATGACGGTGCGGGGCGCAGCTGACTGCTCGCGCCCCGACCTTCGAATCAGGCTTTGCTTTCCGTCGTTGCCGCGATCGAAAGCGCGATCAGCGAGATACCGTTCGAAATCAGTTCCACCGCCAGCAATACACCAAGGATCGTGGCTGCCGAGGCTGGAAAATTCACGAATATCATCACGGCGAGGATGACGGATAACGCCCCGCTGAGGAGGATCATCCAGAAAGCGGTGCTCCGCCCAAGCGCGAAGGCCATCGCAATCTTTACCATGCCGACTGTCAGAAACAGGATGGCGACGATAAAGGTCAGGGACAGGATGCCCGCCAGGGGACGGGTCAGCAGCATGATGCCAAGAATGGCCAAGGCCAGCCCGGCCAGAATCGCCCATATCCGCCCGCGCCAGCTTTGCTGACGGAACATCGCGATCATTTCAAGAATACCGATGAACAGAAAACTCCAGCCGGCAAGTCGCTCGGCTGTCAGGGTTGCCGCCAGCGGGTTGGCAAGTGCCAGTCCGCCCGCGATAATCGAAAGCCCGCCCAATATGGCCCAGAAGATGCGCATGCTATAAATTCCTTAAACTGTTACTAGTTACCGATTGAAAACTAACAGTTCAGTTCGCGGAGTACACTCATTACCTAGCGTAAACTTTAGGCCGAATACCTCGTTGATTTCATTCCCTCAGCCGCCAGCCGGTCGCGAAGATCCAGCGGATGATTGCAAGACAGATCACGATGAAGATCGCCACCGCGAACAGCGACACGCCGACCGGCACATCCGCCAGCCCGAAGAACGACCAGCGGAAACCGGAAATCAGATAAAGCACCGGATTCAGCTTCGCGACACCTTCCCAGAAGGGGGGCAGCATGCTGGCCGAATAGAAGGCTCCGCCAAGGAAAACCAGAGGCGTGATCACCATCATCGGCACGATCTGCAATTGTTCGAAGGATTTTGCCCACAGGCCAAGAATGAAGCCCAGCAGGCTGAAGCCAAGCGCCGTCAGGAACAGGAAGGCAAGCATCCAGAACGGGTGCAGGATATGAACGCCTACGAAGAAGAAACTGGTGGCAAGGATGACCAAAGCGATCAGGATCGCCTTGGCGGCGGCTGCGCCCACGAAACCCAGAGTGACCTCGACCCAGCCGACGGGGGAAACAAGATATTCATAGATGGTGCCGCTGAATTTCGGGAAATAAATCCCGAAACTGGCATTGCTGACGGCCTGCTGCAACACGGTCAGCATCATCAGCCCCGGCACGATGAAGGCGCCGTAAGGCACGCCCTCGACCGATTGGATGCGTCCGCCGATTGCTGCGCCGAAAACGACGAAATACAGAACGGTAGACACCACGGGCGAAGCCAGCGACTGCCAGATCGTCCGAAAGAACCGCATCATTTCGTGATGGAAGATCGCCCAGATTCCGGGCCAGTTGAGCAGGGTCATGCGGCCTCTCCTTCCTGAACCAGCGAGATGAAGACTTCTTCAAGGCTGGATTGTCGTGTCGACACGTCACGCACGGTTATGCCCAGCGTGGCCAATTCGCCCAGCAGACGGGCAATGCCGGTCCGTTCGGCGGTTGTGTCGTAATTATAGGTGATCCTGTCACCTTCGGGGGCCAGTTCCAGCCCGCGCCCAAGAAGTTCGGGCGGGATTGCGTGCAAGGCTTCGTCCAACTCGATGGTCAATGTCTTGCGCCCGAATTCGCGCATCAGCTCATCCTTGGGCCTGATCAGCAAAAGCTGGCCCTTGCTGATGACACCGACCCGGTCGGCCATCTCTTCGGCCTCTTCAAGGTAATGCGTGGTCAGGATGATGGTGACCCCCTCGCGGCGAAGCTGCTCGACCACCTGCCACATTTCTCGGCGCAGGGTCACGTCGACACCCGCGGTCGGCTCGTCCAGAAACAGCACCTTGGGGCGATGCGCCAGAGCCTTGGCGATCAGAACCCGCCGTTTCATGCCGCCCGACAGATCCTTGGTCGGGGCATCGCGCTTGTCCCACAGCGCAAGGCTGCGCAGCACCTGTTCGATATGGGCATCGTCACGGCCCTCGCCATAAAGCCCGCGGGTGAAGCGGACCGAGTTGAAGACGGTCTCGAACGGCTCCAGCGCAATCTCCTGCGGAACCAGCCCGATCAGCTTGCGTGCCGCGCGCCAGTCGGTCCGGATATCGTGCCCATCCACGCGGACGGTGCCGCCCGTGGGCACGACCAGCCCGCAGATGATCGAGATCAGCGTGGTTTTTCCGGCGCCGTTGGGGCCGAGCAATGCGATGATCTCACCTTCTTCGATGGACATCGTGACGTCGGACAGCGCCTTGGTTCCGCTGTCATATTGTTTCGACAAATTGTCGATTTCGATGATTCCGGTCATGTTCCGGCTCCCTCGTTATGATTTCCGCCCGGGTTCAGCCGGCATTCTGCGGATTGGATTGGTGCTGCGTGGCCCGGCCTGTCTGTGCAGGGTCACGGTGAGTGCTGCGGCCAGAGCGACAAAGGCGAATGCTCCGATCCGGAAAGCACCGGAATACCCCAGATGGGTAACCAGAGGCTGACTTGCCAGAGGCGAAAGGAACTGACCCAGAAAAATCGACGCCGTGACCAGCCCGATGACCAGCCCCCGCCGCCGTGCCGGGGCGACATTGAGAGCGGTCGTGACAAAGGTCGGCATGCACATGCCCAGCCCGGCTCCGATCAATGCGGTCGAGATCATGGCGACCGGCAGCGATTGTCCGGTGGCCAGCCCTGCGAAGCCGGTGGCAAGCGAAAGATAGCCGGAAACCGGTGTGCCGATCCGGCCCAGCCGGGGACGGATCAGGCCCGACACGACCGACATGATCGCGGCGGCAAACATCATCGCTCCCATGACCAGCCCGGCACTGCGCGGATCTTCCAGTCCGATCCCTCGCAGATGATATGGGACCTGCGTCGGCACGGCGTAAAAGATCACGAAGGTTAAACCAGCCGCGATCGTCATGACCGTGACCGTCATCCGCCAACCCGGTTCGCTATCACCGGAGCCGCCGGCATGTTCGACCGCGCCCGAGAAACGATCCGGCTCGGGCAGGATCACCGCCAGCAGCGGCAGCAGCAGGGCGGCCAGGCCATAGATCGCAAAGGGCAGCCGGGCGTCGGTCGCGGCAAGCGCCCCGGCCAGGGTTACAAAGACCAGCCCGCCGACATTGGTCGCCCCCATCTGGTACCCCATCAACCGCCCACGCGCCGGGCCGTCGAAATAATCTCCGACCAGCGCGGCCTGAGCGGTCATGATCGCGGCGACGCCCAGTCCAAGCGCCAGACGGCTGGCCAATATCGCCTCGAGAGAGTCCAGATACAGGCCCGCCGTTCCCGCGACCGCATAGATGACCAGCCCGATCAGAAGGGGACGTTTGCGCCCCAGCCGATCAGTCATTGCGCCGGCAAAGGGCGCGACGCAGGCAACCAGCAGCGAGGGCGCCGTGATCAGAAGGCGTGTCAGCAGGGGCGCCCTTGGATTATCCGCGAATATCGCCTCGAGTCCCGGCAGCGAAGGGGTGATCGTGGCGTTTGACATGATCGTCAGCATTGCCGCCAACATCAGCCCCCAGCTTCGCGGGTCTTTCAGCAGATAGTCCATTCAGGCAAACTCCTGATCAAAGGGTCGTGCAGTTCTTGCGTCATTCAGGGCATCGGCCCACCAATGCAGCCGTCGGGAAAATACCGTCATGGCCGTTTCTGCCGCCTTGGCATCTGTGGGCTCGGTAATGCGCCCGGTTTCGTCGAACCTGTTCCACGGCGCGGCAAAGCTTACCGTGTCCCGCAACGTGACAGCATGTAGTTCCGCCAGCACCGGGCGCAAGGCCTCGATCGCGCGCAATCCGCCGGAGATGCCGCCATAACTGATCAATCCGACCGGACGGGCAATCCATCCGTCCTTTACTGAATCGATCAGGGTCTTCAGTGGTCCCGGTGCCGAATGATTGTATTCCGGCGTCACGATGACGAAGCCATCGGCATTCCCCATGCGTTGCCGCAGATGCTCTATGGCAGGTTTGTCGCCGGTCTGCACCGGTAAAATTTCCGGATCTGCGGGGTCCAGAAGATCCGGCAGGAATCCGTGCATCCTCAGCTGCCCTGTGGCCCATGCCGCGACCCGGTCATTCATGCGGCCTTCCCGGATCGATCCCAGAATCACCACGATACGATTGCCCTGCGCCATCTCTTTCTCCTTGCAATTCAAATCATGGTTTGCCACCCTAAGACCTTAACTATAGTTTAGGACAAGATAAAAATGTCTTGTAAAATCAATAAAATTGATCCCTCGGCTCCGATCATGTCGGTTGGTGCGATGTCGAAGCGCAGCGGAATTTCGATCTCTGCCATTCATTTCTACGAACGCGAAGGGCTGATTCGCTCGACCCGCAATGCCGCCAATCACCGGCGCTATTCACGCGCCAGTTTGCGCATTCTGGCGATCATCAAGGCCGGTCAGCAGGCGGGGATTCCGCTGGCCGAGATCCGCTCCGCTCTGAAGCCCGCGCTTTCAGGCAGACCGCTGGGCCGTGAGGAATGGGTACGGATATCCGAAGCGTGGCACGATGATCTGGAGCGTCGGATCAGGATGCTTGAACGGGTCCGCGACCGGCTGGGCGGCTGTATCCGCTGCGGTTGCCTGTCGCATGAGCTTTGCGAAATGTTCAACCCTGAAGACCGCGCCGCCAGACAGGGGCCCGGTGCCCCCGGTCTTGGCGTCTGAGAAGGCGGTTATTATGACGGCCGACCGGCGGCCGCGCTTCTGATGTTCACGTAGTTGCCGCCCAGGATCAGGGCCGCTCCGGCGATCAGGAACAGGCTGACGGGTTCATCGAACAGCAGCAGCCCGACTAAAGCTATCACCGGCAGGCGCAGGAAGTCGAAAGGCATGACCAGCGTTGCGGGGGCGACCCGTAACGCGCAGGTAATGCAGAAATGCGCGGTCAGGCCGGTCACGCCGATCACGGCCACCCATGGAGCCGCTGCAAGCGAAGGCAGCGCGATATCGCCATCGATTCCGGCGCATATAAAGCCGAACACGGCTTGCAGGACAGTCATCCAGAACAGGATGGAAGCCGTATGCGCCACCATGGTCAGTTTCTTGGTGAAGACATAGGTCATCGCGAAGCCGATGGCACAGGCCGCCGCCGAGATCAGCCCCGGCGTGATCGGCACGGAACCGGGCCGTGTGACCAGAAGAATACCGATGAAACCCAAGAGTGCGGCAACGATCCGCTGGGTGCTGAGCCGTTCTCCGAGGAAGGCCCGCGACAGGATCAGTGCCCAGAGAGGTGCGGTGAATTCCAGTGCGAAAACCTGCGCAAGCGGGATCGTGAAGATCGCGTAGAACCACAGGTTCTGCGCGGCGAAATGGAAGATATTGCGGGACAGGTGCAGATCGAAGCGATGCAGGTTTACCGTCTTCCACAAGCCACTGAAGGTGATCACCAAAGCCATGACGATCACGCCCATGAGCGAACGCCATCCCAGAACCTCGAATGTGTCGAGTTCCACAGAAACGGCCCGCCCGGCCACAGCCATAAAGGTGAAAGAGGCCACCGCTCCCATCATCCATGCCGCAGCAATGACTGGCCGCGCCTCGGAGGATGGGCGGGCAGGGATCTCTGTTGCGCTTGTCATGGTCCCTCTCCCGCAGGCTGGGATCGTCGTCGATGCTTCCGGCTAACCTATTGTTGCGCGTTCTGCAATGTCGCGGCGATTGCGTCCTGCGATCCAACGGTTTATGGCAGCAAAATCTGATCAGGAACCTGCAACCATGCCGACATTCACCGCTCTGACCCATATCGCTGGACGTATGCCTGCCGAAGCGCTGGCCGAAGCCTGCGAGGATCTGTCCCCGGAACCGGTTGGCTCGGGTGTGTTCGAGATCGAAGACGGATCGGACCGATGGGAAGTCGGGGTCTATTTCCTTGAACGCCCGGACGAGATTGCTCTGGCATTGCTGGCTGCAGCCTATCAGGCGCAACCATTCGTCATCTCGGAACTGCCCGAGGTTGACTGGGTCGCGCATGTCCGGCGCGAATTGTCGCCGGTCGAGGCCGGACGGTTCTTTGTTCACGGCAGCCACGATTCCGATCGCATTCCCGAAGGTGTCGAGGCGCTGTGCATCGAGGCCGCGATGGCCTTTGGCACCGGGCATCACGGTACGACCAAAGGCTGCCTCGAAGCGCTCGACCGGCTGGCTGATGACGGGTATCAGCCCAGCCGCATCGCCGATATCGGTTGTGGCACTGCTGTTCTGGCCATGGGCGCGGCGCGCATCTGGCCGGTGACGGTGCTGGCCAGCGATATCGATCGGATCGCGGTCGATACGGCAAGCGCAAATGTCATCGCAAACGGGCTGGACGGGCGGGTGATCTGTATCGAGGCGGTGGGCTTCGATCACCCCACGCTGGAAGAGGCGGCGCCTTTCGATCTGGTGCTGGCGAATATCCTCAAGCAGCCCTTGATCGATCTGTCTCCCGATATGGCGCGTTCTGTCAAACCGGGCGGCAAGATCATCCTGTCCGGGATCCTGACGGATCAGGGCCCCGATGTGATCGATGCTTACCGGAATGCCGGCTTCACGCTTGACCGGCGCGACGATCTGGGGGAATGGGTCACCCTGACAATGACCCGCAGCTGAACGCAAAGCGGTGAATGCCGTTGTTTTTCGGGCCTAATCCTGCCGCCGCGTCAATTCCGAGATCGCAATCCTGATATTCGCATCCAGATCCTGTGACATGTCCAGCATGATCGGGTTTTCCTCGGATGTCGGGATCTCAAGCGCTTCGATCTGAGAATCCAGCAGCTCAGCCGGCATGAAATGCTGCCGAGCATTCATCCTTGCCCGGATCAGATCACGCGGAGCGGACAGGCACAGAAGCTGCAAGTCACCGATACCAATCCGTAGCAGGTCGCGATAGCGCAGCTTGAGGGCTGAACAGGTGAAGACCGTATCCCGCCCTATGCCTGACGTCTTGACGGCATTGGCAAGCGTGTTCAGCCAGGGCATTCGCATTTCGTCCGTCAGCGGTTGGCCCGCACTCATGGCTGCGCGGTTTTCGGGGGGGTGGTAATCGTCACCCTCGATGAAATTCGCGTTCAATGCATTGGCAAGCGCCTGCGCGAAGGTGGATTTTCCCACTCCACTCGGGCCCATGACCAGAACACACAGGTTGCTGGGATTGGTAACGTTCTGCATTCGCGTC
This sequence comes from Paracoccus onubensis, assembly GCF_003591515.1. Taxonomy (GTDB): domain Bacteria; phylum Pseudomonadota; class Alphaproteobacteria; order Rhodobacterales; family Rhodobacteraceae; genus Paracoccus; species Paracoccus onubensis. Next base: position 74,354 of record NZ_QZCG01000007.1, read on the forward strand.
CCATTGTGAAAAGATCATGCCCGCCGCGCGGAGAAGACAGCAGGCAACATGTCAGCGACCTGTAATTCCTGGAACGGTAACCGGCAAGCCTGGCACCAGTATCTGCATGACCGCATCGCGTAACAGGTTGCGGGAAAAATGCGCGCTGCAGCGCTCGGTGAACAGAAATCCGCTTCCTGCTGCCGATGGTGGAGCTTTCGAACCATGTCAGTGGCCGGCTGCTCTTTGTGAATGGAGGAATAGCCCATGTTGTGACCGGTCGTCATGGGCTGGATCGCCGCTACCGAGAGGACGCAGCCTGTCTCATCCCCAATAGGCGGCGGCGGTAAAGCTTTTCTTCGGAAGTCCAAGCGATGTCAGATGCTTGCGTGCTTCTCTTGCCTGATCGGCAGGGCCGGCGAACCAGACAAAATCATCTTCGCCGAACCGTTCGTGTTCGCGCAGGGCGGATAACAGATCGCCTACCTGCGTGACGCGGTGATCCGCTTCCATCTCTGCCAGATCCATGACCGAGGCCGAGATGGAAGCGAAGACTTCTCCTTCGGCCAGATCCAGCATACGCGCGATTGCGGGCAGGGCGGTTTCATCGCCGAACAGCCAAAGCCGCCTTGCGTTGGGGCACCAGCCGCCGCCGGGGCCAAGTATCCCGACCGGTTGCCCGACAGGTTCGGAAAGCGCCCAATCGCAGGTCGGGCTGTTCGCGTGGCGGAAGATGTCGAAATCCAGCCAGTCATCGGCTTGCGCGACGACCGTGTAAACCGGGCGGTGCAAAGCGTCCTCGCCCTTGGGCCAGTCGGTGCGCCCGGATGCCGAGATGCGGGGCCAGACCGGATCGCGGCCGGAAGGCGGCAGCAGCAGACGGAAATGCAGGCCACGTTCGGCGAATCTTCCTGCTTCCGGTCCCGTTACCCTGACCCGGATAAAGCCGGGCGTGCGCGATGCGACGCTTTCCACCCGCAGCAGCGACAGGCCCGGCGCAAGTGCGCCGATATCAAGCTGATCCCATTCGGCGGTCAGGCCGGCTTCCTCGAAAAGTTCGGTTGCGCTGTCCCGCAGGATGCCAATCAATCGTGCCTCAGGCCCGCTCAGGTCGATGCGCAGGCAGTCTGGTTCGATCTTCAATCGAAGCTCGCAGTCCCAGACAAACATGCTCAGTTGATCCGGAGACTCGATCAACGGCACTTCCCATGCGGAGGCCCGGGCCTTGAGTGCAGCGACCGCCGCACCGGAAAGATGAGGGATGATACCGGTGCTGCGGAAGGTTTGTAATTGGGACACGCCGCTTGTCTTTCCCTGTTTCGGGTCTGATTCAGACACGCAGCTTATAACAGAGTATTTCTATCGGCAATGGCGATGGCGAAGATGTTGCGACGCGCTTGATGGCGTGGCGAAACGGTCCTGATGATATACGCCATGCCCGCGTCTTTCGGTGTGGGCGGTGGGGCAACCGCGCGGCTCATCCATGCCCTGTCATCGAATATTGTGCCATTGGCGCAAGCATCGCTGATCTTCGGGCTGCTATCCTTTGCGGCGACGTTTTCTTGCCCGTTTGACCTCGGCCAGCCGGGATTGCGTGGTCATGCGCCGGGGATTGCGCCCGCGCTTACCCTTCGCGGTACCGCGCGGCAGCGCCTTGCCTTCCAGTTCAAGCAGTTCCAGCGTCAACCCGCCAGTAACCGGCACCGCTTCCGTCAATCGGACGGTGACACGCTGGCCCACGCTGATCTCGGTGCCGGTATCCGCTCCGAGAAGGGTCTGCGTATCTGGATCGAAATGGAAATATTCATGCCCGACCTCGCGCAGTGGCAGCAGCCCATCCGCCCCGGTCTCGTCCAGCTTGATGAAGGCGCCGAAACGCTGGATGCCGCTGATGCGCCCGGTCATTTCGGTCCCCACACGATCAGCCAGATAGGCGGCGAGATAGCGGTCCGTCGTGTCACGCTCGGCCGCCATGCTGCGGCGCTCGGTTTCGCTGATATGGGTGGCGGTTTCCGAAAGCTGCTCGATATCCTCGGGGGACAGCCCATCGGATTTTCCGTCACGGCCGCCGCCCCAGCCATGCGCGGTGATCAAGGCCCGATGCACGATCAGGTCCGAATAACGGCGAATGGGCGAGGTGAAATGCGCATAGCTTTTCAGGGCCAGTCCGAAATGACCGAAATTCTCGGGGTGATAATAGGCCTGCGTCATGGATCGAAGAGTGGTGATATTGATCAACTCGTCGAAATCCGTGCCCTCGGCCTGCGCCAGCAGCTTGTTCAGATGGCCGGTTTGCAGCACCTGTCCCTTGGCCAGCGTGAAGCCCGACGCCTGCGCGACCTCGCGCAGCGCATCGATCTTGTCAAGCGAGGGTTCTTCATGCACGCGGAACAGAAGCGGGCGTTGACGGCGCGACAATTCCTCGGCGGCGGCGACATTGGCCAGCACCATGAATTCCTCGATCAGCCGGTGCGCGTCGAAACGCTCGCGGAAATTCACCGATTTCACCCGCCCGTCGGCGGTCAGTTCGATCCGGCGCTCGGGCAGGTCCAGATCAAGGGGCTGGCGGCGTTTTCGGGCAGCGCGCAGCAATCCGTAAGCGTGCCAGAGAGGCTTGATGACAGTATCGATCAGCGGCGCGGTTTGGTCATCGGGATTGCCATCTGCGGCGGCCTGCGCCTGTTCATAGGACAGGCTGGCGCGGCTGTTCATCATGCCGCGATGGAAATTATGGCTGACCTTGTTTCCCTCTGCGTCCAGCCGCATCCTGACCGCGATCACGGCGCGATCTTCGCCTTCGTGCAGCGAGCAGAGATCGGCGGACAGCGCCTCGGGCAGCATTGGAACCACGCGATCGGGGAAATAGGTCGAATTGCCGCGTTTCCAGGCCTCGCGGTCAAGGGAAGAGCCTGGGCGAACATAATGCGCGACATCGGCGATGGCGACCCATATCACCGCACCGCCATCCTGTTCGATCTCTGCGGCAACGGCGTCGTCATGATCGCGGGCATCCGCCGGATCGATTGTGACAAGATGCAGGTCGCGCAGATCGTCGCGGCCTTTCATGCTTGCCGGTTTCTGTGCTTCGGCCTCGTCCGTGACCTTGCCCGGAAATTCGTCGGGGATGCCATGCTGATGAATGGCGATCAGACTGACCGAGCGCGGCGCGGATGGATCGCCCAGCCGTTCGACCACACGGGCCAGCGGCAGGCCCATCCGCCCCTTGGGTCCGGCTTGCTCGGCCTGCACCAATTCACCGGATTGCGCGCCCTGCGCATCATCCGCCCGCACCCGCCATTCGCTGTCCGCGCCCTTGTCGATGGGCACGATACGGCCGCCTTCGGTTTCCTTGCGGAATATACCGAGTATCCGGTTGGGTTGAGCGAGAATGCGGCGCATGAACCGCGCCTCGTATTGATAATCCTCGCCATGCGCCTCGACCATACGGGCAAGGATGCGGTCGCCCTGTCCCAGCGCCGGGTCTGATTTGCGGGGCGTATAAAGAACACGCGGCATCGGCCCATCGCCACGCCATTGCAGCGGCCGCGCGAACAGATCGCCCGTGCCGTCCGGGGCCAGCAATTCCAGTACCGTCACCGATGGCAGTTTCTCGGGGTCGAGATAATGGCGGCGGCGGCGTTCAAGCTGCCCGTCGGCTTCGAGCTCCTTGAGCAGCCGCTTGAGTTCGATCCGGTCCGCACCCTTGATACCGAACGCCTTGGCGATATCGCGCTTGGAATTGGCGTCGGGATGATCGGCAACCCAATCCATGATCTGTTGCTTGCTGGGAATCTGGGTCATGGGACAAGCCTAGCAGGGGGTGCGGATAAACGCGACCGGTTGTTGACGCTGAATATTCATGATCTAACGGCAATCTTCCATACCTGACTTGAGCATATCGATGTCACCACCGCGACGGCCCGGGGCGGACTGAATTGTGATTGATCAACTTTTGGGAGGCAATCACTACGAGATCGACCGCCCTTAACAGTGGAATCGATAACGAGCAGTAAGTCGGTAAGCGGGACGAAGCGGACGCTTGTCAGCGTTAGGATCGAACTGGAATGCGGCGCTTCTCAAAGCCAGTTTTGGACTGCTCGAAGCCCGCGCGGGCGTAAAAGTTCAGCGTGCCTTTGTCTTTCGAACCTGTAAGCAGCATGACCTTGTAGCAGTCGAAAGACCAAGCTGCATTCGTGGCGGCGTCAAGGACCTGTAGTCCGTAGCCTCTTTGTCGATGATCACGATGAGTCACCACGTTTTCAATCAGCCCATACGGCCTTGTTCTACGGGTGAGGTTCGGAACGACGACAAGGGCGCACGAGACAACAAGTGCGCCTGATACTTCGCCAAGAAAAATCGCGCTTCCCGGATATTTGTGGAACTGCACAAAGGCTTCGATCGCAGACGCATCATCTGGCCGAGCGTCCTCCGGGACGAGATGCTCATAAAGTGTGAGCAAGCGAGGAACATCGCTCTCTGTCGCGCACTTTATTGTCAGATCGCCTTTTCCCATCTCCGGACAATGCGCGATCTCGTGACAGGCAGCAATGGGTTCTTCACGTCGATCTGCAGACGAAGCTGACCTTAAGACTCCAGGAGAGCGGTAATGAAATCTGTCTTGCCAAGGGTATATGGTGCACCTCGATGATCGCGTCAGAGGCCAAAGCCTGCTTAATGCACCTGCATCGAAATTCTTGGTCGGGTCGTTCATGTCATCCTCGGAGAACAGTTTTGACCGGTAGGGTACGTTGATATTCATCGGACGGATGGTTTTGTTACCTCCAAATGGCTGAAATATTGCATCATACCATCCGTGGGTGGTTTCCATCCATGCAATCGACAAGATCAGGATTTCAGGAACCTAAAAGCGGGCGACACTGGCCTTGATGTATTGTGGCCAGGCGGGACGGTCATTGGTCAGTTTCGCCATGGTCTCGCTCTCGTACCATGCCAGATTTCCACTTCTCCACCGCTGTCTTCCAACGCGCTGTCACGCCCCATCCGGCGTAGCGTTGCAGCAAAGGGGGCCGGTGCCGCATCGCGTCCGTAGCTGGGTTCGACCATGATGACAGCGTCTGCACAGTCGCATTTCTGAATGACCTGCCCAAATTCTACATTGCTCTCGTAGGTGATATCTAAATTTACCATTTACTCTTACCTGATATTTTACACGCACTTAACATTCTTCACAGCCACGCCCGACCAATCCCGGCCGGCCAGTTTCCCTGCCATTACATGCCGGGGGTTTCTGCGATATCGTCGCGGGCTGGTGTTACAATTCGAGGATCATGTCGCGATGCGGGATTCCGGCATCGTCATATTCCTGACCGATGACTGTAAAACCCAGCTTTTCATAGAAACCGATCGCATGCACCTGCGAACTCAGTTTGGCCTGGGTTATGCCGGGGCAATCGCGCAGCTTGTCTACCGCCACCCGGATGAGTCCGACACCAAGCCCGGTGCCTCGCGCATCCTGCAGCACACAGACCCGACCGATCTTGCCGATATCGCCGGATAACAGGATCCGCGCGGTGCCGACAGGCCGGCTCCCCTGCCATGCCAGCAGATGGACCGCCTGAATATCCAGATCGTCCCATTCATCGGCTTCCGCTATGCCCTGTTCATTGATGAACACCATGCGACGCAGGGTGCGGCAGATGTCGATATCAGTGGTTTCCTCGATTTTCATGCAAAATATCTCTCAAGAATGCGTTGATAGATATCCTTGAGCTGCCGGACCTGGTTTTCGGGCACACGCTCATCGACCTGATGCATGAAATGCCCGACCAATCCGAACTCGACCACCGGGCAATGGTCTTTGATATAGCGGGCGTCAGAGGTGCCGCCCGATGTGGACAGGACCGGTTGCCGACCGCATTCGGCTGTGACGACATCGCGGACCAGATCGACGAAGGGGCCGGGTTCGGTCAGAAAGGCTTCGCCGGATATATCCGCAGCGATCTTCAGTGCAACACCGGTCTCGGCGCTTAGCTTGTCGGCGCGCGCGGTCAGGTCGTGGATCAGCGAAGCGCCGCTATGCAGATCGTTGAAACGGATATTGACCACCGCAGTCGCGGTTTCAGGAATGACATTCGAGGCCGGGTTGCCGCAATCGATCGTGGTGATCTGCAATCCCGTAGGATCGAAATGATCCGTCCCCTGATCCAATGGCGCGGCAATCAATTCGTTCAGATAACGGGTCAGGGCATGCAGCGGATTATTCGCACGGTGCGGATAGGCGGCATGACCCTGAATCCCGGTAGCGGTGATATGGAAGGTGACCGAGCCGCGCCGGCCGATCTTCATCATCTCGCCCATCTGGTCGGGATTGCTTGGTTCCCCGACGACGCAGACATCCATCCGCTCGCCCTGTTCGGTCATCCAGTCCAGCAGGGCAGGGGTGCCATCCTTCGACGCGCCCTCTTCGTCGCCGGTGATGGTCAGGATCACCGCGCCATCCGGCGGGGTCAGGGTCACGAAATCGATCGCGGCGGCGGTAAATGCCGCGACGCCGGATTTCATGTCGGTCGCGCCCCGGCCCCAGATGATCCCGTCCTCGACATGTCCGCCGAAGGGCGGATGGCTCCATGAACCCAAATCGCCCGGCGGCACCACATCGGTATGTCCGTTGAAGCCGAATGTCCTGACGCCTTTCGCACCCCAGCGCGCAAACAGATTCGGCGTGCCGTTGCGATCCACGCGATGCACATCGAACCCCGCCTTGCCCAGCATTTCGGCAAGCAGAACAAGCGCCCCGCCTTCCTCGGGCGTGACGGAGGGGCAGCGGATCAGGCGGGCGGTCAGGTCGGCGGCATCGGTCATTTGGTTACATCCAGATTTCAATGGCACGACGCACAAGGTTCAGTCCGGTCAGGATCAGAAGCACCAGCGTCCAGCGCCGAAACTGCACCACATCAAGCCGGTCCTGCAAGGCAAAGCCCGCGAACATCCCGGCAAAGGCAGGCAGGCAAAGAACAAGCGACAGCGGCAGGGTCCGGGAATTCAGCAGGCCCGAGGTCAGATGCGCCCCGGTCAGAACGACCGCGCCGATCAGGAATACCACGCCCTGCACCCGGATCTGCTCGCGCTTTCCGACCCCGGCCGACAGCAGGTAAACGATCAGCGGCGGCCCCCAGATGCCGGAGATGCCGCCGTAAAGACCGCCGATGATGCCGGTGATCGCCTCGAACGGCTTGTCGTGCTGCACCGGCAGCGCCAGGGATCGTCCCGACAATTGCCATATCGCGAAGCCGACAATGGGAAGCCCCAGCGTGACATACATGACAGGTTGCGGGATGCGTTGCGCGAAGGCCGCGGAGACGCACATGAATATGACGACCATCGCGATATGCAGTCGAAACCGGCTGATCGATCTCAATGCCTCGCCCGGGCCCTGACGGAAGGCCTGATAGATATTCGTCAGCAGGACGGGCAGGATCAGGGATGCCAGCGCCGTGGTCGCAGGCATGATCGACCCGAATGCGGACAGCATGATCATCGGCATGGCGAAGCCGATCGCGCCTTTCACCAGACCGGCGAAGGCCGTGATCACGATTGCCGCCCAGAATTGCCAGATTTCGACGCCGAACATGCGCGCAAGCTAGCCCGGCCGGCGGGAATAGGGAATGCCGGATTTGCACTATTTGCAAAAACCGTGGCGTGCCAGTTGCGCGGGGGAAGAGAAGGCGTTTTTCAGTTGCACTCTCTGCCGTGGTTCTGTAGGTGCGGCCTTGGGCAACCCTTCCCCAACGAAGGGCAATTAGCTGGAAGGCTGAAAGATATGACTGATCATCCGATCCCGGCCACGCGGCCGGCTAATCCGCGTTTTTCCTCTGGCCCCTGTGCCAAAATCCCCGAATATAATCTGGATATGCTGTCGGACGCGCCGCTTGGGCGCTCGCATCGCGCTGCTATCGGAAAAGGCAAGCTGGCCGAGGCGATCGACCTGACGCGCGAGATATTGGGCGTGCCGGCCGATTACCGCATCGGCATCGTGCCCGCCTCGGATACCGGTGCCGTCGAGATGGCGATGTGGTCGATGCTGGGTGAGCGTCCGGTCGAGATGCTGGCCTGGGAAAGCTTCGGTGAGGGCTGGGTGACCGACGCGGTCAAGCAGCTGAAGCTGGACGCCACCGTGCATAAGGCCGATTATGGCAAGATTGTCGATTTCACACAGGTGGATTTCGGCAAGGATGTGGTTTTCACCTGGAACGGCACCACCAGCGGCGTGCGGGTTCCCAATGGCGAGGCCATTCCCGCGGATCGTGACGGGCTGACGATCTGCGACGCCACCAGTGCCGCTTTCGCGATGGATTTGCCGTTCGACAAGCTGGATGTGGTGACCTTCAGCTGGCAAAAGGTGCTGGGCGGCGAGGCGGCGCATGGCATGCTGATCCTGTCGCCCCGTGCCGTCGCGCGGCTGGAAAGCTATACGCCGGACCGGCCCCTGCCGAAGATTTTCCGGCTGACCAAGGGTGGAAAGCTGAATGAAGGTATCTTCCGGGGTGAAACGATCAATACGCCCTCGATGCTGGCGGTCGAGGATTATCTTGTCGCTTTGAAATGGGCGCAGTCGATCGGTGGCCTGCAGGGCCTGATCGCGCGGGCCGATGCGAATGCGAAAGCCGTAAGGGATTTTATTACCGGCAAGGACTGGATCGCCGATCTGGCCGAGGATTCGGCGACGGCTTCGACCACGAGCGTCTGCCTGAAATTCACCGATCCCGCCATTGCCGATGGCGCCGCTTTCGCCAAAGCCGTTGCCAAGCGGCTGGAGAAAGAGGGCGTGGCGCTTGATGCGGGGGCATATCGCGACGCGCCTCCGGGGTTGCGGATCTGGTGCGGCTCTACGGTGGAAGCCAGTGACGTGGCGGCGCTGATGCCGTGGATCGAGTGGGCCTATCGCGCGGAACTGTCCGCGCAGGGTTGACCTGTGAGCCGGGGAGGGCTGTCTGCCCTCCCCGGACCCCTCCCGAAGGTATTTGGACAAAGAAGAAGATGCAGCCTGTGCTGTGAAGGCGCTGCGCATCATTATAAGTTGTGAGAGGATGACAGACATGCCGAAGGTTCTTGTGTCCGACAAATTGTCGGAAACCGCCGTTCAGATCTTCCGCGATCGCGGGGTCGAGGTGGATTACCTGCCCGATCTGGGCAAGGACAAGGAAAAGCTGGCCGAGGTGATCGGGCAATATGACGGACTGGCGATCCGGTCGGCCACCAAGGTGACGGAGAAATTGCTGGCGCGGGCGGATAATCTGAAGGTTGTGGGGCGCGCCGGGATCGGGGTCGATAATGTCGATATTCCGGCGGCCTCGAAAAAAGGCGTGATCGTGATGAACACGCCTTTCGGCAACAGCATCACCACCGCCGAGCATGCCGTTGCGATGATGTTCGCGGTGGCCCGGCAATTGCCGGAGGCAAGCGTTTCGACCCATGCCGGGAAATGGGAGAAAAGCCGGTTCATGGGGGTCGAGCTGTTCAACAAGACCCTTGGCGTGATCGGTGCCGGAAATATCGGTGCGATCGTGATCGACCGGGCGCTTGGGCTGCATATGCGGGTGCTGGCCTATGATCCCTTCCTGTCGGAAGAGCGCGCTGCCGAGATTGGTGTGACGAAGGTCGAACTGGACGAATTGCTGGGCAAATCGGATTTCATCACCTTCCATGTGCCGCTGACGGACAAGACCCGCAACATCCTGTCGCGCGAGGCCATCACCAAGCTGAAGCCGGGTGTGCGGATCATCAACTGCGCCCGTGGCGGTCTGGTCGATGAAGAGGCTCTGGCAGAGGCCCTGAAATCCGGGCATGTCGCAGGGGCGGCGTTCGATGTCTTCGCGGTGGAGCCCGCCACGGAAAGCCCGCTGTTCAATCTGCCCAATGTCGTGGTGACGCCGCATCTGGGCGCCTCGACCACGGAAGCGCAGGAAAATGTCGCTTTGCAGGTGGCCGAGCAGATGTCGGATTATCTGCTGACGGGCGCGGTTCAGAACGCGTTGAACATGCCTTCGGTCACCGCCGAAGAAGCGGCTGTCATGGGGCCGTGGATCAGGCTGGCCGGTCATCTGGGCGCCTTTGTCGGCCAGATGACCGATGAGCCGATCCGTGCGATCAATGTGCTGTATGACGGTGTCGTGTCCGAGATGAATCTGAACGCGCTTAACGCCTCGGTCATTGCCGGTGTGATGAAGGCGACCAATCCGGATGTGAACACGGTTTCCGCTCCGGTCATCGCCAAGGACCGCGGCATTCAGGTTGCCACGACGCGGCAGGATCAGGCCGGGGTGTTCGAGGGCTATATCAAGCTGACCGTCGTGACCGCCGAGCGCGAGCGTTCCATCGCGGGCACGGTATTCAGTGACGGCAAGCCGCGCTTCATCCAGATCCGCGGGATCAATATCGATGCCGAGGTGGGCGAGCATATGCTTTACACCCGCAACAGGGACGTGCCGGGCGTGATCGGTGCGCTTGGCGGGACGCTGGGTGATCTGGGCGTGAATATCGCCAACTTCACTCTTGGCCGCGCGTCCACGGGCGAGGATGCCATCGCGATCCTTTATCTGGACGAGGCGATCAGCGACGAGGCTTTGGCTGCGTTGCAGAATACCGGCAAGTTCCTTCAGGCCCGTCGGCTGAAATTCGAAATCTGAGCAATTTTCCGCATGGTGGCATTGCATCGCCATGCGGAATCCATCCGGCGGGGTAACATGCGCTTATACGCTATCGGTGATATTCATGGTCAGCTGGATCTGCTGAAAGATGCGCATGAGCGCATTTTTCGCGATGGCGGGCGGGATGCGGTAATTGCGCATGTCGGCGATCTGATCGACCGGGGGCCGGATTCGCGGGGCGTCGTGGAATATCTGTCCCTGGGACGGAAGGCCGGGCGGCCCTGGATCGTCATGCGCGGCAACCATGATCGCTTCCTGCCCAATTTCCTGCACAGGCCGAACTGGATCGACCCGGGGCTGAGCTCGTTCCAGCACTGGATCGACCATCCGGGACTGGGGGCGGATGCGACGCTTGCCTCATACGGTGTCGATACCGATTTGCCGCGTGACCGGCTGCACGCCGAGGCGGTGCGGGCGGTGCCGGCCGCGCATGCCGAATTCCTGTCTTCCCTGCCGCTTTGGTATCTGCATCCCCGGGCACTGGTAGTTCATGCAGGGATTCGACCGGGGGTCGATCTGCAGGATCAGATCGAGCTGGATCTGGTCTGGATCCGCAAGGGCTTTCTTGAAAGCACGGCTGATCACGGGCCGCTGATCGTTCACGGCCATACGGCAATCCGGGCTGCCACGCATTACGGTAACCGCCTGAATATCGACGGCGGGGCCGCCTATGGCAGGCCGCTTTGCGCTGTCGTGATCGAGGAAGGCGGTGTCAATCTGTTGACGGATGAGGGCCGCCTGCCGCTATTGCCACAGGCCATTGACACAGAACAATGACGCGCGGGGCTCGGGCGCCTGCCCGATGCCGGTCAGGCCATCACCGGCACCAGATGATGATCCCATGAGCGGCCCGGATATTTTGCCAGTGGCCGCATGGTTTCGCCCGTCTCTATCAGCCCGCCCAGCCCGTCCGACAGAAAGAACCCCTGCGCCGCCGGGGCGATCCCGCAGACATCTTCGCGCGTGATGCTGCGCAGATGGTGGCCGGTATCGTCGAATATCTGCACCCGGCCGCCGCGCGGGGAACTGATTGCGACATGGGTCCGTTGGGCGTTGAAGGCGATCGAGCCGACATAGCCCTTCATCGCCATGGCCTCGAAGACCGGCATCCGGTCCAGAACGGCGGGTTCGCCACGGCGATGCAAGCCCATCAGCGGCATTCCAAGCGCCGGATCCCCCTGCCATTGCATTGCGAAAGCCACAAGCCCGTCGCGGCCAAGTGCGATATGGCGGATCGAGTTCAGCCGCAGATCATCGCCGAGTTCCACTTTCTCAAGCAATTCGCCATCGGGGCGGAGATAGGCGAGATTGGGACGCATGTCCGGCACGTCCAGCTTGACGCCTGGGCGGTCGGGATGGTTGCGATAGCCGCCATTCGCGGCGACCAGGATATCCCCGGGCAGATGCTTGATCTCATGCGGTCCGATGCCGTGGGTCGGGATTTCTCCCACGCGCCGCCAATCCTCGCTGCGCGACCACAGGCCGATACGCCCCTGTCCGGTCTCGAAGTGGTTTTCGGAGGTGCACAGGATGTCGCCATCCGCGATAAAGGTGCCATGCCCGTAGAAATGCCGTCCCTCGGGCGCGGTTAGCCGCGCCAGCACCTCACCGGTGGCGCAGTTCAGCACCACGGCGAAATTGCCCGGCGAGCGGGCGAAGGCCACGGCTTCGGGTGCGGTTGGATGGGCGGCGGCGGCATGGCCGCGAGCAGGCAGCGGGATGCGGAAACAGTCGCCCCCATTCGCAGCGATGCCGAACAGGGCATAGCCGCCATCCGCTTCGCGTGCCGCGCCCAGGATGGCGGGACTGCCCGCATCGGCCCATGACAGGCGCGGAACGGCGGAACCTGCAAGAAGTGCGGCAAGGAAATTTCGGCGGCGCATCCTAGTCTCCATCCCGCGAATTGAATCCTGCCGAAAGCCCCAGTTCTCCACCGATCTCGGCACTGACGGCATCGCGGATCGCATGAACCTGTTGTTGCAGGATCTCGATCCTGAGCCGGGATTGCGGTTCCTTGACCCCTGCGAATATCGGATCGTCAAGCGAGCCGGCAGTTTCCAGCGCGGTTTCGAAGCTGCGACCGGTCACCGGCATGTCGGCCCCGAACATGGTTCCGGCAAGATCATGCAATGCGGAAAGCGACAGGGTGAGGTTCCTGAGCGAACGCCCGGATCGATAGGCTTCCGCGCGGGTCGGGCGGGGGCGTTCGAACGTTCCCAGCGGGCGGCCAAGCCGCTGATCCGTGTTGAATTCAAGCGTTGTCAGTAGGGCGGTGTAGAATGTCTGCGTGACTTCGCTTTCCGACAGGTAATGTGTGTTCCCGTCTGCGCCGGCGTCGGTCATCAGCCTGGTATGATCGGACCAGTCGGCCAGGATATCACCGGCCATGCGATTCAGATCGCCGCCGATCGCCTGAACATAGCGGCAGGCGTAATCATCCGGTCCGTAACTCGACAGATCATCGTCATAAAGCAGCTGCTCAAGAGCCATGAAGCCACGCCCGGCGACCGAGACAGCGGCGAATTGCGCAGGATCGTCGACGGCCGGATCGGCATCGGCAATCATTCCGCCGACGGTGCGGGCCACCATGCCCCGTGGATCGGGCCAGAATTCGATCGCCAGCGCGCGACCGTCGGTCTCAAGCGGCCCGAAACTCAGATGCGACAGGCCCATCCATGCGTCGAACGCGTGCTGATAAGGCTGATGCAATGCTTTGGAGGTGCAATCCTTCGCCGCAGCATCGGCCAGCGCTTTCGTGGCTGCGGAAAAGGTTTCGGCTGCGGGCATGATATGCGTGTCGATGGTTTCCTGAATTCCCGCAGCGGCAGGCAGCGGCAGCAGGGCGAGAAGAAGGGCGAGTTTGCGCATCACAGGCTTTCCACAAATCGGATCAGGGCGGCACGGTCTTCGGGTGGCATTCTGAGGACCTTGTCGCGCGCGGTCCGGGCCTCGCCGCCATGCCACAGGATAGCTTCCAGCAGGGAACGGGCGCGGCCGTCATGCAGGAACAGGCTGTGCCCGTTCACCTGTTTCGTCAAGCCTATGCCCCAAAGTGGGGCAGTCCGCCATTCACGGCCATTCGCCAGACCTTCGGGCCGGTTATCGGCCAGCCCCTCGCCCATATCGTGCAGCAGCATGTCGGTATAGGGCCAGATCAGTTGAAAGCTTTGTTCAGGTCGGTCCGTCAGCCGGGCGGTGACGAATTTCGGATGATGGCAATTGGCGCAACCGGTCTGGTAGAAGACCTGCTTGCCGCGCAGGACCTGACGGTTACCCGGATCGCGACGGGGCGGGACACCCAGATTGCGGCTGTAGAAGGTGACGAGATCAAGCCCCTCTGTGTCGATCTCGGTCCCCCGCGCGTCGCCGTCGCCATGCGGCGCCCTGCGGCAGGTGGTCTGAGTTTCGCTGCAATCGCCCCAGGCTGCGGGATGCAAGGGATTCGAGATGCCAAGATCGCCCGAAAAGGCGCTTGCCGATTGTTCTTCAATCGTCGGCATTCCGGCCTTCCAGCCGAAACGGCCCAGCATCGGAGCGTCAAACCGTGACGACCACGCAATCTGCGCCTGTCCGGAAATCCCGTCGCCATCCGCGTCGTCGGGATCGGCAAGCGCCAGAATATCATCGCTGGGCACGGCCTCCAGCAATCCCAACCCGATCATCTGGGGCGCGACGCGCGGGCTGATCATCAGATCGTCGCGCAGCGGACCATAGGCGGGATCATCGATAGCATAGATGGGCTTGCGCAGTTTCACCTTCTCGCCACCCGAAAGTTCGACCGTGGTTTCGGTATAGTCGATCCGCATTCGTCCTTCGGCAGAGATTCCCTGCACCGATAGTTCCTGCAACTGGTCGCCATAGACCGGATCGGGGCGGGTGCGCGTCATATCACGCCCGAGACCGGCCAGATATTCCTCGATTTCGGTTGTTGCGGCATCATCCGCCGGAACCGACAATCGCAGGAACATCGAGCCGCCACGCTCATCCGGTCCGGGCGGATGGCCGCGACCGTCCTTGAGATGGCAATTCTGGCAACCACGCGAATTGTAAAGCGGACCAAGCCCGTCAGATGCCAGCGTGGAAGAGGGCGAGGACACCCATAATTTGCGGAACAGCCCGTTTCCGACCTTGAAATCAAGCTCTCGCTCGAAGGAGATATTCTCTGACGGCAGCGAAAACGCATCCGCGTCATCGCGCAGACGCACGGTTGCCGCGCCTGCCGGTTTCGCTTCGAATTTCTCGGGAGCCGAGAAATCGTCGGTCAGCCGGGTTACGGCAGAGATTCGCTTCGCCTCGCCTTGGCTGCGTGGGACAACCGACAGATGCAGATCGGTCAGGACAGGGGCATCAGCCGCGACAGGAGCGGCGATGCCGATCAGCATCGCCATCGCCGCCAGATACTTACTGGAACACGGCATCAGGATCGTCGAGGCTGTCCGAGCCTTCGAACCCGATCTCCTGCAATCCCAGTGAATTGACGGCGCGTTCGATTTCCCGGGTCTGTGCGACCAGTGAATCGACGGCCGCCATGATCAGCGCTTCGCCCTCCGCATTGTCGCGGGCCAGCATCTGATCATAGGCTTGGCCTGTATCGACCACATCCCAGATTGCCTGAAGCTTGTTCACGGAAGACGAGATACCGTCCGTGACTGCCTCGGCGACCCCAGGATCGGCTTCGGCGACCAGATCATGCAGGGATTCGCCGCTGACCTCGCTTCCGTCGACGCGGGTATATTTGCCCAGCCAGACATTCTGGATGCCGATCGCGTCGTAGAAATGGCTTTCATGGGTATTGTCCGAGAAACAGTCATGCTCTTCCTCGGGATCGTTCAGCATCAGGCCCAGTTTCATCCGCTCGCCCGCCAATTCTCCATAGGACAGGCTGCCCATGCCGGTCAGCATGGCCGAGATCGCAGCCTTCGGATCGGCTTTCAACCCCTCGGCGGCTTCTCCGCCCTCTGCCCATTGCGCGACCATCCATTCCAGATCGCTGACCAGCAGATCGGTGGCGGCTTTCAGATAAGCGCCGCGGCGGTCGCAATTCTCGCCTGTGCATTGGTCATCCGTGGCGTAATCCGTCCATGGCCGTTCGCCAGCGCCGGCTTCGGTCCCGTGCAGATCCTGTCCCCACAGCAGGAACTCCACCGCATGATAACCGGTGGCGACATTCGCTTCGATCCCGTCTGCCTCCTGAAGCGTCTCTGACAGAAGTTCCGGGGTGATTTCGGCCGCGTCCACCTCTTCGCCCGACAGGGTAAAGCTGGGCGAGGCGATGACGTTCAGGGCAGCATATTCGTTTTCATCAGTCGCGCCCCCATAGGATGCGTCGACATAATCGATCAGGCCCTCATCCAGTGGCCACGCATTCACCTTGCCCTCCCAATCGTCGACGATCGGATTTCCGAACCGGTAAGCCTCGGTCTGCATATAAGGCACCCGGGCGGCGATCCATGCATCCTGGGCGGCGTTCAGAGCGTCCTCGGATGGCTCGGCCAGCAGGGCGTCCACGGCGGATTGCAGTTCCTTCGCCTTGATCAGACTGTCTTCATAGGCCGCATGAGCGATATCGATATAAGTCGCGACGACTTCGGGTTCTCCGGCGAAGGACGGCAATGCAACCGAGCAAGCCAGCGAGGCGGCGACAAAGGTGGTTTTCATCTTGAACTCTCCTGTTGGCTGGCCGGGCCGCCTTTGCGGATAGCCGGCCATCTTATTCCTGATCAAATGTCTAAGAAAAGTCAATCATGACAATGCTTTTCATGATCTTCCGAACTGCCTGCGCGTAACCGTCCGGCCAGTGCGGCACCAATCAAGGCAACCGTTCCCGCTCGGGTTTGCCGGTAAAGGCCGAGCCTGCCGATTTGTCTCGCGGCCTTTGGCCCCGGCATGATCAGAACGTCTTCGAAACGGTCCAGCAGATGGCGGTTTTCACTGGTAAACGGTATGGGGGCATCCCGAAGCGCCTGATGATTGCGTGCCAGCCATTCGCCGAAATCACCGGCAAAAAGCGTTACCGCACGCGCTGCCATGGCGCGGAGCGTATCGTTGCGGCCGACCTCGCTTCTGCCGTGCTGCCGGTAATACAGAGCGGGACGGGGATCGTGGTAAAGGGCCGCGCCCGCGCCGGACGTGATCTGGTAAGCCCACCAGTCATGCGATAATATCCGCATGGCGCGTGCCGCAGGGGCAGCGGCTTTCAGCAATTCAGCGGCTGCCGGATTGAAGACCGATGTATTGCCCGCCATGCAGGCCTGAACCGATGCGTTGCGAAATCCCAGCGGGCGCGTGAAGCGGCGCGAGTGCGTCAACGGAGTCATATTGCTGTCGCATATGATCGTTCTGGCGGCGTAATGCGCCGGCCTTTCGGTTTTCCGCAGGAACTCCAGGGCATGTTCAAGCTTATGCGGCAGCCAGACATCATCCTGATCGCAGAAAGCGATGGCGGTCCCCGAGGGGGCGGCTTCGAGCAGGTTCAGAAAATTCTGTGTTGCACCTGCTTGCGGCCCCTTGATCATGGTGACCCGGCCGGCCGGCTGCGTTGCCGCGAATTCCTGCACGATCGCCGCAGTTCGGTCCCGGGAACCGTCATCCCCGACGATCAGCGACCAATCGGGATGGCTTTGTGCCGCAAGACTGGTCAGCTGCTGCTTCAGATAGGCCTCGCCCTGATAGCTGGCCAGCAGAAGGGTAACGTGTTCGGAGCGGGACATGACAGCACGGTTTGGGGTCGGTATCCCAGTGTTGCCGCGCATTGCCCGGGCTTGCAAGCGGGCTTGTCCGTTTATCTGCCTTGCCTGGCGATATCCTCGATCAGGATTCCGGTGACATTCTCGCCGAAATTTCCCTGAAGCGCCTCGAGCAATGTCTTGCGCAGGGATCGCTGACGCCCTTCGGTCGTGAAATTACCGTCGAAACCTCCGGTATTGGCGATGATCAGCAATTGGCGCAGAAGGATATCCCTTAGCCGATGTTCCTGCCGGGCCAGTTGTTCGAGTTCCTCATGGGTGGTTTGCAGAGATATCGTCATGATCATCATGCCGTCCGAATCTCCACGTCGCACCAATGGTACGAAGAACTGGCTTGGAAAGGTAAAGGTTTCGGGTGGCTCTTTGGCGGCTTGCTCATCTGCATCATGGCCACCATCAGGCTTTCCGGATATCTGCCCGTTATCGCTGTGATCATTCGTCGGCTCCGCGCGACTGTCATGTTCGCCGCCGTCATGGCCGGCTTGCGATATCTCTTTGCCGGGTTTCAGTTGCAAACCGCCAAAGGCGCCCGCGGCGAAAGCGATCAGCGGCACAAGGATCATGAGACTCTTTTTCAGCATTCGCGGACCTCAGAACGGTAAAAGGATGTCGGTTATTTGCTGACCATAGCGCGGTTGCTGCACATCGGTGATATGACCGCGCCCGCCGTAAGAGATGCGCGCGCCCGCGATGCGATCGTAATCAATCTCGTTGTTGCGGCCGATATCGGCGGGCCGGACAAAGCCGTTCACCGTTAATTCACGCAATTCGTTATTGACCCGGACTTCCTGCGTCCCCTCGATTTCAAGCGTGCCGTTGGGCAGGGTCGAAATGACGGTGGCCGCGACCCGCAGCGTCAGCTTGTCGCGCCGGGAGATATTTCCTGCCCCGCGATAGCTTGACGACGAGTCGAGCTGTGCGAACTCGTCGAAGCTTGCGCCTTCGGGCAGTTTCGGGGCCAGGCGCTGGGGAATGCCCGCGAGATCCGGGATCGAAAGATCTTCCGATGCATTTCGGGACTGCCCCGAGCTGTTGCTGATTTCCGCACGGTCGTCGATCTTGATGACGACGGTCAGGATATCGCCCCGCGCCGATGCCCTGCGGTCGTGGATCAGCGACGATCGCGCCCCTTGCCACAATGAGGCCGAGGCTTCGGGACGGCCCGAATCTACCGGAATGTCGAGCGGCGGATTGATCATTGCCTCGAATTCGCCGGACTCGCGCGGGGTGCTGAGAGCCGGGGGACGGCCGATATGGCCGACACGATTGCATGCAACCAGAGTCAGAAGGAAACAAAGAAAAAGCGATTTCTTCATGAGATTGTCCTTGCGGGCAGGAAAACGACACGGCGAAAATGGGCTACCGGGCAACATGCAAGGTTCCGTCAGGCTGAATCCGTGCGGTGATCGTATTGCGCGAGGCCTGGTTCAGCACACGGATCAGGTCACCGGCGCTCCCGTCTTCCAGCGCACGGCCATCGGTTGCGATATAAACCTCGCCACGCCGAAATTGCAGGCGCACGATCTGATTTCGTTCGATCAGGGTCGGTACACGCAACAGCTTTTTCAGTACGGGCCGGCCTTCATAGACGGTTACGCGCGTTTCCAATCCGATGAAAGGCGAAGGATCATCGGCCTTCTGGGTATTCTCGGCGGGACGCAGATCCGCCGAGATGATGACGGTACCCGCCGGCAGGTCGCGCGCCGCCACGAAATCAGCGGCCAGAGAGGGCAGGGGAAACAGGGCTGCCATTATCCATGCCAGAATACGCATCAGCGGACCTGCACGGTTGCGCCCAGCATCTGGTCTGCTGCGGTGATGACCTTGGCATTAAGTTCATATCCGCGCTGCGCCTTGATCAGTTCAGTGATTTCGCGCACGGCATCTACCGAGCTTTCCTCAAGATATCCTTGCAGGACCGTGCCCAGCCCGTCCTGCCCGGGGGTCGTTACCCGGGCAGGACCGGAAGCGCCCGTTTCAAGGAACAGGTTCGAACCGATCGCTTCGAGGCCCTTTTGATTGGTGAAACCGGCCAGCGTGAACTGCCCCAGAAGTTCGGGCTCCTCGGGCCGGTCGCTGAAGAAGGCATAGATTTCGCCATCAGGGCTGATAGAGACAGAACTGGCATCCTCCGGAATGGTGATTCCGGGCACGACCGGATAGCCGTCAGAGGTGATGATCAGCCCATCGGGCGAACGTTTCAATGCTCCGTCACGCGTATAAGCCGAGGCGCCCGAGGGCAGGGTGACTTCAAGGTAACCCTCACCCTGAATCGCCAGATCCAGGTCGCCACCGGTCTCGACTGGGCTGCCCTGAGCCAGGATGACGCTGACTGCGGTCGGCCGCACGCCAAGGCCAAGCTGCACACCGGCGGGCACAATTGTTCCATCCGAAGCGGTCACGCTGCCCGGGCGTATCGCCTGTTGATAATGCAGATCGGCGAATTCGGCGCGGCGGGTATTGTAGCCGGTGGTGGACATGTTCGCGAGATTGTTCGAGATGACCTCGACCCGTGTTTGCTGCGCGCTCATTCCGGTGGCGGCGATCTGAAGTGCTCTCATCGTGGTGGTTCCTTATCGGCTCATGGCGATGATGACGCTGCGGATCCGCTGATCCTCGCGTTCAAGCAGGGTCTGACCCATTTCATAGGCGCGCTGGACTTCGATCATCCGGGTGATCTCGGAAACCGGGTTCACGTTGGATTCTTCAAGGAAGCCCTGACGTATGTTTGGGTTTTCGATGCTCTCCGGCTCTGACAGGAAGGAGAAACCGGTGCCGCCGTCATGGGTCAGTTCCGCCGGATCGGGCGGCGCGAATACCCCGATGCGTCCGAAAGGCAGTCCGTTTGCGGACAAGGTGCCGTCCGGTCCGACGGTGATCACTCCGGCACCATCCGGAACAATGATCGGCGCCTGCCCCTCGTCCAGCAGGCGGTGGCCGTCGGGGTCCACCAGCTCTCCTTCGGGGGAGGTCAGAAAGGCACCGGCGCGCGTCAGCCGGTTGCCGCCGGGTGTCTCGATCATAAAAAATCCTTCGCCTTCAACCGCAAGATCAAAAAGGCCGCCTGTCTGGGTCAGCACCCCCTGGCGCAAATCGACAAGGCGGCCTCGTGCATGGGCCATCGACAATGTCACCCCCTGACGATCGAGCGAGGCGAGATGTTCGGCGAAGATCACACCTTCGCGGCGAAATCCGCTGGTATTCGCATTGGCGATGTTGTTGGCGATAGCCTGCATCTCTTTCACGAGGCCGGATTGCCGGGTGAGGGCCGTGTAAATCGCGTTGTCCATGGTTCAGCTTCCCGCGATCAGTGGAATGATCTCGATGGTGTAGAAATCCGACAGCGTGGTGGTCATGAAGCTCATCGTGACCCAGAAGACGATCAGCATCAGCCCGACTTTCGGCACGAAGGTCAGTGTCATTTCCTGAATAGAGGTCAATGCCTGAAACAGCCCAATGGCCATGCCCGCGATCAGGGCAACCGCAAGCATCGGGGCCGAGATCCGGACTGCGATCAGCAAAGCCTGACGCATCATGTCGAAAAGCAGGTGTTCTGTCATGTCCTGCCTCAGACCGGCATCCGCAGGATTTCCTGATAGGATTCGACAATCTTGTTCCGGACCGCGACCACTGTTTCCATCGCAAGCTGCGACTGAGCGATGGCCTGCACCAGTTCATGCGTGCCTGTCGATCCGGTCAAGGCGCCAGTTGCCGCCTGATCGAATTGCTGCATCTGTTCCGCGAATTCCTGAGCGGCGGTGCCGATATCGACCCGGTCTCCGGATCCGGCATCCTGCATCGGCGCGATGGCCGGGCGGGCAGAGGAATAGGCACTGGCGGCATTCAATGTGGAAATCATGAAAGGTCCTTTCAGCGGCGCAGAAGTTCAAGCAGCGAGGCGTTCATCTGCCGCGTCTGCTCGAAAACGCGGAGATTGGCGTCATAACTGCGGCTGGCTTCGCGCGAATTGGCGATCTCGACGATCAGATCGACATTCGAGCCCAGGTAATATCCCTGCTGGTCGGCCAGCGGGTGGACGGGATCGTAGTTCCGCGGCAATTCGCTTTGATCCAGCCATGTGCGCGATGCTTCGATCGCGCCGGTCGGCTGGCCGAAGCTGGTCGCTTCTTCGAAAGAAACCAGCTTGCGGCGATAGCCGGGCGTGTCCTCATTCGCGATATTTTCGGCTGTGTAGCGAAGCCGCTCGGCCTGAGCGCGCATGCCGGACACGGCGAGTTTAAGGGGAGAAATCAGTTCGGTCATGTCCGGCTCCTTCAGTTGCGGCGATCGATGCTGGTTCGCATCAGGTTCAATGCGGATTGGTAGATGCCTACCGACAGTTCGTGCCGGCGCTTGACCTCGGCCAGTTTGAACATTTCCTCTTCAAGTGAGACCGTATTGCCATTGGGCGAAGCCTCGGCTTCGGGCTGTAATTCACGCGCAGGGCCGGGCGACCATGCCGGATTCGGAATATGGCCCGCGCGTGTTCGGCGAAGTGGTGCAGTGTGGTTCTGACGGTAGCTTTCTGCAAAAGGTTGCAGATCGCGTGCCGTGAAGCCGGGCGTGTCGGCATTGGCGATATTCCGGGCCACGACAGCGTTACGCAAGGCCGCGTGGCTGGTCGACGCGCGGGCCAGACTCATCAACTCGATTCTTTCGAACATTGGCGTTCTCCATTGTCTCGATAAACCCGGTCTTAACCGGCAGAGGTTTAAAAACCGTTTCGATGCGCGGGGCCGTCGCAGTTGAATCGGATATGAGAATGCAGAAAATCGCCACATTGACCCAAAGACTGAAACGGCTGACCCCCGTGACGTATTATGGGCGCGTGCGTTCGATCCGGGCCGGGGTAATCTGCGTTTCCGGGTTGAATGCCTATGCTTCGGTCGGCGATCGGGTACGCATTGGTCTGCAATCGGGCAGTATCGGCGGCGAGATCGTGGGATTGCGACAGTCGTTCGCAGAGATTCTGCCCGAAGGCGAACCCGAGGGGCTTTCCATCGGTGCCCGGGTGAAATTGCTGTTCGCACCCGAGATTTCGCCCTGCGACAGCTGGATCGGACGAATCATCGACCCCCTTGGTCAACCGCTGGACGGCCGGCCGTTACCGCGAGGCGCCGCGCCGCGCCCGTTCCGCTGCGAGGCACTTCCCGCAATCGCGCGCAAACGGCTGGGCGCGCGTCTGGCGACGGGTCTTGCGGTCTTCGACACGCTGCTGCCTTTGGTGCGGGGACAGCGGATCGGGCTGTTCGCGGGATCGGGCGTCGGAAAATCCAGCCTGCTGTCCCGGCTGGCCCGCAATGTGCAGGCTGACATCGTGGTCATTGCCATGATTGGCGAGCGCGGGCGCGAATTGCGGGAATTCGTCGAGAAAACGCTTGGCCCGGAGGGCATGCGGCGGGCGGTGATCGTGACAGCGACGTCGGATCGCTCGCCTTTGATACGGCGCAGATGTGCATGGGCCGCCATGGCCGTGGCCGAGCATTTTCGCGATCAGGGCCGTCATGTGCTGCTGTTGGCAGATTCGATCACCCGTTTCGCAGAGGCACACCGCGAAATCGCCTTCGCCGCCGGAGAGCCTCCGAGCTATCGCGGTTTCCCGCCTTCGGTGGCCAATCTGATCATGGCGCTGGCGGAAAGGGCCGGGCCCGGGGCAGAGGGCAGCGGGGATATCACGGGAATTTTCTCGGTTCTGGTGGCAGGCTCGGATATGGAGGAGCCGATCGCCGATATTCTTCGCGGAACGCTGGACGGGCATGTGATCCTTGACCGGGCTATCGCCGAGCGCGGTCGTTTTCCGGCGGTGGATGTTGTCCGCTCGGTGTCGCGGGCGCTGCCCGATGCCGCGAGCGAGACGGAAAATTCCATGATCGCGCATGCGCGCAAGGCATTGGGGACATATGCCGAATCCGAGCTGATGATCCGTTCGGGACTATATGCCGCCGGATCGGATCCACAGCTTGACGAGGCTGTGCGGCTCTATCCTCATCTGGATGCTTTCGTTACCGGAGCCTGCCCTTCCGTCGCCGAAAGCTTTTCCGCTTTGGCGGTGGCATTGCGGAAGCCTTCGATTGCCGGAAGGTGATGAAATACGCATCTGCGATGCGGATCTGATGTGATGGCGGGACCTGTGGGCCTATTTGCCGCGTCGGATGGCCGCCCTGAGTTCTGACAGGTGATAGGCTCCGGTCACGAAGCTGAGGATGAAATAGATGGCCGCCCCGCCGAAGACCAGAAGCGCCAGTCCTGCGCCGCGCCCCATTCCGACCGACTCGATCCAGAACTCCATGAACCACAGGGCAACCGCCATAAATGCGGCGGCGGCAATGATGCGAGGAGCGGTGCGTTTCAGGCGCGCATCGGCGCGGGCAGCCTGTCCCATGGCGCGGGTACCCCACCAGAGCTGGCCTACCATCACCCATGCCGCGACCGTGGTGCCGATTGCGGCGGCAAGAAAGCCGATCAGCGGCATCAGCCCAAAGGCGATGGCCGCGTTCACCACCATCGACATTACGGCAAAGCGGAAAGGTGTGCGGGTATCCTCGCGCGCGAAGTAAAGCGGTTGCAGGATTTTCTGCAGCACGAAGGCAGGCAGGCCAAGCGCATAGACGACCAGCGCCTTCGCGGTCTGACTGGTGTCATGGGCGGTGAACTGGCCGCGTTCGAACAGGGTCGCAACCATCGGCTCGGCGATGACGGCGATTGCGAAAGCGGCGGGAAGGGTCAGGAACAGGCCGAATTCGGTGGCCCGGGAATAGGCGGATTGTCCGCCCGCGTGATCCTCGGCCCGGATTCGGCGGGCGAGTTCGGGCAGCAGGACCACCGCGACGGCAGCTCCGACGACACCAAGGGGCAACTGGTAAAGGCGATCCGAATAGGACAGCCAGCCGATCGCGCCTTCGAAGCGCGAGCCGACCTGGCGGCCGATCAGAAGGTTAAGCTGCACTACACCGCCCGCGAAGGCGGCCGGCAGCGCCACGGCCAGCAGGCGGCGCATATCGGGCGAAAGGCGCGGCTTGCGCGGAAAGAATGTCCAGCCGTTGCGATGCGCGTCCCACCAGACAAGCGCAAGCTGGGAGATACCCGTCAGCGGCGTCGCCCATGCCAGTGTCAGACCCAGATCCCAGCCCAGCAGCCGGCCCAGGCCCATGCCAATGATGAACAGCAGATTAAGCAGGACCGGCGCTGCCGCCGCGGCGGTGAAGCGGCCATTGGCGTTCAGCACGCCCGATATCATGGACGCCAGCGAGATCAGCAGGATATAGGGGAACGTGATCCGACCATATTCGACCGCGAGCGCGAAACGTTCGTCTCCGGCAAAGCCCGCAGCCATCAGCCAGACCAGCACCGGCATGAAGATCATCGCAATCGCGGTCAGGACCAGTACCACCGATAACAGCCCGGAAAATGCCTCGGCGGCAAAGCGTTGGGCATCGGCGCGGTTCTCCAACTTCTTCGAGAAGATCGGGACAAAGGCCGTATTGAACGCGCCTTCCGCGAAAAAGCGGCGGAACATGTTGGGCAGCGACAGCGCGATCAGGAAGGCTTCCGCGACCGGGCCGGTTCCCAGCCAGGCTGCCATCAGGATGTCGCGGACAAAGCCCGACACGCGGGAGACGAAGGTCCAGATCCCGACCGACAGGAATCCGCGCATCAGTCCTGATTTCATGCGTTCTTGTCCTCTGCCCGTTTCGCACCGTCCGCGATGGCCGATCGCAGTTTCTTCTCAAGCGAGTTGCGCTTGGCCTCGCTGTGCAGCTTCAGGCCGAACATGTCCTTGACGTAGAAACTGTCAACCACCTGCGCGCCATATGTGGCGATCACGGCGCTCACGATCTGGATATGATTTGCCGCGAGCGTGCGGGTCAGGTCATATAGCAGGCCGGGGCGGTCCCGGGTATCGATCTCGATGATCGTGTAGATGTCGCTGCCCTCGTCATCGAAGGTGACATGCGTGGGAAAGCGGAATTCCCGATTCCGCTTCTTGGGTTTGTCGCGAGTGGCAAAGGCCTCGCGCGCGACGATTTCACCGCTGAGCGTGCGCAGGATTGTCTGGCGCAACCGGGGCAGGCGGTCTTCGGCAAAGGGATGCCCCTCGGCGTCCTGTATCCAGAAGACCGCCGTCGCGTAACCGTCCCGGGTTGTATAGGTCCGGGCATCCACGACATTCGCGCCCATCAGGGTCAATGCCCCGCAGAGCCGCGAAAATATTCCCGGATGGTCGGCCAGCACGAAGGCGGCGCGGGTTGCGTCCCGGTCTGTATCGGGATGCAGGTCGATACGGATTTCATCGGCACCGATTTCCTGCAGCAATTCGGCAAATACCGCCTGGGTCTCGGTCGGCAGGCCGGGCCAGTAATTGTCGTAATGCCGCCCGATCTCGGCGCGGATCTCCCGCGCTTCCCATCCCTTGGCGATCAGCAGATGCCGCAAGGAGCGTTTCGCCTCGTTCTGGCGCCTGTCGCGATTCAGGTCCTCCATGCCGTTTTCCAGGATGGTGGCGGTATCCAGATGAAGCTTGCGCAAAAGCGCCGCTTTCCAGTTGTTCCAGACACCCGGTCCGACGCCGCGGATATCGCAGGTCGTCAGAACCAGCAGCAGGTCCAGACGTTTGCGGGTTTTTACCGCCTTTGCGAAATCGCGCAGGGTGCGCGGATCGGAAATATCGCGCTTTTGCGCGACATCCGACATCAACAGATGGTTTCGCACCAGCCATTCCACGGTCTCGACATCCTCGGCCGAGAAGCCGAAACGGATGGCGATGCGGCGGACGATGCGGGCTCCGAGGATCGAGTGATCCTCGGGGCGTCCCTTGCCGATATCATGCAGAAGCGTGGCCAGGTAAAGGACGCGGCGATTGACGCCGGCTTCCATGATCTCGCTCGACAACGGCAGGTCCGATGGATGCTCGCCCCGTTCGATCTCGGCAAGGGCGGCGACGCATTGGATGGAATGCTCGTCCACCGTGTAATGATGATACAGGTTGAACTGCATCATCGCCACAACGGGTTCGAATTCCGGGATGAAAGCGGCCAGCACGCCAAGTTCGTTCATGCGCCGCAGAGAACGTTCCGGATTGCCATGTTTCAGCAGCAGATCCATGAAGATGCGAATCGCTTCGGGATCCGAGCGAATGGTGTCGTCGATCAGGTCCAGATTGGCCGCGACAATCCGCATGGCGTCCGGGTGGATCAGGATCCCGGTGCGCAGTGCTTCCTCGAACAGGCGCAGGATATTCAGCGGATCGGCGGTGAATTCCGCTTCGTTCTGGATCGCCAGCCGGCCATGATGATCGACGAAGCCCGCCTTCAGTTTGCGCCGTTTGCGGAACAATCTGCCGAGGAACGGGGCCGAGCGGACATGCTGCGCCTCGAGCGCGGTCAGGAATACGCGGGTCAGTTCACCCACTCGCGTCGCGTGACGGAAATAATCCTGCATGAAATACTCGACGCCGCGCCGGGCGCGCGTATCGGAATAACCCATTCGGCTGGCGACTTCGACCTGCATGTCGAAAGACAGCACATCGACGGGGCGTCCCGCAATCAGATGCAGATGACAGCGTACCGCCCACAGGAAATCCTCGGCCTGCCAGAAGGCCAGATGCTCGTCGCGGGTGAATACGCCCATCGCCACCAGTTCGACGGCGCGGTCGACGTGGTGGATGTATTTGGCGATCCAGTAAAGTGTCTGCAGGTCGCGCAGCCCCCCTTTGCCCTCCTTGACGTTGGGCTCGAGGACGTAGCGCTGCCCGCCCTGACGCTGATGGCGGGCAGAGCGTTCTTCCAGCTTGGCTTCGACGAATTGCGGAATGGTCTTTTCGAAAAGCTCGGACCACAGCCTGTCGCCCAATTCATGTGCCAGCGCGGCATGACCAGCGATCAGCCGATGCTCGACCAGCGAGGTTCGGATCGTCATGTCGCTTGCACCCAGGCGTAGGCAATCGTCGATCGTGCGGATGGAATGGCCGATCTTCAATTTCAGATCCCAGAGCATATACAGCATGGATTCGACCACACTCTCGGCCCAGGGCGTAATTTTGTAGGGTGTCAGAAACAGCAGATCGACGTCGGATCCCGGTGCCATTTCGGCCCGGCCATAACCCCCAACGGCCAGAATGGCCAGCCGCTCCGCTTCCGAGGACGCGTGCTGTGAATGCAGATAGGTGGTTGCGACGTGATGGATCGCGGTGACGACGCCATCGGTCAACATGGCGATTGCGCGCACGGTTTCGCGTGCCGCGCGGGGATGACCCTGGAATCCCGCCGTGATGTCATCCATTGCCGAATTCCGCGCGTCGACGAGCCGCGCCACCGTCGTTGCCCGGATGTCGCGCGGCTCCTTCACTCCCGACAGGGCCTCATCAAGCAGCGGAAGGAAGCTTTCAGGGTCGAATATCGCATGCGCCCCGGGCAATGCCGGGGCGCTTTGTATGCCGCTTTCAGAAGCCGTTCTGGTCAAGATCAGAAGCCGAAACCGCCGAAGCCGCGCGGCGCCGGATCAAGGATGACAAGCTGACTGTTGCGGATCGTGGCCACCGCCAGCCCGCGCTCGGCGGTGCGGTCGGCCCGCAGCCGGAAGACGCCGCCCACGCCGGCAAAGCCCGAGGACCGGGTCAGCCCGCTGGTCGTCAGGGCATTTCGGTTTCCGGCGCGGACCTGCGATGCGATGGCGGCGATGGCATCATAGGACAGGCTGGCCAGATCATGCGGCGCTTCGCCATAAGCCGCCTGATAACGTGCGTTGAACTGCTGGATCAAATTCTGGTCGGGAATGGCGAACCAGCCGTTCTGAAGCTGAGGCATCCCGCGACGCGCGCGAGGCTCGTCCCAGCGAGTCAGCCCCATGAATTGCGTGACCTGCGAGGTGACGCCGGCTGCAGCCAGTTTCTCGGTCAGGTAAGGCAGGACCGCGGCATGATTGGCGGTCATGAAAATGGCGTCCACCTGACCGGATTTCGCCGCCTGCGCGATTTGCGGCGTTACCCCGTCGACCCCGGTGATCGACACCGGATGGTTGCTGCGGCCAGCAAGACGCGCCCCATTGCGCGCGATTGCCGTCTCGATGGCGCGCCCGCCGATCTGGCCGGCAACGTCGTTCTCGGCCACGACATAGATATTGCGCTTCCCTTGCCGTACGCCATAGCTCACCAGCCGGTTGGCGACATTCGAGAAATTCGTGCCCATGACGAAGACATTGCCGCCGGCGATCTCGCTGTTATTCGAGAATGACAGCACGTTGATGCTGCGCGGCGCCATGGCGCTGCCGACCGCATTTGCCGCCTCGGCATAAAGCGGTCCGACGATGATCTTCGCGCCGGCGTCGGCGGCGGCATTCGCTTGCGCCACGGCCTTCGCTGTATCCCCGCCGGTATCATAGATGCTCAGATCGATCGTTGCCCCCTGCGCATCGGCGACCGCCATTTGTGCGGCGTTTTTGAGGCTGCGGGCAAGAACCTCGACATTTGGATTTCCGCTGCCGCCGGGTACGAGCAGGGCGACCTTGACGGGCTGGCCGGGATCGATCATCTGGCCGGACTCAGGACCGACCGCACCGACATTGCCGCCGCTGGGCTGACATGCGGCGATTGCGACCACACTCAGGATCGCACCCGCGCGCAAGACGGCACGGCGGAGAAGGTTCGGTCTCCGGGTTGTGATAATTGCGGACATGTGGAATTTCCCTGCTGTAGACTGGATAACGGCGGATTAAGCGCAAACTATGTCCATCGCCTGCGAATGGCAATCGCGCGCAGGCCCGCATCAGCCAGAGGAGTGACCCGTGAGCGAACGAAAATCCGGCGTGAAACCGGCGATGAGAACCGGCCGGGACGAACCGGCGCGCCGGATTCCCGCCCATGTCGAGGCGGCAGCTCTTTTGCCCGGTCTCTATCTGGTCGCAACGCCGATCGGGACCGCGCGCGATATTACCCTGCGCGCCCTTGATGTGTTGAATTCCGCCGAGCTTCTGGCGGCCGAGGATACCCGCGTGATGCGTCACCTGATGGATATTCACGGCATCCCGCTGCGCGGGCGCAGGATCATCGCCTATCACGATCATAACGCGGACCGTCAGCGGCCGGTTATCATGGCGGCCCTGCGACAGGGGCGGAGCCTCGCCTATGCCTCCGACGCGGGGACGCCGCTTGTCGCCGATCCGGGATTTCGGCTTGCGCGCGATGCGGCCATGCAGGGAAGCCGCGTGCATGCGGTTCCGGGACCTTCGGCGGCTTTGGCGGCGCTCAGCCTGTCCGGGCTGCCCAGCGACCGCTTTCTTTTCGCCGGATTTCCGCCCACGGGTAAATCCGCAAGGGCGAGCTGGCTGAGACAATGGACCATGATCGACGCGACGGTGATCCTGTTCGAAAGCCCGCGACGCGTTAACCACATGTTGGAAGAGTTGTTCGACATCGAGCCGAATCGGATTATCGTCGTGACCAGAGAACTGACGAAAAAATTCGAAGAAGTGATTCGAGGGACGGCGGCAGAACTGCTTTCCGACCCGCGGCTGAACGGCATCAAGGGGGAAGTCGTTGTCGTTCTTGATCGTCCGGCGCCTGTCATGGCTGATGCCGGGACGGTACAGGCCGCATTGGAAGAGAAACTCCGGACCATGACCGTCAAGGATGCCGCGCGTGATGTGGCGGCGGAATTGGGTCTGAGTCGGCGGGACGTTTATCAGGCCGCCATTGATCTTACCGCTCAGAAGGGCGTGGATGACAGGGAATCCTGATTTTCCGATGATTTGTATCTGTGGAATGCTGCGCGACATGCCGTCGTCGCGCAGTGACGCTGAAAGGGACGCTGATGGGTTGTCAACTCGAATTACTCGATCATATCGGCAAGGTGCAATTTTGCCCGGCGCCGCAGTCCAAGCGCATTGCCGCCGGACGTGCGAGACGAGGCAGAATTGCCGCGATTTCAGGGCAGATGGCCGAGGATCGGGTCGCAAGCCGCTACAATGCCCAAGGATACGATATTCTTGCCCGGCGCTGGCGCGGCAGGGCCGGTGAAATCGACCTGATATGCCAGATCGGCGACTGTCTGGTTTTTGTCGAAGTGAAATCGTCGCGCAGCCATGCCTGCGCCGGAGAGCGTCTTAGCCGTCGCCAGATGGACCGAATTTGCCGTGCCGCATGCGAATTTTGCGGTGATCGATCTGCCGGCCTGTTAAGCGAGATGCGCTTCGATGCGGCATTGGTTGATGCCTCTGGACGGATCGATGTCATTGAGAACGCGTTTGGCGGCTGAATTCCGGGCCTTGCATCCGACCTGAAGCCGGGTGACAAGCGACCGACAAGCTGCAGGAGAGCGCGATGAGCCTTTACGTCGCATTACAGATGGACCCGTTGGAGTCTGTGGACATCAATGGTGACAGCACATTTCGTATCGGACTGGAAGCCGAGGCCCGGGGACACCGGCTTTTTCAATATACCGTCGATCAGATGCGCTATGACGAAGGGAAAGTCATCGTCCGGGGACGGCCGGTGAATTTGCGGCGTGTAGCCGGCGATCATGTGACATTCGGCGACTGGACCGAAGTGGATCTGACCGAATTCGATGTGATCTGGCTGCGGCAGGATCCGCCTTTCGACATGGCCTATGTGACATCGACGCATCTGCTGGATCGGGTACATCCCAGATCACTGGTCGTAAATGATCCCTTCTGGGTGCGGAACTGCCCGGAGAAACTGATGGTGCTGGATTTCCCCGATCTCACGCCTCCGACCATGATCTCGCGTAACCCGGCCGATTTCCGGCGTTTTCGGGAGCGTCATGGAGAAATGATCGTCAAGCCGCTTTACGGCAACGGTGGTGCGGGAGTGTTCCATCTTCGTCACGACGATCCAAACCTGTCCTCCCTGCTCGAGACGTTTGCCGGGATCAACCGTGAGCCGATGATTGCCCAGAAATATCTTCCGGATGTCACCCAGGGTGACAAGCGGATCATCCTCGTCGATGGTGAACCGGTGGGTGCGATCAATCGCGTGCCGCAGCAGGGCGAGACACGCTCGAACATGCATGTCGGTGGCCGGGCGGAAAAAATCGCGCTGACCGATCGCGAGCGTGAAATATGCAAGCGGATCGGCCCGGTTCTGCGGGAAAAGGGCCTGATCTTCACGGGGATTGATGTTATCGGCGGTTGGCTGACCGAGATAAATGTCACCTCGCCGACAGGCATTCAGGAACTGGAGCGGTTTGACGGCATAAATGTCGCCGCTTTGATCTGGGAGGCGATCGAAAAGCGTGCTGCGGACCGGGTGGCATAACCAGCCTGTTGCGGGACCCGGTGCCCGATTGATCTGCCACGCGATCAGCCCCCGGCAACAAACGGCAATCGGTAGCTTATTGCTTCCGCGATATGCGGTGCGCGAACGTCCTGGGATTCGGCCAGATCGGCAATCGTTCGTGCACTTCGGAGGATCCGGTGATATCCGCGTGCAGTCAGTCCCAGACGCTCGGATGCGGTTCTGATCAGGCTGCGGCCCTCGCTGTCCGGACTGGCGATTTCATCGAGGATTTGTCCCGTGGCATCCGCATTGACACGCAACCCATCATGGCCTCGGAAACGCTCTGCCTGAATGGTTCGGGCACGTGCGACGCGGGCAGCTATCCGGGCGGAATTTTCGCCACTTGAAGGTAGTTCGAGATCACGGAAATGCACCGGCGGAACCTCGAGGCGCAGGTCGAACCGATCCATCAACGGCCCTGAAATCCGGCTCATATATTCGCTGCCACAGATCGGTGCGCGCGAGCAGGCCCGGTTCGCATCCGCCAGATATCCACAGCGACAGGGGTTGGCTGCCGCGACCAGCAGGAAGCGGCAGGGATAGCGGATATGGGCGTTGGCGCGGGCGATCGTGACCTCTCCGGTTTCGATCGGCTGACGCAGGGTTTCGAGCACAGGGCGGGGAAATTCCGGAAATTCGTCCATGAAGAGCACGCCGTTATGAGCCAGACTGATTTCCCCCGGCTTGGCTCCGCGTCCACCCCCGACAATCGCCGCCATCGAGGCGGTGTGATGTGGTTCGCGGAACGGCGCGAGCCGCGCAATTCCGCCGTCCTTCAGCAATCCCGCCAGCGAATGGATCATCGAGGTTTCCAAAGCTTCGGCAGGCTCAAGCGGCGGCATCAGGCTCGGCAGGCGCGAGGTCAGCATGGATTTACCCGCGCCGGGCGGTCCGACCATCAGCAGATGGTGCCGTCCTGCCGCGGCGATCTCAAGGGCGCGTTTGGCGCGTTCCTGTCCCTTCACCTCGGAAAGGCAGGCCGTCTCGGATATTTCGGTGACCATGCCGGGTTGCGCGCGCGCCAGAGGGCGACGGTCGGTCAGGTGATCGACCGCATCGCGCAGGCTCACCGGAGCAAGAACCGGGACGGAATCGACCCATGCGGCTTCGGGACCGCAGGGATATGGGCAGAGCAGGGCCCGGTCGTCTTCCGCCGCGGCCATGGCGGCGGGCAGGGCGCCTGCGACCGAGACGAGCCGCCCGTCCAATGCGAGTTCGCCCAGACAGACGCAGCGGGCGAGTTCGTCGATCGGAACGATTTCAAGCGCGGCAAGAACAGCCAGCGCAATCGGCAGATCGAAATGTGAGCCTTCTTTCGGCATATCGGCAGGAGACAGGTTTACCGTCACCCGTCTGTTCGGCATGGCGATGGAAATCGCGCTGAAGGCTGCCCTGATCCGTTCCCGGGCTTCACTGACCGCCTTGTCGGGCAGGCCGACGATGGCAAATCCCGGCAGTCCTGCCGAGACGGCGCATTGCACCTCTACCAGACGAGCCTCGATTCCTGCGAAAGCGACGGAATAGGCGGTTGCGACCATCAGATCCTCTGCGATATCCGCCTGAATGTTTAATGCAGCGGTGCTAAGGGAGGGTTAACGGACGGCTTTCCTTGCGGGGCGCGGATTGGGTCGCTATTCCTCGGCAAGGTATTCGGGGGCTGATATGACCAGCAAACGCATTCTTCTGATTATCGGCGGCGGTATCGCGGCCTACAAGATTCCTCAGCTGATCCGGCTGATCCGGGCCGAGGGCATGGCGGTGACTCCGATCCTGACGCGGGCGGGCGGGGAATTCACCACGGCGATGACAATCTCGGTGCTGGCCGGCGAAGCTGCGCATGAAGGGTTGTTCGATATTTCGACCGAAGCCGAGATCGGGCATATCCAGCTTTCGCGCAACGCGGATCTGGTGGTCGTCGCGCCAGCGACGGCTGACATGATGGCCAAGATGGCGCAAGGGCTTGCCGACGATCTGGCATCGACGCTGCTTCTGGCGACCGACAAGCGGGTCCTGATCGCGCCCGCCATGAATGTGCGCATGTGGAACCACCGGGCGACGCAGCGCAATCTCGCGTTGCTGCGGGATGACGGGATCCTGACGGTAGGTCCGGATGAGGGCGACATGGCCTGTGGTGAATTCGGCCCGGGCCGGATGGCCGAGCCCGAGGCGATCATGGCGGCAATCCGGGGGGCTTTGGATGCTCCTTTGAAACTGGCGCCGGAAACCCATGCATTGGGGCCGCTAAAAGGGCGGCATGTGATCGTGACATCCGGCCCGACGCATGAGCCGATCGATCCGGTACGATATATCGCAAACCGGTCATCTGGCGCGCAGGGCGCGGCGATTGCGGTTGCGTTGCGTGATCTGGGTGCGCGAGTCAGTTTCGTGACCGGGCCGGCGGTGGTTCCTGCCCCTGAAGGCGTCGGCGTCATCCGGGTCGAGACGGCCATGCAAATGCGTGACGCGGTCGAGGCGGCGCTTCCCGCCGAAGCCGCAGTTATGGCGGCGGCGGTGGCGGATTGGCGGGTCGTCAATTCTTCGCAGCGCAAGATGAAGAAGGATGGAACCGGGCAGCCTCCGGCATTGGAAATGGCCGAAAATCCCGACATTCTGGCATGGATCAGCAATCTGAAGGCAAAGCGGCCCTCGCTGGTTGTGGGCTTCGCCGCTGAAACCGATGACGTGATCGCCAATGCGACAGCCAAGCGTCAGCGCAAGGGCTGTGACTGGATCGTTGCGAATGATGTCAGCCCATCCACCGGCATCATGGGCGGCAGCGAAAATGCTGTGACTCTGATTCGCGCAGACGGGGTCGAGGAATGGCCGCGCATGGGCAAGGATGAGGTTGCGCGGCAGTTGGCGGCTAAAATCGCGAAGGAACTGGGATGAGCCGCGTTTACCTTGACTGGAACGCCACGACGCCTCTGCGCCCCGAGGCGCGGGCGGCAATGATCGAGGCCATGGATGTGATCGGCAATCCTTCGTCGGTACATGCCGAGGGACGGGCCGCGAAAATGCTCATGGAGCGGTCGCGCGAGCGTATCGCGGCCAGTTTGGGGGCAGAAGGGGCAGACGTGGTCTTTACCTCGGGCACGACGGAAGCCGCGGCGATGATGTTGGCGGGGCAGGGACTTCAATGCGCTCCGGTCGAACATGAGGCGGTGAAGGAGTGGTGTGATCCCTCTTTGCCGGTCGATAGTGGCGGAATCATATCCGTGCCGGATCCTGCGCGGGCGGCGGTGCAGCTTGCGAATAGCGAGACCGGCGTCATCCAGACCCTGCCCGAGGGACTGGCGGTCAGTGATCTGACACAGGCTTTCGGCAAGATTCCATTTTCTTTCAATTGGCTGGGTGCGATTTCGGGACTTATTTCCGCACATAAGCTGGGTGGTCCCAAGGGGATCGGGGCATTAATTCTGAAGAAAGGAACCGATATCGAGGCGCGGCTTCGTGGTGGCGGGCAAGAACAGGGCCGACGCGCTGGGACCGAAAATCTGATCGGTATCGCGGGCTTCGCGGCGGCGGCAGAGGCTGCCCAGCGTGATCTTGAGGCCGGGTTGTGGGATGATGTGGCCGACCGGCGCGACAGGTTGGAAGCCCGGCTGACCGGAGTTGCGACCGATGCGATCATTGTCGGAAAAGACAGCAAGCGCTTGCCGAACACGACTTGCCTCCTTACATCGGGGTGGAAGGGTGAAACGCAGGTCATGCAGATGGATCTTGCGGGATTTGCAGTGTCGGCTGGATCGGCCTGTTCTTCCGGTAAAATCCGGGCCAGCGGGACTCTTCAGGCGATGGGTTTTGACGATGCGCAGGCGCAGGCCGCGATACGGATATCGATAAGTCCTGATTTGGACGACGATCAGATGAACCGATTTGCGGATGCGTGGGAATCCGCGTATTCACGCTGGCGCGAGAGAAACGGGTGAGCAAGGGTTTGCCCAGAGGAAGGACACGAGATGAACGAGATCACCGATCTTGAAGTTCGGGAAGGCGTTGACCGGGAAACGGTTGAGACTGTCCAGAACATGGGCAGTTACAAATACGGCTGGGATACCGAGATCGAGATGGACTATGCCCCCAAGGGGCTGAATGAAGATATCGTCCGCCTGATCTCGCAGAAGAACGAAGAGCCGGAATGGATGACCGAATGGCGGCTTGAGGCCTATCGGCGTTGGGTGAGCATGAAAGAACCGAAATGGGCGATGCTTCACTATCCGAAGATCGATTTCCAGGATCAGTATTACTATGCGCGCCCGAAAAGCATGCAGGAAAAGCCGAAATCCCTGGATGAGGTCGATCCCAAGCTGTTGGCAACCTATGAAAAACTGGGCATTCCACTGAAAGAGCAGATGATTCTTGCAGGCGTCGAGGGCGCGGGCGAGGCTCCTGCCGATGGCCGGAAGGTTGCCGTCGATGCGGTTTTCGATTCGGTCAGCGTCGGTACGACCTTCAAGGATGAACTGGCCAAGGCCGGAGTGATTTTCTGCTCGATTTCCGAAGCGATCCGGGAATATCCCGATCTGGTGAAGAAATATCTCGGCTCGGTCGTTCCACAATCGGATAACTACTATGCCACGCTGAACAGTGCCGTATTCTCGGACGGTTCCTTTGTGTATGTGCCGCCCGGCGTGCATTGTCCGATGGAACTCAGCACCTATTTCCGGATCAATGCCGAAAATACCGGCCAGTTCGAGCGTACGCTGATCATTGCCGACAAGGGCGCTTATGTCAGCTATCTTGAAGGCTGCACCGCGCCCAAGCGCGATACGCATCAATTGCATGCGGCCGTGGTCGAGATTGTCATTCTGGAAGATGCCGAGGTCAAATATTCCACGGTGCAGAACTGGTTTCCCGGCGACGAGGAAGGTAAGGGCGGCATCTACAATTTCGTCACCAAGCGGGCCGATTGCCGCGAGGCGCGGGCCAAGGTGATGTGGACGCAGGTGGAAACCGGCTCGGCAATCACCTGGAAATACCCGTCCTGCATCCTGCGCGGCGACGAATCGCAGGGTGAGTTCTACTCGATCGCCATCGCCAATAATTTCCAGCAGGCGGATACCGGCACCAAGATGGTGCATCTGGGCAAGAACACCCGCTCGCGGATCGTGTCCAAGGGGATCTCGGCGGGCAAGGCGCAGAATACCTATCGCGGTCTGGTCAGCATGCATCCGCGGGCGACGAACAGCCGCAACTATACCCAATGCGACAGCCTGTTAATCGGCGATAAATGCGGGGCGCATACGGTGCCCTATATCGAAGTCAAGAACACCAGCAGCCGCGTGGAGCATGAGGCGACGACCAGCAAGGTCGATGACGATCAGCTTTTCTATTGCCGTTCGCGCGGAATGGATGAGGAAGAGGCCGTCGCGCTTGTCGTCAACGGTTTCTGCCGCGAGGTTCTGCAGGCCCTGCCCATGGAATTCGCCATGGAGGCGCAATCGCTGGTTGCCATATCGCTGGAGGGCAGCGTCGGATGATCGTAACCACCACGCAAAGCATCGACGGTCACAAGATCACCGCCTATCACGGCATTGCGACCGGAGAGACGATCATCGGTGCGAATGTCTTCCGCGATGTTTTCGCCGGAATCCGCGATATTGTCGGCGGGCGCTCGGGGGCCTATGAGACGGCTTTGGCCGAAGCGCGGCTGACCGCGCTTGCGGAAATGCAGGAATATGCGACGAGTCTTGGCGCGAATGCCGTCGTCGGGGTCGATCTCGATTACGAGGTCATCAATAATATGCTGATGGTGTCCGCTTCCGGCACCGCCGTCACCATCGACTGAGGTAAGAAATGCTGAAAATCAATAATTTGCACGTGAAACTTGAGGAAGAAGACAAGCAGATTCTCAAGGGGCTCAGCCTTGAGGTTCCGGCGGGTCAGGTCCATGCAGTCATGGGGCCGAACGGTTCGGGGAAGTCGACGCTGTCCTATGTGTTGTCGGGTCGCGATGGGTACGAGGTCACCGAGGGTGAGGCGACTCTGGACGGCAACGACCTTCTGGACATGGAGCCCGAAGAGCGTGCGGCGGCAGGTCTGTTCCTTGCATTCCAGTATCCGGTCGAGATTCCCGGCGTGGGCAATATGACCTTCCTGCGCACCGCAGTGAACGCACAGCGCAAGGCGCGCGGCGTGGCCGAGATGTCTTCGGCCGAATTTCTCAAGGCGATCCGTGCCAAAGCCTCTGAGTTGCAGATCGACGCAGAGATGCTGAAACGCCCGGTCAATGTCGGGTTTTCGGGCGGTGAGAAGAAGCGCAATGAAATCCTGCAGATGGCCATGCTGGAACCGCGCATGTGCATCATGGATGAAACCGATTCCGGCCTCGATGTGGATGCGATGCGTCTGGTGGCCGATGGTGTGAATGCGCTGCGCTCGCCCGATCGCAGCTTTCTGGTGATCACCCATTATCAGCGTCTGCTGAATCATATCCAACCCGACGTTGTGCATATCATGTCCAATGGCCGCATCGTCAAATCCGGTGGGCCGGAACTGGCGTTGCAGGTGGAAGAGGAAGGCTATGGCGATCTTCTGGCGGAGGCCGGCTGATGTCTGATACCGCCGTTCAGACAAAGGAAGTGACGCCGCAGGTCAGCGGAGCGCCGGTTGCCGCCGATGCGCTGCAGACCCGCCTTGACGCGATGCGCCTGCCTGCGGGCGGCTTTACCGCGGCGGCGCGTGCCGATGCCCTGAGGCGGCTGCGCGACATGGGGTTGCCGGGGCCGCGCGATGAATATTGGCGCTTCACCAATCCGCGCGATTTCAATGCGCCTGCTCCTGCACCGATTTCAGTCCCGGAAAAAATGCAGGATTCGCCGCTGTTTCAGGATCTCGACCGGCTGAAACTGATCTTCGTGGACGGGGAGTTTGATGCGGCTGCCTCGGATTCCCTCGCGCATGAGGGGATCGAGATCGAAATGCTGGCACAGGCGGATGAGGTGGCGGACCACTGGGCCAAGGGGATTTACGGCAGCCTCGAGGCAGCCGGTCAGAAGCCGGTCAACCGCCCCTTTGCTGCGCTTAACACGGTCGCGTCCCGGGACGGCATGCTGATCCGGGTGACGGGAAAACCGTCGAAACCCGTGCATATCGTCCACCGCCGCGCCTCGGAGGATGCGGATGTGACATGGCATCATGTCATCCGGGCCGAAGAGGGCGCGGAGCTTACGCTGCTGGAAACCGGCATGGTCGGCGCGCGCTCGAATGGCATGATCGAGGCCGATCTCGCCCGGGGCGCAAAGCTCAACTATATCGGGGCGAGACAGGCGGTTCATCAGAAGCTGGAACTGTCCCATATCTTCGCCCGGGTCGAGAGCGAAGCGCAACTGAAAGCCTTCGTGCTTTCGGTTAACGGAACCTTGATGCGGCATGAAACCATTGTGGATATCGTCGGCGATGATGCGCTTGCCCATGTTGCCGGGGCGGTGCTGGGCGACGGCAATGACGGGCCGTTCCACCATGACGACACCATCTTCATCACCCATGGAGGCCTGCGCTGCGAAAGCCGTCAGGTCTACAAGAAGGTGCTGAAGAACGGTGCGGAAGGGGTGTTTCAGGGCAAGATACTCGTGAAGCCCGGTGCGCAGAAGACCGATGGTTATCAGATCAGTCAGGCCTTGCTTCTGGATGAACACAGCCAGTTCCTGGCCAAGCCGGAACTCGAAATCTATGCGGATGACGTGGTGTGCTCGCATGGTTCGACGACCGGGGCGATTGATGAAACGGCCCTGTTCTATCTGCGCTCGCGCGGGGTTCCCAAAGAGCGTGCCATCGTGTTCCTGGTTCTGTCTTTCCTGGCGGATGCACTGGAAGAGATCGAGGATGAGGACCTGCGCGGACAGATCAGCGATCGGTTGGAAGCTTGGCTGACCCGGCACGAAAATCAGTGACGACCGGGGGGGTGAGGGCAGGCGGAGGCATGCTGCCCCGCATCCTGCAAAGCTGGTGGTCCCCCCGCCTTGTTGTGCGGGGGCTGGCCGATATGCCCGAGCGGGTGAAGCTGGTGGTATTGATGCTGGCAATGCTGATCTTTCTGGTTGCACAGGCGCCGATGCACGCCCGTGCCGCCGAACTTGATCCTTCGGTTCCGTTCGAGGCCCGGATGGGCGGCTCATTGCTTGCGGTCATGTTCCTGATGCCGCTGATTGCCTATGCGATTGCTGGTGTCGTCTCATTGCTCTCGCGCGTCACGCCCTGGCCGCTGGATCAGGGCAGGTCTCGTCTGGCACTGTTCTGGGCGCTTCTGGCGGCCGCGCCGGCGGTGCTGCTGGCCGGTCTTGTTGCGGGGCTGATCGGGCAGGGGCCTGCGCTGACCCTGACACGCGCATTTTCGGGCATCGGTTTCCTGATGATCTGGGGCGCCGGAATCTCTGCACTGGCGAGGCAAGCATGACGTTTGACGATTTCAAAGCTCTGGTGAGCCTGACTTTCCGGGATCCGGCGACCGCTGCGCGTTCCCTGATCGCGATGAACTGGCCGCTTTCCGTTCGCTGGATGGGATTGTTTCTGGCGGTCTCGGTATCTGCATTGCTGGCCTGGCTGTCATCGCAATTATTCCCGATTCCCGAAGCTGAAGACATGCCGGTTCTGTCGCTGACGGCCCAACCGCTGGTTCTGGCCGTCATCCAGCTTTTCGCGATCGTGCTGGCTGCGTCGCTCATGACCGGGGTGGGGCGGATATTCGGCGGACGGGGTTCCTTCGAGGACGCCTTGCTGCTGACTGTCTGGATTGAAATCGTGCTTCTGCTGGTTCAGGTTGTGCAGGTCGCCACGTCTCTGATCCTTCCCGGATTGTCTGGAATACTGGGCGTGCTTGCCATCGTGCTGTTCTTCTGGCTGACCGTTCAGTTCACCAAGACGCTGCACGGCTTCACCAGCGGGGGCAAGGTCCTGCTGGGCCTGATCGGCACCGCTTTCGTAACGGGATTCGTCCTTTCGATCATCGCCGCGAGTTTCGGCCTGCTGCCCGAGGTACCGCAATGAGTTTCGATCTTGCAAGGATCCGCGCCGATTTCCCGATCCTGTCGCGGCAGGTCAATGGCAAGCCTCTGGTCTATCTGGACAATGGTGCAAGCGCGCAAAAGCCGCGTCAGGTGATCGAGGCTGTGACCCATGCCTATGAGGCGGAATATTCGAATGTCCATCGCGGGCTGCATTACCTGTCGAACCTCGCGACGGATAATTACGAGCGGGTGCGTGCGATCATCGCCCGGTTCCTGAATGCCCCGCGCGAGGATGAGATAATATTTACCTCGGGTGCCACCGAAGGGATCAATCTGGTCAGCTATGGCTGGGCTGCGCCACGTCTTCAGCCGGGC
Source organism: Paracoccus onubensis (assembly GCF_003591515.1). GTDB lineage: Bacteria > Pseudomonadota > Alphaproteobacteria > Rhodobacterales > Rhodobacteraceae > Paracoccus > Paracoccus onubensis. The sequence continues at coordinate 115,353 of NZ_QZCG01000007.1, forward strand.
GATGAGATCGTGCTGTCGGTGCTTGAACATCACGCGAATATCGTGCCGTGGCATTTCCTGCGCGAACGTCAGGGTGTGGTTCTGAAATGGGTCGAACCCGAGCCGGATGGCAGTCTGCCGCCTGCCAAGGTGCTTGAGGCCGTCGGTCCGAAGACCCGGTTGATTGCTGTGACCCATATGTCGAACGTGACCGGTACCATTGTCGATGTCGGTGCGATTGCGCGGGGGACCGATGTGCCGGTGCTGGTCGATGGCTCTCAGGCGGCGGTGCATCTGCCGGTTGATCTTTCGGCGCTTGGGGTCGATTTCTACTGTATCACCGGGCATAAGCTTTATGGCCCTTCGGGATCGGGCGCGATCTGGATTCGTGATACACGACAGGCGGAGATGCGTCCCTTCATGGGCGGCGGTGACATGATCCGTACCGTCGCGAGGGATGAGGTGACCTATGCCGATCCGCCCCTGCGGTTCGAGGCGGGCACCCCCGGTATCGTCAACCAGATCGGACTGGGCGCAGCGCTTGAATATCTGATGGATATCGGGATGGAGGCGATCTCGGCGCATGAACGCGTGCTGCGCGACCATGCCCGCGACCGGCTGCGGGCATTGAACTGGCTGAATGTGCAGGGTGATGCGCCGGATAAGGGCGCGATCTTCTCGATGACGATGGACGGGGCGCATGCGCATGACATGTCGACCATTCTCGATAAGCGCGGGATCGCTGTGCGGGCGGGGACGCATTGCGCCATGCCGCTGATGGAGTTCTATGGAATCAATGCAAGCGCACGGGCATCCTTCGGCATGTATAATACGGTCGAGGAAGTGGATGCTCTGATCGAAGCTTTGACCTTTTGCCGCGAACTTTTCGCCTGAATCTTGCAAATATTTTGGTAAATGCCAAAGATTGTCTGTTAATTCTTGCTGCAGACAGCAGGATTCTGCATCCCTGAAAGCCAAGCATTTTCGTAATCGCTATGCCGGTCCCGCGTTGCGGCATACGGTGAACGCGAGTCGGCAAGGAGGCAGATATGGCGGAGATTCTGGTTCTGGGCGCAGGCATGATTGGCGTCAGTACCGCGCTGGCCCTGCAAGAGCGTGGGCATGAGGTCACCATTATCGACCGCAACGCGCCGGGGCGTGAGACCAGCTATGGCAATGCCGGGCTGATCCAGACCGAAGCGGTCGAGCCTTATGCGATGCCTCTGGCTCCCGGTGCGCTTTTGCAGATTGCGCTGGGCCGTGGATATGACGTGAAGTGGAATATTCCGGGGCTGCTGGATCAGGCATGGGCGGTGCTGGCCTATGCGCGCAATTCGCTGCCTGCCGCTCATAAGCGTGCCTCGCATGTCTGGGGCAAGCTGATCCGGCAATCGACCGAGCGTCATGCGCCGTTGGTCGCGGCGGCAGGGGCGGATAACATCATTCGCAGGAACGGTTATATCGAGTTGCACCGGACTCCGGCCCTCATGGATAAGGCGCTGGCTGCGGCGGAACGATTCAAGACCGAATTCGGAGTCGAGGCAGTGCTGCTGGATGGCAAGCAGCTTCGCACGCTGGAACCTTCGGTCAAGATCGAGGTTACCGGGGCAACCCATTGGTCCGACAGCTGGAATTGTTCTGATCCCGGCGGGCTCGTGGCTGCTTATGCGGCGCTGTTCCAGAAGCGTGGCGGGCGGATCCTGAATGGCGATGCGGGCGATCTGCATCGCAAAGGGGCAGCATGGGTTGCCGATGAGGCCGAAGGTGAGCATGCAGTGGTCGCCCTTGGTCCGTGGTCACCGATGATGCTGGCCCGTTACGGGCTGAAAGTGCCGATGGTCTACAAGCGCGGTTATCACCGGCATTACCATATGGAGACGCCCCCACATCATCCGATTGCGGATTTCGCGAATTCCATGGTGACATCGCCGATGCGCCGGGGCCTGCGGATCGCTACGGCTGCGGAATTGACCCGCCATCCGCGACTGGTGCCTCCGCAGTTGAAACATGCCGAGGAAGGCGCGCGGGAGCTGTTCGATATCGGTGATCCGGTCGAGGCGGAACCCTGGACGGGGCGGCGGCCCTGTATGCCGGATATGCTGCCGGTGGTGGGGCGTGTGCCGGAACAGCCGAATTTATGGGCGCATTTCGGGCATGGGCATCAGGGCTTCACGCTTGGACCGGTGACGGCTGAAATCCTTGCGGATGAGATGGATGGTGGCGAGGGCTGGGCTGCATTGAAGCCGGATCGTCTGAAACGGTGATCCTGAAGCCGGGGCCCGGCCCCGGACCGCGGGATATTGGGGTGAGGAAGAAAGGGATTCCTGCTGATGACGGTTTCTGTCAGCAGGGGCGGTTGACTTTCGCGCGTCAGTTCTCACCTTGAGGGATGACCCGGACAGGACTTGGCTGATGGCCCATAACAACACCAACGCGCCAATCGCGCGCGTACCCGAAGTCACCCGCCCCAAGCTGGAAGGCGGCAAGCGCTTCGTCATGAATAGCGAGTTTCAACCGGCAGGCGATCAGCCGACTGCAATCGCGGAACTGGCGGAGGGTGTCGAAACGGGGGAGCGTGATCAGGTTCTTCTGGGCGCGACGGGTACCGGCAAGACCTATACGATGGCGAAGGTGATCGAACAGACTCAGCGTCCGGCCATCATTCTTGCGCCGAACAAGACGCTGGCGGCGCAGCTTTACGGCGAATTCAAAGGGTTTTTCCCCGATAACGCGGTTGAGTATTTCGTAAGTTATTACGATTACTACCAGCCCGAAGCCTATGTGGCGCGCAGCGATACCTATATCGAGAAGGAATCGCAGATCAACGAGGCCATCGACCGGATGCGCCATTCGGCCACCCGCGCGCTTCTGGAACGGGATGATGTGATCATCGTGGCATCTGTATCCTGTATCTACGGTATCGGCTCGGTCGAGACCTATTCGGCGATGACGCAGGATATGATCGTCGGCGACAGCTACGATCAGCGGGAGTTTCTGGGGCAGCTTGTCGCGCAGCAATATCGCCGCCTTGATGGCAGTTTCCAGCGCGGTGGTTTTCGGGTGCGTGGCGATATCGTCGAGGTCTGGCCCGCCCACCTTGAAGACCGCGCATGGCGTTTCGATTTCTTTGGCAACGAGCTGGAGGCGATTACCGAATTCGACCCTTTGACCGGCGCCAAGACCGATAATTTCCGCCAGATCCGGATTTATGCGAATAGCCACTATGTCACACCCCGGCCAACCATGCAGCAGGCGATCAAGGGCATCCGTCAGGAGTTGATCCTGCGTCTGCAGCAGTTTCAGGAGGAAGGGAAGCTGCTGGAGGCGCAACGGCTGGAACAGCGGACGAATTTCGATCTGGAGATGCTGGAGGCCACCGGGGTCTGCAACGGGATCGAGAATTACAGCCGCTATCTGACAGGTAGGGCGCCGGGTGAGCCTCCGCCCACGCTTTTCGAGTTTATCCCGGATAACGCCATTGTTTTCGCGGATGAATCTCATGTGTCTGTGCCGCAGATCGGCGGGATGTACCGGGGTGACTACCGTCGCAAATCGGTGCTGGCTGAACATGGTTTTCGCTTGCTGTCCTGCACCGATAACCGGCCGCTGAAATTCGAGGAATGGGACGCGATGCGGCCCCAATCCGTCTTTGTCAGTGCCACGCCTCAGAGATGGGAACTGGACCAGACCGGCGGCGTGTTCACCGAGCAGATCATTCGCCCCACCGGCCTGCTGGATCCGCAGATCGAAATACGCCCGGTCGAGATGCAGGTCGACGATCTGCTGGACGAGGTGCGCAAGGTCACCGCGCAGGGCTATCGCACGCTTTGCACTACATTGACCAAGCGCATGGCCGAGGACCTGACCGAATATCTGCACGAACAGGGGATCAAGGTCCGCTATATGCACAGCGATATCGACACGATCGAGCGGATCGAGATTCTGCGCGACCTGCGTCTTGGGGCGTTCGACGTGCTGATCGGGATCAACCTGCTGCGTGAAGGGCTGGATATCCCGGAATGCGGTCTTGTCGCCATTCTGGATGCGGATAAGGAAGGTTTCCTGCGTTCCGAGACCTCGCTGGTCCAGACCATCGGGCGGGCGGCGCGGAACGCTGATGGCCGGGTCATCATGTATGCCGATCGCATCACTGGCAGCATGGAGCGCGCCATCGCCGAAACCGACCGTCGTCGCATCAAGCAGATGGCGTATAACGAAGAACATGGCATCACGCCGCAAACGGTCCGCAAGAATGTCGAGGACGTTCTGGCCGGGCTGTGGCGGGGTGATACCGATGAATCGCGCATCACCGCCAAGGTGGACATGCCGCTTGTCGGGGCAAATCTTCAGGCGCATCTGGACGGGCTGCGTGCGCAGATGCGCGAGGCTGCAGAGAATCTGGAATTCGAGGAGGCCGCAAGGCTGCGCGACGAGGTCAAGCGATTGGAAGCCGTGGATCTGGCGGTGGCCGATGATCCCCTGGCCCGTCAATCGGCGGTCGAAGCGGCGGCGGAAGCTGCCGTCAATGCCTCGGGGCGTTCGACCGGCGGCAGGGCCGGGCAGCGTGGCGGGAATAAGCGGCGCAAACGGAGATAGGGCGGATCCATTCGGCCGTCTAATTGAGTGGTCATGCAAACAAGGCGTTTGCCTCGCCAATGGACCGCATTCTGTCCAAACCGAGCGGTTATTCCCCGCCAGCGTCCGGCCTCGCTGAATCTCAGCCGCAATAAGCCTTTTCGATCCAGCCCTTGTCATCCACGATGATATTCAGCCTTTCCGGGTTGAAATCCATCGTTGCGGGATCGCCGTCCTGCATCACGCGCTTGACGAGCTTGGGCGGCAAGGTCACCTCGCCGATATTCTTGCCGATCAGGCTTTGATGAAGCTCGGCGTCGCAGGTTGGTTTGGCTTCTACCGTTTCTTGCGTACATGCGCCTAGAATGACGCCTGCCGCGATCAGCGGGAAAATTCGGGTTGCGCACATGGGATTACCTCCTGTCATCACGAGAGAACGCATGAATCCCGAAGCTGTTCCCGCCCCGGTTGATCTCGCAGACGGAAATATGCCGCACATCCAGTGAAGCCGTGACAATTCGTGGTAATGCGCTACCCTTTCCGGGCGCCACATGATCAAGGAGAAGCCGAAATGCCGTTCGAATCCACCGCCCCTGCCGTTCCGACCGTCCTTGCCGAAGACGATCACACAAAGATCACACGCTGGGATTTTGCGCCCGGTGCGACGACCGGATGGCATGAACATGAAATGGATTACGCGGTCGTGATCCTGACGGATTCCATTATGGCCTATGAGGCGGATGGCGAGGTAACCGAGAAACCCGTGAAGATTGGCGACAGCTATCTTCGACCGAAAGGCGTGCAGCATGATGTCAGGAACGCGGGACCGGGACCGCTTTCCTTCATCGAGATCGAAATGAAGCGGGCTGCAAGCACCCCGGAAGAATAGATGATTGCCCCCGGAAGGACAGAAGCGCATAGGGGCTTGATCACGCGCCCGGCTTTGGCGATAACTCGGGCGGTTCAAGTGTAAGGAATTCCGCCATGCGTGTCCGCATTTATCAGCCCGCCCGCAACGCCATGCAATCCGGCACTGCGCGCAGCAAGAACTGGGTGCTGGAATACCCGCCCGCCGATCCGCGCGAAATCGATCCGCTGATGGGCTGGACCAGCAGCGACGACACGCAATCGCAAGTCCGCCTGCGCTTCGAGACTCGTAAACAGGCTGAAGATTACGCTAAAGAGCGCGGGTTGGATTACGTCGTGCAGGAACCTCATAAGCGTGCGCAGAATATCCGCCCTCGCGGCTATGGCGAGAATTTCGCGACTGACAGGCGTGGTCCCTGGACGCATTGATTTTGTCCGGATCGCAGCAGCAATCCTGCGGATTACCCGGTCACATGGGTTCTGTGCGCCGGCGGCTCTTCTCGAAACGGCTCTAAATGGGCCAAGCGATGTAACTCATTTGCCTATCCTTGGGAAGTAAACAGCCTTTGACTCTGCCGGGGCTGGGCTGTAGGGCTACGGATCGGCTGTTCTGGATGGTGCGCGGATGGTGGGCCGCGTGCGGGCAGGACCGGGCCGTCAACCCGGGCCAAGAGCCCATTCTAGGCAGAACGAATGACCCAAAACGAGATTGCTGCGCCATTGGCCGCAGCGTTGGCCGAACGAGGCTATGAAACCCTGACCGCCGTGCAGCAGGCGATGCTGAAACCGGATGCACGGGGGCGCGACCTTCTGGTTTCCGCGCAGACAGGTTCTGGCAAGACCGTCGCCTTTGGCATTGCCGCCGCGGAGGATCTGCTGTGTGACGGCGACAGCTTTACCGAGGGCACGGCTCCGCTTGCGCTTGCCATTGCACCCACGCGCGAACTGGCATTGCAGGTGGCGGCGGAACTGAGCTGGCTTTATGCCGCGACCGGCGCGCGTATCGCGACTTGTGTCGGCGGCATGGATTACCGGACCGAGCGCCGGGCGCTGGCCCGCGGGGCGCAGATCGTGGTCGGCACTCCGGGCCGCCTGCGCGACCATATCGATCGCGGCGGCCTCGATTTGTCGGATCTGCGCGTCGCGGTGCTGGACGAGGCGGATGAAATGCTGGATCTCGGTTTTCGCGAGGATCTGGAGTTTATTCTGCAGGCCGCACCTGAAACTCGCCGAACCTTGATGTTCTCGGCCACGGTGCCCGCGGCTATCGAGAAACTGGCGCGGGATTTCCAGCAGAATTCCCTGCGCGTGACGGCGATGGGCGAGGCGCGGCAGCATGGCGATATTGCCTATCGGGCACTGTCGATCGCGAACCGGGATCGTGAGAATGCGATTTTCAACCTGTTGCGGTTCTACGAGGCGCGGACCGCCATCGTGTTCTGCAAGACGCGGGCCAATGTAAGCCATCTGCTGGCGCGAATGGGTAATCGTGGGTTTCGTGTCGTGGCGTTGTCAGGTGAACTCTCTCAACAGGAACGGACCCATGCGCTGCAAGCCCTGCGGGATGGACGGGCGCGGGTCTGTATCGCCACCGACGTGGCAGCGCGGGGGATAGACCTGCCGGGACTGGAACTGGTCATCCATGCCGATTTGCCAAGCAATTCCGAAACCCTGCTTCATCGCTCCGGGCGTACGGGGCGTGCCGGTGCCAAGGGCGTGTCTGCACTGATCGTCACACCGGCGGATTACAAAAAGGCGCAGCGCCTGTTACAGGGCGCCAAGGTTGTTGCCGAATGGGGCGCGGCGCCATCCGCCGAAGAGGTCAGTGCAAGGGATGACGTGCGGATGCTGGATCACCCAGCACTGACTGCCAGGCTGGACGATATGACCATTGCCCAGGACCTGCTGGACCGTGTCGGACCCGAGCAGATCGCGGCTGCCTTTGTTCAGCTTTGGCGGGAAGGACGTCCGCCACCCGAGGAACTGACGGACAGCGCCCCGCATTCGGCTGCTGCACCCCGCGCTCCACGCGAATTCGGCACTTCGGTCTGGTTTGCGCTGTCGGTCGGCCATACCGGCCGGGCCGAGGCTCGCTGGATTCTGCCCAAGATCTGCGAGGCGGGCGGCATTACCCGCGATGCGATCGGCGCCATCCGTGTGCGTGACGAGGAAACCTATGTTCAGATCGCCACTGCCGATGCTCCGCGCTTCGGGGAGATGATCGAGATTGAGCAGGGTCTGATGATGCGCCGGTTGAAAGGCGAACCATCGCTTGATCAGAAGCCGGAACGGCATCCGGTCCGGAAGATTGCGAAACCCGCCGCTGACAAGCCTTCTAGAGCTCAAAAAGCTGCGGCGACGCCCGCGGCGGACCTTCCCGCCAAGCCTGCCCGTGCGTGGTCGCCTACGGATACCGATGTCGCACCGATATCTGTCGAGACACCCCGTAAAAAACCGCGCTGGAGTGCTGCGCAAAAGGCAGCCAAGGGCAAGAAAGGTCGTACGGAACCGGCACGCGACAGCAAACCGGCTGCGCCCAAAGCCAAAGCCCGGACCAGCGGAAAGCCTTCTGGCAAACCTGCCGGAAAAACCAAAGGCAAGCATGCGCCGTCCCGACGCCCAGATGGCGGCAATGCGCCACCGCGGCGCCCCAGAACCCGAGGCTGAGCAGCTTGTTTGTTGTGCTTATATAATGACTTTGCCGCCGTTTCGTGCCCGGATCGGCGGCAGGTGGGTCGCGCTTTATCGTAGAAACCGGAATAATGCTGACGCCCTGGGAAAGATGCGGGCAATCACGCAGTATAGAGGGCACGACAATTCTTATCGATCATCACGAAAAGCGCGCGCTTCCACTGCAGGCACTGATGACCCCGCCGCAGCTGGTCTTCGAGCCCAGATAGGCGACGGGCTTTCCATCGGATAATGCTCCGGATTTTCCTTCCACGATGACGCCGCCACAGGCGCATTTATCCCCGACCCGGGCGATGGGACGGCCGTTGACGGTGCTGCTGCCACCTTCGACGATCGTGTTCTGTCCGTGAATGGGGCAGGAATGCTGGTCCCCCACGCATGCAACGATCATTTCTGTTCCTCGTCGAATTTCGCGCATTCCTCGCAGAGCGGCAAACCCTCACGCGCGGCCATCTGCAGGGTCGGAACCTGCGCGCCGCCCGACCCTCCCATGATGACATTGCCTTTCAGCCAGATCGTCGGCGCCTCGAGCGTGATGCCAGAGGCGTCGATGGTGATCTTGCCGCCGGGGCCTTTGATCTGCATCGTCTGATAGGCCATCAGCGTGTGCCGCTTCGTATTGTTCGTGATCGAGTCGCCCACATCCAGGGTGTAGCGTCCGAAAACCTCGCCCTCGAAATTGCGGCCGGCCTCATACAGGTGATCGGCATAGATCGTCTGCTTGTGCACATTACCGACCCTGTGGATATGGTCCTTGCCGTAATCCTCCTGCTGGTTGCGGGCGACCGTATAATACATGTCGTTCCCGATATTTTCGCGGTGGTCGTTCCCGACGCTGATCGTCTTGTCATGTCCGATGGATTCCGACTGGTCATTGCCAACCGTCTTGCTGCGGTCGTGGCCGATCGAGTGGCTCTCATCGTTCTCGATGATCGTGTTATGGTCCTTCTGCGCATGCATGAAGACCTCTTCCCGGTCTTTTTCGTCCTCGAACCGGAATTCGTTGTAACCGCTGCCCTGATGGGTATCTGATTTGAAGGTGCTGACGGTCTTGTTGGCGGGCAGGTCATAGGGAACCCTGTTCTTGCCATTATAGACGCAGCCCGTCACCAGCGGCTTGTCGGGATCGCCCTCAAGGAATTCGACGACGACCTCCATGCCGATGCGCGGGATCACCATCCCGCCCCAGCCATTGCCTGCCCAGTTCTGGCTGACCCGGCAACGCATCGAATAGGCCCGGTCCAGATCCCAGTGGAACTTCACCAGAATTCGCCCGAATTCGTCACAGTCGATCTCGCCCTCGCCAACGACTTCGGCCGTTTGCGGGCCGTAGACGCGCGCGATATCGGTGCGTTTCGGCGGCACCATTGGCGCGGTGTCCGGCATCAGCACCCAGGAACCGGAATAGCTGTAACCGTCGCTGTCCCGGCCGCCCGAGCCATAGGCTTCGCTGACGAAACTATGCGTGGCGGACAGGCAGATATAGGTCTCTCCGTGACCCGGTACCTTGTCCCCGCCCAGCTTGACCCGCAATCCCGATGCCAGACTTACGCAGTCGCCTACGGCCCGGTTGCGGCGGTCCCCGCCACGCTCCTGCGTGGTGCGCATCCGCGTCAGGATCTTGCCCGGAGCCTCGGCAAGATAATCTCCGGGATAGTCGAAACTTTCGATCTGACCCTGAGCATATGCGGCGTCGCCCTGATGGGCAGTCTCCATCTTCTGGGTGGGCATCTTGAAATTATAATCGGTCTGCCGGATCGCACCCGTGGTCACATTGCGCTCGGGCGCCCATTCCCAGAAATGCTCCTGATCATATTGGTGATGCCCGTCGAACCGCTTGAAGGGCCGCTCGCCGATTTCGGCGAGGTTCAATTCGTCATCGGTGATCACCAATGAGTGGCTGCCCTTGCCGTGGCGGAAATAGAAGCTGATCCCGAAACGCTCCAGCAGACGCCGGGCGAATTGAAGGTCGGATTCGCGGTATTGAACAGTGTATTCAAGTTCCGGATATTGATTGCTCAGCTTGATCTCAAGATGAGGATCGCCCAGGCCGGCATAATCGTCCAGTAATTCCTGCAGGATCTGATCCACGGTCTTGCGATGGAAGATCCGCTGGTTGCGCCGCTTGCCCGCAAGCCAGAACCAGGGCCGCAGGGTCAGGTCGTAACGGTGCCCGTTCTCACCCACGCCAGCCCAGCGGGCGCTGGTTACGATTCCGTCGAATGGTTTCACGGATTGATGCGCCTCGACCTCGACGGTGGCATGGGTGCCGATCAATGCGTCGAAATCCAGATCGTCGCGCGTGGCCAGCGCTTCGACGCGATATTCGAACAATTCGTTAAGATAATCCGTACCGTCAAAACGCAGGAGAACCAAAACATCTTCGCCAAGTTCAGTGGAAAGGCGGCCAAGACGTTCGAACTGTTTAAAAGGGGCGTTCATCAGCGTTTCCTCTTGCAATCCCGGACCAAGCTAAACTGGATTGTTCGGTGAATAGGGATGGTACAGCCTAGATTGAAGCATCACAATAATAAGAACGCATCGGATCAGGGAAAACTGCCTCATTTTTGCTGTGGAATCCCGGAATTCCGGGCATGCATCCACTTGGTGCCTTCCGGAGCGGATGCTGGAGGGCGTACCGTCAGCAAAGCATCGCGCTTCCGAAACGCGATATTGCCACCGGATCGGTTTGCCGTACAGGTGGCGGCCTGCGCGATGATTTCACCCGAGAGTTTTTACACGGCAGCTGACAGGGGATATCATCGAGCGATGTCTAAATAACCACAATGCGTTGATCGGGCTGAACGCAATCGAAGCCTTCACAAGCGGGATTTACCACATAATGCTGTCGTCTACAGGTTAGATACAGCAGAAAAATGCGGCGCTTTTAAGCGACACTCGATGCAAATAGATTGGTCCTGGAATGCAGGGCGGTTCATGACGATTATGGCAAAGCGACGGAGTAATGGTAAGCTGCGGAACGGGACAAGACGGTTCGGAAAAGGCGGATCTGATGCGGGTCGATGATTTCGATGCACAGGCCAGGCCGATCACTCCATAGGACCGCGCGCTTCTGCATGAATTCACCGTGGGCGTCTTCTGGCGGCATCGGGCGCATGATCTGGATGTTTTCATCTCGCTGGGCGAAGGCTATCCGGCCATTGACGAGATCGATCGTCCCCTGGGCTCCGCCATGTATTTTACCGCGGGCGAGGATCTCGCGATGTTGGGTATGATGGTTGCCGCGCCGGAATCGACGCCCGGATAAGACCCAGATCATGGTTATCGATAACCGATGAAATACAGCGGGCCTTATGTGCGTCCTGACAAAAGAATGTTCGCATATATACAAGAATTTCGGAGATATCGTGTTAGTGTTCTATCTCTTGAAGGGGGGATTCATGGCTTCTCTGGAGGGATGAATTGAGATGGGGAGTGCAAACAACAACTATGCTCTGGCGGAAAATCGCAACGCGTGGCGTCAGGCGGTATCCCAAGCCTATTTCTCGCTGGATGTCGAGCCGCATGACAAGGAGCATTTCAGCGGCAGCATGAGCCGCTGGCGGCTTGGAAGTGTCGAACTTTCAAGGATTCATTGCGATGGGCTGATCTACCGGCGGCATGATCGTCACCTGCTTGAAGAAACCGAGAGCTCGTTGCTGATCGCGGTTCCCGAGGACGATACCATCAGCTTCGAGCAATGCGACAGGCGTTCGGTATGCCGTCCCGGCGGGTTTCTGGTCGAACGCAGCGATGCGCCTTATGAATACTGGCATACGAAACGCAACCGGCAATGGGTTCTGAAGGTCCCGACCGCCCATCTGCGCGCAAGGCTGGGCAGGTCGGAACGGTTGGGCGGTCTGACATTCGACGGACGAACGGGCATTGCGTCCTTCTTCGTGTCCAGCCTGCATACGGTCATCCGTCATATCGACCTGATTGACGATGTGGCGCGTGGCGCGGCCGGAACGAATCTGACCGAATTGCTGGGTCTGGCGATCATGGATGATCAGCGGGTCCTGACCAGCAGCCTGTCATCCGTGCGCGCGGCGCATTTGTCGCGTGCGGAAAACTTTATTCGCGAGAATCTCAAGGATATGGAGCTGAGCCCGGGAAAGGTGGCGGAAGGTTGCGGCATTTCCCTGCGTTATCTGCAACGGCTGTTCCAGGAATCCGATCAATCGATACAGGGTTATATCCGTGAAAGGCGGCTGAACCGCTGCAACGAGGAACTGCGTTCACTTCAGTCGAGCCGAAGCATCTCGGATATCGCCTATGATTGGGGCTTCTCGGATCAGGCGCAGTTCTCGAAATATTACCGCGCGAAATTTGGCGAAACCGCATCCGAAACTCGCAGGGAGGCGATGACGGCCATCCGCGAGATCTAGTGCCGGCCGAACCCGGCGCTTCGAAAGATTCCAGAAACTGACCGGGGCCCAACGGGTCCGCTATTCGCCGGGGCATATCCCGGCGGTCGGGAAATCATGTCCGGATTCCAAGGAGGGAATTGAATGAAGAATACACGAGTAGCAGTCGATGTGGGCGGTACATTCACCGACATCTGCATCATGGACGAGGACACGGGCGCGATCCGCATCGAGAAGATCGCTTCGACGCCAGACGATCCCATGCGCGCGGTTATGGACGGGATCGAGGTCGGCCAGATCGATCTTGGCGGCGTGTCGATGTTTTCCCATGGTACGACGGTGGCGACCAATGCACTGATTACCCGCAACCTGCCACGAAGCGCGATGATCTGCACAGAAGGCTTCCGGGATGTGGTGGAAATCCGCAGAGCCAACAAGGAGGATCTCTGGGATACCTACAAGGACGTCGCCAAACCCTATATCCCACGCAAGGACCGGCTGACCGTTCGCGAGCGTATCGACGCCGAGGGCCGCATCATCGAACCGCTCGACGAGGCCGGGGCGCGGCGCGTGGGGGAAATATTAAAGAAGCGCGATATCAAATCCGTCGCGATCTGCTTCATGAATTCCTACGTTAATTCCGAAAACGAACGGCGCATGCGGGATATCCTCAGAGAGATTATGCCGGATGTGACGATCTCCATCTCGGCTGAAATCATGCCGGAAATATTCGAGCATGAACGGTTTTCAACGACCATGGTGAATGCGGTCGTATCGCCGGTGGTGGTGGATTATGTCTCACGCCTGAGCGACCGGCTGACGGCCGAGGGATACACGCGCGATCTGCTGCTATTGCATTCCGGCGGCGGAGTGATGACCCCGCATGCTGTGCGCGATTTCGCGGCGCGTCTTGCCGGGTCGGGAATTGCGGCGGGCGCCATCGCCAGCCGGTTCATCGGCAATCTTTGCGGTTATCCGAACGCTATCGGCTTCGACATGGGCGGAACCTCGACGGATGTTTCCGTCAGTTATCAGGGGGAATCGCGGATCACCAAGGACTGGTATATCGAATATGGTTTTCCGATCCGGTTTCCCTCGATCGAGGTTCTGACCATCGGTGCGGGCGGCGGCTCGCTTGCCTGGCGCGATGAGGGCGGATCGCTTCGCAACGGTCCGCAATCCGCAGGCGCATATCCCGGCCCGGCCTGCTACCGGAACGGCAACGACGTCGCGACGAATACCGATGCCAATCTGGTGCTTGGCCGGCTGGGAACGACGCTGGCCGGTGGCAAGCTGACGCTGGACCCCGCGCTGGCCGAAGCAGCGGTCAGGGCAACGGTTGCCGAACCGTTCGGCATGGAACTGCACGAGGCGGCCGAGGCGATCATCCGCGTGGCGAATGCCAATATGGCGAATGCCGTGCGGCTGTTGTCCATTTCGCGCGGCTACGATCCGCGCGACTTCGCGCTTTGCGCCTTTGGCGGGGCGGGCGCGTTGCATGGTGCGGCGGTGGCGAAAGAGCTTTCGATCCCAACGGTGATCGTTCCGCTCAATCCCGGTGTGACCTCGGCTCTTGGCTGCCTGCTGGTCGATATCCAGCATGATTTTTCCGACAGCTTCATGAAGCAGGCCGCCGAGACGCGGCCCGAAGAGCTTGAAGCCGCCTTCCGGCGGATAGAGGACGAGGCGATGGCCCAGCTTGGGCATGAGGGGGTCGCCGAAAACGACATGATCCTGAGCCGTACCGTCGAGATGATGTATAAGGGCCAGTGGCGCTCGCTTCAGGTTCCGGCACCGGCTCAAATCACCGATATCGATCAATTGGTGGAGGAGTTCCACGCCCATCACGAACGCGAATACAATTATGCGCGCGCGGATGCCGAGGTGTCGCTGTTTCGGGTGGCGGTGAAGGCGGTCGGCCTTGTCCCCAAGGCCGAACTTCGGAAACATCCTGTGGAACAGCACCTGCCCGAACCTGCCGACAAGCGTCAGGTCTGGTTCGAGAACGAGGGGCATGAAACCGCGATCTATCAACGTGACGACCTGAAAGCCGGAGCGATGATCGCCGGTCCGGCCATCGTCGAGCAATTCGATGCGACCACCGTCATTCCACCCGGCATGTCCGCCGAGGTCGACGAGTATTTCAACATCCGCATCAATACACAAAGCTGAGTAATGGATATGAAAACGCAAGATACGGGCAGCCTCGACCCGGTGACTTTCGAGGTTCTGAAAAACTCCTTCATCACCTCGGTTGACCTGATGGCCGAGCAGATGCTGCGCACCTGCTATTCCTTCGTGATCTATAACCGCGATTTTTCGAACGCACTGCATGACGCCGAAGGCAATTCGGTTGCGCAAGGCAATCAGGATATCGCCGTTCATGTCGGAACGCTGCATTTCACCTGCAAGGATGTCATCCGGGTCTTTTCCGGCAAAATGCTGCCCGGCGATGTCTACGCCATCAACGATCCCTATGCGGGCGGTACGCATTTCTCGGATGTCCGGCTTGTGCGCCCGATCTTCGACGATGACGATCTGATCGGCTTTTCGCAGTCGAACGGTCATTGGTCGGATCTGGGTGGCTCGGTGCCGGGGTCATTCGACGTTTCTGCCCGGGACATGTTCCGCGAGGCGGTCAGGATCACGCCGGTCCGTCTGTTTCGCGCGGGCGAATTCTGTCATGACGTTGCCGAGATGATCGCGCAGAACACGCGCGACCCGGCCTCGATCATCGGCGATATCCACTCGCAGGCTGGCGCGACCGCCGTGGCCGAACGCGAGATCCTGCGCCTCGTCCGGAAATACGGCAAGGATCAGGTTCTTCAGGGCATGGGCGCGGTGCAGGATTATGTTGAGAAATCCGTCCGCAGTCGAATCGCCGCGCTGCCGGATGGCGAATGGGAGACAGTGGATTACATAGATCGCGATCCGGCAAAGGGCGAGGGAATGATCCCGATCAGGATCCGGATGACGATCAAGGGCGACCGGATCACGTATGATTTCGAGGGCAGCCACCCGACCATCTCGTCCATCTACAACTCCGCGCCCGGCGCCACTTTTTCGGCGGTTGTGGCGGGAATGAAGACCTTCTTCCCCGATCTTCCGCTGAACTCGGGTTTTTACCGCATGATCGATATCAAGGCGCCCGAGAACAGCGTGGTCAGTGCCGCATGGCCGGTGGCGGTCACGGGCTTCCTGATGCCCTTCGAGAAGATCATGAATGCGATCTTCGAGATGTGGTCGCAGATCATGCCTGAGAAATCGATCGCCTGCGCGTTCAATCTTGAATATCTGCTTGCCGGTGGCCGCGACCTCCGTTCCCCGGACAAGCCGATCTTCATGTTCTATGAATGGCTGCCGGGCGGCTGGGGAGGCCGGAACGGCAAGGACGGTTCGGATGTGACAACCGCCTGTTTCGGGACCGGCCTCATGTCTCAGCCCAACGAGGGGAATGAGCGGGTCAATCCCACGAGGACCGTCGAATTCCAGATCCTGCGCGACAGTGCCGGGCCCGGGAAATGGCGCGGAGGGGCAGGGGTCCAGAAAACCTCGATCCTGCTGGAAAGCGAGCATGCCGTGATGTCCTATATCTGCGACCGCGAAAGAGCTGTCGTCTGGGGTATCGAGGGCGGTTTGCCATCGATGCCGCACGGTCTCTCGATCCGCCGGAGCGGTGAGAAGGAAGCGAAATGGCTGGGCTCGGTCTTTTCCGATTACCCGGTTTATACAGGCGACGAATTCGCCAGGCCGACGGCCGGAGGCGGGGGGTATGGCGATCCGCTGGAACGCGATCCGCAGGCGGTCTGTGATGACGTGGCCAGCGATTACGTTTCCATTGAAAGGGCGGCCAAGGATTACGGTGTTGTCGTCACCGAAATCGACGCGGATCTTTGCGAATTCGAGATCGATCTGCCTGCAACCGGGAAGTTGCGGGACGAGATCCGGGCGGAACGCAAGAACTGGGCGCGGATGCCGGCAAAGGAGGTCGCCGCGCTTTATCGGAAAGGCGAGATCGACAGTCTCGACGCGGTGCGGCGCTACGCCACGATCCTGGATTGGGAGACGGGCGAACTGCTTGAAAAAACCACCGCGCAATTCAGGGAAAGCTTCGAGCGCCGGACCGTCAGCCACTGGGCATAGCGGATCTGAGCGCCGCAACAGGGAGAAAAAAATGGCTGGAACAATAAAAATGACGGAAGATGAACAGCAAGGGCTGGAATATTCCGACCAGCCCGTTCCGCCCGATCAGCGTATGGCGCGCCTGCCATTGACCATGGCATGGTGGTCGGTCTGCTCGGCGATGTTCTATCTGGTCGTGGCGGCGACGCTGGCGCTTGCCTATGGATCGGTCAATGCGATCATCGGAATGGTGCTGTCGGTGATTACCTTCGCGGCGGTCAATGCGGTTCTGTCTCGCCACGCCATCAGGACGGGGCTATCGGTTTCGCTGTTCTCGCGAATCCTGCTGGGCCGGACCGGGGCAGCCATCGCAACGCTGATCTTCTTTGCCACCGCCATCTATTACGCGGTGTTCGAAGGCTCGGTCATTGCGCTGGCCCTGAACAGCTATACGGGCATGTCCTATATGCTGGCTGCACTGATCGTCGTGATCTATTCGGTTGTGCTGATCTTCGGTTCGATCCAGAACTGGCTGGACAAGTTCAATGGCGTCCTGCTTCCTTTCTATCTGCTGGGTTTGCTGGCGGCCGTGATTCTGGCCGTTTCCACCCATGGCTATTCCGACGCATGGCTGAAACTTGGCCCCGAGGGCGGGTCGCCGGAAAATGGTTGGCTGAACTGCTTCACCGCCTATATGGGCATCTGGATCCTGATGATGTTCACCTATGATTTCGCGCGGTTCGGCAAGCAGGAGGACGCGGATTATCACGGTAACATCAATTTCGGCGCGCCGTTCTATCTGGTCACCTTCCTGTTGAACGGCCTGGTCGGGATCTTCCTTGCCGCAAGCCTGCCGACCGAGGGTGGCGTGACCGAGATTTCCGTGGTTCTGGCATTGATTCAATTGATGGGACTTGCCGGTCTGGCCTTCGTGTGGATTTCGCAAACACGCATCAATACGGCGAATTATTATCTTGCGGCAGTCAATATGGAGAGCTTTGCGGAAACGGTGTTTCGCATCAAGTTGCCAAAGATGGTCTGGGCCTGCGTGGTCGGTGCGATCACATATGTGCTGATGCTGGCCGATGTGTTCGCCTATATCCTGCAGGCACTGGCATATCAGGGGATCTTCGTGGTGGCCTGGGTTGCCATCGCCCTGACCCATATCCTGCAGATAGAGCGATCAGCCAGTGATCCCGGCAGCTTTTCGCTGGAGAATTCCGCTGCCGTCAATCCTGCCGGGCTCGGGGCATGGCTGTTCGCGGCATTTGTCGGGCTTGTGATGCATTTCGCGGGTGATGCGATCGCGGTCTATTCGGCTCCTGCTACTTTCGTGGTGGCGGCGCTAGCCTATATGATCCTGAACCGCTCAACCGCGAACTGAACCGGGATCACATTGCGGAGAATGGGCTGGTTTGCCTCGACTGCCGGTGGTTGAAACGGCCCGGGCGATGGCCGGGCTGTTGATGGGGCGTTAGCTATCCGAGAGGGCTGATCTTCGGGGCGATGTCGCTGATGCGTTTACCCTCCCGGGCGGTTTGACAAACCGCTGTCGGACGGTGAACGCGTTATACGCGGCACGCGCGTTCAATGGCGGCGACGTCGATCTTTTTCATCTCCATCATCGCCTCGAACGCCCGCTTCGCCCCGTCGCCTCCGGCGGCAAGGGCCTCCATCAGTATTCGCGGGGTGATCTGCCAGGAGATGCCCCATTTGTCCCGGCACCAGCCGCAGGCGCTTTCTTCACCACCATTTCCGACAATGGCGTTCCAGTAGCGATCGGTCTCTTCCTGGTCTTCGGTCGATACCTGAAAGGAAAACGCCTCGCTATGCTTGAACGTCGTGCCGCCATTCAGCCCAAGGCAGGGTATGCCGAGGACGGTGAAATCGACCGTGAGGACGTCGCCTGCCTTGCCCGAGGGATAGTCGCTTGGCGCAAGATGAACGCCGGTCACTTCGCTGTCGGGGAAGGTTTCGGCATAAAAACGGGCGGCGGCCTCGGCATCGGTGTCGTACCAGAGACAAATCGTGTTCTTGGCGATGGTCATCTGACTTCCTCCTCATCCTGAAGGGATTGCACAGCCGTCAGGCTGCTTTTGCCGAATCGAACAGCGGCTCGAATCCCGCCCACATCATCCGCATTCCGTCGAACGGTATATCGGATATGTCCATGTCGTCCATGTCATCCATCTCGGCCTCCATCGTTTTCGATGCGGCGTCGCAGGTGGCACGGTCGGGCCAGGCCGTCCAGCTGAACATCGGCACTTCGCCCTTTTCGGCCTTTGTCGCCCGGTAGAAATCCGTGACCTTGCCGCTGGGCACGTCTTCTCCCCAGTTTTCGATCATGCCGATTGCGCCGCCCTTCTCGGAGATCTTCCAGCCTTTATCGGCCATTTCGGCATAGAGCGTCTTGTTCTTTTCCGGAACGGCCAGCAAGAAGCCCTGATAATATCCTGCGCCGTTGCGTGTTCCGGCGTCGTAGATCGGGGCAAAGCCGCCGAAGATCATGCGGCTGCCGTCAAAGGGCATTTCCGGCAGATCCTTCATCGCCGGGTCGTCCTGCATCCTTTGCCAGGAGGCATCCGCAGTCGCCTTGTCCGGCCATTCGATCCAGGAGAAAGCGATGGTCTCGTCTTCGCCGGCATTTACCGCGCCATAGAAATCGGTAACCTTCCCCCGGGGCACATCCACGCCCCAGGTCTCGACCATGCGTGTGGCGCCGTAGGATTTGAACAGCTTCCAGGCTGCCGCGACATGGGCTGCGTATTTGTCCTTGTTGGCGGTCGGCACTGCGGCGACCATACCTGTGAAGTAAGTCATGTCATTTCACCTTTCCGCTGGTTTTTCGCGGGCGATTCCCGCTTGCGGTTTCAGTGTGTCACTGATAGTATGAAAAAACAACTATAAGTATTAAAATATGACTGAATTTGTGAAAGAACCACGCATCCGCTATGATGAAGGCTGTCTGGCAGCCCATGCGCTGAACCTGATCGGTGACCGCTGGGCGCTGCTGGTCGTGCGTGAACTCATGTTTGGGCCGAAACGGTTCCAGATGATCCGGGCCGGTCTGCCGGGTATCACGGCGAGCGTATTGACCGGTCGTCTGGTACAGCTTGCGCAAGCGGGAGTGATTGCTCACGACGAACGGCTTGGCGTTTATTCGCTTACCGGGATTGGGTATGGCTTGCTTCCGGTCCTTGAAGCGCTCTGCCGTTGGGCGCTGACTGTGCCGGGCCATGATGTGTCGCGCTTCATCAGCCCCTCGGCTTTGATGATCTCAATGGGGGTCAATTTGAGTCCTGTCCTTGCGCAAGGGCGAGAGGCGCTGGCGGGATTCGACTTCGGAAACGAAGCATTCGAGATGCGATTGGCCGCAGGAAGGCTGCAGACGACCGCGGTCAGCAGGCCCGACGCGCCCTTTGTGCTTCGGGGGAATGGAAACACGGTGGCGGCGGCGGTCTATGGCACGACCCCTCTGCCGGCATTGATGTCCCAGGGTATGGTCGAGACCGAAGGTGATACCAGTGCGGCCGAAGATTTCCTGTCGCTGTTCAGGCTCGAGCCACAGGCATGACCTTCAGACGGTTTCCCATATGCGCGAGAGCAGCGAGCGTTTCATTGCATCCGCAAAGCGCATGTTCTGCAAGCCAAAGGTGAAATCGGAGGCGCAGCCGTCCGGCTCGCAAATGCCGGTGATCAGATCATGGATTTCTATCACTTTCACGTCGAAATAACCCAGCCCGCCACCGCCAAAATCGAACGGAAAGAAGGTGGCAAATTTCGAAACCTGCGATCCCGCAAGCAAGGTCTTGAAGCCTCGGTTGCCTTTGTCCTCGCCGAACTGCGCGATCTTCAGCTCGTTGAAGCGCCCGCCATCCATGATGATCGTTCCTTTGGTGCCCGAAATTTCCCAATAGACGCCGAACATCTTACCTGCCGCGACACGGGCGCCTCGGTCGTGCCGCCGGCGGCAAGCCGGTCGTTGGCACCTGTTGGCTTTTGGAGGTGAGGCACGGCCGGATGATCCTTGTATAGCATCCCTGCGGGGCGGAAAGCATCGGTATATGCGTGCCCCATGAAGCTTGATCCAATCAAGCCGGTATCCTCTTCACGCGCGAAACCGTGCGGCTTTCGCCGCGGCGGGACCTGTTGCAATACATTATCATCTGATTGATGATTTACGTCATTCTTTGTGATGTGAGGCCATCATGTCCCGACGACCAACGATTGCCGATTTGGCCAGGGCCGCCGGAGTCAGCACCGCGACCGTTGATCGCGTATTGAACGGCCGCCAGAACGTGCGCGAGGAAACCGTACGCCGTGTCCATCAGGCAGCGGGAGAGATCGGGTATCACGGCGCGAATGTGATCCGGCAGCGGATGCTGGCCGATAAGGCCGAGCTGCGACTGGGGCTCTTGCTGCAAAAACCCCGGCATGCCTTCTATCAGGATGTGCAGGCGATTTTCGAAACGCAGGCGCGCGCTTGCACACAGCGCCGGATCGAGATCATGACGCGCTTCACCGAAACCGGTCAACCCGGAGAGATTTCGGATATACTTCGCGGTTTCAGGGGGCGTGTCCATGCGGTTGCGGCGACAGGGATAGATCATCATCTGGTCACTCAGGCTGTGCAGGAACTGCGTGGTGCCGGGGTGCCAGTCTATTCGCTTCTATCGGATTTTGCGCAGGGTGTGCGTGAAAATTATCTGGGGACAAATAATCTTAAGGTCGGTCGGATAGCGGGCTGGTTCATCGCCGGTCTGTCGAAACGGCCCGGCAAGGTTGCCCTGTTCATCGGCGGATCGCGCTACCATGGCCATGAATTGCGAGAGACGGGCTTTCGCAGCTTTTTCCGCCAGTCGGCACCGGCTTTTCAGTTATTGGATACGCAGATCAACCTCGAGACACGGCAATTGACCTATGAGGCGACGGTCAATCTGTTGTCCCGGCATGACGATCTTGTCGGGCTTTATTGTGCGGGCGGCGGCATGGAGGGCGCCATCGAGGCTGTACGAGAGTTGCGCAAACCCGGCGATATGGTGCTGATCGTCAACGAGCTGACGCCGGAATCGCGTGCGGGTTTGCAGGATCAGACGCTTAGTGTCGTGCTGTCGACACCGGTGCAGCAGATCGCAGATGATCTGATCGGGATGATCATCGCGGCCTCGGACAAGGGAATGGCAGAAACGCCCGGCCAGCGCTTCTTTCCTCCGCAGGTCTGGACACCGGAAAGCGAGTTCATGAGGTAATTACATCATCTGAATTTCATTTTGCATCACACATGATGTCTTTTGGCGACTCATTTTATTGACCGGCAAAACGGAATCAGAGATCGTAACGCCAGCGGCACGGGTAGGGAGGCTCTGCTGCAATCTGAAGGGAGCCGAACTGCTGCCACCGCTTTTGGCGGGGGATAGGCATATCCGCGTGGCGTTGACGGCGCATATGTTTCGCGTTTGGAGGAGACAATGAAAAGAATTATGCTTGCGACCGCTCTGGTCGCCGGGCTGGCCGGGACGGCATCGGCCGAGAATATCGGTGTCAGCATGGCGCTGTTCGACGACAATTTCCTGACCGTGCTGCGGAACGGTATCCGGGATATCGCCAAGGATATGGACGGGGTGGATGTCCAGATCGAGGATGCGCAGAACGATGTGGCCAAGCAGCTTAACCAGATCAACAACTTCATCGCCAGCGGCGTGGATGCGATCATCGTCAATCCGGTGGATACCTCGGCCACCCAGGCGATGACCAATGCAGCAGAAGCGGCTGGCGTGCCTCTGGTCTTCGTCAATCGCGAGCCGGTCAATGTCGATACGCTGCCGGACGGTCAGGCTTTCGTCGCTTCGGATGAGCGCGAATCCGGCACGCTGGAAACCATCGAGATTTGCGATCAGCTGGCCGCCGCCGGCAAGAGCGAGGCCAATGTCTATGTCATGATGGGCGAGCTTTCGAACCAGGCCGCCGTACAGCGTACCGCCGATATTCATGACGTGATCGATGCGGGCAAATGCGCGGTCACGCTGAATATCATCGACGAGCAGACAGCCAACTGGATGCGCGATGAGGCGCAGGATCTGATGACCAACTGGCTCACCGCGGGACAGCCTTTCGATGCGGTGATCTCGAATAATGACGAAATGGCGATTGGTGCGATTCAGGCCATGAAGGCATCGGGCATCAGCATGGATGACGTCGTCATTGGCGGCATCGATGCGACGCAGGACGCGCTGCTGGCCATGGCGGCAGGAGAGTTGGATGTCACCGTGTTTCAGGACGCCGCCGGGCAGGGTTCGGGCGCATTGGACGCGGCGCTGAAGCTCGCGCGTGGGGAAGAGGTGGAAAAGAAGGTCTATGTGCCTTTCCAACTCGTGACGTCCGAGAACATGTCCGAATTCACGCAGAGTAACTGAGGCGGGGCCTCGCATCCGGGCGGCGCGGGCGGTGCCGCCGGACAACCGTCAGGCGGGCTGAACCCCGCGAGAGAGGATCAATCATGCCAGATACGTCGCACGGCGTCGGCGGGCTGAGTTTTGAGCAGTCAAAACTTGGTCTTCCGGCGGAAGCAGGTGTCGCCATCGCACTTGCCTTGATCGTCGTCGTGTTCGAACTGCTCGGACGAATATTGATGAATGACAGTTTCCTGTTCAACACGCGCGAGAATGTTGATGCGATATTCAATATGGCGCGGCTCGAGATCATCATTCTGCAGGTTTCGATCATTGGGATCATCGCGCTTGGGGTGACTCAGGTCATCATTACCGGAGGCATCGACCTGTCATCAGGTTCCGTGGTCGGCATGACGGCGATGATCGCCATGAGCTTTGCTCAGGTGGGTGAGATCAACGGCCTGGAAAACACCCGTGCTGTCTTTTTTGACCGGGGCTGGGTGAATCTGCCGGTGATCGTTCCGGTGCTGGTCGGGCTGGCCTGCGGGCTGCTGGCGGGATTCATCAACGGGTTGTTGATTGCCTATACCCGAATCCCGCCCTTCATTGCGACGCTGGGGATGATGGTTTCGGCGCGCGGAGCGGCGAAATGGTGGACGGCCGGTCAGCCGGTGTCTTTCCCGACCGAAGGTTATGCCGCTATCGGGAAAGGCATGATGCCGGTGGTGATATTCGCGGTTCTGGCGATCCTGTTCCATCTGATCCTGAAATACACCGTCTACGGCAAGCACACCTATGCGATCGGCTCGAACGAGGCGGCGGCACGCATGTCCGGTATCAATGTCGCCCGTCACAAGGTTCTGGTCTACACGATCGCCGGGTTCCTGGCGGGCATCGCCGCCATCGTGCTGAGCGCAAAGAACCTGACCGCACAGGCCGGCATGGGGGTGATGTATGAACTGGACGCGATTGCCATGGCGGTCATCGGCGGCATTTCTCTGGCCGGTGGACGCGGGACGATACTGGGCACGGTTCTGGGCGCACTGATCTTTGGCGTCATCATATCGGGTTTCACCTTCCTGAGGCTGGATGCCTATTATCAGGAAATGGTCAAGGGCGCGATCATCGTCGGCGCCGTCGTGCTGGACCAGTGGCGTCAAAGCCGCGCGGCAGCAAGGTCCTGAGGAGGATATCATGTCAAGCGATCTGCAAACCAACATCCCGGGTGCCGAGGCCCCGCAACCGCAGGCCGATCCGGGCGAGGTGATCCTGCGCACCGAGGGTCTGACCAAGCATTATGGCGGTGTCCATGCCCTGATCGACTGCAATTTCGAGATCCGCAAGGGCGAGCATGTGGCGATCATGGGCGATAACGGGGCGGGCAAATCCACATTCGTCCGCCAGATCACCGCGGTCGAGCAGAAGACGGCGGGCAAAATCTGGTTCAACGGCGATTACGTCGAGTTCGAAGGACCGCTGGCCGCGCGTGAGGCCGGGATCGAGACGGTGTTCCAGACGCTTGCGCTGGCCGATCATCTTGACGTGCCCGACAACCTGTTCCTTGGGCGGGAAAAGCGGCTGTTCAATCTGGGGCCGTTCTCGATCCTGGATTACAAGGGCATGCGAGAGGCGACGAGGCGCGGGCTGGAGAAGACAGGGGTGAAAATCCCCAATATCCGCAATACCATCCAGAACATGTCCGGTGGTCAGCGGCAATGCGTGGCCATTGCCCGCACCGCGACCTTTCATTCCAGGCTGACCATCATGGACGAGCCGACGGCGGCGCTTGGCGTTCAGGAAACCGCGCAGGTGGAAAACATCATCCGGACTCTGAAAAAGGCGGGCGAGCCGTTGATCCTGATCAGCCATAACATGAGGCAGGTGATGGATCTGTGCGACCGTATCGTTGTCTGGCGGCGCGGTCGGATCTGCGCGAATCTTCAGAAAGAGGAAACCGATGGTGAAGATGTCGTCGCCTATATCACCGGTGCCAAGACGCAACCCGAATATGAGATCGCTGCCTGAGATCCGCCAACAGCAGGAGAGCATGATGCAGGTCTTGAAGAAAGCCTTTCCCGCGCCGGTCGTTTGTGATGCTGCGGGCTCCGCAATGACGGTGACAAACGCGGTGACCGCAATGTTCGGAACCCGTCCGAGCCTGTCACCTCCGATAATCTTGACAGCTATAACTGACCCGGTCGCGGGGTAATCCTCCGCGCCCAACCCGATCATGCGGAACTTGTGACTCGCCGGCGGATGCCCGGCGGCCTGTCCGCTGCACCAAAAGGCATGACCATGAAAATCGCCCTCGACCCTTTTATGCACCGCCATCTGAGCCTGGAGAAACTGCCCTCCAAGGTGGCAGAGCTTGGCTATGAATGGATCGAACTTAGCCCGCGCGGGGATTTCCTTGAATGGTTCAAGGCGCCGCGTGTGTTTCCTGACCGCATCAATGCCTTCAGAAAAGCCTTGAATGACGCCAATGTCGGTATCGCCAGCCTGTTGCCCATGTACCGCTGGGCCAGCAATGACGAGGAAGAGCGCAAGACCGCCGTCCGTCACTGGAGACGTGCCATCGAGATCGCCGTGGAACTGGGCGTCGATACGATGAACAGCGAGTTCGGCCGCGGCCCGCATCCCGACAAGGGCACCTGTTATTGCTGCCATACCGGCTCGATGATCGAGGCCTGCGAGGATGCGTGGTGGCGCTCGATCGAGGATCTGGTGCCGATCTTCGAGAAGGAAGGCATCAACCTGCATATCGAACCCCATCCCGAGGATTGGGTCGAGACGCTGCAACCCTCGGTGGATCTGATCCGCACGGTGAACTCGCCGCGCGTCAGGTTCCTCTATTGTACGCCGCATACCTTCTATTTCGGCGATGATACCGTGGCGATGCTGCGCGAATGCGCCGATGTTCTGGCCCATGTCCACATCGCCGACACCTTCAACCACAAGGCCAGCTCGGGTCTGCGTTATATCATCAATCCGCCGGGATCGTCGGCCCGTGTGCATCAGCATCTGAATATCGGGCAGGGCGAGGTGCCGTGGGACGACTTTTATCGCACGCTGGCAGAGATCGGTTTTGACGGGATCATGACCGCCTGCGTCTTCGCGTGGGAGGAAAAGGCCGACGAGTCGGGCAGGTTCATGCGTGGCGAGATGCAGCGCTATCTCGATCAATATTTCAAATGAGGCACAGGACATGACCGTCAGAATCGGCGTTATCGGAACAGGTATGATCGGCCGCGATCACACGCGGCGAATCCAGCAGGTGCTGGCCGGGGCCGAGGTGGTTGCCCTGAGCGACTACAATCCCGAGGCGGCGCGGGCCGTTCAGGCGGATCTCGCGCCCGGTGCGAAGGTCTATGAGAGAGGCGAGGATCTGGTCGCCGCCGGTGATGTGGACGCGGTATTGATCTGCTCGACCGGTTCGACGCATGAGCAATATGTGCTGGCGGCGATTGCCGCGGGCAAGCCGTGTTTCTGCGAAAAGCCGCTGGCGACGACAGCCGAAGGTGCGCTTCGCATCGTCGATGCCGAGGTTGCTCATGGCAGCCGCCTTGTTCAGGTTGGCTTCATGCGCCGCTATGATGCCGGGTATCGCATGCTCAAGCAGGCGGTCGACAGCGAGATTGGCGCCCCGCTGATGGTTCACGCCGCCCATCGGAATCCTTCCGTACCAGAGCAATATGTCACCCCGATGGCGATTCACGACACGCTGATCCACGAGATCGATGTGTTCCGGTGGTTGCTGGACGATGATTACATTTCGGCGCAGGTCGTCTTTCCACGCAAATCCGGTCATGCTCATGACAAGGTTGCCGATCCGCAGATCGTGCTTCTGGAGACGGCAAAAGGCGTCCGCATCGATGTCGAGATTTTCGTCAATTGCCGCTATGGCTACGACATCCAGTGCCAAGTGGTCGGAGAGGAGGGGCTGGCCAATCTGCCCGACCCGATGGCGGTCACCCTGCGTAGGGAGGCACGGCTGCAAAGCGGGATCATGACGGACTGGAAGGACCGCTTCATCGACAGTTACGATGTCGAGTTACATGATTTCATCATCGCTGCCGCGAAGGGAACAGCCGCCGGCCCGACTAGTTGGGATGGCTATGTCGCGGCGATTTCGTCGGATGCCTGCGTCGAGGCACAGCAGAAATCCGGTCAGATCGTTCCCATCTCTCTGCCGGACCGGCCGGCGCTTTACGACAGGGGCTGAACCATGCGTTTCGCGATCAATCATATTTCCGCGCCGAAACTGTCACTGGCCGGGTTTTTCGCCATGTGCCGCCGACTCGGGGTTTCCGAAGTCGAGATCCGCAACGACATTCCGGATGTTCCGGGAACCATGACCCCCGCCGCTGTCCGTGCCGAGGCTGCGGCACAGGGCATTACCATCCTGTCGATCAACGCATTATACCCGTTCAACCTGTGGGCGGGCGATCTTCCCGACCGCGCGCAGCGAATGGCCGATTACGCGGCGGAATGCGGTGCCAGGGCACTGGTCATGTGCCCGCTGAACGACGGAAACAAGGTGCCGCATTCCGAGGTGGTGCGGGCTCTGGATGCCATGAAAAGCATCCTGCATGAGCGGAAGCTGACCGGTCTGGTCGAGCCTCTGGGCTTTCCGGTCAGTTCATTGCGCAGCAAGGCCGAAGCTGTTGCTGCCATCACCGAGGCAGGCGCGGACGGCACCTATACGCTGATGCATGACACGTTCCATCACCATCTTGCCAAAGAAACCGGCCTCTTCCCGAACCGCACCGGACTCGTGCATATTTCCGGCGTGACCGATCCGGGTGTTCAGGTCGATGATATGCTGGATGCGCATCGTGTTCTGGTGGACGGGGGCGACCGGCTTGGGAATATCTCGCAGATCAGGGCGCTTCTGGCGGGAGGATATGACGGCCCGTTTTCATTCGAACCCTTCGCAGCAGAGGCGCACAACGCCGCAGATCCCGAAGCGGCGCTGCGTCAGAGCATGGATTTCATTCTGGCCGCTTTGGCCGATGAGGGGGCGGCATGAAAACGCTTGACGTTATCACAATTGGCCGGAGCTCGGTTGATTTATACGGTCAGCAGGTCGGCGGGCGGCTGGAGGATATGGGAAGTTTCGCCAAATATATCGGCGGGTCGCCGACCAACATCGCCTGCGGGACGGCTCGGCTGGGGTTGCGCTCGGCTGTGATTACCAGGGTCGGCGACGAGCATATGGGCCGGTTCATTCGCGAACAGCTTCAACGCGAGGGTGTGGATGTGCGGGGCGTGACGACCGATCCCGAGCGGCTGACCGCACTGGTGCTGCTGGGCATCCGCGACGAGGACAGTTTCCCGCTGATCTTCTATCGCGAGAACTGCGCCGATATGGCGCTGAGCGAAGATGATATCGATGAAGGTTTCATCGCCGAGGCACGCTCGGTGCTGGCGACGGGAACACATCTGTCCCATCCGCGAACCGAAGCGGCGGTGCTCAAGGCGCTGGAACTGGCGCGGAAATATGGCGCGAAAACGGCGCTGGATATCGACTACCGCCCGAATCTGTGGGGCGTGGCCGGGCATGACGAGGGCGAAAGCCGCTTTGTCGAAAGCGAAAAAGTCACGGCAAAGCTGCAATCGGTGCTGTACCTGTTCGACCTGATCGTCGGCACGGAAGAAGAATTCCACATCGCCGGCGGCACCTCCGATACGGTGGCGGCTTTGCGTGTGGTGCGCGGGGTCTCGGACGCTGTGCTGGTCTGCAAGCGCGGAGCGGCGGGGGCGGTGGCCTTCGAGGGCGCGATCCCCGACAGCCTGGATAAGGGCGAGAGCGGGCCGGGCTTTCCGATCGAGGTGTTCAACGTGCTGGGGGCGGGGGACGGCTTTTTCTCGGGGTTACTGAAAGGCTGGCTGGAGGGTTCCGACGACCAGACCGACTGGCCGACCGCGTTGCAATACGCCAATGCCTGCGGGGCCTTCGCGGTCAGTCGGCATGGTTGCACGCCCGCCTATCCATCGTTGACCGAACTGGAGTTTTTCCTCAAGCGCGGGGTGATCCGCCCCGATCTGCGCAATGACGCGGAACTGGAGCAGATCCACTGGGCCACCAATCGAAGCGGCGACTGGTCGAGCATGCGGGTCTTTGCGTTCGATCACCGGAAACAGCTTGAGGAAATGGACGGTTATACGCCCGGGAAGGGCGGGGCCTTCAAGGAGCTATGTCTGAAGGCGGCCCTGCGGGTGCAGGACGGGCAAAGAGGCTATGGCATCTTATGTGACACCCGGATCGGGAAACGGGCGCTGCAGGCGGCCTCTGGCACGGGGCTCTGGATAGGGCGGCCTTGTGAATGGCCCGGCTCGCGGCCTTTGACGCTGGAACCGGAACTGGGCGCGGATTGCGGCGGCTTGTCGGAATGGGCGCGCGAGAACGTGGTGAAGGTCCTGTGCTTCTGTCATCCCGATGACGATGCGGCGACCCGCGCGGATCAGGAATCGGTCGTCAGGCGATTGTTCACGGCGGCGCGGCGGAACGGGCTGGAATTCCTGCTGGAGATCATTCCGTCGAAGGTGGGTCCGGTGGATGACCAGACCACCGGGGTGCTGATCCGGCAGTTCTACGCCGCGGGCATCTATCCCGACTGGTGGAAGCTGGAGCCGCTGACGACCCGCGCGGCCTGGGCGAATGCGATTGCCGCAATCGAAGCACATGACCGGCACATGCGCGGCATCGTGGTGTTGGGGCTGGACGCGCCCGAGGCGGAACTTGCGGCAAGCTTCGAGGTGGCCGCCGGGTTCGATCTGGTGCGGGGCTTTGCCGTGGGCCGGACAATCTTCGGCGAGGTGGCGCGGGAGTGGCTGGCTGGCCGGGTAAGCGACGAGGATGCGGTGGCGCGGATGGCCAAGCGTTACCGGCGGTTATGCGGAATCTGGGACAGGGCGCGTGAAAAGGCGAGGCAGGCGGCGTGATCGTGGGGCAGGGGGAGGGGCGCTGCCCCTCTTGGCCTTTGGCCAATTCACCCCGAGGTATTTGGACAAAGAAGAAGGGGGCTTGAGATGAGGGAAACTGTTCGGCTGACCGCGGCTCAGGCCATGACGCGTTGGTTGTCAGAGCAGATGACCGGGGAGGGGGAGCGCTTCATCGAAGGCGTGTGGGCGATTTTCGGGCATGGCAATGTCGCAGGTCTGGGCGAGGCCCTGCACGGGATCGGGGATGCGTTGCCGACATGGCGCGGGCAGAACGAGCAGACCATGGCCCATGCCGCGATCGCCTATGCCAAGGGGCATGCGCGCCGGCGGGCGATGGCGGTCACGAGCTCCATCGGTCCGGGCGCGACGAATATGGTGACGGCAGCGGCACTGGCGCATGTGAACCGGCTGCCGGTGCTGTTTATCGCGGGCGATGTCTTCGCGAGCCGCAGGCCGGACCCGGTCTTGCAGCAGGTCGAGGATTTCGACGACGGTACCGTGAGCGCGAATGATTGTTTCCGGCCTGTGGTCCGTTATTTCGACCGCATCACCCGGCCCGAGCATCTGTTGACGGCGTTACCGCGTGCGCTGCGGGTGATGACCGACCCGGCCGATTGCGGGCCGGTCTGCCTGTCCTTCTGCCAGGATGTGCAGGCCGAGGCTTATGACTGGCCCGAAGCATTCTTTGCGCCGCGCATCTGGCGTATCCGTCGGTCTGAACCGGATGTGCAGGACCTGGAACTGGTTGCGGAGGCCATCCGGGCGGCGAAAGCTCCGGTAATCATTTGCGGCGGCGGGGTGATCTATTCCGGGGCGGAGGCGGTGCTGGCCAGTTTCGCCGAGTGTCACAATATCCCGGTGATCGAGACACAAGCGGGAAAATCGGCGCTCGGGCAGGCGCATGCGATGAATTACGGTGCAGTGGGTGTTGACGGCTCGGCGGCGGCGAACCGGGTGGCGGCAAAGACTGATCTGGTGATCGCGGTCGGGACGCGGTTGCAGGATTTCACCACCGGATCGCGGACCCTGTTCGGGGAGGCGAAGCTGGTCGGCATCAATGTGCAGCCCTATGATGCCGCCAAACATGGCGCGGTGAGCCTTGTCGCCGATGCGAAGGTTGCGCTGGAGAAGCTGACGGCGAAGCTGGGTGATTATCGCGCCGATGCCGCCGATCCGCAGGCGCGCGCCGATTGGCTGGCGGCGGTGGATGCGCATTGCGCCGCGCCCGCCGGGGGGAACGAGCTGCCGACGGATGCGCAGGTGATCGGAGCGGTACAGCGGGCTTCGACCCCGGCCAGCATTGCCATATGTGCCGCCGGAACCATGCCGGGGGCGCTCAAGCTGCTGTGGCAGCCGGCGCAGGGCGGCTATCACATGGAATATGGCTATAGCTGCATGGGCTATGAGATCGCGGGCGCCATGGGCCTGAAGCTGGCGCGCCCGGATCGCGAGGTACTGTGCTTTACCGGCGATGGCAGCTACATGATGGCCAATTCCGAACTTGCGACGGCGGTGATGCGGCGCATCCCCTTTACCGTGATCCTGACCGACAATCGCGGTTATGGGTGTATCAACAGGTTGCAGCGGGGCTGCGGCGGGGAAGAGTTCAACAATCTCTACAAGGATTGCAATGTCGCGGCGCAGCCGCAGATCGACTTTGTCGCCCATGCCGCCAGCATGGGCGCGCATGCGGTGAAGGCCGAGGGTATCCCCGATCTGGAGGCGCAGATCGCGGCGGCGCGGACCCGCGACATTCCGACCGTGATCGTGATCGACACCACTGCCGCGCCGGGGCCGGGCGACGGGCTGGAAGCGGCGGGTCATTGGTGGGATGTCGCCGTGCCGGAACTGGGCGGCAGCGAGAAGCTGAAACGGGCCTATGCCGAATATCTGGACCATGCCGCGCGACAAAATCTTGTGAATTGAGGGAAATGCGATGATTTTCTACGGCACCAACCCGATTGCCTGGTCGAATGACGACGACCACTCGATCGGCGATCATCTGAGCCTTGATGACTGCCTGTCCGATTGCCGCGAAATCGGCTTTGACGGGATCGAGAAGGGGCACAAGATGCCCTCGGAAGGCCTGGCGTTGAAAGCTGCGCTTGGCGATTACGGGTTGCGCTTTGTCGGAGGCTGGCATTCGACCAATATCCTTGCCGAGGGCGCGACGCTGGAAAGCGAGAAGGCGGCGATGGATGCGCATATCGCCATGTCGAAAGCGGCGGGGACGGATGTGCTGATCGTCTGTGAATGCTCGAACACCGTGCATGGGTGTCCGGACAGGCCCGTGAATGACCGGCCCGTGCTGTCGGACGAGGATTGGGACCGTTTCATGGAAGGGATCAATGCGCTTGCTGCTCATGCGAGCGTGCAGCGGATGCGGTTCTGCTATCATCATCATATGGGAAGCTGCGTGGAAAGCGGCGCCGATATCGATCGTTTCATGGCGGCGGCCGGGCCGGATACGCTGCTGTTGCTGGATACCGGGCATTGCCTGTTCGGTGGCGCGGAACCGGTGGCGGTGGCGCGGAAATATATGGATCGGGTGGGGCATATCCATTGCAAGAATATCCGCCGCCCCGTGATGGAGGAGGTCCGTGCCGATGGGCTGAGCTTTATCGAGGGGGTGAAGCGCGGCGCCTTCACCGTGCCCGGGGATCCCGAAGGCTGCGTTGCGTTCGAACCGGTGCTGAAGATCGCGGCAGAGCATGGCTATCAGGGCTGGCTGGTGATCGAGGCCGAGCAGGACAGCGCGGTCCGCGATCCTCTGCATTATCAACGCATGGGATATGAGGCGCTGCGCCGGATGGCCGTCGCGGCGGGACTCGACCGGAATGCCGCCGCGTGATCACGGGACAAGGGAGGGGCGCTGCCCCTCTTGGCCTGCGGCCAATTCACCCCGAGGTATTTGGACAAAGAAGAAATGGACGAGGATGAGCCGGTTGTTACGCAGACCTTTCGGCGGCCATGGCAAGATCCATCAGATCACACCAGCGGATGCGGGCTGGCGATATGTGGGGTTCTCGCTGTATCGGCTGCGGCCCGGTGAAAGCGCTGGGGAGGCGACCGGCGGAAACGAGGTGATCCTGGTCATGGTGGAGGGT
This sequence comes from Paracoccus onubensis, assembly GCF_003591515.1. Taxonomy (GTDB): domain Bacteria; phylum Pseudomonadota; class Alphaproteobacteria; order Rhodobacterales; family Rhodobacteraceae; genus Paracoccus; species Paracoccus onubensis. The sequence goes on from NZ_QZCG01000007.1 coordinate 148,395, forward strand.
AAGGCATCCTTCCATGCCGCGGGCCGCGATTGGGGAATACTGGGCGAGCGGATGGATGTCTTCGAGAAAACCCCGCCGCATTGCCTTTATGTACCCAACGATGCGGAATGGCGGGCCGTGGCCAGGAGCGATTGCACCATCGCGGTTTGCGCCGCTCCCGGCAGAGGAGGGCATGACGCGCGGCGCATCGGGCCGGACGGCATCAGCCTGACCGGGCGGGGGGAGGGAACCAATACCCGGTTCATCAATAATATCGCCATGGAGGCCGAGGATTACTGTGATAGCTTATTGGTGACCGAGGTGTTCACCCCCGCCGGGCATTGGTCCTCCTATCCCAGCCATCGTCATGACGAGGACGATTTTCCGCGCATCACCTACCTGGAGGAGACCTATTACCACCGCCTGCGTCCGGCAGATGGTTGGGCCGTGCAGCGTGTCTACACTGATGACGGCAGTCTCGACGAGGTGATGCCGGTCCGGGATCATGATGTGGTGCTGGTGCCGCGCGGTCACCATCCCTGCGGCGCGCCCTATGGATTTGAGCTGTATTATCTCAATGTCATGGCGGGGCCACGCAGGAACTGGAGATTCGTTCCTGCGCCGGAGGTCGAACAGCTTATCTGAGGGAGGGGCGGAATACCGTCTGCAAATCTGATCTTGATGCGGATGCCGCATGTGTTTTGCTTTGTTCCGGATGCGCCGGCCTTATTTCCGGGCTTGATAATGCCGGAATCCGCAGGATGGGCGCACTGACGAAGCAGCGAATGCCGAACAGGTCGGTGATCCAGCGGCCCCATGCTTCCCGCTGTCGTGGAAAATGAAAGGATCAGGGATCTTTTCACGCCGCCTGCACCAGCAGCGGCGGCGCGTTCAGGCGGCGAAATAATTCGGGTGAAGCCTGCGAAGTTCCGCTGCCATGCCGATCGATTGCGACAGGTGTTGTGTCATGGCGGTGCCTGCCTGCTCTGCCGAACCGGTACGCAAAGCCTCGGCTATCCGGCGATGCTCGTCCAGAATGCGGGCGGTTTTGTCTCCTAATGGCAGGTGCAAGGCGCGTATCCTGTCTATATGGATGCTTTCCCGCCTGATCGCGTCATGCACATGCTCCAAACCTGCCGCGATGAAAAGCTCCTCATGGAATTCCTGATCGAGCTGGGCGAAGAGATACAGATCATGACGGGAGACATCCTCTTGCAGGCGGATAAGGCGGTCGAGCGTGGTATGAAGCTCCGGTCCGGCGGTTCGGGCCAGACGGCTCGCGATCTCGCGCTCGATTGTGCTGCGCAGGAAATGCGCCTGCCGGGCCTGCTCGCCGTCGATCAGGGTGACGCAGGTGCGCGACTGGGGTTGAATCGCGACCAGCCCTTCTTCCTGCAACTGAAGCAGGGCGTCGCGAATCGGAGTCGAGCTGAGGGTATATTGTTCCTGTAGCTGCTGGCGTGAAAGCGCCGTGCCGGGGGGCAGCTCAAGTGCAATGATCCGGCGGCGCAGATCTGCGCGAATTTCGCCATCCCTTGTCTCGAATTTCTTTGAACTTTTCATCTTTTGTTCACTCGCTGGCGGTCAGGCCGATAAAATGTCGTCATGTCTGTGCGCTGCGCAATCCGGCGCGGCCGCTGCTGCGGGCCAGCTCGCGGGTGGCGGGCCATCGGAACAGGTCGGGATGCTGCGCAGCCATTCCGTCAACGCGCTGGGCCGAGCCGGAAACATGGACCCGCAGCACGTCGATGGCAGTTCGGGATTCATGCGCCTCGATCGCGTCAACGATCGCGCTGTGCTGTTCTATCGGATGAAACACCTGCCCATGTTCGATGGCCAGCAGATAGCGGAGCCTGTCGAGCTGTGCCTTGTGGCTTTGGATCAGCATCCAGATCGCACCCATCTCATCCAATTCGAAAAGCGCGTGGTGGAACGCATCGTCGAGTTCCAGAAAGCCAAGAAAATCATTTGCTTCCAGTGCAAGGCGCTGGCGGGAGATCAGGCGTCGGGCGGATGTGAGGTCAAGTGTCTCATATGCGCAAAGCCGTTTGATCAGGGGCGTCTCAAGGTTGATGCGCAGGAAATGTGCCTGCCGCACCGCGACCGAATCGAAGGGGGTGACGAAAGTTGCGAACTGGGGCGCCACATGGACAAGTCCGTCCTGCGCAAGCTGTTGAACCGCATCGCGCACCGGCGTTCGGCTGGTGCCATATCGCTCGGTCAGTTCCCGATCGTTCAGAATGGTTCCCGGAGGCAGCTCAAGCGAAAGAATCCGACGGCGGAGGTCGGTGTAGATACCGTCTGAACGGGATCGCCGTCGATGACTGTGCTGCATGCTCAATATCCTTGGCAGCCCGAATACACCGCTCACGCATGTAACGCCAGCGGCGTAAATAAGGTTGAATGTAACGCACAAATATATTAGTGCGTTACATATTGGTGTTTCAAGCCATGCGACTCAACAGGGAGGAGAGTCTAATGAGTGCGTTCAGGACATTGTTGTTTTCGGCTGCGACCATCACCGCAATGGCGGGGGCGGCCTTTGCTCAGACCGACTGGCCGGACCAGACCGTCAACGTGATCATCGGCGCCAGTCCCGGCGGTGACACCGATTTCAACGCCCGCACCTTTGCCCGCTATTTCGAGCAGGTGACAGGCACGTCCATGGTCATCACCAACATGCCTGGTGGTGGCGCGACGATTGCCACCACAGCCGTGCGCGATGCTGCCCCTGACGGTTCCACGATCCTGTTTGGCCATACCGGCCATCTGATCGTGACCGAGGTTTCGGGTCTGGCCGATTATGGCATCGATGATTTTGAAATCTGCTGCATTCCGGCAGTGGATCAAGGTGCCGTTTTCGTAACCAGTGCGCAATCCGGGATCACTTCAGTCGAGGATCTGGTGAAGCGCACGAAAGATGATCCGGATGCGGTGATCTATGGCACCGAAATCGGGGGCTATTCGCATCTGCAAGGTCTTCTGTTCATGAACGAGACAGGCGCCGATATGCGCCTTGTCGATACCGGCTCGGCTGCCGAAAAGATCGCGTCGCTGCTTGGTGGCCGCGTTCACGTGGCCGGTATCGCCTATGGGGCTGTCCAGGATTATCACGAATCCGGCCAGATGGTGGTGCTTGGCCAGCCCAATGCGGAACGCAATCCGCTTCTGGGAGATATCCCCACCTTTGCCGAGCAGGGTGTCGATTTCGTGATGAACAATCCGTATATCATTGCTTTCCCGAAAGGAACCGATGAGGCGATCGTTGAGCGCATGGCGGAAATCTCGGCCGAGATTTCCGATATCCCGGAATACGCAGCCGATCTGGAACAGGGCTTCCGTCAGCCCGTGCTTTCCTATGGGCACGAGGAATCGATCGAATTACTGAGCACGCTTCGCGACAATTACATGCAGTATCGCGACGCGTTGCAATCTTCTCGCTGAAAACCGATGAGCCTGTGTCCGGCCCGTTCGGACGCATAATCTGCGAACTGTCTGACAAAGCGGATCAATCATGGCGAAATCCAGAACGAAGGGCCTTGTGGTCGGTGCCACCATGTTCGTCACGGGCCTTCTCTATTTTCTACTCGCATCCCGCATTCCGGGCAGCGGCGGCGTGGATGCCAGCTTCTTTCCTCATATGCTTTCAATCGGAATGATCCTGCTGGGAGCGATTCATCTGCTTCAAAGCTGGCGCCAGCCTGTTGCGGCAATGCCGCAGGAAATGTCGGACGATATCGTCGAACAAGCCCGCGCCACCGCTGAAGATGAGGACGCACTCGCCGGGGAAATGGCTCCGGATTATCTGAGTGTCGTTCTTTCGCTTTTGCTGATCGGTTTTTTCGTGCTGCTGATGCGACCCATCGGGTTCATCTTCGCCGCCTCAATCTACCTCTTCCTGCAAATCGCGCTGCTCAGTCCATCGGGCAAGCCTATTCCTTGGTTTCGGCTGGCACTGATGGCTGTGGTGGTCTCGGCCGCGATCTTCTTCCTTTTCCGCTATGGCTTCAGCCTGATGCTTCCGGCGGGACCGCTGACCCCATTTCTGTCCTGAGGAGCGTAGACCATGGTCGATCTTTTCGCCGCCGGCCTTCTCGCCGCAATTCAGCCTCAGATGCTGCTGCTGATATTTCTGGGCGTCGTCGTGGGCATCATCTTCGGATCCATCCCGGGCCTGACTGCCGTCATGGCCATCGCGCTGTGTTTGCCCATGACCTACGGCATGGCGCCCGCTGCGGGCATGTCACTGCTGGTCGCGCTTTTCGTCGGCGCGACCTCGGGCGGGCTCATCGCGGCAATTCTTCTCAAGATTCCCGGCACGCCGTCCTCCATCGCCACCACTTTCGATGGTGGCCCGATGATGGAAAAGGGCGAGGGGGTGAAGGCACTGGGGGCAGGGATCGTCTTTTCCTTCATCGGAACGATCCTGTCGATCATAGCACTTGTCTTCGTCGCGCCGGCGCTTGCGCGCGTGGCGCTGTCATTCGGACCACATGAATATTTCGCGATTGCAATCTTCTCGCTGACATTGATCGCGACGCTTTCCTCGGGCTCGATGACGATGGGCATCTTTTCGGGGCTGGTGGGCTTTGCGGTTTCGACCGTGGGAATCGCCCCCGTCGATGCGACCCGCCGTTTTACCTTCGGCATGGTCGAGTTGAATTCGGGGTTCTCGATCCTCGCAGTACTGGTCGGAATGTTCGCCATCGCCGAGGTGATCAAGGTGGCTGAAGCTGGCCGTGCAGGAAGCAACATAAGGATCACAGCTCCTGTCATGAAAGGCGTGAAGGGTTTCGGCTTCAGCATGAAGGAGTTCTTCGAACAATTGCCCAATGGCTTCCGTTCCGCGGTCATCGGTATTGTCATCGGCATCCTTCCGGGGATCGGTGCAGGCACCTCGAACATCCTTGCCTATATCGCCGCCCGCTCGCGTTCCAGGACGCCCGAGGAATTCGGCAAGGGCACGCTTGAAGGGGTCGTGGCCCCCGAAGCCGCCAACAATGCGGGGATCGGCGGTGCAATGATCCCACTGCTGACGCTGGGTATTCCCGGCGATGCCGTGACGGCGATCCTGCTGGGCGGGTTGATGATGCATGGTATCCAGCCGGGTCCAATGCTGTTCGTGACGCAGGCCGATCTGGTTTACACGATCTTCGCCGCACTTACGGTTTCGGCAATCGTGATGCTGATTGTCGAGTTCTACGGGTTGCGCATCTTCGTAAAGCTGCTGGCCATTCCGCGCCATATCCTGCTGCCGATGATCCTCGTCCTGTGTGCCGTAGGTGCGTTCGGCCTTGCCAGCCGCATCTTCGACATCTGGACGGTGCTGGGGTTCGGTATCCTCGGCTATGCCTTCGTCAAGGCGGGTATCCCCACCGCGCCCTTCATCATCGGCTTCATCCTTGGGCCGATGGCTGAAACAAATTTCCGGCGCGGGCTTCAATTGTCGCAGGGTGATTATACCGGCTTCCTGACCAACCCGATTTCCGGAGCCTTCCTCGCGCTGGCCGCTCTTTCGATCATCTGGCAGATCTGGTCGGGAATGCGAAAGCGGCCTGCCCGGACAAGCAGTTGATTCCCGACCTGCACGCCGCCATGGTGGCGGGCCGATCCAACGGAGACAAGATGACACGTCCTGTTCGCAAGCAACCTTCCCAACTGCGCTCGGCCCGCTGGTTCGCGCCGGACGATCTTCGCAGCTTCGGCCATCGCTCGCGCCTGATGCAGCTTGGCTATTCCCCCGAAGAGTTCATGGACCGTCCGCTCATCGGAATTCTCAATACCTGGTCCGAGATCAATTCCTGTCATTCGCATTTCCGCGAACGCGCCAAGGACGTGAAACGCGGTATCCAGATGGCCGGAGGCTTTGCTGTTGAAATGCCGTCGCTGTCGGTGGATGAAAGCTTCACCAAGCCCACCTCGATGCTTTATCGCAACATGCTTGCGATGGAGGTCGAAGAGATGATCCGCGCCCATCCTTTCGATGGCGTGGTGCTGATGGGCGGCTGCGACAAGACCACGCCGGGCCTTGTGATGGGAGCGATTACTGCGGGCGTGCCGATGATCTATCTGCCTGCCGGGCCGATGCTGCGCGGAAACTATCGCGGCCAGCATCTTGGTTCGGGGTCCGACGCATGGAAATACTGGGATGAACGCCGCGCGGGCAATATCGACGAAAAGGAATGGGAAGGCTTGCAGGGCGGCATCGCGCGTTCGGCGGGCGTGTGCATGACCATGGGCACGGCCTCGACCATGACCGCGATCACCGACGCGATGGGCCTGACGCTTCCGGGAGCGTCATCGATTCCGGCTGTGGATTCCGGTCATCAGAGGATGAGTGCGGATTGCGGCCGGCGCATCGTCGCCATGGTCTGGGAGGATCTGACCCCCGACCGGATCGTGACCGAAGCCTCTGTGCGCAACGCCGCCATCGTCGCCATGGCGACGGGATGTTCTACCAATGCGGTGGTGCATCTGGTGGCGATGGCGCGGCGCGCCGGGGTGGAACTGTCGCTCGACACGCTGGATGAACTGGGGCGCGAGACACCGCTGATCGCCAATGTCCGCCCTTCGGGCACGGATTACCTGATGGAGGATTTCCACTATGCGGGCGGGTTGCGCGCATTGATGGCGCAGTTGCGCGAAAGGCTGGACCTGTCCTGCCTGACCGTGACGGGGCAGACGATTGGCGAAAACCTCGAAGGGGCGAAGGTCTGGAACGACGACGTGATCCGCCCGCTGTCGAACCCTGTTTACAAGGAAGGCTCGCTGGCGGTGCTGCGCGGCAATCTTTGCCCCGATGGTGCGGTGATCAAACCGGCTGCCTGCGATCCGAAATATCATGTCCACGAGGGCCCCGCACTTGTCTTCGACAGCTACCCCGAGATGAAGGCGGCAATCGATGACGAGAATCTGGAAGTGACTCCCGACCATGTGCTGGTGCTGCGCAATGCCGGCCCTCTGGGCGGGCCGGGCTTTCCCGAATGGGGCATGCTGCCCATTCCCAGAGCGCTTATCAGGCAGGGTTACCGTGATATGCTGCGGATATCTGATGCGCGGATGTCGGGCACCTCTTACGGGGCCTGCGTGCTGCATGTGGCGCCGGAAGCCTATGTTGGCGGACCGCTGGCACTGTTGGAAACGGGCGACAGGGTTCGGCTGGATCTGCCGTCGCGTCGGCTCGACATGCTGGTCGATGAAGCCGAAATCACGCGCCGCCGCCGCGAATGGAAAGCGCCGAAGCCGCGTTTCGAACGGGGCTGGGGCTGGATGTTCTCGAAACATGTGACGCAGGCCGATACGGGTTGCGATTTCGATTTCCTTCAGCATGATTTCGGTCGTGCTGCCGGTGAACCTGACATTTTCTGAGGCGACGCCATGACAGAAGACATTCTTGGAAACGCGCTGGGCGGTATCTCGGGCATTCTCGTGACGCCCTATGACAAGGACGGGGAAATTGCCCCGGCGCGTCTTGCCCCCATTCTTGATCGGGCGCTTGGCGCGGGCGTCCATATGCCCGTCGTGAACGGCAATACCGGTGAGTTCTATGCCCTGACCACCGACGAAGCCGTAACGATGGTGCAGGAGGTGGCCGGACTGGTCGGAGGACGCGCACCGCTGTTGTCAGGCGTCGGGCGGGGGATCCGGGACGCGCAGCGTCTGGCCCGGGCCTCGGCGGATGCGGGCGCGGCGGCCCTGATGATCCATCAGCCTCCCGATCCTTTCGTGGCTCCTCGCGGGATCGTCGATTATCTCAAGGCCGTAGCCGATGCGTCGGGCGGGTTGCCGATGATGGTCTATCTGCGCAACGACGCCATTGGCACGAAGGCGATCGTGGAACTGGTTTCGCTGCCCGAGGTTCGCGGCGTCAAATGGGCGACTCCGAATCCGCTGAAACTGTCCGAGGCGATTGCCGCTTCCGATCCTTCGATCACCTGGGTGGGCGGGTTGGCCGAAATCTGGGCACCTGCGTTTTATGCTGTCGGTGCGCGCGGGTTCACGTCGGGGTTGATCAATGTCTGGCCCGAAATGTCCATGGCGATTCACGCGGCGTTGGAAGCGGGCGATTATGCCGGGGCCAATGCTCTTATCGCGAAAATGCGCGTCTTCGAGGAAATCCGTGCCGAGGAAATGAACGGCACCAACGTCACCGGCGTCAAGGCCGCATTGTTGGGAATGGGACTGGATTGCGGCCCGACCCGCCCGCCTTCGGCCTGGCCGTTGACCCCATCGCAGCAGGAACGGCTTGACGTCTTTCTGAAAACCCATGTTCTCAAGTGAGGCCCCGATGAGCAATCATATCCTTTCCGAAGAAACCCGCGCGAAGCTGAAGAAGATCTCGACCGCCTCGATCGCGACGGCGCTGTTCAAGCGCGGGCTGCGCAACCAGTTCATCCAGGGCGTCGTGCCGGTCGCACCCAAGGATGAGAACATGGTCGGGCCTGCTTTTACGCTGCGCTATATCCCCGCGCGCGAGGATCGGAACCCGATCACCGTCTTCCGCAATGCCGACCATCCGCAGCGCGTCGCCATCGAGACCTGCCCGGCGGGACATGTGCTGGTCATGGATGGCCGGAAGGATGCCCGTGCCGCGACGGCGGGATCGATCCTGATCACCCGGCTGGCGCTTCGCGGTGCGGCGGGTGTGGTGACGGATGCGGGCATGCGCGACGCGGAAGGTATCGGCAAGCTGGATATGCCCGCCTATTTCGCCAAATCTTCGGCCCCGACCAACCTGACACACCACGAAGCGCTGGATATCGATGTCCCCATCTCCTGTGGTGATGCGCCGGTCTTTCCGGGCGACGTGATGGTGGGCGACAAGGACGGGGTGATGGTGATCCCCGCCCATCTGGCCGATGAGATCGCCGAGGAATGTACCGGAATGGAAAGCTTCGAGGATTTCGTTATGGAAGAGGTGCAGGCCGGTTCTCCGATCATCGGACTCTATCCTGTCACCAAGGACGAGAACCTGAAGAAATATCAGGATTGGCGCACCCGGACCGGCCGTTGAAGATCCGGGAAGGCGGTTTTTTCCTGCCGCCTTCCTCTGCCGTCACAGGATGGGCCCACTCGGTGGGCGAATAAAGGAATACCGCAGACAGGATCGCGTCTCTCTGGAAATGCGCAGCCCTGAATGAAATCCTCATAGCTTGCTTGCCGCGTCATCCGCCTTGATGGCCAAAGATTGCCCGGCTGGGAATTCACCGTGGCCTTCGAATATCTGGCCGCATAACATGCGCCTGGCCATCACCTGGATCTGGTAAACTTGCGGACGACAGAGGGGAAAACCGCGATGAGCAAACGTATCGCTGTGGGAGGATTCCTCCACGAGACGAACACATTCGCGCCAACCAAGGCTGCTCTTGCAGATTTCGAGCGCGGCGGGGGCTCTGGCCCGATGGCCCGGGGGAAGGAAATCTTTACCCGTTCCGGCAAAAGCAATCAGGGCATCATGGGCGCCATCGATCACGCCCGTGCACAAGGATGGGACATCGTGCCGACGATCTGGTGTGCCGCCAGCCCCTCTGCGCATACCACAGAAGAAGCGTTCGAAACCGTGTCCGGCGAAATGATCGAACGGATCGCGTCGGCGCTTCCTCTGGATGGTATTTATCTTGATCTTCATGGCGCAATGGTCTGTGAACATCTGGATGATGGCGAAGGCGAATTGCTCAAGCGCCTCCGTGCTCGCGTGGGCGAGGTGCCAATCGTGGTCAGCCTGGACCTGCACGCTAATGTCACGCCATTGATGGTGGAAATGGCGGATGTATTGGACAGTTACCGCACCTATCCGCATGTGGATATGTTCACGACGGGAAAGCGCTGCGGTGAAATCCTCGGCCGGCTGATGGATGGGGAAAAAAATGAAAAGGCTTATCTTCAGGCGCCCTTTCTCACGGCGATTTCCTGGCAAAGCACCGACGAAGAACCGGCGAAAGGTCTTTATGCAAAAGCCGCGCGACTGGCCGACAGCCTTCTTTCGGTCAGCTTCAACATGGGCTTTCCCGCTGCGGACTTCCCCGATTGCGGAATGAGCGTCACTGCCTATGGCGCGGGTGCGGGCGAGGCGGCGCAGGCACTGATGGATCGTGTCATGGCTGCGGAACCGGCCTTTGTCGGGGAAGTTCTCACGCCGGATGAAGCCGTTGCAAAGGCACGGCTGCTCGCAGGCGACATGCCGGTCATCATCGCCGATACCCAGGACAATCCCGGGGCAGGCGGTGACGCCAATACGACGGGAATGCTTCACGCACTTATCCGGAACGATGCGCGGAATGCACTCATCGGCGGCATCTATGATCCGGACGCCGCTCTTGCCGCTCATGCCGCAGGGGTCGGCGCCACGATCCGGCTTTCTTTAGGCGGCCAATCGGGAGGCGACGCACCTGTCGAAGCGGAATTCTTCGTCGAGGCGGTCTCGGACGGAAAATTCCTTGCCAAAGGGCCTTACTATGGGGTCGGGCCGATGGATCTCGGGCCCTGTGCGGTGCTGCGGATCGGTGATGTGCGGATCTGCGTCATTTCCCTCAAGGCGCAAATGGCCGAACGGGAAATGTTCCGCCATCTCGGCCTGATCCCCGAGCAAGCGCGGGTAATTGTTGTGAAGAGTTCGGTTCACTTCCGCGCCGATTTTTCGCCGATCGCTTCGGCGATCCTCGTGGCGGCGGCGGCGGGGCCTATGGCGGTCGATCCGGCCTCGCTTCCCTGGGAACGGCTGCGGAAGGGTCTTCGTCTTTCTCCGCTTGGTGATGCTTTTGGCGAATGAGATCGATATCTGACCCGATAATCGCTGCCGGGACCCGGCGCCTGTGCGCATCGGATCCCGGTCGGCGGTTCCACCATCCAGCAGATTACAAGTTCTGGCTGATGTGAGTGTCCGGATTTCGGGGGATAGCCCGAAAACGCCATCTCTCAAGACTAACCGCAGGCTATACATCCATCTTCCCAGCTTGAACGATCAAGGCAAAACACGTCCGCGGATCATTCTTTCCCGGTATGAGGGGGCGCATAGGCGACCAGAAAGCGCGAAACGCGCCGCTCGACCAGCGCATCGATTTCCGCATCTGTAAATGGCGGAACCATCAAAAGAGCCCGGCGTTGCAGGCCCGCCAGCAGCAGGTCAACGAATTCCGCGCCGGCCTCCTTGCAATCATCGATCACCAGATCCCCCTGGGAACAGCGCAGTTCGAAATATTCCCCAAGAAGCAGAATCGTCCGCATCGGTCCCGCCGCATAGATATTGCGCGCAAGATCGGGGAATGTTTCAGCTGCACCGATCATCATGCGCATCGCAGCCAGAACCTCACGCTCCAGCAGCGCCTCGATCATCCGCCGCGCGATGAGGCACAGCTCTTCCTCGACAGGGCCGACCCCGACACCGATCCGGCGTACCGTCTCGTGCATCCTGCCGCATTCCTTCAGGACCAGAGCATTGAACATGGATTCCTTGTTGTCGAAATACACGTAAAGCGTGCCCTTCGAGACCTTCGCCGCGCGGGCGACATCCTGCATCGACGTACCTTCAAAACCCTTGCTCAGGAACATCTTGCGCGCGCCATCAAGGATTTGCCGCCGCTTCGGATTGTCCTTGTCTTCTCCCGCGGCATTATCGGCCGGCAAAGAAACGTCCGTATTGCTGGTTTTTTCATTCACGACAGTCTTCGGCCCCGGATTATGGCATTGCGACGAAAGGTAGCGCACCGCTTCTGGTTCCCTCCTACCTCAGTATCCGGAATGCGATCAACGCATCCGGTCAGAAAGCAGCATATATGTCCGATGATCGGACCTCACCCTTGCGCGTAAATACAAGATCATCAGATTGGCATTGACCGAACCGTTCGGTCAATACTATTATTTCCGCATTACTCATCCCATTTCCACGGATATCCGGCAGTACCAACTGCCATCCAGACAAAATCCGGGCAGAGAGAACTATCTAATGGCTTCAACCACGGACGATGAAGTTCCGGATGACGCGCCGCAGAATGCTGCGCAGGCCCCTCGGCCCAAATCCGGCAAGGCGAAACGCATCCTTGTGATATTGGCGGTCATGGCATTGGCCGTGATCGGATATGAGGGCTGGCACTGGTTCAGTTTCGGCCGCTTTCACGAGGAAACGGACGACGCCTATCTGCAGGCCAGCCTGATCATCCTGCAAGCGCGGGAAACCGGTTATATTTCCGAAGTGACGGTCGAGCCGAACGCCCCGGTCCAGAAAGATCAGGTGCTCGCCCGGATTGACCCCGATGATTACCGGCTTGCACTGGAGAATGCGGAAAACAGCCTATCCTCTGCGAAAAGTGCGGCGGTGCAGCTCAGGGCGCAGATCGATTCGGGTCATGCGGCTGTCGAACAGGCGCAGGCGGCCCTGACAGCGGCGCGGGCAACCAATGATGGCGCGCAGAAAGCATATCGGCGCGCGCAAGAGCTGCAAACCACCCGGGCGGGCACTCAGGCCACGACCGATGCCGCCGAGGCCACGGCAAAATCCGCGGCGGCTCAGGTGCAAAGCGCCAAGGCCGCACTGGCCCAGGCAAAGGCCGAGCTTGTCGTCCTGAAGGCCAGGTATGACGGTGCAGAGCTTGACATCAAGGCCGCGGAAACCGGCGTAAAGCAGGCCAGGCGCGATCTGAGCTTTACCGAAATCCGCGCGCCGTTCACCGGCATCCTGACCGCGCGCGAGATCGAGCCCGGTTCCTATGTCACCGCCGGCAGCCGTATCGGTACATTGGTCCCCGTCGGTGAAATTTATGCCGAGGCGAATTTCAAGGAAACCCAGATCGCGGGTATACGTCCCGGGGCAGAGGTGTCGCTGCAAGTCGATGCCTGGCCGGAAGAAACCCTGCATGGGACGGTCCAAAGCCTGTCCGCAGGCACTGGGCAGGTCTTCAGCCTGCTGCCTTCTTCCAATGCGACCGGCAATTTCACCAAGGTCGTGCAGCGCGTTCCGGTACGGATCGTGATCGATGCGCAGGACCGCGCGCGCCTGCCGTTGCGTCCGGGCATGTCCGTCATCGCCGAAATCGATACCCGCACCGGCCGGGATGAACCACTGCTGCCTGCGCCGCACCCCGGCAGCCCGGGAAAAGGCGACATGCCGGACAGCCCGGAGATAAGTGCAATCGACAAATCCGGGGTCACGGTCGCGCAGCATGGCGGCTGATCCATGACCGCCGAGACCACCGATATACCGCCCGCAGCGGCGGCCGTCCCTGTCCCGGACGAGGATCGCATCGATCTGCGCCGGCTTGTGACCTTCCTGCTGATGGTGCTGGGCATGTTCATGGCGATTCTGGATATTCAGATCGTCTCGGCTTCGCTGTCAGAGATTCAGGCGGGTCTTTCGGCGTCGGGCGATGAAATTCCGTGGGTCCAGACCGCCTATCTGATTGCCGAGGTCATCATGATCCCGCTTTCAGGCTATCTTTCACGGATGCTTTCGACCCGATGGGTATTTTTCATATCCTCTGGCGGCTTCACGCTGATGAGCCTGATGTGCGGGCTGTCGGGCTCCATCGGCGAGATGATCCTGTGGCGCGCATTGCAGGGCTTTATCGGGGGAGCGATGATCCCGATCGTCTTCGCCAGTGCCTTCACGATCTTCCCGCGCTCGAAAATGCATATCGTCACCCCACTGATTGGCCTGGTCGCGACCCTTGCGCCAACCATCGGCCCGACATTGGGCGGATATCTGACCGAGTATCTCAGCTGGCACTGGCTGTTTTTCATCAATGTGATCCCCGGTATCATCGTCACTGTCGCAGCCTTTCTTCTGATCGATTTCGACGAACCCGACCTAAGCCTTTTTCACCGCTTCGACTGGTGGGGTTTTCTGGGCCTCGCCCTGTTTCTGGGGGCGCTGGAATATGTGCTGGAAGAAGGCTCGGGCGACGACTGGTTTGCCGACGAAACAATCGTGATGATGACGGCGGTGACGCTGGCAGGTGGCTTCCTGTTTTTCTGGCGCGCCTTCACGGCAAAAGAACCCATCGTCCGGCTCGACGCGTTCGCTGACCGAAATTTTGCGATGGGTTCGCTGTTTTCGTTCGGTCTCGGGATCGGGCTTTACGGGCTGGTCTATATCTTTCCCATCTATCTTTCCGGGATACGCGAGTACAACGCGTTGCAGATCGGCGAGACGATGATGGTCACTGGCGTTGCGATGTTCCTGACCGCACCTATCGCGGGAAGACTGTCGCAAACAGTCGATCCGCGGCTTATGATGGGGGTTGGTTTCGCCATTTTCTCTTTCAGTTGCTGGATGATGACCCGGATCACCGCGGACTGGGACTATTGGGAGATATTCCTGCCCCAGATATTGCGCGGCATTTCCCTGATGCTCTGCATGGTGCCGGTGTCGAATATCGCCTTGGGGATGCTGCCGCCCGACAAGGTGAAGAATGCCTCGGGCCTGTTCAACCTGACGCGTAATCTCGGCGGTGCGGTGGGCCTTGCGATCATCAATACGGTACTTAGCAATCGCGAAGATTTCCACTATGCGCGCATCGCCGAAAGCGTGAACGGCTCGAACGAGGCGGCGCAGCAGACAATGATCATGCTTGGGGATGCCTATTCAAGCCTTGGCGGCGGGGCCTCGGCCGCCGCGCTTTCGACATTGACCAATCTTGCAAGGCGCGAGGCGATGGTCATGTCCCTTGCCGATATCTTCGTGGTCCTGACATTACTCTTCACCGGGTTGGCGCTACTGTTGCTTTTTGTCCAGAAGCCCGCGCCGGGAGGCGGAGGCGGCGGACATTGATGAAAGCGGTTTTCCGAAACAGCACATACGTCCTGCGGGGCCGTGCATCCGGTCTTGCGCCGTTCGCCCCTGAGACGGCCATCGAGAAATTGCCCGGTTGACGCGGCGATCCGTTCCCGCGTGAACGGCACAGGCATCCGCGTTTTCGCATTCCGAACGGGCGAGGTCCAAAGCTCAGCCAGTCGAGTAAATGTACTCGGGTGCCCGATATCGCGGCATCCCGATCCGCGCATTTCTGATCTTCCAGGCATTCGCGAATTCTGGCCGGGCAAAATTGAAATGTTAATACTACAGAGTTGACATGTTGAAATCCTCTGCCAGTATCAAAACATGTATGATAAGCAATCACCCTTTGCCGTAACTTCGGGGCCTCGGCGGCGCGACAGCCTGTCCGAAGCGGCGCATGCCACACTGCAAGCCGCGATTATCGACTGTCAGCTGCCGCCGGGCTCGATCGTGTCCGAAGCAGAGCTGAGTACGCGGTTCGCCTATGGGTTGGCGACTGTTCGTGCCGCGATCATGCGGCTGTCCGCAGCGGGTTGGATTGCGCCCGACGGGCGGCGCGGCTCGACGATCCTGCCGGTCTCGGCGGCGCATTTGGGCGATCTTATCGCATCGCGGGTCTGTCTTGAGCCCGCTCTGCTTCAGCACGCGCCACCTTCTGGCCTGAGCGACGAATTAAGGTTGCGCGCCACGATTTACCGGACCTCGACGCGTCAGGCGCAGGCTCCCAACCAGCAGGCCCTGTTGCATCAGGAACGCGCATTGATGCTGTTGGTGGCTCAGGTGATCGCGGCACCACGCATGCGCGGCTGGCTAATTGACACCTGGGCTCTCTGTCTGCGTGCAGATCGGCATATGGATCAGGTTTTCGGCATTTCGCGTGACCCCTTGCCGCTGGCCGGGCTTGCCATCGCGCTTGCGGATGGCGATGGCCCCCCGGCGCTGCAGATCCTGGAGCAAATGCGCCATGCGTTCGACCTGCGGGTTGCCCGCGCGCTCAGCCGCAGTGCTACGGCTTTGGGAACTGCGCAGACACCCGGGCAGCCCTTACATCGCGGCACCGCCTCGGCTGCCGCAGTTCGATCTGGCAAATCAACCAGAACCCGTTCCGCAAAAGGAGATTCGGCATGAGACTTGTTACCAGGACGTTGTTTGCCGCCCTGTTCGCTGCAACGACAACCCTTGCCGGCCCATTGGCAGCCCTGGCGGATGCCGATCGCCTTGTGATCGACCTCGTCGATGAACCCACATCGCTTGATCCCCATCTGCAATGGAACCCCGACAGTTATTATGTTTACCGCAACATCTTCGACAACCTTCTGACACGGGACGACGAAGGCGAGATCATCCCCCAGATCGCCACGGAATGGGAGCAGGTTTCCGACACTGAAACGGTTTTCACCATCCGCGATGACGTGACCTTTCACGACGGCAGCCCTCTGACGGCCGAGGATGTGGTCTATTCGGTAAAGCGTATCACCGATCCGGAATTCGGATCGCCGCAGCTGTCGCAATTCGAAAGCATCACCAATGCCGAGGTGCTGGAGGATGGGCGTGTCAAGCTGACCACCGCGACCGGCTATCCGGCACTGTTCGCCCAGTTGGTCAAGCTGTCCATCGTCCCCAAGGCCATTGTGGAAGAGATGGGGCGCGAGGCTTTCAATCGGGCGCCGATCGGTTCCGGCCCCTATAAATTCGACAGCTGGCAGCGCGGGGTCGAGGTCGGTCTGGTTCGTAACGACGATTACTGGGGAGATGCCGGACCCTTCCCGGCAGCGGTGTTCCGCGCCGTGCCGGATGCCTCGACCCGTGTGGCCAACCTGACATCGGGGGCGTCCGATCTTGTGGTGGGGATGGACCCGGATCTGGCCGCGCAGCTCGAGGCGTCCGACGGGGTCAGCCCGGTATCCGCGCTAACCGAACGCGTCGCCTATCTCAGCGTCAACCGGAACAAGCCGGGGCTGGACGATCCGCGCCTGCGCAAGGCCATCGCCCATGCCATTGATCGCGAATTGCTGGTCGAGGGGCTTCTGGGCGGCTTTGACAATCCCGTCGGCCAGATGCTGACCCCCGCCCATGTCGGCTGGATCGAAGGGCTGGAAGGCGTGCCCTACGATCCTGATGCGGCACGCGCCCTTATTGCCGAAGTGGGCGAGCCCGCCACGCGTCCATTCAGCTTTGCCACATCACCGGTCTTCGACCAGCGGATTGTTCAGGCTCTGCAACAGATGCTGGGCGAGGTGGGGCTGACGGTGAATATCGAAATGACCGATATGGCGACCTATCTGCAAAAATCGCAAAGCCCGCCCGAGCAGGCGCCCGATCTTGGCTTTGGCCGCTGGTCCTGCGCCTGTCAGGATGCCGATGGGGTGCTGTATCCGCTGCTGCATTCCAGTTCTTCCTGGTCGCGGGTCCGTGATGACGATCTGGACGTTCTGCTGGAAAGCGCAAGGTCCGAGATGGATCCCGACCGGCGGCAGGAGTTGTATGGCCAGATTCATGAATGGATCGCCGAAGAGGTCCCGCAGGTGCCGCTTTACCAGGCCGCGATCATCTACGGTGCCTCGGATAACCTGGAATGGTCCCCGACGCCGAACGAAAGCCTGTTCCTGAACCGGATGGGCTGGTCGGAATGACAGACGGCGCCGGGCAGGCCGGCCACGCAAGGGGCGCCGCATGAGCAGATTTCTTGTTCGGCGTCTGCTACAGGCCGTGGTCTCGATCCTCGGGGTCATGGCGTTGATCTTCTTCCTGCAACGCCTTTCGGGCGACCCGGTCCTGTTGCTGGTGTCAGAAGGCGCAAGCCAGCAGGCGATCGACGCCTTGCGCAGCAATCTGGGATTTGATCGGCCCATGCTGGTGCAGTTCGCGGATTACATGACCGATCTGGCGCGCTTTGACCTGGGTCAATCCGTTGTCCAGCAAGTGCCGGTCGCCGAGATCATCAAATCGCGCTTGCCCTATACAATCTGGCTGGCCGGGGCCGCATTGCTGCTGGCACTTGGCATCGGGGCGCCGCTTGGCGTGTTCATGGCGATGCGGCGCAACCATCCGCTCAGCAAGCTGGGGATGGGCTTCGTGCTCGCGGGGCAAAGCCTGCCGACTTTCTGGAGCGGGGTCATCCTGATCCTGCTGTTCGCCGTCACTCTGGGCTGGCTTCCCACATCCGGCGCGCGTGCGGCAGAGAGTGTCATCCTGCCGGCGTTCTGCCTTTCCCTGCTTAGCATGGCGACCTTTGCCCGCGTGACCCGCACCGCCGTTCTGGACGAGCTTTCCAAACCCTATATCCGTGCCGCCCGCGCCAAGGGGCTGTCGCTTGGGCAGACGGTGCGCCGCCACGCGCTGCGCAACAGCGCGATCCCGGTGATCTCGATCGCCGCGCTGGAAATCGCGAATCTTCTGTCGGGCGCTGTCATCGTAGAGACAGTCTTCGCGTGGCCCGGCCTTGGCCAATTGACCATCCAGTCCATTGCCGCCCGCGATTTTCCGATCGTGCAGGCCATCGTATTGCTGGGGGCTGTCGTGTCGATCCTTCTCAACCTCGCGGCTGACCTGCTCTACAGCGCGGTCGATCCACGCATCCGGCTGGAGGGCCGCACATGACCGGCTCCCCGCGCCTGCGCCGCTGGCTGCCGCCCCGGCTGTGGATCTTTGTCGCCATTCTTGCCATGATGGTGCTGGCCGCGCTGCTGGCGCCGCTGATCGCGCCGCAGAATCCCGAGGCGCAGAACCTGCTTGGCCGACAAAGGCCGCCGGGGACAGAGCTGCGCGACATCACCTATCTGCTGGGCTCGGACGAGTTGGGCCGTGATCTGCTGTCGCGGCTGATCTATGGCGCGCGGGTCTCTTTGACGGTGGCGGCGCTGTCGGTGCTGGTCAGCGGCACGATCGGCACCGCGCTGGGCATGATCGCCGCCTGGCTGGGCGGGTGGATCGGCACGATCATCATGCGTCTGGTCGATATCGTCCTGTCGGTGCCTGCCATTCTGCTGGCGATCATCACCGTCGCGATCCTGGGGCCGGGCTTTGTCAACGTCATCGCAGTGCTGGCATTCACCCGTTGGCCGCGTTACGCACGCGTCGCCTATGGGCAGACGCTTGGCCTGATGAACTTGCCCTATGTGCGTCTGTCGCGATTCATGGGAGCATCCACGCCCCGCGTGCTGCTGCGCCATATCCTGCCCAATATCATCGGCCCGATCATGGTCGTTGTCACGCTGGAATTCGGCCTGATGGTCCTGTTCGAGGCGGGCCTGTCCTTTCTGGGCCTTGGCGTGCAGCCTCCCATGCCCAGCTGGGGCGCAATCCTGTCAACGGGGCGCAATTACGTCACCACGGCCTGGTGGATCGCCGTCTTCCCGGGTCTGTTTCTGTTTCTTCTGATCCTGTCGGTCAATGTCCTGGGCGATCACGTCCGCGATGTCGTCGAAGGCCGACGCTGAGCCACCTTTGAAAGGACCTGTCCCATGACCCGACCCCTGCCTTTGCCCGGCGCCGATTTCACAGGCAAGCGCGTCATTGTGACCGGGGCAGCGGGCATTTTCGGCCGCTGGATCGCCGAAGCGTTCGATGCCGCCGGTGCGACGCTTTTGCTGTCCGACCGCGATCAGGCCGCACTGGCCGATGTCGCAGCCAGCCTGTCGCGCCCCGTGCTGTCACATGTGACGGAGCTGACCGATGCCGCCTCGATCGACGATCTGATAGCGATGGTGGGCCGTGAATGGGGTGCCGCTGATATCCTGGTCAATAACGCGGCCGTCTATCCAAGCGGCTTTTTGCTGGACGTGGATGCAGACGAATGGGACCGTATCTTCGATATCAACCTGCGTGCGCCCTTCCTTCTGACGCGGGGGATCGCCACGCAGATGGTGCGGCAACAGGTGCAGGGCAATATCGTGATGATCTCTTCGGGTGCATCGCGCAAGATGCGCACAACCGCGGCGCCTTATTCGATCTCCAAGACGGCGCTGGACCGCCTGACCAAGGGCTTTGCGGTGGAACTGGCGGAATACGGCATCCGCTGCAACGCGGTTGAGCCGGGCTTTGCCCCCGGCAGCACCAGCAGCCCGCTGCCGCAGGCGCATGTGAACGCAGTCACCGGCGCAATCCCGTTGGGCCGCGCCTCGCGCTATGAGGACGCGCCGGCGGCGGTGATGTTCCTGGCCTCGGACGCGGCTTCTTATATCACCGGGGCGACGCTGTCGGTCGATGGCGGAGGATCCGCAGGCACAATCCTTGTGCATCAGGACAAGAAAAGGGCATTGTGATGGATCGTCCGCGTTATATCTGGCCCGAGGGCAAACGGTCGGCAGCCTGCTTCAGCGTCGATGTCGATGCCGAGGCGCCCTATCTCTGGGCCCATCGCGCTGGCCTGCCGCCGCATCTGGGTCAGTTGGAACAACGCCACTTCGGCCCGCGCGAGGGGATCTGGCGCATTCTGGACATGCTGGATCGCGTAGGGATCAAAGGCAGCTTCTACGTTCCCTCGGTCGTGGCCGAACTTCACCCCGAACTGCTGCCCGCCCTATGCGAGCGCGGCCACGAGATCGGGCTGCATGGTCATCTGCACGAGCTGGTGGCCGAGATCACGGATGATCAGTTCCAGCTTGCGCTGGACCGGTCGCTGGACGTCTTCAAGGCGCAGACCGGCATGGTTCCCTGCGGATTCCGGTCGCCCGCCTGGGAGATGACGCCCGCAATGATTACTGCCCTGAAGAGTCGCGGGCTGCGCTATGACAGCTCGTTGATGGGCTATGACCATCCCTATGAGATCGGCGGCCTTGTGCAGGTGCCGGTGCAATGGCAGATCGACGACGCGATCTATTTCAAATTTCAGGGTGGTGGCGCAGATCGCTGGCCGCCCGAACCCGCCCGCGCAGTCGAGGCCGGCTGGCGCGACGAATTCGAGGCCGGGCGCGATTTCGGCCAGTTGTTCACGATCACCGTGCATCCCTGGGTCTCGGGCCGGGCACAGCGGGTCGCGATGCTGGAACGCGTGCTGACCCATATCGCGGTGCAGGACGATGTCTGGTTCGCCACCGCCTCCCGGATCGCAGAGTGGCACCTGACCGCAAATGCCGGGCGGTTTGTCGTGGAAACCGGGCTGGATACTTTGGCGGCACGTCTGGATCAGGGGGCGCGCGCATGACCTCGACCTGGGAACCCGGCAAGGTGATGGCCGAGGGTCGTGGCGGCATGGTTGCGGCCCAGCATCAGGTCGCCGCGCGGGCGGGCGCCGATGTGCTGGCGCGCGGCGGGAATGCGATGGATGCGGCGGTCACCACGGCACTGGTCCTGTCGGTGGTGGAGCCCTGGCTGAGCGGGATCGGCGGCGGCGGCTTTCTGATCTGGCGCGACGGGCAGGACGGTTCGGCCCGCAGCCTGGATTTCTCGATGATCTCGCCGCGCTCGCTGCGCCCCGAAGACTATCCGCTGGTCCCCGGCCATGACGACGACTGGTTCAGCTGGCCGCAGGTGCAGGGGCAGAAGAATCTGATCGGGGTGCATTCGATCTGCGTACCGGGTGCCGTCGCAGGACTGGCCGAAGCCCTGATGGCCCATGGCACGATCTCTTGGGCCGATGCGCTGGCCCCCGCCATCGCCGAGGCCGACAAGGGGCTGGCCGTGGATTGGTTCACTGCGCTCTGCCTGGCCATCGATGCGGGGAACCTGCTGACCGATGCAATGTCGACCCGGATCTTCATGCCGGACGGTCATGCGCCCTCACTTGGCGAGGGGCGCAGCCCACGCCGCCTGCCGCTGACCGAAAAGGCCGCGACCCTGCGCCGTCTGGCGCAAGCAGGGCCGCGGGATTTCTACGAGGGTCAGATCGCCCGGGACCTGATCGCCGACATGCAAGCGCTGGGCGGCAGCATGACGGCCGAGGATCTGGCGTCGTATCGTCCGCGATGGGGCACGCCTCTGCGGCAGGCCTGGGCCGGTGGCACGGTACTGGCGATGCCCGGTCTGTCGGGGGGCCCGGCGCTGCTGGATGTGCTGGCGCAATTGGACGAAGCGGCGGGGTCTGAACCGCAAGCGGCGGATTACGCAGCCTTTGCCGATGCGATCCGCAGCGCTTATGCCCGGCGATTGACGCAGATGGGGCACGCGAAGGGCGCTATCGATCCGGGCTGCACGACGCATCTGTCAGTGATTGACGCACAGGGCAACGCCGTATCGCTGACCAACACGCTGCTGTCACGCTTTGGGTCAAAGGTGACCTCTGCACGTACCGGGATGCTGCTTAACAACGGCATGATGTGGTTCGATCCCCGGCCCGGCACGCCGAATGCTCTGGCGCCGGGTGCGCAGCCCTTGGCCAATATGTGTCCTGTTCTGGCCGAAACGGCAGAGGGCGGGTTGCTGGCCATCGGCGCTGCAGGTGGTCGCCAGATCATGCCGGCGCTGGCGCAGCTTCTGGCCTTTCGCATGCGGCACGGCATGGATCTGGGGCGGGCCCTGTCGCATCCCCGGCTGGACGCGTCCGAGCCACGCATTCGCATTGATCGCCGCGCACCCGAGCAATCTGCCGGCCTTATCGCGCACAACCACGATGTCGAGGTGGTGGATGACGTGCTCTACCCCGTTCAGTTCGCGGTCCCAAGCGCGGTCGAGCGTCGTCCCGACGGCCGCCTTCAGGGCATGGTCCACCCCAACCACCCGTGGTCGGCCGCCGTTGCCGCCGATATGGATGCGCCATGATGCCGATACCCCGGGAAACGCAAGCCCAGACCCCCGTGCTGTCTTGCACCGATCTGCGCATCGAGATCGGCGGCAACCCGGTGGTGGACGGCACCTCGTTATCCATCGCGGCGGGCGAGACGCTGGCTCTTGTCGGCGAATCCGGCTGTGGCAAAAGCATGACCGCGCTTGGCCTGATCCGCCTGCTGCCTGACGCGGCGCATCTGTCTGGCGGCCAGATCAGCCTGCAGGGCGAGCGGATCGACCAGCTTTCCGAGCGGCAGATGAATCGCCTGCGCGGAAACCGCCTGGCCATGATCTTTCAGGAGCCGGTGGCGTCCCTTGATCCGCTGATGCCGGTTGGCCGCCAGATCGCCGAGGCGCTGTCGCGAAGTGATACGCTGACATCGGCAGAGGTCAGGACGCGCGTTCTGGACATGCTGACCCGGGTCGGCATCGACCGCCCCGAGATACGCGCCCGCCAATATCCGTTTCAGTTGTCGGGGGGCATGTGCCAGCGTGTCATGATCGCCATGGCGATGATCCGCCAGCCGATCCTGCTGATCGCGGACGAACCCACCACCGCTCTGGATGTGACGATCCAGAAGCAGATCCTTGAGCTGATGGGCGATCTGCGCAGGGAAACCGGCAGCGCCGTATTGCTGATCACTCACGATATGGGCGTGGTATCGGAAAGCGCGAACCGGGTAGCGGTCATGTATGCCGGCCGCATCGTAGAGACCGGCAGCGTGGCGCAGGTGTTCGCCCGGCCAAGACATCCCTATACCGCAATGCTGCTGCGCACGATTCCGCGCCTTGATGGGCCGCGCAAGCAGGCGCTGCCCGCCATTGCGGGGGCGGTTCCCGATATCCGGGACTGGCCCGGGGGCTGTCGCTTTCATCCCCGCTGTCCACTGGCGACAGATCACTGCCGCGCAAAGGCGCCGCCTTTGGCTTCGGTCGGTGCCAGCCATGAGACAGCTTGCTGGCACCATGACCGTATCGCAACGGAGCTGACATGAGCACTCCCATCGTATCGGTCCGCGAGCTCAAGGTGCATTTCCCGATCCGCAGCGGAATCATGGGCCGGGTGACTGATCATGTGCGCGCGGTGGACGGAGTCAGCTTCGACCTGATGCCGGGCAGGACCGTGGCGATCGTGGGGGAATCGGGCAGCGGAAAGTCCACCACCGGTTATGCGGTGATGGGCATGCAGGAGCCGACCGAGGGGCAGATCCTGATTGACGGCCGCGACCGCGCCCGGATGTCGCGATCCGAACGGATGGCGACGATGCGCCGGTTGCAGATCGTGTTTCAGGACCCGGTCTCGGCACTGAACCCGCGCATGTCGGCTGCCGACAGCATTGCAGAGCCGTTGCAGATCCACGGCGTTGGCACAGCGCGCGATCGTCGTATCCGGGTGCAGAAGCTTCTGGATCTGGTGGGATTGCCGCGCTCGGCCGGGGGCAAGCTTCCGCGTGAATTCTCGGGTGGGCAGAAACAGCGCATCGTCATCGCCCGCGCCCTCGCACTGGATCCGCAGGCCGTCATCTGTGACGAAGCGGTGTCCGCGCTGGATGTCTCGATCCAGTCCCAGATCCTGAACCTGTTCCTGGATCTGCAATCCGAGCTTGGTCTGGCTTATATCTTCATCTCTCATGACTTGTCCGTCGTGCGGCATATTGCGGATGATATTCTGGTGATGCGAGCCGGAAAAGTGGTGGAGCAGGGCCCGACCGATGACATTTTCAGCACGGCCCGGCACGAATATACACGGCAATTGCTGGCCGCCGTGCCAAGGCTGTGACATCGCTTTCAGGATCGGACCCGCCAATTTCCGAAGTTTCTTGGGATGGTCGTCCGGTCTTCCTCACTTCCCGGGATCGGAGAGCCTGCGCGATCCTGCGGTCTCATAAATGCGACGGGCAGAGGCCAGAATATCGTCGGTTCACAGGCCGATCCGCCGACAGCCTTTGGCCCGGGCGAAACGGCTGACTGCAGGGACCTGGCTCAGGTAAAATCCGAAACGCTTTATCCGGCCATCAGCCCGGCACGGCCCCGTTTCCAATATGCGGCGGCGAGCGTCTGATTGCGGCCCAGCCCAAGTTCGGACCGCCAGAAGTGGCGGATCGTCAGAGCAGGCCCGGCTTCCGCCGCGAACCAGCCAAAGCTGTCGGCCCGGTCGGGCCAGCCTTCGGTCATGATCCGGCCCGCCAGTTTCTCGCCCGGCGCGCTATTCGGGTCGCGCAACAACCATTCGACGCGGATACCGGTACGGTTGTCGATCGGCTGGCATTCATTGGCAGAGGTGATTTCGATGAACGCGGTGCCAGTCACCGCCGGGGGAAGGGTCTCAAGCAGCCGCGCCAGTGCGGGCAGGCCGGCTTCATCTGCTCCCATGATGAAATGCTGTGCATCGGAATTCAGTGGCCGGCCAAGCGGACCGATCATGCCGACCGGTTCGCCGGGCTGCGCATTCCGCGCCCATGAGGCGCCCGGCCCGTCGCTGTCATGCATGAGCATGTCGATATCGACCCAGCCCGCGGCAGCGTCCATGCGCCGGATCGTGTAAACGCGGGGCAGGGGTCTGCGATCAGGATCGGGCCAGCATGCCAGCCCATCGGTTCCGGCCACTGGCCAGACCGGAGCCGGAACCGCATCCGATGGCAGAAGTAACCGCACATGCATGTTGCCGAAGGCGGCGAAACGATCTAATCCTTCACCGCTCAGACGGATACGGCGCATATGCGGGGTCAGATTGCCCGCCGAGATCACCCGCATCAGCCTGAAGGAATCCAGCCGCCGGTCGTCGGCGCCGTCGCCTTGCCACCGGATCTGCGGCACATCGGTCTTGGCATAAAGCTTGAAGGCGGTGGCCATCAAATCCTTCAGCCGCGCCAACCCGTCGGGATCGGGGGCGCCGCCACACAAGCTGACCTGCCGCCCATCCACGGCGATCTCTGCCCAGCCAAAAGCATAGCGCAGCCGTGTCACTCCGGGCGCGGCGGGTTCGGGTTGTGCCTGAAAGCTGGCCAGTCTGTCGGTGATTGCGTCGATATAGTCGCCATTATTGGGCAGCGTCAGCCTGGCGTGGCAAATCAGCTCGGTCATCGATTGACGCTCCGTTTCTTAACCGCCCAGGCGTTTCGTGAAGGCGACGCGGACGGTGCGGCCCCGGCCCTGATCGACATCCGAACTTGTGGACCAGCCCGACTGAGCGTCGGTATAGGATTTGTCGAACAGGTTATCGATCCCGAAATCGATGCGGAAATCGTCGGTCTCGCGCCAGGTGGCAAAGAGATTGACCAGATCGACCTTGGGATAATAGGTTTCGGAGACCGAGGTGACCCGCGTCACATCGCCAAGATGCTGATATTCGACGCCATATTCCATCCGATCCCCGAATGCGCGCAGACCTAGCCGCGCGGTTACGCTGTCCAGCGGCGTATCCGACAGGGTCAGCCCCTTGTTCTCGCCATCGACCATTCGCGCATTGACGAAGGATGCACCCAGATCGACATAGCCGCGACCGAAATCGTAATTGCCCTCGATTTCGATCCCGTCCAGCTTCGCCTTGCCGACATTTTCATAGCGGGTGACATCGTTCACAAGCGTGGTGTCGATGTAATCCTCGACATCTGAACGGAAGGCCGTAACCTTCGCGCGCAGATAATCGCCCTCCATGAACAGGCCGTTGCGCTGGATATTCGCGCCGATTTCCCAGCTTTTGGCGGTTTCGGGACGCAGAAGCAGGTTCGGTTCATAGCCGCTGCCATGCGAGCCGTTCTTGCGGAAGACTTCTTGCAGATGCGGCGCGCGATAGCCCTCGGAATAGGATGCGAACAGTTGCACCCCCGGCGTGACCTCTGCCCCCAGAGACAGGCGTGGCGACCAGCGGTTGCCGCTAAGCGAAACGTCGCGTTCGGGCGCGTTTTCGGTTTCCTTGCTGCGCCCCTGAAGTTCGTAGCTGTCATAGCGCAGCGAGGCGATCACCTCGAAAATGTCTCGCTTGCCCTGCCATTGCAGCCATGTTCCCCATAATTCCTGACGGCCCCCGCCGAAATGATCGGCATCGGAGCTGCCTTTGATCAGGTTGTAATCGACACCGGCCGACAGGGTTTGGTCCCAGCCCCCGGCCGAGAACCGTGACGAATTCTGCGCCGAAAGCCCATTGCTGATAACCTTGTAGAACCGCGACTCGCCAAGGCTGTCTTCGGGCCAGACCTGAAGTTGCCGATTGTCTGTGCCGACGTGATAGGCTTTGATCTCCAGATCGATCAGGTCATTTTCCTCGGGGTCGAAATTATAGGACAGGCTCAGCGTGTCGGTGGTGGTATCGGCGTCGTAACGGCTGAGCGTCGATGAAGTGGACCCGCTGGATCCCGAGATGACATCGTCATTCTTCTGGCGCATCGCGGTGAATTTCAGTTCATGCCCGGCGACGGGCCGCCAGCTCAGCTTGGCGATTCCCGAATTCAGTCTTTCACCCGTCCAGCGCACTTCGTCGCCATTGCCGTCCTTGTAGGGATCGCGGTCACGATAGTTGAACGAGGCAAGCGCATCGATATCCGTACCCAGACGCGCGGCGGCGGTCGTCGTGCTTCCCCAACCCTCGCCATTCGAGCCATAGCGCAGACGCTGCGTCAGGCTCCAGCGTTCATCATCAAGCAGCAGATCCGAGGCGTCCTTGGTCTCGAATGCCACCACACCGCCGATCCCGCCCGAACCATAGCTGTTCGAGCTTGGTCCGCGGATGACCGTGACCTGCTTGAGCAGATCCGGATCGATATAGAACGAACCCGAACCATGTCCGACGCGCCAGAAATCCTGTCTTGCGCCATCCACGGTGACCACGACGCGGCCCATCTGTTGCAGCCCGCGAATATTGACCGCGACAGAGCTGTCGTCCCCGCTGGGCGTCGCGGCCACGCCCGGCATGCGGCGCAGGATCTCGGCGGCGCTTGCCGGTTGTTGGCGCGACAGCTCTTCACCGCTGACGGTGCTGACACTGGCCAATGCCTCGATGGCGCTGCCTTCGACCCGCGTATCCAGAGTGGTCAGGGTAATGGGGTTCAGGACCAGAGGTTGCGCGGTCGTGATCTGCTGGGCAGTTGCGGAGCCGATAACGATGAATGGAAGCGAGGAACCCAGAAGCAAGGTGCGGACGGACAGGCGAAACATGCGCAAAATCCTTTCCATCCGGTATTCGTAAGATACGACCGAATGGTACTGATCATTCTGATTGTCGGCTTGCTGGATGAATCGCTTGCTGGTTGTAAGCGGATTAGCGATGCTGATTATTATAGTCAAGTAATCGAAGCGGCCTCCGAGGCTTGCGGGGATTCATATCGATGGGTGCCAAGTTGCGGGGGCAGCTTGACGGGGCTATGCGTGCGCGTATGTGCGATCATGTCTTGGTTCACATAAAGTTATACCAGTACCAGACGATTCGGCCGTGCTTATAGCCATTCGGGATGGCAGGTTTTTATTCCTGGAGATTGACCGCTCCGCAGAACGGCACGGCCACACAGTTCGCAAACCTGCACGGTAACGAGCTGATCTGCCGACGCGCTGTCAGACATTTATATTGCTATATGTGAATGAGCGTTCAGGTGAAGGATTCCCGATATGGGCCGCGGCATGAGGGTGTGGCTTGGCGCGGTCGGCCCGCACTGGGAAGCCATCACCAAAGCAGCCGTCCAACCATGCCTCCTGGAAAGTCCGGTTTGCCGGTGCGCTTGGCATCTACGCTTGCACATGTCGGAACCCTCTCCATATTTCCATTACCTCAAGGTGAAGATCCGGAGATATCTATGGGCTATGTAAAGACAGCAATGCTTATGGCGGCGATGACCGCGCTCTTCATGGGTGTGGGTTACCTGATCGGCGGATCGGGAGGCGCGGTCATCGCGCTCGTGGTCGCGGCGGCGATGAACGTTTTTACCTGGTGGAATTCGGACCGCATGGTCCTGCGCATGCATAATGCCCAGCCGGTGACACCCGGTGACCGGATGGGGCTTCATGCCCTGACCGCCGAACTTGCGCGGAATGCGGGCCTGCCCGAACCCAAGGTCTATATGATCGACACGCCGCAGCCCAATGCTTTCGCCACCGGGCGCAACCCCGACAATGCCGCAGTGGCCGTGACGGCGGGCTTGATACACAGCCTGACCCGCGAGGAACTGGCCGGCGTCATCGCCCACGAGCTGGCCCATATCCGCAACCATGACACCGCGATCATGACCGTTACCGCCACCTTCGCCGGTGCAATTTCGATGCTGGCGAATTTCGCGCTCTTTTTCGGCGGATCGCGAGAACGGCTTGGGCTGGTGGGCACGCTTATGATGATGTTCCTCGCCCCGCTCGCCGCGGCGCTGGTGCAGATGGCGATCAGCCGGACGCGGGAATATGCTGCCGACAAGGCCGGGGCCGAAATTTGCGGCCAGCCGCTCTGGCTGGCCTCGGCGCTGGAAAAGATCGCCATGGGCGCAGCCCGGATCGACAACCACGCGGCAGAGCGCAACCCGGCGACAGCGCATATGTTCATCATCAATCCGCTGCATGCGCATAAGCACGACAATCTCTTCGCCACCCATCCTGCAACCGAGAACCGCGTTGCCGCTCTGCGCGCAATGGCAGGGCAACGCCGGCAGCCCCCGGTTACTGCTGATCCGCCCACCTCCGTCAGCCGTATTCCCGTTTCCGGGAAGCGTGGACGAACGGGCCCCTGGACGTGAATCCGTCATGTCGTTCAGCGAACCACGCCGCGATTAAATCGGAATTGCCGGCGGGTTGCTGTTCCCATTGCCGCGCGGGCGTTTCCTTGCAGCTGCTACATGGTTCAATCAGAGCCGCAGCACCAACCGTTTTGACCGTGCGCGAGAGACGCAGACGCACATGAACTCGTTCGTGGCCTGCTCTTCGGGGGATAGCACGGAGTCGCGATGGTCGATCTCGCCGCTGACGACATCGATCATGCAGGAACCGCACAGCCCCTCGGAACAGCCATAATCGACATGGATGCCGTGACCGCGCAGGACTTCAAGGATCGTCTGGTCCTTCGCGACCTGATAGACGGCACCGCTGGATTCGAGCTCGACCTCGAAGATCTCATTGGGTGCGTGCGCCATATCCGCGCTGGCGGCGAAGCGCTCGAAATGGATCGAGCCGCCGCGCAGGCCGGTTCCGGCTTCCAGCACGGCTTGCAGCATCGGTTCGGGGCCGCAGGTATAGACATCGCCACCCGCCGGGATGGACTGCATCACCGTCGGGAAATCAAAAAATCCATCTTCGTCGTCGCAATGCAGGTGATACCATTCCTCTAGCCCAAGACTGCGGAACTGCGTATCGAGCGCCGCATAATCGCGCGAACGTACGAGGTAATAGACCCGAAAATCCGCCCGGCTGTTCAGCAGGTAACGCGCCATGGCATAGATCGGCGTTGCGCCGATGCCGCCGGCGATCAGGGTGATGTGATTTGCCGTCTCCTGTAGAGTGAAATGGTTGCGCGGGCTGCCGATCTCGATCTCGGTCCCTTCGCTCAGGGCATGCATCGCTTGTGATCCGCCCCGGCCATCGGCCTCGAGCTTGACGGCGACATTCAACCATTTGCCGGCATGATCCCAGTTCCAGATCGAATATTGCCGGATCAGGTCGCGGTCCAGATGAAGATCGACATGTGCCCCGGGTTCCAGCCCGGTGAACCTGCCTTCGGAGAGTTCGAACCGGAAATCGACGGTATCGGGGCTCAGTCGCGTCTTGCAGGTCAGGCGGGCGCGTTGCGTGTCCATTCAGATCTCCTCTCTGCTTTCTCAGGCGGCCCGTCTTCGGCACCTCGCGCGGCAATATGTCATGCAGAGGGAATGCCTGGTTTGCGCATGCGGCGTGACATGGCGTTTCCCAACGCTATCTTATGCTTTTCGATGAGGAAAAGCCTCGCCTTCAACGGCAAAAAAACTCATGATAGGTTGAGATGAATTAAACCCAGCTTCAAGGCGAGGTAGAAGCCATGTCACGCCGCTATTATCATCTCCCGCCGTTGACCACGCTCGGGGCCTTCGAGACCGCCGCGCGGCATCTTAGTTTCAAGGATGCCGCGCAGGAATTGTCTGTCACGCCGGGGGCTGTGAGTCACCAGATCAAGGCGCTTGAAGGCGAACTTGGCACCTTGCTGTTCCGCCGCAAGCATCGCGGTGTCGAGCTGACCGAGGATGGCGAGAGCCTGTATGAAAGCCTCGCCTCCAGCTTTGCCAAGATCTCGCAATGCCTCAAGAACCTGCAGGAGCGGAGCAGCGGCAACAGGGTCACGGTCGGCTCCACCTCTGCGGTGGCGACGCTGTGGCTGTCGCCAGCATTGGTGCGCTTCTGGCGCGCGCATCCCGAAGTCGATGTCAACCAGAGCATCCAGGACGAACAGTCACTGAACACACCCGAAATCGATCTTTATATCCGCTATGGCCGCGGCGCGGATCCGCATATGACGCAAACCGAGTTGTTCCGCGATCATCTGGCACCCGTCACCAGTCCGGAAGCTGCCGAAAGGCTTGGCGGATGCAAGCTTGCGGAACTGGCGCAGCAACGCCTCATTCATCTGGAATCCAGCAACAAGAACTGGACGACATGGCATGAATGGTTTCAGCGGATGGGTTATGACGGGCCGATTTCCTCGGGTATCAGGGTGAACAATTATGCGGTTGCCTTGCAGGTGGCACAGGATGGGGCGGGCCTCGCCCTTGGCTGGCTGCGTCTCATACGGCCACTGATGACTGCGGGACAGCTGGCTTCGATTGCGCCGCATATGATCTCTGCGCCGAACCGCTTCTACCTTGCCGGGCGCCCGGACGAGGAACTGTCAGAGGCCGCGCTTAGTCTGAAAAGCTGGATCATGCAGGAGCTGGAAAATCCTACGGATGAGTTGAGCTAATGCCAGGTTGAAGTTTTCTGCTATTGAGAAAGCCCCCCGCTTCGCATCATTTTCCGCCTCATCACCCGGCGAGGAGGTTTTCGGATGAATATGCAAAGCTCTCTCAGTGCTGTCATGAGCTCGATCAACACGGCCAATGGCCTTCCGAACGGGCATTATATCGACCCGGCGGTTTTCGCCGAGGAGAAGCGCTCGGTCCTGTTCGCCAACTGGTCGGGTATCGGCTTCGGTAAGGACATTCCCGAAACAGGCGATGCGAAGCCGGTCGATTTTCTGGGCATGCCGCTTCTGATGGTCCGCGACCGCGACGGCTCCATCGGTGTGTTCCAGAACACCTGCCGCCATCGCGGCATGATCCTGATCGAGACCGCGCAAAAGATCCGTGGCGCGATCCGCTGCCCCTATCACAGCTGGTGCTACGGATTGAACGGCGAGTTGCGCACCACGCCGCATGTCGGCGGACCGGGGCGGAACACGCATGAGGATATCGATGTCAGCACGCTGGGGCTGATCCGCATCCGTTCTTATGTCTGGCGTGACGTGATCTTCGTGAACGTGGACGGGAATGCCCCCGATTTCGAGGAGATGCATGGCGACCTGATGGAACGCTGGAAAGAATTCGACCAGCCGGTCCATCACGGCGGCGAGTGGTCGTCGCTGCGTCTCGAGGTCAAGTCGAACTGGAAGCTGGCGGTCGAGAATTACTGCGAAAGCTATCACCTGCCATGGGTCCATCCCGGGCTGAACAGCTATTCGCGGCTAGAAGATCACTACAATATCCAGGAGCCCGGCAAATATTCGGGGCAGGGCACTCTCGTCTATCGTCAACTGCGGGACGAGAATGACATGATGCTGCCCGATTTCGCGGGTCTCAGCGAAAAATGGGATACCGGGGCCGAATATATCGCCGTCTATCCCAATGTCCTGCTGGGTGTGCAGCGCGACCATGCCTTTGCCATTGTGCTGGAGCCGGTGGATTGCGAGCACACGATCGAGCATATCGAACTTTATTATTCCAAACCCACCGAGACCACGCATGAGCTTGACAGCCTGCGCGGCTCGAACGCGCAGCTTTGGAAAACGGTGTTCGAAGAGGATATCTTCGTCGTTGAGGGCATGCAGAAGGGTCGGCACGGGGAATTGTTCGACGGCGGACGCTTCTCGCCGGTGATGGATGGTCCGACGCATAATTTCCATCACTGGGTGGCAATGCAGATCGAAAGGGGCCGCGCGGCATGAGCCCATTCATCGCCGACGGTCTGGCGCGGAATTTCATTGCCGGGGAATGGGCTGAAGGGGATGGCGGCGCGGTGATCGCCGTCGCCGATCCCGGCAGCGAGGAACATATCGCCGATTGCGCGCAAGCCGGTGAGCAAAACCTTGCCCGCGCCCTCGACGCTGCCCGCGCCACGTTCGAGCGGGGCGATCTGGCCGATATGAAACCCGCCGCCCGTGCCCGGCTGATGATGCGGATCGCGGGTGAAATCCGCGGGATCGCTGCGGAAGGCGCGGATATCCTCTGCCGCGAAAGCGGCAAGACGCTGGCCGCCGCACAGGACGAGTTCGAGGAGGCCGCGCAGTATTTCGAGTATTACGGTGGCGTGGCCGACAAGATCGAGGGCAAGTCGATCCCGCTTGGCCCGGATTACGCCGATTACACGGTTTACGAGCCCTATGGCGTGTCGGCCCAGATCGTGCCGTGGAATTTCCCGGTCTCGATCGCGGCCCGTTCGCTGGCCCCGGCCCTGGCGGCGGGCAACTCGGTGATCGTGAAATCGCCCGAACTTGACCCCATCGCTTTGGCCATGCTGGGCCTGGCCTTCGAACGCGCCGATCTTCCAGCGGGTGCGGTGTCGATCCTGAACGGGATCGGGCGGGATATCGGCGCGAAACTGGTGCAATCGGCGCAGGTCGACCAGATCGTGTTCACCGGCTCGGTCTCCACGGGTCAGTCGATCCTGCGGGATGCGGCCGGCCCGGTCACGCCGAGCCTGATGGAACTGGGCGGCAAATCCGCAGCGGTGGTCTTCGAGGATTGCGATCTCGATACCCTGATCGCCAGCATCCGGAGTGGTATCTTCTTCAATGCCGGACAGGTCTGCTCGGCCATGTCGCGGGTTCTGGTGCATCGCTCGGTCTATGAGCAGGTGGTCGAACGCGCGGCGGAGATGGCGGGCGGATTGTCCGTCGGGCACGGGCTGGGCAACCCGGATCATACGCCGGTCATTTCGGCAGGGCAGTTGCAGACCGTCGAAGAGATCACCTCTACCGCCCGCCAGCATGGAGCACGCGTGGCCACCGGCGGGGCGCGGCTGCAGCGTCAGGGATATTTCATGGCGCCGACAATCCTCGCCGATGTCGATCCGGCCAGCCCTGTCGCGCAAGAGGAAATCTTCGGCCCGGTCGCCTGCATGACGCCCTTCGATACTGAAGCCGAGGCTGTCGCGATGGCGAATGGCACCGAATTCGGGCTGGTCGCCGGGATTTTCACCCGCGATCTGGTCCGGGCGCATCGGGTGGCGCGCAGGCTGCGGGCCGGGCAGGTCTTCGTCAATGAATGGTTCGCGGGCGGCATCTCCACCCCCTTTGGCGGTGTCGGTAAATCCGGCTTTGGCCGCGAGAAGGGGCTGGAGGCACTTTATAATTATGTCCGCACCAAGAATATCGCGATTTCGCTGAAAGGGTAACGATGGATCTGGCTGCACTCGACCGGGAGCTGCTCAGGGCGCATGCCCGGGGCGATACGGAGGCGCTTGTCCATCTCTACACGCGGGCCGGCGAAGAGCGCGAACGGGCGCAGGATATCGACGCCGCCTGTTTTTATCTGACCCATGCCTTCGTCTTCGCATTGGAGGCAGGGGCGCCAGAAGCGGACAATCTGAACAAGCGGCTTTACGAAAGGGGCCGTGCCCATCGCCTGACATTCTGAGACGCAGGCCATCTATTTCAAGACAACCGGGACCGGGGCGGCCAGCAAACCGCTCTGTCCTGTCACACAACAAGACACGCGAGGGATTGATGCGGACGGAAGCGCAAGCGGTAGTGATCGGCGGGGGTGTGATCGGCTGTTCGATCCTTTATCATCTGACCAAGCTGGGCTGGTCGGATGTCGTTCTGCTGGAACGGGACGAATTGACCAGCGGCAGCACATGGCACGCGGCGGCGAATATCCACGGGTTGCATGACAGCACCAATATCAGCCGCATCCAGCATTACACGATGAAGCTCTACAAGGAGCTGGAGGCCGAGACGGGGCAGAGCTGTGGCGTATTCCAGCCCGGTTCGCTGTACTTGGCGCAGACCGAGGCGCGTGAACATCAACTGCGCCTGCAGGCCGCGAAGGCGAAACTTTACGGCATGAATTTCTACGAGATCAGCATCGAAAAGGCCCGTGAGCTGAACCCGCTGGTCAATTTCGACGGCATCCGCTGCGTCATGTATGAACCCGAGGGCGGCAATGTCGATCCTTCGGGGGTGACCAATGCCTATGCGGTAGGTGCGCGCCAGCGGGGCGCCGGGATCCACCGCTTCACCCCGGTGACGGCGACCGATCAACAGCCGGATGGAAGCTGGATCATCCGCACGCCCAGAGGCGACATCCGAACGAAATGGGTGGTGAACGCGGCGGGGCTGTGGGGGCGCGAGGTGGCGGCTCTGGCCGGGATAGAACTGCCCCTGCAGCCGACCGAGCATCAGTATTTCGTCACCGAGACCATGGCGGATATCGATGGCATGGACCGCCGGCTGCCCTCGGTCAGCGATCGCGACGGGGAATATTACCTGCGGCAGGAGGGCAAGGGCCTGCTGGTCGGTGCCTATGAACGTGACATGCGGTTCTGGGCCGAGGAGGGCACGCCACTGGATTTCGCCCATGACCTGTTCCCCGACGATCTGGAGCGTATCGAGGAGAACCTGATGAACGCCATTACCCGCGTCCCGGCGCTGGGCGAAGCCGGGATCAAGCGCGGCATCAACGGGCCAATGATCTGGTCGCCGGACGGGAATGTGCTGATGGGGCCGGTGCCGGAACTGGAGGGCTATTTCTGCTGCAACGGCATCATCCCCGGCTTCAGCCAGTCCGGCGGCATGGGGCTGATGGCGGCGCAATGGATCATCGAGGGCGAGACCGAATACGACATGTTCGCCTGGGATATGGCGCGTTTCGACCGCTGGACCACGAAGGAGTTCACCCGGGCGCGGGTGCGGGACCAGTATGCGCATCGCTTTGCCATCCATTTCCCCGGCGAAGAGCGCAGCGCGGGCCGTCCGGCACGCA
Source organism: Paracoccus onubensis (assembly GCF_003591515.1). Lineage (GTDB taxonomy): Bacteria > Pseudomonadota > Alphaproteobacteria > Rhodobacterales > Rhodobacteraceae > Paracoccus > Paracoccus onubensis. The sequence goes on from NZ_QZCG01000007.1 coordinate 184,017, forward strand.
CCCGCCCGGTCTATGAGACACAGCGAAATATGGGTGCTGTCTTCGGCCTGAACGCCGGATGGGAGCATCCGCTGTGGTTCGCCGACGCGCCGGGTGCCACCGAGACCAATGGCTTCACGCGGCAGAACTGGTGGGAGCCGGTGGGTCGCGAATGCCGGATGCTGCGCGAGCGGGCGGGGATCATCGATATCTCGAATTTCGCCAAATATCGCTGCAAGGGACCGGGGGCCGAGGATTGGCTGAACGCGGTCTTCGCCAACACCATGCCGAAGGCGGTGGGGCGCTCCTGCCTGACGCCGCTGATCGGCAGGCGGGGCGGGATCGCGGGCGATTTCACCGTGACCCGGCTGGCCGGGGACGAGTTCCGGATCATCGGATCGGGTATGGCTGAACGCTATCACAAGCGTTTCTTCAAGCAGGTGCCGCTGCCCGAAGGCACGGAATTCACCTCGCTGACCGAGGCGGTCTGCGGCTTCAATATCGCCGGACCTGAATCGCGGGCGTTGTTGCAAAGCCTGACCGATGCTTCGCTGGCGAGCGAGGACTTTTCCTTCATGCGTTCGCAGCGGATCATCCTCGCGGGGGTGGATTTGCTGGCGCTGCGGGTGTCCTTCACCGGCGATCTGGGCTGGGAACTGCATTGCCGGGTCGAGGATCAGGCGCGGCTTTACGATGCTTTGCTGGAGGCGGGGCGCGGCGTCGGCGCCGGTCCTGTGGGCAGCCGGGCGCTGATGTCGCTGCGCATCGAGAAGGGCTACGGCTCATGGGGGCGTGAATACAGCCCGGAATACTGGCCGCAGGAGGTGGGGCTCGACCGGCTGTGCAAGATGGACAAGGCTTTCCTTAACAGGGACACCGTGGCCGGCGTGCTGGACAGACCCGCCCGCGAGCATCTGGTGATGCTGCATCTTCATGAGGCGGATGTGAGCGCATCCAACGCCGATGCCACCGGGGGCGAGCCGATCTTCAGGGATGGCAAAGGTGTCGGTCGGGTGACTTCAGGGGGTTACGGTTATTCCGTCGGAATGTCGCTGGCGCTGGGCTATGTGACCGGGGCCGAGCCGGGAGATACCGTCGAGGTCATGGTGCTGGGCAGGCCGCATCGCGCCACGATCCTGAAAGAGCCACCATTCGATCCCCGGGGGAAAAGACTGAGAGGGTAACCAGTAGGTCGGGAGAGGAGCAGATCCGAGACCCGATAATTTTACAGAGGAGGAGAATAACGCATGTCCGCAATCAAACCGCCATTCACGGATATAGATATCCGGACGGCGCCGCAGGGGTTCTACGAGGGCTGTTCGCTGCCGATCACGCTGGCGTCGAAGATCGGGATATCGCTGTTGACGGCCTGGGCGCTGTTATGGCCGGGTACTGCCGATGCGATCCTATCTGCAGTGAATACCGATATTCTGGATGTCTTCAATACATTCTATGTGCTTTCGGTAGGGCTGTTCGCGTGGTTCCTGCTGATCATCGCCGTCATTCCGTCATCCGGCCGGCGCCGGTTGGGGGCGCCGGGCGAGAAGCCGGAATTCTCGACATTCTCCTGGTTCGCGATGATGTTCGGGGCCGGGCTGGGTGTCGGGCTGATGGTCTATGCAACCGCTGAACCGATCGGGCTGTGGGGTTCGAACCCCGAAATCATCATGGGCAATGTCGAGCCCCTGACCGAAGGCGCGATCCGGTCGGCCTATCGCTACAGCTTCATGCATTACGGGCTGCAAGCCTGGGCGATCTATGTCGTGACCGGGCTGTGTCTGGCCTATTATTCCTATACGCGGGGCATGCCGCTGACGATCCGCTCGGCTCTGACGCCGATCTTCGGCCAGCATCTGAACGGTGCGGTCGGACATGTCGTTGATGTGCTGGGCGTAGTGGCTACGATTCTGGGCGTAGCCGTCACTATTGGCTTCGGCATCAGCCAGCTCGTCGAGGGCGTCTATTCGATTTCCGGCATGGAATGGCTGCTGCAGCCGGGCGTAGATGGCGGCGCGCCGACACCTTCGACGGTCGGGCTGATCGTGGCGCTGGTGGTGGTGATGGGGCTGTCGACACTTTCAGCTGTGTCCGGCGTCGGGCGCGGGGTGAAGTATCTTTCGAACCTGAATCTCGTGCTGTCCTGCATGTTGCTGCTGATTTTCGTGGTGTTCGGCTCGTTCCTCTTCGCCATGACGACCTATGGCAGCGCGCTGGTGGATTACCTGCTCAACTTCCCGGCACTGTCCTTTGAAGCCTATTCCACGAATACCGAGCTGGGGCAGTGGCAATCGGGTTGGACGACCTTCTACTGGGCCTGGTGGATCGCCTTCTCGCCCTTCGTGGGTTTGTTCCTCGCGCGGATTTCCAGGGGCCGAACGATCCGTGAATTCATCCTGGGCGCGGTAATCGCGCCGTCGCTGGTCTGCTTCGCCTGGTTCACGATCCTTGGCGGCACGGCCGTCGATCTGGAGCTGCAGGGCGTGGCGCAGAACGCGATCATCGACGCCTCGCTGACCAACAAGCTGTTTGCGACGCTGCAATTCATCGTCTCCGATCAGCTCTACGGTGTGGTCGCGGTGATGTGCGTTGTGCTGATCCTGACCTTTCTCGTCACTTCGGCGGATTCGGGGCTGCTGGTGATCAACACCATCATGGCGGGCGGCTCGGTCGATACCGGGGTTCGGCACCGGATCATCTGGGGTGTGTTGCTGACGCTGGTGATCGCGGCGCTGATCATCGCCGGAGGAGGTGGGCTGATGGCGCTGCAGAACGCGATGATCATCGGTGCATTGCCGTTCACCTTCGTCATGGTGGCGATGTGCGTCTCGCTCGCCAAGGCGCTTTATCGCGACTATCGGCGCGATCGGATCGAGGGTGGCGATGATATGGAACCGGCCAGGGGCTGAGATGGACGGTAATGACAACAGGATGGGGCGCTTGTCGAGCGCCCCTTTCTCATCGCCGAAGACCATAAAGCTATGCGGTTGAGGCATGTTCGATATTGACATGTAAAACGTTCGTTCTACAGTGCGGATATGAGTGATACAGCCACTGAAGATACAGCCACCGAAATAGCCCGCCGCCTGAGCGGAACTTTCGCGAAATCGGGATTTGCCGCGCCCAGTGTCGATGATCTGCGAAACGCGGCGCAGGTCTCGCTACGCACGCTTTACAAATATTATCCCAGCCGGGAAGCCATGGTTGTCGGCGCCCTGAGATATCGCCATGATCTCTATCTCGAATGGATTTCGGGCGGTGCCGGGGAGGGGCAGGGACATGTGCTCCACATCTTCGAACGGCTCGGGGAATGGTTCGGTCAGGGCGGCACGAATGGCTGCCTGTTCCTGAACGCGCTTGCAGCCCATCCGAACAGCCGGGAGGTGCGCGAGACCGTTGCCGAGCACAAGAGCTGCATCAAAACCGAGTTTCTCCGGCGTCTGGTCAGGATCTCGCCGGACAGGAAAAACGACGATCCCGCCGAGGTTTTGTTCCTTATCCATGAGGGGCAGACCGAGGCGGCCATGACTCAGGATCCGGCCAAGGCGACCCGGGCCGCGTTGCGTTCGGCGGAGATACTTCTGACCAAGGAGGGGATTCCTGCATGAATCCGGAAACGATGCATGCCGTGCAGCTGACAGGCCATGGCGGTCTGGATCGACTTGTTTATCGTGACGATGTTCCGGTGCCCCGTCCGGGCGAAGGGCAGGTTCTGATCCGGGTCGCAGCGGCGGGTATGAACAACACCGATATCAATACCCGCATCGGCTGGTACTCCAAGGCGGTGCGCGCCGATACCGAAACAGGCGGAGCGGGCGGATTTCAGGCCGTCAACGATGACGATGCCAGTTGGTCCGGGATTCCGCTTGAATTCCCGCGCATTCAGGGGGCCGATGTCTGCGGCCATATCGTCATGGTAGGGGATGGCGTTGACCCGGCGCGGATCGGTGAGCGGGTGCTGGTCCAGACCATGCAGCCCTTGCGGGAGGTCGGGCCGTTCCACTGCATTACCTTCGGATCGGAATGCGACGGTGGTTTCGCGCAATTCGCGGTGGCGCATTCGGAATTCACCCATAAAGTCGATTGCGATTGGACCGATGCCGAACTGGCCTCGATGCCCTGCGCTTACTCGACGGCCGAGAACATGCTGCACCGGGTTCAGCTTGGGCCCGAGCGGGTGCTGATCACCGGCGCGTCGGGCGGTGTCGGCTCTGCCGCGGTGCAGCTTGCCAGGCGGCGCGGTGCCACGGTCACGGCTGTTGCCTCGAAGGCGAAGGCGGGCGAGGTGGCGGCCCTTGGGGCCGATCGGGTCCTTGATCGCAATGATGATCTCGTGAAGGCGCTTGGACGGGAAACGGTGGATGTCGTCGTCGATCTCGTGGGCGGAGCGCAATGGCCCGGCCTACTGGAAGTGCTCTGCCGCGGCGGCCGCTATGTCACCGCCGGTGCGATTGCCGGGCCGATGGCCGAGCTCGACCTGCGGACGCTGTATCTCAAGGATCTGACCCTGTTCGGCTCTACCTGGCAGGACGAGGGCGTTTTCCCGGATCTGGTGTCCTATATCGAGAATGACGAGATCCGGCCACTCGTGGCCCGGACCTATCCGCTGAAGGATATCGCGACGGCGCAGGAGGATTTCCTGGCCAAGAAACATACCGGGAAGCTGGTGCTGGTGCCGCCGGATGTCGTGGAGCGATGATCATACTTTCCCAAGGCACGATGCCGGTCACCTGAAGAGACATACATGAAAATCGCCAGAATAGACCTCTATGCCGTCGAGCTTCCCTATTCCGGGGGCATTTATCGGCTGTCCTCGGGCCGGACATATACCGGCTTCGATGCCTCCATCGTCTGTGTGACAAGCGATACCGGGCTGGAGGGCTGGGGCGAATCCACGCCCTTTGGCTCGACCTATATCGCGGCCCATGGCGCCGGGGCCCGCGCTGGGATCGTCGAGATCGCCCCGCATCTGCTTGGCCGCGATCCCCGTGCGGTGGACCGTATCAACGACGCGATGGACGAGGCGCTTGTGGGCCACAACCACGCCAAGGCCGCCATCGACATCGCCTGCTGGGACCTGTTCGGGAAATCCGTGGACATGCCCGTTTGCGAATTGCTCGGTGGCAGCACCGGCCAGCCTCTGCCCACGATCTCGTCGATCTATGCGGGCACGCCCGATGACATGCGCGCCCGCGTGGCCAAGCATCGCGCCAAGGGCTATATGGGGCATTCGATCAAGATCGGTGCCAGCGAGGCCGAAGGCGGCCCGCAACTGGACGCCGAACGTATTGCGGCCAGTCTTGCAGACCGGCAGCCGGGAGAATTCTTTCTCGTCGATGCCAATGGCGGACTGACACCTGAAACGGCACTCCGGATGCTGCGGCTGTTACCTGCAGGGCTTGACTTCGTGCTGGAAGCGCCCTGCGCCTCGTGGCGCGAGACGAAAAGCCTGCGAGCGCGGTGTAATGTGCCGATCATGATCGACGAACTGGCACAGCAGGACGCGGATATCGCGATGATCGCCGCCGGGGATCTGGCCGATGGGATCGGGCTGAAAATTTCCAAGGCGGGCGGCCTGACCCATGCGCGCCGTCATCGCGACATTTGCCGCGCGGCGGGCCTGACCATGACGGTGCAGGACACCGTCGGCTCTGCGATCGCTTTTGCGGGCATCATTCATATGGGCGCGACTGTGCCAACATCGCTGCTTCGCTGTGTGCTTGATACCCGCGATATGGTTGCGGTCGAGACCGCCGATATCGACGCTCCGGTCAGGGATGGTGGCGTATTGCCACCCCGGGCGCCGGGTCTGGGCATCAACGTGCAACAGGAGGTGCTGGGCGATCCGGTTGCGAGTTGGGCCGTTTGACGGGCCGCCGGCGATCAATCGCAAAACCCTTGACGCTGCTGAATTCACAGGGAAGCTTGGAATGAAGATTACGGAAATCCACGTTTATCAGCATGATCTGCCGGTCAGGAATGGCCCCTACAGGATGGCCCTTGCGGAAGTCTGGACACTGACCACGACTCTGGTCAAGCTGGTGGCCGACAATGGGCTTTGCGGTTGGGGCGAGACATGTCCGTTGGGGCCGACCTATGCCGAATCCCACGTGACCGGGGCGCTGGCGGCGCTGAATGAAATGGCGCCGGGCCTGATCGGCACCGAAATCCTGCCGGTGCCTTTGCATCGGCAGATGGAGGGGCTTCTCAACGGCCACAACTATGCCAAGGCGGCGGTCGATATCGCCGCACATGATCTGCTGGGTAAGCATCTTGGCGTCAGTGTTGCCGATCTGTTGGGAGGGAAGCTGACGGATCGCGTGCCCTCCTATTATGCGACCATAGTCGGAACGCCGGACGAAACCGCGCGAATGGCGGCCGAAAAGCGCGCCGAAGGGTATCCCCGGCTGCAGGTCAAGATCGGCGGGCGGCCGGTCGAGGAGGATATCGAGACCATCCGCAAGGTCTGGGAGGCCATTCGCGGCTCGGGCATGCGCCTAGCGGTGGATGGCAATCGCGGTCTGACCAGCCGCGACGCGCTGCGGCTTAGCCGAGAATGTCCGGAGATCCCGTTTATCATGGAGCAGCCCTGCAACACACTGGAAGATCTGCAGAAGATCCGCCAGCAGGTCAATCACGCTATCTATATGGATGAGAGCGGCACCAGTCTGAACGCGGCGATTACCGCCGCCGGCATCGGGCTGGTGGACGGTTTCGGCATGAAGATCACCCGGATCGGTGGGCTGCATCCGATGCGCACGTTTCGGGATCTTTGCGCGGCGCGAAACCTGCCGCATACTTGCGACGATTCCTGGGGAGGCGATATCATCGCCGCCGCCTGCACACATATCGGGGCCACGGTTGCGCCCGAATTGCTCGAAGGCGTCTGGGTCGCTGCGCCGTATATCGATGGACATTACGATTCTGAAAATGGGATTGATATTGAAGATGGCTATATCCGGCTGCCTCAGGGGCCGGGCCTGGGCATTCGTCCCGATGAAAGCCTGTTCGGGGATCCCGTCGCCTCTTTTTGATCGCGGTAAATCGGCATATTGCGACTTCGTACCGCCAGAAACGGTTCAGAGAGGCGGGTAAGGAAAGACGATGGGACCACCACTTGGGCAATTGCAGCGGGAGCAATACGACGTCGCAGTGATCGGTGCAGGGGCCGTCGGCTGCGCGACCGCACGCGAGCTCGCCGGGCGGGGGTACCGGACGATCCTTGTGGACCGCGGCGATATCGGCGCTGGAACATCGTCGCGTTCCAGCCGCATGTTGTATTCCGGGCTTGGCTATCTCGCAGTGCGTTATCCGTTGTGGCAAATGCTGTTTCGCCCGGGGGACATGCTGCGGCGCCTGCTCTATACCCGCGCCGTCATGCAGTGCCGCGCCGAACTGGTTCGCGAGATGCCGCAGCATCTGACCCGGCACCGGTTTCACTATCCTTTCCGTAAGGGTGACCGCTACCCGCCATGGCTGGTCGATCTGGGCTTCCGGCTGGTCGAAGCCCTGGGCGGCTGGAAGGTTCCCCTGTCATATCGCAGGATTTCGCCGCAGGAGGCCGCAGCTGAAAGTGCGCTTGCGGCGGGGCTGGGCGGCCCTCTGCGCGGCGTCGGGATGTTCGAGGAATACATGTATGCCTGGCCCGAGCGGATCTGCGTCGATACGGCATTGGATGCCGAGCGGCGCGGGGCTACGATCCGCAACTATACCGAGGTGACGGAAATCGAGCGCATCTCGGACGGCTGGCACATCACACTGGTGGAGCGGGCTCCCAAGGCCGAGGGACAGGCACGGATCAGGTCCCGGCTGGTCGTGAACGCCGCCGGTCCCTGGATCGACCGGGTATCCGGAGGCGGGACAACCGGACGTAAACATGTGATCGGCATCAAGGGCGTCAATGTGATGATCCGCTTGCCGGACGCCTATAAAGGGCAGGGTCTGGAAGCCTTCTCCAGCAAGGGAGAACCCTTCTACGTCTTTCCGTGGGGTGAACATCATTTCATCGGGCCGACGGAGACCGTGGTCACGGGAAATCCCGATGATATCCACGTCGAGAATTCCGAGATCGACTATATTCTCGGCGAGGCCAACCGGCTGTTTCCCGATCTCGGCCTGACGCGCGGGGATGTGCGGCATTGCTGGTGCGGGGTGCGCCCGACCTCGACGATTGACGGCCGGACGCCCAGCCTGCCGGTACGCATAGCCGAAACACCGGAGATGCCGGGATTGATCGCGGTGACCGGCTCGACGATCATGTTGCACCGCCATGCCGCTCGTAAAGCTGCGAAAACGGTCGAAAAGTGGTTGGGGAAACGGAATGCGCCTCCTCGCGGGATGATCGCCGGGCCGGATCGGTGTCCGGAAGGCCAGGGCATAGGCCAGATGGCCGCGCGGGAACATGTGGTGCGCCTTGTCGATCTGGTCCGCCGTCGTCTGCCCGATGGGCTGAATCCGGAACTTGGCCGTGACCGGGCCGAGGAATTGTCGCGGATCGCCGCCGCCAGCCTTGGCTGGTCAGAGGAAAGGCGGCAGGAGGAGTTGCGGCATTTCGAGAGCGACACCGCAAGGGTGTATCGGCAATTATGATATCGGCGTCGTCATCCGAAAGCGGGGCGGTGAACTTGATAGGCGTGGACAGGATGACCGATATTCGCCTATCCGCGTTTCTTCTCAGGTTGCCGCCCCGAAACACCGCCGATACTCGCCCGGCGTCAGGCCCTCGACGCAGGCGTAAATCTTCCGGGATTGCGGACACGGAGCGCTATACGGGCGCGTGATACCCGCGACTTTAGGAGTGGCTCGATGATATCGCGATGTTGCTGGCAAATTTGGTATCGATCTCGACGTTTTCTGACAAGCACCGAGCCGATCGAGCAGGCAGGATCGTCGGGTAGACCCACGCTTTCGAAGGTTCAGCGCCATGATGCCGAATACCGACTTGCTCTCTCTTCTGGACGCCCGGCGCCCGCTGCATTCCTTGCCGCAGCCTTTCTACAATGATCCCGAGGTCTACCAGAGCGATCTGGCGCATATCTGGTACCGTGAATGGATCTTTGCCGCGGCCTCGGCCGAGCTTCCCAAGGCTGGCAGCTACGTGACCGTGCAGCTTGGCGTCTATTCGGTCATCATCGTCCGGGGCGCCGACAAGGTCATTCGCGCCTTCCACAATTCCTGCCGTCACCGGGGCAGCCGGATTTGCACCGCACATAGCGGTACGGCGCCGAAACTCGTCTGCCCCTATCACCAATGGACCTATGAGTTGGACGGTCGGCTGCTTTGGGCGCGCGACATGGGGCCGGATTTCAATCCCGCCGATCACGGGCTGGGTGCGGTGCAGTGCCGCGAGTTCCAGGGGATGGTCTATATCTGCCTTGCCAATCAGGCGCCGGATATATCGCTGCTGGAGGCGAAGGCGGCGGAATACATGGCGCCGCATGACACCGCCAGCCTGAAGGTCGCCCATCAATCCCGGATCGTCGAGCAGGGCAACTGGAAGTTGGTGATGGAGAATAACCGCGAATGCTATCACTGCAGCAGCAACCATCCCGAATTATGTGTCACCTTTCCTGACGATCCCAATCTGATCCTCGCCGCCGATGACGGCGTTGAAAATATCGGGACCAGGCATATCGAGCGCTGCGAGGCCGCCGGACTGCCTTCGAAATACCTGATCGATCCGCAGGAGCAGTGGCGTTTCGTTCGCGTGCCTTTCGTGGGCGAGGCGGTCAGCTATACGATGGATGGCAAGCCGGCCTGCGCCAGGCGGGTCGGAATGGTGCCCTTCAACGATGCGGGCGCATTGTTGTATTTCCACTATCCGAACAGTTGGAACCACTTCCTGTCCGACAAGGTCATCACCTTCCGGATGATGCCGGTCGGCCCGCAGGAAACCGAGGTCACGACGACCTGGCTGGTCCACAAGGATGCGGTCGAGGGCGTGGATTACGATGTAGAGCGTCTGACAAAGGTCTGGATTGCCACCAATGACGAGGACCGCCGGATTGTCGAGGAAAACCAGCGCGGCGTGAACACGCCGGGATATCGGCCCGGCCCCTACAGCCCCGTGCATGAACTTGGCGTGAACCAGTTCGTCGACTGGTATTGCAACCGGATGCGTGATCGTCTGACCGGGCAGGCGGCGATTGCTGCGGAGTGAGAGCCGATGATCCCGATGCCGAACGAGCAGGTGCTGCCCTGGAGCGATAGCGAGCCGCTGGAATGCGTCATGGTCATTCCCGAGGCGCCGGAGGTGAAAACCTTTTCCTTCCGGCCGCCCTCCGGCGCAAGGTTCAGCTACAAGGCAGGGCAGTTCGTCACCCTCGATCTACCGGTTCCCGGTGGCAACGTGCAGCGGACCTACACGATATCGTCCTCGCCGGTTTCCAGTTCCTATATCACGGTGACGGTCAAGGCGCAGCCCGGCTCGGTCGGGACGCGTTGGATGCTGGATCATCTGCAGCCGGGGATGCGTCTGAAAGCCTATGGTCCGAATGGCCTGTTTCATCTGAAGGATCAGGGTGACGGTAAATATCTGTTCATCTCTGCGGGCTCCGGCGTCACGCCGATGATGTCCATGACGACGACGCTGTATGAACGGGGCGAAGATCCCGACATTTGCTTTATCCAATGCGCCCGCCGCCCCGTTGATCTGATCTTCCGGCGCAGGCTCGAAAACATGGCGAGCCGTGTCACCGGGCTGCAACTGCATTTCGTGGTCGAGCAATCCGATGCTTACGATGTCTGGACCGGCTATCGCGGTATCCTGAACCAGGTGATGCTTGGGGCGATGTGCGCCGATTACCTCGACCGCGAGGTTTATTGCTGCGGGCCTGAGCCGTTCATGAACGCGATGCGCGACATCCTGCATTCGCTTGGCCACGACATGGAACACTATTATCAGGAATCCTTCGCCGCGCCCGCCAATGATCCGGAGGCACTGACCGAATTCCCGGATCATGTGCCCAGCGAAACCGAAAGCGCCGAGGTCAGCTTTACGGCAACCGGACTGTCGGGAGCCTGCGCCGAGACCGACACCGTTCTGACAGTCGCCCGCGCGACGGGCCTTCCGATCCCGGTCGGCTGTGGCATGGGGTTGTGCGGCACCTGCAAGATGCTGAAAACCAGTGGTAAGGTTCACATGGTTCATAATGGCGGCATAACCGATGACGAGATCGACGAGGGCTATATTCTCGCCTGCTGCTCGCATCCCATCGGGCGCGTCGAGATCGACGCCTGACGATGGCTCCGGCGGCCCGACCGGCGGAGCAGTTTTCATATGAAACCGTTGGGGGCAAGCCGCCCCGATTGCGAGGTGACATGCGGATTGCAGAAATTCACGTCTATTCTCACCAGTTGCCGGTTGTCGGCGGCCCGTTTCGTATCGCCACCTCGGTCGTCGAAACCCTTGATACGACGCTGGTGAAATGCGTGGCCGATAATGGTCTGGTTGGCTGGGGCGAAACCTGTCCCGTCGGCCCGACCTATCAGCCCCATCACGCCACAGGCGCGCGCGCCGCAATCGCCGAGATCGCACCGGGCCTGATCGGAGCGCCCGCATTGCAGCCACTGCTGTTGCGCCGTCGGATGGACGGGATGCTGAACGGTCACAATTATGCCAAGGCAGCCATCGATATCGCCATATATGATCTGATGGGCAAACATTATGGCGTTTCTGTTGCCGATCTTCTGGGCGGTGCAGCGACAGAGCATGTGCCCTCTTATTACTCCTTCGGCGTCGGAGAGCCCGACGAGGTGGCGCGGCTTGCCGCGGAAAAGGCCGCCGAGGGTTATCCGCGGCTGCAGATCAAGATCGGCGGTCGACCGATCGAAACCGACATAGAGGTCGTGCGCAAGGTCTGGGAACGGGTCGGCTGCAAGGTGCGGCTGGCGGTGGATGGCAACCGCTCGCTGACCACCGGCGACTGCCTTCGGATCAGCCGGGAATGTCCAGAGATTCCCTTTGTCCTCGAACAGCCTTGCAATACCCTTGAGGAAATCGCCTCCATCCGCAGGCAGTTGCAACACGGTGTTTACATCGACGAACGGGGGGTTGACCTTTCAACGGTGCTGAGCGTCATCGGACAGGGGCTTTGTGACGGATTTGCCATGAAGCTGACACGGATCGGCGGGTTGCAGCAGATGACGGCTTTCCGCGATATCTGCGAGGCGCGCTCGTTGCCGCATAGCTGCGATGACGCCTGGGGAGGCGACATCATCGCCGCCGCCTGCACCCATATCGGCGCAACGGTCCTGCCAAGGCTGAACGAAGGCGTCTGGATCGCCGCACCCTATATCGAAACCCATTATGATCCCGAAAACGGCATTGCCATCCGGGACGGTCACATCATGCTGCCGGAAGGGCCAGGGCTTGGTGTGACACCGGACGAGGCGCTATTCGGTGATCCTGTCATGTCCTTTGGGGGCGGTAATTGATGAAGCGTTTTGACGGCAAGGCTGTTCTGTTGACCGGGGCGAGGGGCGGTATCGGTGCCACATTGCTGAAGGCGTTCCGGGACGAGGGCGCACGCATTGCTGCTGCCGACCGTGATCTTGATGGAGTCGAGGCCGATCTGTGCCTGCCCGGCGATCTTCTGGATCCGGAATATGCGGATACCCTTCCTTCCACCGTTCGGGATGCCCTTGGTGGATTGGATATCGTGGTCAACAATGCGGGTGTCATCACGCGCGGAACCGTCACCGAAACTTCGGATGACGACTGGTCCCTGTCGCTTGGCGTGAATGTCGAGGCACCTTTCCGCATTTGCCGCGCTGCCATTCCGCTGATGGCGGAGACGGGCGGGGGCGCAATCGTCAATATCGCCTCTTGCTGGGGTTTGCGCCCCGGCCCGAAACATGCGGTCTACTGCATGACCAAGGCCGCGCTTGCCTCGCTGACGCAATGCATGGGGATGGATCACGCGGGGCAGGGCATCCGCGTCAACGCGGTCTGCCCGAACGAGGTCAACACGCCAATGCTGCGCAGTGGTTTCGCCCGGCGCGGCTTTGACCCCGACTCGGCGGTTGCAGAGCTTGGAAAAACCGTGCCCATCGGCAGGATAGCGGAACCCGAAGATATCGTTCAGGTCGTGCTGTTCCTGGCTTCTGACGCGGCATCATATATGTGTGGTTCGCTTGTCGAGGTGAACGGGGGAAAAGCCGTAGGATGACTGATTTTTCCGGCAAGGTCGCATTGGTGACCGGGGGGCGCAGCGGCATCGGTCTTGCGACGGCCCGCAAGCTGCGCGACGGCGGGGCCGAGGTTTTTACCGCGCAGCGGGGCGAGGCGCCCGGTTTCCAAAGCATCAGGGCGGATTTCAGCGATCCGGCTTGCGCGGCGGCGGTGGTGAATGAAGTTGTCGGGCGTGGCGGGCGGTTGGACATTTTGGTCAACAATGCCGGAATGATGAAGGAAGCCGAGGTTGATCAGACCTCGCTTGACGATTGGCAACGGACGTTGACGGTCAATCTGACAATGCCTTTCCTCCTGATCGGCGCGGCGCGGCGGTATCTGCGGGAGACCAAAGGCAGCATCGTCAATATCGGCTCGATCGAGGGGTTGGGGTCCAATCCCCGCCATGCGGCTTATTGCGCCTCGAAGGCCGGGCTGCACGGCCTGACCCGTGCTGTCGCCGTGGATTTCGGCGCTGACGGGATCCGCTGCAATGCCGTGGCGCCGGGCTGGATCGACACGGATCTCAACAACGATTTCATTGCCGGAATGGATGATCCAGCCGGTTTCCGCGAAAGTCTTGCCCATATCCATCCCATCGGACGCACAGGCCGCCCGGAAGAGGTCGCGGCGCTTGTCGCCTGGCTGGCCTCGGATCAGGCCGGGTTCGTGACCGGTCAGATCTGGACCGTGGATGGAGGACGGATGGCGAAGCTGAGCCTGCCCTGAGCGGACAGCTTATTCCTTCGCCGCAACCCATTCGCGCCATTTCAGATACGCATTGGCGCCGATCCGGGCGAGGGGTTCGGGCGGAAGTCTGGTCGGCTCGGCCTCGGCGATGAAATGCCGCGTTATCCCGGATTCATGTCCGGATGCCAGTTCCGCCGCGCCAATCCCGGTCAATGTGCCGCGAGTCGTTCCCAGGCCGTTCTGACAACAGGCGGAAAACAGCCCCGGTTCGAGTTCGCGCATGACCGAAACGCCGTTCCTGCTAAGGCACAGATGCCCGGCCCATTGGTATTCCGTGCCAATATCATGCAATTGCGGATAGCGGTCCAGAAACTTGCGTCGGTGGATCTCTGCGGCCCTGCTGACAGCGGCCGCACTGACCTGCATCCCAGGCTCGAACAGGGCGCAGGTCCGGGTGATGATCCGGTTGCCTCCCTGCTTTGTGTCAATCCGGCGCATGGTCGTGCCCATCGGGTCGGAGGGTGTGATGCCCCACCGCGCCGCGCCGCCCAGCCGCGCCAGCGCATCGGAGTCCAGATCCGGCGTCATCGAGGCGAACAGAAAGACATGCATCAGCCGCCCGCGCGCAAAGCCAAAGCTCTCCAGATGCCCGTTATTCGCCAGGATAAGCTTTGCCGCCATGATTTGGCCCTTGGGCGTGTGAAGACACCAATCCGGGCCGGTCCGCCCGATCCGGACCACTGGCGAGTTTTCGAAAACGCTTACGCCTTCCCGGCGCAAACCCGTGCCAAACCCGCGTATATATCCGGCGGGCTGGATCAGCACCGTTCCCGGCGTGAACAATCCCGAGCGATAGTGATGGCTGCCGGTCAGGCGGAACATCTCTTTATTGTCCAGCATCTGCGCAGCTTCGCCCAGCTTTTCCAGATGTGCCGTATAGCTGAGGTTATGGGCCTCGGCTTTCGCGCTGACCGCGCCATTCACCTTGCCGCAGGGATCGAAGAAAGCCGGATCGATACCATATTCCCCCATCGCCTCACGGGCGAAGGAGATCGCTTGCCGGTTCAACCGGATCACGGTGTGGTCATCGCCGCTGCCGGAATAATCCTTCGACGACAAGTCATGCGGCAAATCGATCATGAAGCCGGAATTGCGTCCCGAGGCTCCCTCGGCCAGCCGTCCGGCATCCAGCACGGCAATGCGCGCCTGCGGGTTCAACTGGCGCAGGCGGCGGGCTGCCGACAATCCTGCAAAACCCGCGCCGATCACGGCGAAATCCACGGTCAGCCTGCCTGCAAGAGACTCGGGCGCAGGTTGGCCCGGCAGGATCGCACTCCATGCAGCGGGGCCGCGATGAAGGGGAAGTCTTCTGGCGCGTCTCGCGCTCAAATGACGGCCTCGTCCAGATCGTCGGTCAGATCGACCCAGATCGTCTTGAGCCGGGTATATTGGTCATGCGCCTGTATCCCGTTGTCGCGCCCTCCGAAGCCCGAGGCACGATAGCCACCGAAAGGAGTCGTGATATCGCCTTCGCCGAAGCTGTTCACGGTCACGGTTCCGGCGCGGATGGCGCGCGCGCCACGCAGGGCACGTTTGACATTGCCAGTGAAGATCGAGGCGGCCAGTCCGTATTCGGTATCATTGGCAAGCGCGATGGCTTCCTCCATGTTCCCGACGGTCAGGACGGACAGGACCGGGCCAAAGATTTCCTCGCGTACAGGGGCGGCGTCGCGGTCCGTGATATCCAGAATGGTCGGCGATACAAACCCGTCTTTGGCCTCGCCACCCATCAGGATCTTGTGGTCCATTTCCAGATAGCTGCGGACCTTGTCGAAATGCGCCTGGCTGACCAGTGCGCCCACCCGGTTTTCCGGGTCCAGCGGGTCGCCCATCGGCCATTCGCGGGCATGGGCGAGGATGCGGGTCAGCAGTTCTTCCTTGACGCCTTTCTGTACGATCAGGCGTGACGAGGCCGAGCAGTTCTCGCCCATGTTCCAGAACGCGCCATTGACGATATGCGCCGCCACGCGGTCAAGATTTTCGGCATCATCCAGCACAATCGCCGGGTTCTTGCCGCCACATTCCAGCGTGATCTCCTTGAGGTTGGACTCGGCGGCATAGCACAGGAAGCGCCGCCCGGTCCCGGTCGAGCCGGTGAAGGACACGGCATCGACATCCATATGCCGCCCCAAAGGCTCCCCCACCTCGGGGCCTGTGCCGGTCACGACGTTGAACACCCCGCGCGGCACACCCGCTTCATATGCCAGTTCAGCCACACGGAGCGCCGTCAGCGAGGTTTCCTCGGCCGGTTTCACGATCACCGAGCAGCCGGCAGCAAGCGCCGGGCCGATCTTCCATGCCAGCATCAGAAGCGGGAAATTCCACGGCAGCACAAGGCCGATCACGCCGACCGGCTCGCGCAGGATCATGGCGATATGGTCGTCCGAGGCGGGCGAGACCTGATCATAAATCTTGTCGATCAGCTCCGCGTGCCAGATCAGGCAGTTGATCGTCTCGGGCAGGTCGACGGTCTCGCAATCATAGATGGTCTTGCCGCTGTCGAGGCTTTCCATCACCGCAAGTTCGTGGATATTGCGCCGGATCAGTTTGGCGAGGCGGATCAGCACCTCTTTCCGCTCGGAGGGATGCCGACGCGACCAGCGGCCGTCCTCGAAGGCGTCCCGGGCCTTTTCGACCGCGAAATCCACGTCCTTTGTGTCGCAAGCCGCGATCTGGGCCAGCACCGCGCCTGTCGCCGGGTTGATGGTGTCGAATGTCGCGCCGGATTTTGCCGGGCGGAAACTGCCATCGACAAAGCTGTTCACGGGCAGGCTCAGCCCTTTCGCAATCGCCTGATATTCGCTTTTGGTCAAAATATCCGACATCTCAATTCTCCGCTTCGATACTGGCTATTGTCTGTTTGAGGACGCGCACGACCTGTTCAAGCTGGCGCTTGTCGTCCTTGTTCAGCGGCTTCAGCGGAGGGCGCGGAGATCCGGCGTGCCGACCGTTCATCTCGCAGCCATGCTTGATGCACTGGATGAACTTGCCGCCCTGTTCCAGCACTCGCATCAACGGCATCAGTGCAGACATGATCCGGCGGCCCTTGTCAAAATTGCCATCCACGGCACAGGCGCGATAGAGCGCCAGATGCTCAGCAGGCAGGAAATTCGAGCCGCCGCAGACCCAGCTGCGGGCACCCCATGCAAAGAATTCCAGGGCCTGATCGTCCATCCCGCAGGACATCTGGATATGCGGATAGTCGCGGGCCAGCAGATGCACACGATTGATGTCGCCCGAGCTTTCCTTGATGGCGCAGATGTTCCGGCTACGGGACACGCGGTCGAGAAACTCTTCGCCCATGTTGATGCCCATGCGGCCCGGATAGTTGTACAGCATCACGGGCAGATCGGCCGCCCGGTCGATGGCGAGCGTATGCAGGGCGTTCTCGCGCTCGGTTGGGACCGAATAGGGAGGGGAGCCGATCAGCACCGCATCTGCGCCGATCCGCGCGGCGGTCTCTGCCATGGCGATCGAATCCTCAAGCCGGATCGCGACGGTGCCGACGATCAGCGGCACCCGGTCGCCGATCACCTCCTTGGCAAACAGTGCCAGGTCCATCCGGTCCTGGATCGATTGCGCGTAATATTCGCCGGTCGAGCCGCCATTGATAATGCCATGCACGCCCGCATCGATCAGATATTCGATCATGGCCGCGAATGCGTCCCGGTCGATCTTGCCCCCTTCGGTATAGGGGGTGATGATCGGCGTATAGATACCTTCGAACTTCATTGTGTTCCCTTCTTGCCAGTCTCGTCCCGGACAGGGCCGAGCGGAATGTCCATGCCGGGCGGCGTGACAAAGGACTCCATTTCAGAGCGCGACAGTTCCCAATGCTCGATTGCTAATCCTGCCGCGCCGTCCGCATCACCGGCCTCTATCAACTCGATGAACTGGTCGTGCTGATCGGCCGCAACGCGTCGTTGTTCGGCGGTTCGCGGATTATTCGATTCATAGAAGGTCATGCCGATCCGCGTATGATCGATCAGCAATCGCCGCAGGCTGGGCGTCAGATATTCGTTCGCCGCCATATCGCCGATGATCGCGTGAAAGCGTTCGTTCTTGATTGCGCGCTCTGCCGTATCCCCGTCACGAATCGCTGCCCGGAACAGAAGCTGCGTGTCCTTGAGCTGCATGATCTGGGCACGAGTGGCGTGCAGCGCCGCCAGACGGCTGATGGCGGCGTAGATCATCGGCGCGGCCATGAAGAAATTGCGCATCGTCCGGTGCGTCATCGGCGCGACTTGCGTGCCTCGCCGTTCGTTCAGGACGACATAACCTTCACCTGCGAGCTGGCTGAGGATTTCACGCAGCGGAGGCCGCGATATCTCGTATTCCTCGGACAGGATCGTCTCATCCAGATAGGCACCCGGAGCCAGCGATTCGGTCAGGATTCGCCGTTTGAGATCCTCGATGCAGTGCGACTTTCTGGATTTGCCCATCTTCCTGTCTCCTCCGCAAAATCCGGTCATTTAAGCCAGATTCAATTTCAACATATAAAAATACATGTTGTCTACAATTGCAATATGTGATTTTTATAACGAGGGAGGATTTGCATGACCCAATACACAAACGAAGCTGTTATTCGCTGCGACGGCATCTGGAAGATATTCGGGGACCGCTCGGCGCAAGCGATGAAAGCTGTGGTCGAGGATGGGCTGAGCAAGGACGAAATCCGCCGGCGCTATGATTGCATTGTGGGTGTGCGCGACGCTTCTTTCGAGGTTGGGCGGGGCGAGATCTTCTGCATCATGGGCCTGTCGGGTTCTGGTAAATCCACGCTTATCCGGCACATCAACCGCTTGATTGAACCGTCTGCGGGTTCGGTCGTGATCGAGGGGCGGAATGTCGGCGAGATGGGGGCGAAAGAGCTTCGCGCCCTGCGGGCCGAGAAAATCGGTATGGTGTTCCAGAACATGGCGCTGATGCCGCATCGGACGGTCAGCGAGAATGTCGTGTTCTCGCTGGAGGTGCGCGGCATCGATGAAGCGACCCGCCGAAAGGTGGCGCAGCAGGCGATCGATGCGGTGGAACTGACCGGTTGGGAACGCAAATATCCCGACGAGTTGTCGGGGGGCATGCAGCAGCGTGTCGGGCTGGCCCGCGCGATCGCGGCTGATCCGACGATCCTGCTGATGGACGAGCCGTTTTCGGCGCTCGATCCGCTGATCCGGCGGCAATTGCAGGATACCTTCATGAAATTGTCGGCCGAGTTGCACAAGACCACGGTGTTCATCACCCATGATCTGGACGAGGCGATCCGGATCGGTGACCGGATCGCGATCATGAAGGACGGGATTCTGGTACAGGTCGGTACGCCGGAACAGATCGTGACCGAACCCGCCGATGACTATGTCGCGGATTTCGTGGCGGGGATCTCGAAGCTGGATCTGGTGACGGCTGCGCGGGTGATGCAGCCGCTGGAACAGTATCGGCAGACGAATGGCGCGACCGATCCGGCAAACTGGCCGGTCGCGCATCCTGATGACAAGCTGAACGCGCTCGTCGATCTGGCGGTAACCAGCGACAACCCCATCCTTGTGCGCGCCGATGGCGCCGATCTGGGAGTGGTGACGAAAAGCGCGCTGTTGCGTGGCATTCAGGGCCGTCAGGACGTGGGGATCGAAACCGGAGGACGGATCTGATGGCCGAAGACGAAGCTTTCAACTGGTTGAGCCCCTTCGCCTCGATCGATCTCGATATCGATGGACGAACGGACGGCATCAAGCAGTGGGCGATTGCCAATCGCGATACCATCCAGCCAATCAAATCGTTTTTCGACGAGCTCATCTCGCTGATCGATACGACCCTGCAATCGGTGCCACCGACAATCATGCTGATCATCGTCGTGCTGCTGGCCTGGCAGGCCGCCGGCCGCCGGGTCGCGGTGCTGGTCGCGGCCTGCCTGCTGGCATTGGGACTATTGGCGCCGGGAGCATGGGAGCTGGCGATGACGACGCTGGCCATTGTCATCTCGGCTGTGCTGCTCTGCGTGGTGATCGGCCTGCCGCTTGGCATCCTTGCCGGCAAGAGCGACGGTTTCGAAGCGGCGATCCGCCCGGTTCTGGACACGATGCAGACCATCCCGGCCTTCGTCTATCTGGTGCCGGTGGTGATGCTGGTCGGCATCGGCGATGTCTCGGGCGTGATCGTGACGATCATTTTCGCCATCGCGCCACTGGTCCGGCTGACCTCACTGGGTATTCGCGGTGTGAATTCCAGCGTGGTCGAAGCCGCGCGTGCCTTTGGTGCGACTCCGCGGCAGATCATGTTCAAGGTCGAGTTGCCGCTGGCCACCCCGACGATCCTGGCCGGCCTGAACCAGACGATCATGCTGGCCCTGTCGATGGTGGTCATCGCCTCGATGATCTCGGTCAAGGGGCTTGGCAATGAGGTCCTGCGGGCGATGGGCCGGCTGGATGCGGGCAAGGCCATCGTCGGAGGCCTTGGGATCGTATTGCTGGCGATCGTCCTCGACAGGATCACCCAGGGATTGGGCCGCTCGGGCCGCGAGCGCGGGCATCGTCACTGGTGGCAGAGCGGTCCGGTCGGGCTGATCCTGCGCCTGACCGGACGCAAATCCGAAAAGCCGCAATGACGGCGCAACAAGGGAGAAAACAGATGAAACACATCATGCTGACGACGACGGCGCTGCTGTCGCTGGCTGCGGGCGCGGCCTTCGCTCAGGACATGCCGGGCGAAGGGGTAACGGTGCGTCCGGTCATCCAGCCATTGCTGGAAGAGATGCTTCAGGCGCGGGTTCTGGTCCGGGCGTTGGAGGATCTTGGCTATGAGGTCGAAGAACCACAGGAGGTCCTGGCGCAAACCGCGCATCTTGCCGTCGGAACAGGGGATGCGGATTTTTATCCGGCGAGCTGGAATCAGCTTCACGATACCTTCTATCAGGAGGCTGGCGGCGACGAAGTGCTGAGCAAGGTCGGCACGTTGATCGATGGTGCGCTTCAGGGCTATCTGGTAGACAAGGCCAGCTATGACGAGGGCATCCAAAACCTTGGCGATCTGAAGGATCCCAAGGTGGCGGCACGTTTCGACGCTGATGGCGACGGCAAGGCCGATCTGGCGGGCTGCGTGCCGGGCTGGGGCTGCGAGCGCGTGATCGAGCATCAGCTCGATGAGTTCGAACTGCGCGATACGGTGACCCACAATCAGGGCGAATATACGGCGATCATCGCCGACACCATCGCCCGGCATCAGAATGGCGATCCGATCCTGTATTTCACCTGGACACCGTATTGGGTCTCGGGCGCTCTGGTGCCGGGTGAGGATGTCGAATGGCTGGAGGTGCCGTTCTCGACCCTGCCTGACGGACAGGAGGGCGAAACGGTCTATGACGGCAAGGATCTCGGCTTTGTCGTGGACAGCATCCGGGTCGTCGCCCGGAATGACTTTCTCGAAGAAAATCCGGCAGCCGCGAAGCTGTTCGAACTGGCGGCGATCGACATCAACGACGTGTCGGCCGAGAACAAGCTGATCGCCGACGGCGAGGACTCCTCCGAGGATATAGATCGCCATGTCGATGACTGGATCGCCTCGCATCAGGAGGAATATGACGGCTGGCTGGAGGCAGCGCGAGGAGCCGCGAAGTGACGAAAGCGGATGGGCGCCGAAAGGGTGCCCAATCCGGCCTCCATGGTCGCGTCGTTTCAGGCAGTGCTGCGCCTGAAACGGCGCATTTCGTGTTCCTGCTGGTCGAGAATTTCTCGCATCTGGCCTTTTCCTGTGCGCTCGAGCCGCTGCGCATCGCCAATCTGGTGTCGGGCGAGGAATTGTACCGCTGGTCTTTGATCTCCGAGGACGGCAAGACCGCCGTCTGTTCGAACCGGTCGGTGACATTGGCCGATCGCGGATTAGAGCCGCTGGATCGCCATGACCGGCTTTACGTGATCTCTGGCTTGCACGTTCAGGATCGTATCTCCGCTGAAACGCTGAACTTCCTTCGTCGCGAAAAGCGGCGCGGTGTTGCCATCGGCGCGATCTGTTCGGGCGCATATGTCCTTGCGAAAGCCGGGTTTCTGGATGGCGTGGAAACCGCAATTCATTGGGAATACCATGATCTGTTCATGGAGAAATTTCCCGAGGTTCGTCTGGTTCGCAACGTCTTTGTCGCCAATGCCCCGCATGTGACGGCATCGGGCGGCACCGCCGCCGCCGACCTGATGCTGCACCTGATCGCCCGTGATCACGGAGGGGAGCTTGCCGCAACCGTCGCGGACCAGATGGTCTACAATGCCGTGCGCGAGGGAACCGCCGCACAAACGGTATCGCTTCAGTCGCGGCATGGGATGCGGAACGAATATCTGGTCCGCGCCATCAGGATCATGCAGGACCACATCGAGGAACCGCTTGCTCCGCAAATCATTGCTCGCGAAATCGGCATCTCGATCCGCCAGCTCGAGCGTCTTTTTGGTAAATACCTGAACACGACCCCAAAACGTTACAGCATGGAATTGCGGCTGGACCGCGCCCGTCGTCTTATTCTGCAGTCCGAGGATTCGCTATCCCAGATAGCGATGTCATGCGGCTTTATCTCGATTTCTCACTTTTCCAAGGCTTTCCGCATGCGGTTCGGCATCTCGCCGCTCAAGCATCGTAGCAGGTTGGCGTGAGATCGGATGACAACACAGCTCCTTCTTCACCATAACATCGTTGCTGCTCGTGGGCGTCCGACTCTCTGGACGACTTCGCAGGTTGATCGGGCTGGTTGACACTGCCCGACCCGGGGATGTTGCAGGCGTGAGACTGGGAACCGGGTGCTGCAGGCAGGATTTGCTCCTGTCCCGTGCCGGGATCTGCTCATCGAGAGCTTCGGTCAGAGAGGGCAGATTCGCGGCTTTCGATCTTCCCAATGTCGTGCCGATCTCCGCGAGGTCTTCCTTATGGAGATCGCCAAGGTCCTTGAACGTCTTGGCCGCATCACCATTGGCGTGTATAGGTTGCCCCCGGTTCAATCTTGTCTTCGACATTCCGGGTCCATATCTCCACATTGCCGTGGCGAAGGACGGTTCCGCTGACATAGTGGCTCTCTGACCCGGGCCTGCCAAGTGTTCGAAGAAGGTTTTGAAATCGCGGCCATTTTCCTGTGCCCCATATATGCAGTGCAAGATTGGAACGTGGCGCAAATGCGCGTATTGGATTATGGAATGGAATGCGCACGCCACTGCGCAGAAAATTAACGGCATGTTCGAAATGAAGAAATATCAAGCACATATGCTTTCCGTCGCCCCGATGATGGATTGGACGGACCGGCATTGCAGATATTTTCACCGGCTGATGACGCGGCGGGCATTGCTTTATACCGAGATGGTGACTGCGCCCGCCATCATCCATGGTGATCGCGCGCGACTGCTGGATTTTGCGTCTGTCGAACATCCCGTCGCGTTGCAACTGGGCGGTTCGGAACCGGCTGAACTGCGCGAGGCGACGCGCCTCGCGGCGGACTGGGGATATGACGAAATCAATCTTAATGTGGGCTGCCCCAGCGATCGGGTCCAGTCGGGATGTTTCGGCGCGGTGCTGATGAAAACCCCTGGGCTGGTGGCCGATTGCGTGGCGGAAATGATGGCTGAGAGTCCCGTTGAAGTGACGGTAAAATGCCGGATCGGCGTCGATGATCAGGTGCCTGCGGAAATCCTGCCGGATTTCATCGAGACAATCAGCAGGACCGGCGTGCGCCGCATTGCAATTCATGCCCGGAAAGCCTGGTTGCAGGGTCTTAGCCCGCGCGAGAACCGCGAGGTGCCGCCACTGGACTATCCGCTGGTCCATGCCATGAAATCCGCTTTCCCCGATCTGGATCTGTCAATCAATGGCGGGATCGACAGCCTTGACGAGGTTCGCGGGCATCTGGAGGTCATGGATGGTGTGATGATCGGCCGCGCGGCCTATCACCGGCCCTGGGATATGTTGGGGCAGGCGGACATGTTTTGGGATGAAGCCCCGCAATTTTCATCGGCGATTCAGGTGGCCGAAGCGATGCGCCCCTATATCCACGATCATCTTGCGGGTGGCGGGCGGTTGCATCAGGTCACCCGCCATATGCTGGGTCTGTTTCACGGACAGCCCGGCGCGCGCGGGTGGAAACGGACATTGTCCGAAGGGGCGGCGAGGGGCGGAATCGAGGTTTACGAAACCGCGTTGGCGCAAGTCACGCGAGCTGCAATCACCGAGTACCAGCGAGAAGAGACATTGCAGGGCTGAGACTATTCAGGTCCGCGTTTCGCCTGTTGCATCAAGGATGTCCCGGATATCGATACGTCCCGTAACCTGTCGGGACATCTGACAGTATCGCGCGGCCATGTCGTTATTCAGGGGCCCGTGCACCATGTCGGAGCTCCCGGGCCAGTCATGAAAGACATCGGGCGGCCCGTGGCCGTGTCGCGCCGAGCCGCCGCTTTTCACTTGGCGGCCCCGAAACACCATGCTAATCATTTCGCGTTCTCAGGGCGGGGTGCAATTCCCCACCGGCGGTGATAGCCCGCGAGCGCTTTCCCATCCGGGAAAGGTCAGCAGATCCGGTGGAACTCCGGGGCCGACGGTATAGTCCGGACGGAAGAGGACCGTGGCTGCATCCGTTCCCATGGATCAGTCATGGCTCGTGCTCTGGGGCCTGACGCAATTGAACGGTAGGTTCCTGAATTATGACCAAGACGACCAATCCCCGCATCGCATTCATCAAGGCCCGCTGGCATGCCGACATCGTCGATCGTGCCCATGAAGGCTTCACCGACGAGGCCACGCGCCTGATTCCCGCTGCGCAGATCGACGTTTTCGATGTGCCCGGCGCGTTCGAGATGCCTCTGCTGGCCAAGAAACTGGCCCAGACCGGCAGATATGACGCCGTGGTTGCTGCGGCTTTCGTTGTGGATGGCGGAATTTATCGCCATGATTTCGTCGCGGGCGCCGTCGTGACCGGCTTGATGAATGTCGGGCTGGAAACCGGCGTGCCCTGTTTCTCGGTATCGCTGACCCCGCATAATTATCAGGAGGTCGACGTGATGACGGCGTTCTTCCGCGATCATTTCGTCAAGAAAGGACGTGAAGCAGCCGAAGCCGTGCGGCAGATTCTGTCCCTGGATGCACAATTGGCCGGGGATGAACGCGCGGCGGTCGCCTGATCGTCGATTCTCCCGGTACTCATGTGAATAGATGCCGGTCTTGCCGCCCGTGATACAGGCACGGGCTTCAGGGCGATATGTTTCCGGTATAAAAGGCCTAAGCATTTTCTTCGCATGAGGAGCCATGTCATGGCCAACCCCTTCACATTCGCGACCGCAACCGAAATCCTGTTCGGTCGCGGACAGGCTGCCATTGCCGCGGATCGTATCGCAGCTTTGGGATCAAGGGTGCTGCTGGTGCATGGAAAAAACCCTGCCCGAAGCGATGGGTTGCGGCGCGATTTGTCTGCCAGGAGCTGTGCGTTAACCAGCTATCCAGTGGCATCCGAACCGGATATCGCCATGATCGAAACCGGCATAGATACGGCCCGTTCCGGCAATGCCGAGATTGTTGTCGCCGTCGGAGGCGGTGCCGTGATCGATGCCGGCAAAGCGATTGCGGCGCTGGTGCCCGCCAGCCGGCCCATGCTGGACCATCTGGAGGTTGTGGGGCAGGGATTGCCGCTGGATCACGCTCCGCTGCCCTTCATCGCCATGCCGACCACTGCCGGAACCGGTGCGGAAGTCACGCGCAATGCGGTGATTGGTGTGCCCGAGCATCGGCGCAAGGTCAGCCTGCGCGATGCACGGATGCTGCCACGCCTTGCCATCGTCGATCCGGCATTGGCGGATGGCTGTCCGCCCGCGGTCACGCTGGCCTCGGGGCTGGATGCCATCACCCAGGTGATCGAGCCTTATATCTGTACGCGCGCCAATCCGCTGACCGATGCGCTGTGTCGCGATGCCATTCCGCGGGGTCTGGCGGCGCTGCGCCGTCTGATGGAGGAGGGCGAGGATGCCCGGGCAAGGGATGAAATGGCATGGGTCAGCCTGTGCGGCGGCCTGGCGCTTGCCAATGCCGGCCTTGGTGCGGTCCATGGCCTGGCCGGGCCACTGGGCGGGCTGACCGGCGCGGCGCATGGCGCGATTTGTGGGGCGCTGTTGCCGCATGTCCTGAGGGCGAATCGCCGTGCTGTCTTCAGCGATGACACTGCGAGGCGGCTGGATGAGATCGGCGCATGGATCAACGAAGTTTTCGGTAATGGCGAGGCTGGATTGGAACGGGGGGCGAACATGCTGGCGGATTGGTCGCATGCGCATGGTCTTGAGACGCTGACCGGCCTTGGTATCGATGAAGAAGCGCAAACAGCAGCAGCCGAGGCGGCGGCAAGTTCATCTTCGATGAAAGCCAATCCCGCAGAACTGTCTTCGGCGGTTTTGCGGGACATCATGCGGGCGGCGAATTGACGTGTTTTTACGACAAAGCCGCCCGAAGATTCTGCCTCCGGACGCGGAATTTTCCGATATGGACATAAACGCGGCGTTTCCGCTCTGGCGCGAATTACCCTAATCCAGAACCGTGCTCTGGCTACGCAGAATTGACAGGACTTTCCCGGTTTTGGGGTCGATCCTGATCAGCATGCCATGCGCGATGGCATATTTGCTGTCTGCGGGTTCGGGACCCAGTCCGTAAAGGCCAGGCTGGGAAATAATATGAACTTCTTCGGCGGGCAGGACATCGCCGACACCGAAGCCAGAAGATTCCGCATCCGGCGCCCCGGCTGCGAATGATTGCGGCGCATAAACCACCCCGCCGCTTGTAAGTACGGCCATAACACATGCCGTTGCAAAAATACGAACATAACCCATCTGCGATATAAGTCCCTGGCTTTTACTTGCTGTATGACTTGTCAGATAGGTAACTTCCCACAACAGCGCGGGTTCCATCCGGTTCCCGCTTTGCGCGGTCATCCGTTCATTTTGACGAATCTTGGCAACATTGCCGAGAAATCGCGCCCGCGCCCGTCCTCTTGTTCGACGAATTGCTCGTATAATTGCAGGGCGAGCTCGCCCATAGGTGTCTGTGCCCCGGCCGAGCGGGCAGCATCCCGGGCAAGTCCAAGATCCTTCAGCATCAGATCGGCGGAGAAACCGGGTCGATAATCGTTATCCGCAGGCGATTGCGGGCCGATACCAGGGGCAGGGCAATAGGCGTTCATCGACCAGCTATAGCCCGAACTCGTTGAAACCACATCGAACATCTTCTGCCGGTCCAGTCCAAGCTTGTCGGCCAGGGCAAAGGCTTCGCAGGTAACGATCATCGTCGCGCCAAGGATCATGTTATTGCAGATCTTGGCGGCTTGTCCGGCGCCGGAATCGCCGCAATGGACCGCCTTCTGGCCCATGATATCGAAGAGCGGAGAGACCGTCGCGAATGCCGCGCCGCTGCCGCCGACCATAAAGGTCAACGTGCCGTTCTGCGCGCCGCCGATTCCGCCCGATACCGGCGCATCCAACGCCCCCAGCCCCGCCGCGCTTGCCCCCGATGCGACGGTGCGGGCAGAATTCACATCCACGGTCGAGCAATCGCAAAGGACCGCGCCGCGTTTCATGTTCGGGATGATCTGTTGGGCGACCATTTTCAGGATCGCGCCATTGGGCAGCATGGTGATGACGACATCGGCATCCCTGACCGCATCTGCTGCGCTGCCCGCCGATGTCAGCCCGGCGGGAATGGGTGCGGCAGTGTCGAAGCCGGTGATCTCATGCCCGGCTTTGGCCAGATTGGCGGCCATCGGCGCGCCCATATTCCCCAAACCGATGAATCCGATTTTCATGCCGTCTCCTCCTTCCAGCGAAGTTCATACTCGCCCAGCGACTCGAGAATCCTCGATATATTCGCCTCCGATGCATCCGCCGACCATTGTGGTTCGCGGTCCTTGTCGATGATTTGTGCACGCACGCCTTCCAGAAAGTCGCTGAATTCGGTCGCGCGCCAGGTAAAACGGTATTCGCGGCTCAGCGATTCCTGTATGTGCCGGTCCCCGCGCGAAGCCCGGATCATTACCAGACCCGCCGCCATGGACAGGGGCGAACTCCGGCGGACAGATTTCAGCGTGTCCTCATCGCCGGCTTTTTCAAGTGCGGCGACGATGTCCTCCACATGCCGCTCGCCAAAGGCGGACAGGTCGCGCCTGGATAACGGGGCAGGGGGCGGCGTCTTGCTTTTGATCCGGGCGGTATCGCCGCTTTGCTCCAGATCGGCGATCAGGGCCGGCCATTCGGCTTCGGGCAGGTAGTAATCGGCGAAACCGGCCTGGATGGCATCACCCGGGCCCATACGTTCGGATGTCAGGCCCAGATATTCCCCGATGCGGCCCGGAGCCCGGCCGAGTAGCCATGTTCCGCCGACATCCGGGATCAGACCGATGGTGGCTTCCGGCATGGCGATTTTGGTCGTGTCGCCGACGATACGATGGCTTGCATGACCACCGACGCCGACGCCCCCGCCCATCACGAAACCCTGCATGAAGGCGGTGATCGGTTTCGGATAATCGGCGATTGTCGCGTTCATCCGGTATTCGTCGCGAAAAAAGTCACGTCCGACCTGATGGTTGCCCGCCATTCCGGCGCGATAGACCTCGGCGACGTCGCCACCCGCGCAAAACGCCTTTTCGCCTTCGGCCGTAACGATGATCAGATCGACCTGCGGATCGTCACGCCAATCATTCAACGCCCCAAGCAGATCAAGCGCCATCTGATGGCTGAGCGCGTTCAGTGCCTTGGGCCGGTTGAATGTGATATGTCCGGCGCGGCCGGATTTATAAATCTTCAGGTCAGTCAACTAGGTTACCCCCGTTCCGCCAGCATGGCGCGGCCGACGATCAGCCGCATGATTTCATTCGTGCCTTCCAGGATTTGATGCACGCGCAGATCGCGCACGATCTTTTCGATGCCGTAATCCGCCAGATAGCCATAGCCGCCATGCAGTTGCAGACATTGATTTGCGACCTCGAAGGCGCGGTCCGTTACGTAAAGCTTCGCCATCGCGCAGAATTTGGTTGCATCGGGGGCGCGGCTGTCAAGTTTCCATGCCGCCTGTCGCAGAAAAATCCGCGCCGATTGCATTGCGGTTTCCATTTCGGCCAGCCGGAATTGCAGCGCCTGAAACTGATCGAGAGATTGCCCGAACGCCTTGCGCTCGCCCATATAGGCCAGCGTCCGGTCAAGCGCGGTCTGCGCGCCGCCCAGCGCGCCGGCCGCGATATTCAAACGCCCGCCGTCAAGGCCGGCCATTGCATAGGAAAATCCTTTGCCTTCTTCTCCCAGCAGATTTTCATGCGGCACCATGCAATCGTCGAATTGCACCTGTGCCGTGGGCTGCGCGCGCCATCCCATCTTGTCTTCAAGAGCGCCAAAGGAAAGACCGGCGGCACCATCCTCGACGATCACGGTGCTGATGCCCCTGGGTCCGTTCTCACCGGTACGGAGCATGGTGACATAGGCGTCCGAATAGCCGCCGCCCGAGATGAAGGCCTTGGTGCCGTTCAGCCGATAGCCCTCATTCGTCTTTTCGGCACGGGTCCGAAGTGCGGCGGCATCCGATCCGCTGCCCGGCTCGGTCAGGCAATAGCTGAAGATTTTTTTCATGCTGCACAGATCGGGCAGCCATTTTTCCTTTGTTTCTGCGCTGCCGAACTTGTCGATCATCCCGCCGCACATATTGTGAATCGACAGGAAGGAACCAACCGCGGGATCCGCCATGGCCAGCGCCTCGAAGACAAGCGTGGCGTCAAGGCGGCTGAGACCCGAGCCGCCATATTTCTCATCCACATATAATCCGCCAAAGCCAAGCTGCGCGATTTCGGTCCAGAGATCGCGGGGGATCGTGCCCGCCGCTTCCCATTCACGCGCATTTGGCGCGATGCGGCTCTGACTGAAATCGCGGGCCATGTCGAAAATGGCCTGTTGTTCTTCGCCAAGTGCGAAATCCATGCCGATGCTCTCCCTGGACGCGCGGAATTCACCGCCCATTTACTATCCGAATCTTGCAGGGGTGTTGCAAGCATCCGTCAGGCGGTATCAGGGCAAAATCGTTTTGCGTTTTCGCAAACCGATAAAGAAATCAGCCCATCTTTCCTGCAAAGGTCATGGGATCAAGCGATGATTGCGCGAATGTCGGGCCATTGGTCAACAGGCTGACTGCGTCATGCGAATGCAGGGATTCCTGATGACTGGCGATGACGCGGAAATCGCCGATCCGTGGATCGGATTGAAGCTCCTGCGAGAACGCCCGAACCGCATCCTCCACGAAAATCGGGTTCGCGGCGTTCAGTTCCGCAAATGCCTGCTCATCCTCGCGCTTGACCATGACCTGCGTTTCGGTCGGAACGGCACGGCGGCAAAGCTCGACCATATCCTCGAACCACAGCTTTTCATGCCCGTTCATGACCAGAGAAATCCGCGCGATCGATCGCTGGGAATGTGGGGTTGCAAGACGTCCCCGCACCTGCCGCGCATGCTCTGACAATTCAAGCGAGCAGGGGCAGGTCGAGGAATAGACATAATCGAAATGCATCACGCGCAGGCGCTGGCCCTGATGCTCGAACACTTCCTGCGCGATATCGTAATATTGCCAGCCGGACAGGCCCGAGCGCAGCGAATCCATACGGATCGGATAAGAAAAGCGCATCTGTATCCGGGCATCGAACGCTTCGAGATCCGCCTTGTAATCGTCCAGCGCGGCTTCCATCACCTTGAGGCTGAAAAGATGATCGGCATGGACATAGAATGAGCGCATGATCCGGCTCATGTTGATCCCCTTGCGATCCGCCTCAAGGCTGACCGTGCCGGTGACGCTGGTTTCCAGTGTGATCTCTCCGCCATCGCGGGTCTGATAGCGGATGGGCAAGCGGAAATTCGAGATACCGACATGCTGAATGGGCGCATGCGCACCCACGATCAGGCTGGCTGGGCCGTTCTGCAGATCTGGCAGATTTGCCTTATAGGCATCGTCAACGCGGAAATCCGCATCGTAATCGCGTACCAGCGCAGGATAGGCCGGGATAAGCGGGCGAGATTCGGTCATCGAGCAAGCTCCTTCGGACTGCGACAGCCAATATGAGGTTAATTTAAGCATTTCTAAAGGTCTGAGGCAGAAAAATCAGACAAAAGGCAGCAAAAAGAAATTGCTGGTATATTTACCCGAATAGCGTTCGGGCCATCACTTGAATCGGGTTTCTGGTGGTTTGCCCGGAAATCGGAGCGCTTGAACCGCGCATGCCTCATTGCTACGGCACCATTATCGGTGCCGGGATCGGTTTTCCCGCATTGCTGAACCGGTTTTATCCCGGCTTGCGGCCGGGCTGATCCACCTGCCTAGTTGCCCAGAGCCTGTTTCAGATCGTCGATCAGATCCTGAGCGTCCTCCAACCCGACCGAAAGGCGCAGCAGCCCCGGGGTAATGCCAAGCTGCGCCTTGTTTTCATCGCTCAGCCGTTGATGAGTGGTTGTCGCGGGATGGGTCACGATGGATCTCGCATCTCCCAGATTGTTGGAAATCGCGATGACCTTCAGCCGGTTCAAGGCGGCGAATGCGGCGTCCTTGCCACCCTGAACTTCAAACGTGATCATGGTTCCGCCCGAACCCATCTGCTGCATCGCCAATTCATGCTGAGGGTGATCGGGCAGGCCCGGATATCCCACATGCTGCAGTTTTGGGTGACCCTGCATCGCCTTGGCAATTTCTTCCGCGTTGCCCGCCTGTGCCCGGACACGCAGATCCATCGTGGTCAGCCCGTTCAGCATGATCCAGCTATGGAAAGGGCTGATCGCGCCCCCGGTATGTTTCAGATAGGGTTCCGCCGTACCGCGAACATAGTCCCGCGAGCCGCAAATGATTCCGCCAAGGGCGCGCCCGCCGCCATCTATATGCTTCGTTGCCGAATAGACAATGATATCGGCGCCCTGTTCGACCGCGCGCGAAAAGACAGGGGTGGCGAAGACATTATCCACCACCACAAGCGCACCGGCGGCATGGGCAAGTTTCGAGACGCCGGCGATATCCACGATTTCCAGCCCCGGATTCGAGACCGACTCGAAGAAGACCGCCTTGGTGCCGGGCCGAATGGCTTCTTTCCACTGATTCAGGTCGGTTCCGTCGACGTAAGATAGCTTGACCCCGAATTTTGCAAGCAAATCCAGGACATATAGGCAAGATCCAAACAGCGCCCGCGCCGCGACCACATGATCGCCCGGTGCGCAAAGCGAGAATAGCGCGCCATTCACAGCTGCCATTCCGCTTGCAGTCGCAAAAGCGTCTTCGGTGCCTTCGAGGGCGGCCATACGGTCTTCGAACATGCGGTTGGTCGGGTTGCCGTAACGCGCATAGATAAACTCGTCCGGGCCTGATTCCACAAACCGGGCTTCTGCCTGTTCGGCGCTGTCATAGACGAATCCCTGCGTCATGAAGATCGCCTCGGCCATCTCGCCATATTGGCTGCGGCGGGTTCCGTGATGGACGGCTTGTGTGCGGGGGTGAAGCCCCTTGGCCTGCGTAACGCTCATATCCTGATTGCCTCTTGGTGGTCCAAGCGGCTTAATCCCGCCAAAAGATCATTGCAAGCCCCGCGACCAGATAGGACGGCGGCTCCGTCGGTGCATTTGCGGCCCATAGCGTTTGTCCTCGGTCACCTCCTTGCCGAACCATGTCGGCGGAACGAGGGCGCTTGCTGCTTCTTCAGAGGAAAACTGCAGCTCGACCAGCATCAATGGTGCCAAATGACCTGAAAAGACATCGAACTCGAATACCTGCCCGCCGGGCAAGATCCCGAGGCGGCGCGTCTTTTCCACGCGGCGGCCCTCGGTCGCGGGCCAGAGGCTTTGGAACTGTGCCGCCCCGATGGCAATTTCGCGTTCCTCGCGAGTCATCCTCCCATCGGACCTCATCGTAAGGGAATAACCTTCGCCTTTCTACTGCAACCGGATCTCGGCCGAAGCCGTGGTGAGGGTCAGATAACCTTGGAGGATCGGCTTGGCGGGCAATCCGTCCGGTACAGGTCCTTCGAGCAAAAACTTGCGCCCGATCTCCTTCATCCGTTCGCCCGCCCCGCGATCTCTTCGAACAGGGCCTGATAGGCCTTGCCGGCCCTGCTGTTCGGCGCGGTGGCCAGAACCGGGGCACGGGCCAGGCCCATGCGTTCGATCTCGGATGCAAAGGGGATCGTCGCCTGCGTGAAACGTCTCGGATGCGCATCTGTCATTGTGGCGATTATTTCGCCATGCAGACTCTTGATACCCTGTACCATCGAAAAGAAGGCGTGGATCTTGTCCTCCGGCAGGTCGGAATTACCGAAGAATTCCAGCAATTGCTCGAAGGTGCGCTGGGACAGCGTGGTTGGGATCACTGGCACCACCACCGCATCTGCCGCGTGAAAGACATTTTCAGACAGCATTGAAATATTCGGCGGGCAGTCCAGCAACACCAGGTCATAATCGGATTTGACGGCCTTCAGCGCCTTTTTCAGGCGCGACTGGCCATTTTTCATCCGTGACAGGAAGACGTCGAATTCGCGAAAGCTCATATTCGCGGGCAGGATGTCGAGATTATCATAGTCGCTGCCCCGGATCGCCTTGGTGAAGCGTTCGACATCCTCGAAAAAGCGCGCATCGGTCAGCTTCTTGGACGGCTTCACGCGGAAATAGAACCCCGAGGCGCCTTGGGGATCAAGATCGCAAAGCAGGACCCGTCGCCCCGATGCCGCAAAGGCATAGGCAAGGTTCACGGCGGTCGCCGTCTTGCCGACGCCGCCCTTGTTGGAATAGCAGGCAATGATCTGCATCAGGCTTCCTTTCCGTCGTGAAACAGTTCGCGGATGGTCCGCTGCATCTTGTTGCTGTTGAAACGCGCGAAGGCTGCGATGATCTTCTCGCGCTCCGCAACTTGTTTCTGATGCAGCACGATGACCAGCGCGCCGATATTCTGGGCGATTTCGAGCTTGTGTGGATCATCGCCCAGATCGTCGGCAAAAACTTGGAGCTTGGTCTGCTGTACCGCATAATCGTTGAACAGGCCCAAAGAATCCTGAAGCTTCTTCAGCGGCTTGAGAATATTGGCGAAATCGTCTTGCGGAAAAACCGAACCAAAGAACTCCATCAGATAACGCAGCTTCTTGCATTCGATGCGCAATTCGTGAACCTCCTCGTCCGGTGTTCGGGCATTCAGCTCTGCTGCGATGCGTCGGATCCGGCGATAGCGTTTCCAGATTAGTTCGCAGGCCAGATCATAGGAGGCGCGGCTGGCGTTCGGGCCGGGCAGCAGCTTGCGCCGCCTGGCGAACATCCTGGCCAGCGCCTTGATGTCCTTTTGATAGCCCTTGCTGCGCAGATGAGCTGCAAGCGTGGCTTGTTCCACAGTGCGCCGGTGGCGAAGCAATGCGAACATCCTGTCCAGCCCGGAATGCATCCTCTCGGGCACAAGATCGCGGAAGCTCTGTTGTCCCAGCAGATAGACGTCCAGATCGCGCAATGGCCCGGTCTGTGCCATCAACGCAGAGAAACGCGCCTTCAGTTCGGCCGTCTGCTCCGGGTCGTAGACGTCCTTGAACAGGCTCAGAACCGAGCGGATCTTGCGCAGCGCGATGCGGTAATCATGCAGGAATTCAGTGTCGAGATCGGCAATGATGCCCTGCTCATTCGCGCGGGCGACAGGCAGATAACCGGTAATTAGGTCGCTTGCCGCGTCAAGGGCGGTTTCCTCGCGTCCAACCTCGATCCTTGGTTTGGCAACATAACCGGTACTGGCAGGCTCGATCATCCGGTAGAGATTGCCTGCCGCAAGCGGCGTGCCTCCGCAGTCACGTATGCGCGCGACCAGATCGTGCAGGGCTGTATCATAGCCGCGCAGGCCCTGAGGTGTCAGTAGGATCACGGCATTGCCGCTGGACGATTCCAGTTCGCGCAACTGGGCGCGTGCCCGGGTTTTGCCCTCGTCATCAACCAGCGCCAACCTGCCCGAGCGGGCGATGCCCGAGGTAATGGATAAAAGCGCCCGTAGCGGGGACAGATCGGCAAGCGCGGCCTTGACCGGCCCTTCGGCGAACTCAGCGACAAAGCTGGCCCCGGGTGTGGCGGGCTGACTGCACATCCCATCGGCGGTCGACAGCAACTCCATCAGGCTCCCGTCTTCCAGAAGCAGCCGTCGGGTGGTGCGCAGGCGCTGATCGAAAGAATCGCGGATCGCGAAGGGACGGTTTCCCTCTGTCCAGTCCAGGACCGGCGTCAGGTTCTGCACATTGCGTTCGGCCAGCTTGGTCAGACATGCGGCCGGCATGTAAAATGTTTCGCCTCTGGCGGTCATGCCTTAGGCTTTCGCGGTTGACCGAGATAGTCCTCGACCAGTTTTTCGATAATTTTCTGCACGCTTGTCTCTTCTTCGATTGCGCGGATCTTCAGGGCCTTCAATGTCTTGCCGCAGAGGCGCAACGAGGTGTTCTTCTTTCCATCGTCGTCTTTCGATTTTTTCGTCTTGGCCATGTCCTGATCCTGTATTCGTGACGTCATGATGTCATACGCAGCCGAGCATGACAAACAGGTATCCGGAAGGAGTAGTGGGAACCAATCGGATGAACCCACGGGAAGAAGTGATACGCCAGGTTCCGCAGTCGGCCAAGGCGCAACTCCGCGGCAAGGTGGCGATCGTATCCGGCACAGGAATTCAGATTGTTCTTCTCAAGGCATCTTCTCGCAGCACTGGACGGACACAAGGAGCTCTTCCACGACATTCATAGCGGGGCTCCGACACCGTCCTGCGGTTCCGGAGCCCCTTCGATCTAAATCGACAGTCCGCAAGCCTTGCGGATGGCGATTTGGACCGGGGATGGCGGCAGTGACGGATCGAACTCCATGCTTGGTATCAGTGGCGGCTGAGCCATGAACCGTGGCTCTGTCCCCTGATGCGACTGGGCAGCATGCACCACGAAGGGATGGCAGAGATAGACCGTCCCAGCCTCTCCAGTCGCGAGAGCTATCTCGCAATCTGCTGTCGATGCATAGCCGTCAGCCGAGAGCTGCCCGAGTGTCATGCCCACTTCACCGTGCGGCAAAAGTTTCCGGGCGATGGTGGCATGTGAGCCCTTTCGTATTCGGGTCGGCGCGTCCTTCTCGCCGACGTCGGAGAAGAGAAAGAGCATCAGCAGCGCCCGTCCACTACTTTTGACATTCGCGCGCCAATCCATGAAGTCCGGGGATTCCGTCCCGTAGCTCATGTCTACATGCCAGCCATCGTCTCCGACGCTTTCGCCCGAGGGAAAGCGGATCGGGAAGCTCCCGAGGCTTGCGGGGCGCCGCCAGCGTCCTTCGCCGACGAGCCTGTCATAGGCAGCATGCAGGCGCGGTGTATTGGCGGCAGCTACGAAGGGTGGCGATGATTTCGAGCCTATACGAACGACCGGCTCGCTCCATGTCTCGGGCCGGTTCGGGGACAGGCCGATGTCATCCCACAGCTCGCTGCGGCACTCTTGGGCGAGCTCGCGACCAAAGGCATCCTCCACCTTGACAAAACCGTCCTTGATGAAACTTTCGACCTGATGCGGAGTCAGGCCCATTTCTTGGGGAATGGACATTATACGTCCTCCATTTCAGCTTTCGCGGTGCGAAGCCGTTACGATTCAATCGACGCCGAAGCGTCTGCGACGAGGGTCGCTTAGAATCGCGGGAAGAATGTGGACGTGAACATCATGGTTATTGGCTATTGCGGCGAGGCGGAAAGGTCAAGACCGGCGTTTCCGGCTCCCGGCCAATGAGCCCGTTGATCAGGCACCTTCGTGCTTCCAATTGTCTTGGCGGCTATGCTTGCACAGTTCATAGGTCCGATACAGGAGCGGATGGCCCAGCAAGCCGGCGGTTTGTTAAATCGCGCATTATCGGCAGACAGGTTCTCAAGGATTATGGCGAATCCTCCGATTCCCCACGCCCGCCTCACCGTCAGCTGGATGCCGGCGCGCCAGCATATCATGGTGCCGCAGAGATCGCCGCGAAGAGCCCCTACATCAGCCGCGAGCAATAACCCTGGGTCTTCTCGAGCGGATGGTTTAGGCTTCTCGCATGGGATTATTGACCTTCAGCATAAACGTCACCCTGGACGGCTGCATCGATCATGAGGCGGGAATCGCTGATGACGAGACGCATGCGTTCTTCACTCGGCTTATGGACGAAAGCGGAGCGATGCTGTGGGGCCGCATCACCTACGAGATGATGGAGAGCTACTGGCCAGCGGTCGCCCGCGGCGACGTGGAGGCGCCGACGGCGATACGCGAATGGGCAGTCAAGCTGGACGCCAAACCGAAATACGTGGCGTCATCAACGCGAACGGCCTTCCCGTGGACCAACAGCCACCATATCGCCGACGACCTGCGAACAGGCGTACAAAAGCTCAAGGACGCGACTCCGGCCGGCGTGCTCCTCGGTAGCGGCAAACTCGCAACCGAGCTGGACCGGCTGGATCTGATCGACGAATATCAGTTCCTCGCCCATCCCAGGATCGCCGGCCATGGCCCGACCCTGTACCGGGACGGGCTGCCCAGTGCGCGACGGCTCGAGCTGGTCTCGGCAAAGCCGCTCCGCAACGGCGTGGTCGCGATGCACTATCGGCGCGCGCGCTGACTCGGAGCAGCCTCTATGCGCCCAGCTCGGGGCTCGGGTGTCGCGGGAGCACTGCCGATGAGCAGCAGGCATTGGGCCGCCCCTTGCCGATTCCAAGGGTGGCAGAGGCGGTTTAGAGCTGTTTACCACATGCTGCGTTGCCGCAAGGCGGATCAGAGGCCATATCAGCATCTTTTGCGGCGCAGAAATTTGTGATAATTATTGGATATGGCTATCGAACGTATCGACCGCGCAGAGCGGCAAATCTCAGCTTCAGCAGCCGAGATCTATCGCGCCTTTCTTGACCCGGTGTTACTTGAGAAGTGGCTGCCTCCTGCAGGGATGACCGGAAAGGTTCACGAGATCAACCCGATCAAGGGTGGCGATTATGTCATGAGCCTCTATCACGAAGAAGCTTCGCCCGTGATTGCTGGCAAAACGAACGAATATGAAGATAGATTTCGCGTTATATTCGATGATCTTAAGCCAGGAAAGCAGGTCGTGCAGCGAGTGGTGTTCAATACCTCTGATCCAAGCTTTGCAGGCGCGATGAAGCAAACTTGGACACTTTCTGAGGCTGGTCATGTAACGACTGTTTCGGTCGCTTGCGAGAACGTTCCAGCAGGCATTCGACCCAAGGAACATGCTGTCGGACTGAACTCATCGCTTGAAAATCTTGCATTGGCAGTTGAGACAGGTGGCTGAGCATAAACTACTGGGGTCTGTGGACTGAACCGCCCCCTTAGAACCTATCTCGATCTACTGCCTGTTTCCGGGGCTTACGTTATCCCAAAGAACTTGACGCAGCCTCTTGGCTACGATTCTGTGGAACGGAAGTTCAGGGCGTGGCGAAAGGAACTCGGCGAGAAGGCCGCGCCTTACAGCTTTCATGGGCTCCGTAAGCTGGCCATCATCTGATTGGCAGAGTCCGGATGCACAGACGCCCAAATCCAAGCCATAACAAATCAGAGCCCGAAATGGTGGCCTATTATCGCAAACGAGCGAGCCGCAGAACGCTGTCCAAGCAGGCAGCAGAACGAACAAAGCACGAATCCTCAAAGTGGGAACCGCATTGGGAACTTTGGAGAATCGCATCGCGACAGAAGACAACAAAAAATCGGGATTGCTACGGACAACCACTTGCACTGAAACGCGAATTGCCTTACCCGGTCACGCAGTGCCCGAGTGGCGGAATGGTAGACGCAGCGGATTCAAAATCCGCCGGAGCAATCCATGCCGGTTCGAGTCCGGCCTCGGGTACCAAGGCAAAATCAATTATTTAGACTTTATTCCTCGAAAATCCGCTTTGAGGATGACCCCGACAATATGTCGAGGCCGATCCCGCATGTGTTCATAGCAGGTATAGCAGCGTCCCGATAATGATCCCGGTTATCAGCAATTGCACGACGCAGAATCCCATGATGTCCCGTGCCCTGAGGCCGGCGATTCCCAGCATCGGCAAGGCCCAGAATGGCTGAAGCAGGTTTGTCCAGGCATCACCCCAGGCGACAGCCATCGCAAC
This sequence comes from Paracoccus onubensis, assembly GCF_003591515.1. Classification (GTDB taxonomy): domain Bacteria; phylum Pseudomonadota; class Alphaproteobacteria; order Rhodobacterales; family Rhodobacteraceae; genus Paracoccus; species Paracoccus onubensis. The sequence continues at coordinate 223,030 of NZ_QZCG01000007.1, forward strand.
GCGGCTGATATCGGCACCCAGGGCTTCGGCTGCCGGCAGCATGACCGGCGCCTGAACCGCCCATTGTCCGCCGCCGGAGGGAACAAAAATATTCACGATGCCCGCACTGATAAAGCTCCAGAATGGCAATGTCTCGGTCGTCGAGATGGACACGAACCATTCCGACAGACTGGCGGCAAGACCGCTTTGGGTCATGATTGCCATGATCCCGGCGTAAAACGGAAACTGGATAACGATCCCTGCGCCTCCGCGAACCCCTTCATCCAGAGCGTTCAGCAGATTGCGGGGCGTGCCGTGGCAGACCATCCCGGCGAACAGGAACAGGAAATTCACGACATTGAGATTAATCCCTCCGCCGCCGATGATATACAGGCCCAGCCAGACAAGCCCCGGTATTCCGATCAACCAGGTCAGGACGGAACTATGCTCCAGCCGCTCGGCCGGGGTCATGGCGGAAACCGGGTGCGGCGTATCGCCGACATCTTTCAGCAACGCCGGATCGACCAGAACCTGTTCATGTTCCAGTGGCAACATCAGGCGGTTGACCAATGGGACAGCAATGACCAACGCGATCACAATCGCAAGATTCCAGACCGAAAAGATTGTCTGAGACGTCGGAATTACGCCGATCTGATCGGAGGTAAAGTGACCCTCGGTCGCAATTGTCAGCGGGATCGAGCCAGACAATCCCCCGTGCCAGATAACGAAGCCCGAATAGGCCGCGGCGACCAATAGCCGGTAATCCACCCGGATCTGACGCGCAAGTTCCTTGGCGAAGATTGCTCCGACGACAAGCCCGAAGCCCCAGTTCAGCCAGCTTGCGGCAAGTGAGACCAGCGACACGAGAATGATTGCCGAACCGGGACCAGAGGCGAGTCCGGCAATTGATGCCAGAATCCGCCGAACCGGCGGAGAACTGGCCAGAATGAAGCCGGTGACCAGCACCAGAAGCATCTGCATGGAGAATTCCAGCAGTTCCCAGAATCCGCTGCCCCACATCTCGACAAGTGCGACCGGCGAGCTGCCCTCTGAAACGATGGCGGCGATGGCGGCAACGAGCGTCAGAATCAGCACGAAAATGAATGGGTCGGGCAGCCAGCGTTCGACCAGACGAGTTGCGGGCCTGGACAGGATTCTGAGCATGGTAAACCTCCTTGATGACCGATATCCGGAGCGTGGGGCAAGGGATGATAAAAGACAAGCAACCCTCCTCGCCGCCGGCTGCCGCAGTCACCGGCCAGATATACGGTCAGCTTTCGCGGAGGGCCCGGTTGAAATAATCGGTCAGAGGTTTCATCAGATAGGCCATGGGGCTTCGTTCCCCTGTCTGGATATAGATTTCGACCGGCATGCCCGGGATCAAATCCAGCTCGCCGAGTTTCTCGAGCTCTGGCGGAGGAATCGTGACTTCGGCGCGATAATAGGGCGTCTGGGTGACCTCATCCATCAATGCATCCGCGGACACACGCAGAAGCTGGCCGTCGATCTCGGGTGTGGTGCGCGAAGAGAATGCGGCAAAGCGCAGGATCACTGGTTGCCCCGGGCTGATTTCGTCGACATTTATCGTGGCAATGCGGGCGCCGATAACCAGCGGCCGGTCCTGCGGGATGATATGCATCAGTTGTTCTGCCGGGCGAATGACCGAGCGCGGCGTCGTTACTTTCAGATCGTAAACGATTCCTGCGGCGGGGGCGCGCAGTTCCAGCCGGCTGATCTGCTCAGACAGGCTGCGGCGGCGTTCGGCCAGTTCCAACTCCCGATAGCCCAGATCACGCAATTGCGTCTCTGCCTCTTCGCGCTGCTCGGCAGCCATGCGAAGCCGTTCGACATCCAGTTCCGTCTGGCGGGTTTCCGACGACGCGCGGCTTGCCTGCAATTCACCGATCTGCCCGTCGATCCGCGCGGCCTCGCGCCGCAGGGCCAGTACACGTGAAGCCTGCGCAAGCCCGCGATCCAGAAGCGATTGCTGATCCTCCAGTTCCTCGGCGATCAAATCCCGTTGCTCGGCCAATGCCGCAAGCTGTGCGTCAATTCCGACGATCTGGGCATTAACCTGTTCGGATTGTTTGGCCAACTGATCCAGAGATTGCTTCATCGTATCGCGGCGGGCGGCAAACAGGCTTGCCTGTCCTGCGATCAGGTCGGAAAGTTTGGGATCGTTCCTGGCCGCCGCAAGCAACTCCTCCGGGAATTCCGGGGATTCGGCATCTGCCCGTTCGGCTTCCAACCTGCCGCGGCGCGCAAGAATTTCGAAATACTGGCCTTCGACGATGACGAGTTCGGTCAGCAGCAACGTGCCGTCAAGGCGCAGCAAAACCTGGCCGGCATCTACGGTGTCGCCTTCGCTGACCAGAATTTCCTGCACGACGCCGCCATCCGGATGCTGCACAACCTGCCGCTGTTGCTCGACCTCGACCTGACCGGATGCCACGACTGCCCCCGCGATACGGCTTTGCGTGGCCCAGATGCCGAAACCGCCGAATAGTAGGATCAGGGCAAAGAAGCCCAGCAATAGCGGGGCGCGCACGGACCAACGCGCCGGATCGGCCGCGACCGCCGGAGCGGGCGGCGGCGGCGATCCCCGGGCGGGGGCAGATGGCTGTTCCGTGTCGCTGGCAGCCTTCGATGAGTGCCGCGGATCAGGCCAGGGAATGCTGTCACCCGGGCCGGGATATTTGTCCGGGTCGGTCACGCCACGCCCCCCCGGCTGCCGCTTTTATGTGCATCCATGATCTGCGCCGAGTTCTGCACCATCTCCCGCAGTACCGTGTCGCGTGGTCCCAACGCTCTGCGGGTGCCATGTTCCAGGACCAACAGCGTTTCGCATTGGGTGATCGCGGCAGGCCGGTGCGCCATGATCACAACTGATCCGCCTTGCGCCTTGACCCGCCGGATGGCGAGATTAAGCGCCTCGGAACCCTGATTGTCGAGATTAGAGTTAGGCTCATCCAGCACCAGCAGTACAGGATCGGGATAAAGTGCGCGGGCAAGTCCGATCCGCTGGACCTGACCTCCGGACAAGCGCCCGCCGATCTGGCTGACCCGCGTGTCATAGCCTTTCGGCAGATCAAGGATCATCTGATGGGCCGCTGCGGCCTGTGCCGCGCTGACGACCCGGTCGGAATCGGGATCTGGCGAGAGACGGGCGATATTCTCGGCAATGGTTCCATCGAACAATGTCACTTGCTGGGGCAGATAACCGATCAGATTCCCCAGCACATCCGGTTGATACTGATCCAGCGTCGCGCCGCCCAGCCTGATCGCGCCGCCTGCAAGTGGCCATGCACCGATCAGGGCGCGCGCCAATGTCGACTTGCCCGCACCGGAAGGGCCGATCACACCCAATGCCTGCCCCGGCTCAAGGCTAAAACTGACGCTGCGCAGGGCAGGGGAATCCTGTCCGGGCGGAATGACGCTGACCTGCCGCGCCTCGATCCGTGCAGGCGGCCGGGGCAGCGGGGTCTGTGGTGGCAGCGGGGGCTGCTTGCTCAGCAGCAGGGACAGCCGTTCGCGCCCATCCTGCGCGGCCTGAAATAACGACCAGCCGCCGATCAGTTGTTCAACCGGGGCTAGCGCACGGCCCATCATGATCGACGAGGCGATCATCGCGCCCGGGGTCAGTTCCTGACGCAGGACGAGCCAGGCCCCCGCTGCCAGAATTGCGCTTTGCAGGAACAGGCGAAAACTGCGGGAAAAGACCGTGAAGACCGCAGAGAGATCGGCGCCTCTTACAGAATGATCCTGCGCCTCCGTTCGTGCCTTGCGCCATCGGGTGAAGGTCGCCCCGCGCATGCCAAGTGCCGCAATCACCTCTCCCTCATTGTAATACAGGTCAGCCATGCGCTGTGCCTGATTGGCGGAGATCACCGAATCCCGCAAAGGCGCCTTGGAGAGAATGCGATTGGCGATCGTGGACATGACCAGCAGCACGCCGCCGATCGTGGCCACCACACCCAGAAGCGGATGAAAGATATAGACCGATGCAAGAAATATAGGTGCCCATGGCAGATCGAACAGGGCCAGCATGACCGGAGAACCGACAAAACGCTGCACCGCATCCAGATCGCGCAATCCGCTCGCCGTCGCCGAAGGATCACCCCCGGCCCTGGCGCCTTCCCGCAGGGCGGCATCGAATACGCGTGGCTCCATCCGGTTCTGAAAGCGTGCCGCGATCCGAAGCATCACGCGGTTGCGCGCCAGATCGAGTACTCCCATGAACAGGAACAGGAATGCCACCAGAACGAACAACGCCGTCAGAGTTTCGACCGAGCGCGAGGACAGGACACGGTCATAGACCTGCAGCATGAAAAGCGGTCCGGTCAGCATCAGCAGGTTCACCACCGTCGAGAATAGCCCGACGGAAACCAGCAGCGAAAACCCCGCAGATCCCGCATGGCGAAGTTCTTTCCTGCCGTTATGCGGGCCGGATCCAACACTCGTTCGCATGTTCACTTCACCATCAACCCGCGCGCAACTTGCTCATATGCCGCCAAGACCAACCATGCCGTAATCCCGACCGGAAGACGGCAGGAAAGCTTCAGACCATCCTTTACGCCAATCAATAACAGAAGGGTGAAGAATTTCCCAAGATGATTCAGAGTAGAAGCCGGTTGCCCGGCATTTCAGGCGGAAGCCGAGGGCCCGGCAGAGAAAGTGCCAGCGTTCCGGGGGATCAGATCGCCCCGTGGCAATGCTTGAATTTATTGCCTGAACCGCAAGGGCAGGGATCATTGCGCGACGGGTCGCCCCATGTCGAAGGATCGTTCTCGTCGAAGCCCGCAAGCAGTGGTTCCGGCCGGTCTGCGCCATCGCCGGATTGGGTGCCGGCCCCACTCTCCATCGTCAGATGTTCCTGCCGCGCCTTCTGCTGATCTTCCATCTGGCGCAGCATTTCTTCACGCTCGGTATCGGTCAGGGGGCGAATCTGGGCGAGCTGCTGGGTCACATCGCCGCGCAGACTATCCAGCAGGCTTTCGAAAAGCTGAAAACCTTCGGTCTTGTATTCCGCCAGAGGATCGCGCTGGGCATAGCCCCGGAAACCCACGACCGAGCGCAGATGTTCCAGTGTCAGCAAGTGGTCGCGCCATTTCTGATCGATCATCTGCAACAAGACCTGCTTTTCGATCTTCCGCATGTTCTCGACGCCGAATGCTTCCGTCTTTTCGGTCATGTAACGGTCGGTTTCCTCGATGATCCGCTCTTGCATGACCTCTTGGTCGACGCCTTCCTCTTCGGCCCATTCGCCGATCGGCAGATCCATGTTCAGCCGCTCGCGGACCGCCGCCGTCAGGCCGTCGACATCCCATTGATCGGCATAGGATTTGGGCGGCATATAGTCGAAGATCAGATCCTCGATGACCTGATGGCGCATATCGGTGGCGATCTCGCCGACCTCGTCGCTGTCCATGATTTCGCGCCGCTGGCTGAAAATCGCCTTCCGCTGATCGTTCATCACATCGTCGAATTTCAACAATTGCTTGCGGATGTCGAAATTGCGCCCCTCGACCTTGGCCTGGGCGCGTTCCAGCGATTTGTTGACCCAGGGGTGAATGATGGCTTCTCCGTCCTTCATGCCAAGACCGGACAGCACCTTGTCCAGACGCTCGGATCCGAAAATCCGCATCAGGTCATCCTCGAGCGACAGGAAGAACAACGAGCGGCCGGGATCGCCCTGACGGCCCGAGCGACCGCGAAGCTGGTTGTCGATACGGCGGCTTTCATGGCGTTCGGTGCCAAGCACGAACAGCCCGCCGGCTTCCAGCACCTTCCGCTTGTCGGATTCGTGATCGGCCTCGATCTTCTCGCGCAGGGCATCGGGATCCGCTTCAGGATCGGCGCGCAGCGCATCCAGGACCTTCATCTCGACATTGCCGCCAAGCTGGATGTCGGTGCCGCGGCCAGCCATGTTGGTGGCGATCGTCACGGTTCCCGGCTTGCCCGCATCGGCGACAATCTGCGCTTCGGCCTCGTGTTGACGGGCGTTCAACACATTGTGAGGAATACCGTCTTTTTTCAGCAATTCGGAAAGCATCTCGGATTTCTCGATGCTGGTGGTCCCGACAAGCATCGGCTGACCCTTGGTATGGGCCTCCTTGATGGCCTCGATCACGGCGGCGTATTTCTCGGCCGCTGTACGATACACCCGGTCATGCTCATCCACGCGGGCGATGGGGCGGTTGGTCGGAACCTCCACCACACCCAGTTTGTAGATTTCGGCAAATTCATCCGCCTCGGTCGAGGCGGTCCCGGTCATGCCGGCCAGTTTTTCGTAAAGACGGAAATAGTTCTGGAAGGTCACGCTGGCCAGAGTGACGTTCTCTGGCTGGATATCCACACCCTCCTTGGCCTCGATCGCCTGATGCAGCCCGTCCGACAAGCGGCGGCCCTTCATCATCCGGCCGGTGAATTCATCGATCAGTACCACCTCGCCGTCGCGGATCATGTAATGCTGATCCTTCATGAACAGCCTGTGTGCCCGCAGGGCCTGACTGGCGTGATGCACGATGGTGGTCGATTCAGGATCATACAGGGTCTGACCTTCAGGCAAGACACCATCCGCCTGCAGTTTCTGTTCCAGAAACTCGTTGCCTTCCTCGGTAAAGGTGGCATTGCGGGTCTTTTCATCCAGCTTGAAATGTTCTTCGGTCAACTGGGGAATATAGCTGTTCAGAACTTTGTAAAGCTCGGATCGGTCCTGCGACGGGCCGGAAATGATCAGCGGCGTTCGCGCTTCGTCGATCAGGATCGAGTCGACCTCGTCCACGATGGCAAAATAATGCCCGCGCTGAAGCATTTCCTCGACGCTGCCCTTCATATTGTCGCGCAGATAGTCGAAGCCCAGTTCGTTATTCGTGGCATAGGTGACATCGGAGGCATAAGAGACGCGCTTCTCGGCCTCTTGCTGGAAAGGATAGACGACGCCGCAGGTCATGCCCAACTGGCGATAAACCTTGCCCATCCATTCGGCGTCGCGCTTGGCCAGATAGTCGTTGACCGTGACGATATGCACACCCCGGCCGGTAAGCGCGTTCAGATAGGCGGGAAAGGTGGCGACCAGCGTCTTGCCCTCGCCTGTCTTCATTTCCGAGATATTGCCCTGATGCAGGAAAATCCCGCCCATCAGCTGCGTATCGAACGCCCGCAGACCAAGTGCCCGGCGTGCGCCTTCTCGACAGTTTGCGAAGGCTTCCGGGAGGATTGCGTCAAGGCTTTCCCCGTTTCGAACCCGTTCCTGGAATTCATGGGTCTTCTCGACCAGTCCCTCGTCGGAGAGCGCCTTGTACCCTTCTTCCAGAGCATTGATCTGCGCGACCAGACTGCGGGTCGATTTCACCTTGCGGTCATTCGGCGTGCCAAAGACCTTTTTCGCCAGAGTTCCGATGCCGAGCATGTTACCTTCGCATTCACATTGTTGGGAAAGGCTGTGATAGTAGGGCCACTTGCCCGCACCCGCCGCGTTGTCCTATCAGGGTCTGGTTGAAGCGCGGCGGCACCTTTCTGAGTTAGGTGGGATGTATGCCTAGCCCGCCGGACTGTCAACGCTGGCCCTTTTCCGCACGGGAGGAGGGCATATTATACAAAGGGAGTTCTATGCTTAAACATTCCATTCTGGCCGCTTTCGTGATTGCGGCGCCTGCCGCGCTGCCTGTTGCCGCGCTTGCGCAGGACAACAATGCCGAACCCGCACAGAACAGCGAAGCAGAACCCGCACAGAACGAAGCAGCGCCCGCCGAAAGCAGCGAAGCGGAATCGGCGCAGGACAGCGAAACAGCAGCCACGCAGGATGGCGATGCCGAAACCGTCGTGGCGACCGTGAATGATCAGACGATCACATTGGGCCAGATGATCGTGATGAAGCAATCCGTGCAAGATAATCCCCAGATGCAGGATCTGCCGGATCAGGCGATGTGGGACGTTCTGCTGGATGAGCTTATCCGTCAGGCCGCCGTTTCCGCGAGCGGCAAAGAGACGGCCAGCGTTCGCGCGCAGCTTGAACTGCAACGCCGTAGTGCCTTGGCATCCGAGGCTGTCGAGGGCCTGTCACAAGCAGAACCCACGGATGAGGAATTGCAGGCGTCCTATGACAAGCTTTTTGCCGACGCCGAACCGCAGACAGAATATTCCGCCGCGCATATCCTTGTTGATTCCGAGGAAAAAGCGCTTGAAGTGAAGAAAAAGCTGGATGACGGCGGCGAATTCGGCGAACTGGCCGAGGAATATTCGACCGGCCCCAGCGGCCCGAACCAGGGCGATCTGGGCTGGTTCACCGCCGATCAGATGGTTCCGGCCTTCTCTGAAGCCGTCGCCGCCATGGAAGCGGGCCAGATTTCGGATCCGATCAAGACCGATTTCGGCTGGCACGTCATCAAGCTGAACGACACGCGCGTGAAAGAAGCGCCGAAACTCGAAGAGGTGCGCGATCAGCTTGTGCAACTTGTCCAGCGCGAGAAGATCGAAGGCGAGATCGAGCGGCTGACGAGTGAAGCCGATATCGAAAAGACTGAAGGCATCGATCCGACCCTGATCAACAAGGTCGAATTGCTGGAGGCCGAATAATCATGGGTAAGGCCGGGATTACCGTATCGCCTCTGGCGCCTGCGTCTTTCCCTGATCTGCCCCGGATCGCTGGTGTGGAATTCGCCTCTGCTGCGGCAGGGGTGAAATATCAGGGTCGCACCGATCTGACCCTGATCCGCATCGCCAAGGGGGCGCAGATCGCCGGAGTGTTTACTCGCTCGGCCACCCGCGCGGCCTGTGTGCTGGACAATCAGGCCAAGCTGGCCGGGGGCGGCGACGCCCCCGACGGCGCGGCGATCATCGTGAATTCCGGCAATGCCAATGCCTTTACGGGCGCGCGCGGGCAGGAATCCGTTGATGCGGTGACCGGCGCGGTCGCCCTGGCGCTGGGCCTTCCCGCGACCAATGTCTATTCTTCCTCGACCGGGGTAATCGGCGAACCGCTGCCACATGAGCGGATCGTAGACTCGATCTCTGATCTGGTTGGCAGACTCGATCCTGCGGGTGCCGCCGACGCGGCGCGTGCCATCATGACCACGGACACCTTCCCCAAGGGGGCATCTGCCGTAATTGCCGCAGAAGGGGGCGAGATACGCATTACCGGTATCGCCAAGGGCTCGGGGATGATCGCGCCCGATATGGCAACGATGCTGGTCTATATCTTCACCGATGCGAAAATTTCCGCGCCATTGCTGCAGGATGCTTTGACGGGGGGGCTTGGATCAAGCTTCAACGCGATTACCGTCGACAGCGATACATCCACCTCGGATGCGCTGCTTCTTGCCGCGACCGGCCAAAGCCCGGCGGCGGAAATCCTCTCACTTGACGATCCGGCGGGACGGGCCTTCACCAGGGCGCTGCATGGAGTCATGCGGGAACTTGCGCATCTTGTCGTGCGTGACGGCGAGGGGGCGACGAAATTCGTCGAGATCCGGGTGACCGGCGCCGCTTCGGATGAGGATGCGCACAAGGTCGCCTCTGCTATTGCCAATTCGCCGCTGGTCAAGACCGCTATCGCCGGTGAGGACGCGAATTGGGGGCGTATCGTCATGGCGGTCGGCAAATCCGGTGCGGCTGCGGATCGCGACAGGCTGACAATTCGTTTTGGCGATATGGTGCTTGCCGAGAACGGCTGGCGTGCGCCTGATTATGACGAACAGGCAGCCAGTGCCTATATGAAGAACCAGGAACTCCTGATCGCTGTCGATATGGGGATGGGGCAGGGCGCGCAGACCATGTGGACCTGTGATCTGACCCATGGCTATATCGATATCAACGCCGATTATCGCTCGTGAAGACGGTTCTTGTTTCTGCGGTCTCTTTGATCGATCCCGATGGGCGCGTACTTCTTGCGCAGCGCCCAGAGGGGAAATCCATGGCCGGTCTGTGGGAATTTCCCGGCGGCAAGGTCGAACCGGGGGAAACGCCGGAAGCGGCCCTGATCCGCGAATTGCAGGAAGAGCTGGGCATCGATACATGGGCATCCTGTCTTGCGCCGCTTTCATTCGCCAGCCACAGCTATGAGGATTTTCATCTTCTGATGCCGCTATTCGCCTGCCGCAAATGGAAAGGTGTGGTCCACCCGCAGGAAGGGCAGGCATTGAAATGGGTGGGGGCGAAGCAATTGCGCGATTACCCGATGCCACCCGCAGATATCCCTTTGATCGCGGCTCTACAGATGTGGTTGTAAGGGGCGAAATACCGGGCGGAGGCCCCTCTCGGCGGGCGGAACCGGGTGATTTCTGAACGGAAAAAGGGGCCTCTGCAGGCCCCTTTTTTTAATGTTGTCGTATCAGGACGGCGTTACAGGTTGCGTTCGACCTCTTCGCGTTCGAAGATTTCGATGACATCTCCTGTGCGGATATCATCGTAATTCTCGAAGGCCATGCCGCATTCCTGGCCGGACTGAACCTCTTTCACTTCATCCTTGAAGCGCTTGAGTGTCTTCAGCGTGCCTTCGTGGATCACAACGCTGTCGCGCAGCAGGCGGACACCCGCGGAACGCCGCGCCACGCCCTCGGTCACAAGACAACCAGCAACCTTGCCGACGCCGGTGACCTTGAACACTTCCTTGATTTCGGCATAGCCGATGAAGTTTTCGCGGACTTCGGCGGACAACAGACCCGAGGCGGCGGCTTTGATATCATCGACCAGATCATAGATGATCGAGTAATAGCGGATCTCGACACCCTTCTGGTTGGCCGCATTCCGGGCCGGAGCATTTGCGCGGACATTGAAACCGATAACCGGGGTTTGCGACGCTTCGGCCAGAGTAATATCCGATTCGGTGATCGCGCCGACACCGTAATGGATGACGCGGACACGGACTTCATCATTGCCGATCTTTTCAAGCGCCTGAACGATGGCTTCGGCAGAGCCCTGCACATCGGCCTTCACCACCACCGGAAGCTCTGCAACGCTCTCATCGGCCTTGGCCTTCGCCATAAGCTGCTCAAGCGTGGTCGCAGCACCGGCGGCGGCACGTTTGTCTTTGGCCTGCTGACTGCGATAATCCGCAATTTCGCGAGCCTGTGCCTCGGTTTCGACGACGTTCAGAACATCGCCGGCCTCGGGCGTGCCGTTAAGGCCCAGGACCTCCACCGGAACCGAAGGTCCGGCTTCCTCCACACGTTCACCCTGATCGTTGATAAGGGCACGGACCTTGCCCCATTGCTCGCCAACGACGAAAATATCGCCGCGCCGCAAGGTGCCGTTCTGGATCAGAACCGTCGCGACGGGGCCGCGGCCGACGTCAAGCTGCGCCTCAATCACCGCACCCTGAGCAGCGCGCGCGGGATTGGCCTTCAGTTCAAGAATTTCCGCCTGCAGCGCAATGGCTTCCAGCAATTCATCCAGACCCTGACCGGTCGCCGCGGAAACCTCGACATCCTGCACGTCACCAGAGAGTTTCTCGACGATCACCTCCTGATGTAGCAATGAAGTACGCACCTTGTCGGGATCGGCCTCGGGCTTGTCGATCTTGTTGATGGCAACGATCATCGGCACCTTGGCGGCCTTGGCATGATTGATCGCCTCGATGGTCTGCGGCATCACCGCATCATCGGCGGCAACCACCAGAACGACGATATCCGTCACATTGGCACCACGTGCCCGCATCGAGGTGAACGCGGCGTGACCGGGCGTGTCGAGGAAGGTCAGCACGCTGCCCGAATCGGTCTTCACCTGATAGGCGCCGATATGCTGGGTGATTCCGCCAGCTTCGGCCGAGACGACATTGGCCTTGCGGATCGCGTCCAGAAGCGAGGTCTTGCCGTGATCGACATGGCCCATGATGGTAATGACCGGCGGACGCGACTGCCGATCCTCGGGCTTGTCTTCGACCGTATCAATAACCTGTTCAACATCCGAGTCGCTGACACGCACTGTCCTGTGGCCGAATTCCTCGATCACAAGTTCTGCGGTATCGGCGTCGATGGATTGGTTGATCGACACCATCATGCCCATATTCATCAGCGATTTGATGACATCGGCGGCACGCTCGGCCATCCGATTCGCCAGTTCCTGAACGACGATGGTTTCGGGAAGCTGCACTTCACGCGCGACCTTTTCGGCCCGCTGTTGCTGCCCCATCGCCTTCTGACGCGCCCGTTCCTGCTTGCGCTTCATGGCGGCAAGACTGCGCTGGCGCCCGCCTTCGCCCTCAAGCGCCTGAGAAAGCGACAGCTTGCCCGAGCGACGATTGTCGTCGCGTCCGGTCTTGCTGCGTACATCGCGATCATTGCCCCGGTCGGGACGATCGCGATCGCCCTTGCGCGGACCCGCGGCAGAGACACCCTTGGTTTCAGCACGGGACGCTGCGGCTTCGATGGCAGCCTGATCCTGAGGAGGCGCAGGCGGTGCAACCGCTGCCGGTTTCGCCTTCGGTGCCGGCGTTTCTTTTTTCGGCTCGGCCTTGCGCTTGGCCAGTTCTTCCGCTTCGCGGGCGGCACGCGCTTCTTCTTCGGCCTTGACCTTCAAGGCTTCTTCGCGTTCACGCTCCTGGCGCGCTTTCTCTTCGATCTCGGCCCGGCGGCGCTCACGCTCTTCCTCGCGGGCCTTTTCATCGGCTTCGCGGGCGGCTGTCTCGTCTGCCTCGCGGGCTCTGGCGGCAGCCAGAGCCTTCAGGCGGCGCTCCATTTCGGCATCCGAAATTCCTGCCGGTCGTTTGGAGGAGGTACCCCCGGACTTGCCGCCTCCGGCTTTACCCTTGTCGCCGGGACCGGATTGCGTGGCACCCGGCTTGGGCACCATGACGCGCTTGCGCTTGGTTTCCACGACCACATTCTTGGTGCGGCCATGGCTGAAACTTTGTTTGACCTGTCCCGGACGACTGCCGCCGCCAAGGCCAAGTGTCTTTTTACCGTCGTTATCGCTCATCTGCGTCTTCATTCCTTCCCGGCCGCCGTATTGCCGCCGTCATGCCCGCGCAGACCCGTTAGTCTGCCGGCTTCCAAGATCACCTTGTCCGTCAGGCCACCCGCCGCAAGCGCGCCGTGTATGACATGATCGCGCCCGAAGGACAAACCCAATTCTGATGCGGTCAGGCAACCGAACCATCGACCGCCTGTCGGTGTCCACAGCTTGCCCTTTCCGCGTTCTGAGCCATCGCTGGCCTGCAGAAGAACCTTTGCCCTGCCATCCGCCAGCCAACCCTTTACCTTTTCAAACCCCGCTACCGCATTGCCGGACTTGCGGGCAAGCGAAACCAGCTCGACCACACGCCGCGCAAGGGCGGTTTCAACCAACCCGGCCAGATCCTCGGGGGCTTTCACCTGCGCCCTGGCGGCGCGGGAGAACAATCCCTTCGTTGCGGCCTTTTCAAGCGCCGCGCGATCGGCTGCAACCCAGATACCGCGACCCGGCAATTTTTCCGCCAGATCCGGCACAATAATGTTGTCCGGCCCCACGACGAAGCGGATCAGCCCGGGCTTGGGCTGTACCTCGCCGGTGACGATGCAACGCCGCTCGGGCTGCTCGCGCGATTTATCCCGCCCGCCTCGGCTCACGGCCTTGCCAGATCCGGGGCGGTCAGGCCCCGGCCTCCTCGTCGGTTTCGGTTTCTTCCGCGGCCGTTTCAAGCTCGGCAGGATCGACCCAGCCAAGGCTGACACGGGCCGTCATGACCAGATGCTGCGCCTCTTCCAGCGAGACGTCGAATGGCTCCAGCAGCCCTTCATCCTTGACGCGTTGCCCGTCAACCGTGGTCCAGCCACCGGCAAGCTCCCAATCGGCGCAGGTGGCGAAATCTTCCAGCGTCTTGATGCCGTCCTTGGCCAATGCCTCGATCATCTGGGGAGTGAGGCCCTCGAATTCAACCAGCGAATCCTCGACCCCAAGCGCCCGGGCATTTTCAAGAGCAGTCTTGTTGCGGGCCTCCAGAACGTCGCGGGCACGGGCCTGAAGTTCTTCTGCCGTGCTTTCGTCGACACCGTCGATGGTCAGCAATTCGCCTTGCTCGACATAGGCGACCTCTTCCAGATCGGTAAAGCCTTCGGCGACCAGAAGCTGGGCGAAGAATTCATCCAGATCAAGCGCGTCCATGAACATCTGGGTGCGGGTGTTGAATTCGGCCTGACGGCGCTTGGATTCTTCTTCCTCGGTAAGGATGTCGATATCCAGTCCCGTCAACTGGCTTGCCAGCCGCACGTTCTGGCCGCGACGGCCAATGGCAAGGGAAAGTTGTTCATCCGGCACCACGACCTCGATCCTGCCGCCATCCTCGTCGAACACGACCTTGCTGACCTCGGCCGGTTGCAGGGCGTTCACAAGGAAGGTTGCCTGATCCTCGTTCCAGGGGATGATGTCGATCTTTTCGCCCTGCAATTCGCCGACAACTGCTTGAACCCGGCTGCCGCGCATACCGACGCAGGCACCGACCGGATCGATGGAATTGTCATAGCTGATCACAGCGATCTTCGCACGCGAGCCGGGATCGCGGGCCACGGCCTTGATCTCGATGATGCCGTCATAGATTTCCGGCACTTCCATCTTGAACAGTTCCGCCATGAATTGCGGGTCGGTGCGCGACAGGAAGATCTGCGGACCGCGGGTTTCGCGGCGCACATCCTTGACATAGGCGCGGATCCGGTCGTTCGGGCGATAGCTTTCGCGGCCGATCTTCTCATTGCGGCGCAGCACCGCCTCGCCACGGCCGACATCGACGATGATATTGCCGTATTCCTCGCGCTTGACGACGCCGTTGATGATGGTGCCGGCGCGATCCTTGAATTCTTCATACTGACGGTCGCGTTCGGCCTCGCGGACGCGCTGCAGGATCACCTGCTTGGCAGACTGAGCGGCGATTCGTCCCAGTTCCACCGGCGGAACTTCATCCACGATCACGTCGCCAACCTGCGGGTTGTCCAGATAGGGGCGGGCCTGCTCGACGGTCAGTTCGGCCTGGTAATTCTCGACCGCGTCGTCCTCGACCACGGTGCGGACGCGCGTGAAGCTTGCATTGCCCGTCTTGCGGTCGATCTTCACCCGGATATCCATCTCGGCGCCATAGCGGGATTTGGCGGCACGGGCGAGGCTATCCTCCATCGCTTCGATGACGAGTTCGGGCTCGATCATCTTCTCGCGTGCCACGGCCTCGGCGGTTTGCAGCAGTTCCAACTGATTGGCAGAGGTGATCGCCATCACTTACTCCTTGGGTCATCGGCGCGGCCTGCGCCATCATCTTCTGTTTCGATTTCGTCAAAAGCGGATTCGTCCAGATTGCCGATCTCGACACCGGCTTCCTTCTTCTGACGCAGCATTTCACGGATCAGATCGTCGCTCAGCACCAGCTTGGCATCCGACAACCAGTCGAGATGCAGCCCGATGGTCTGAATCTCACCGCCTTCTTCGATATTCAGCAAGACCTCGTCGCCTTCGACGCCAGCCAATACGCCTTTCCAGCGTTTGCGGCCGTCAATCTGCTGGTTGGTCTCCAGCCTGACCTCGTAGCCTTCGAACGTCTCGAAATCCTTCAGCCGGGTCAACGGACGGTCGATGCCGGGGCTGCTGACCTCCAGGTGATAGGCTTCCTCAAGCGGGTCTTCGACATCCAGCGTGGCGCTTACCGCGACAGAGATATCGCCGCAATCATCCACATTGATACCGCCCTCCGGCCGGTCGGCCATGATCTGCAGGGTCGCCTGCTTGCCGCCCTGAAGCCGCACGCGAATCAATTCGAAGCCAAGATCCTCGATCACCGGGGCGATGATCTCGGCAAGGCGCCGGTCGATGGCGGTCTTGGCGATCAGGTCGTTGGACATGGCTTCCCTTTGGATACAAAAAACGGGCCTTCAGCGGGCCCGTGCGAAACTTCCGGTCGGGGCAGGGGGTGGAAGCCTGCGCCGCTGTCAAACGGGTATATATTCCGGTTCGGCCAAATGTGCAAGGGCGCTGTCTATTGCCCGGATAGATACGGGATTGTTAAGTATCTGGTAAGCGAATCCGGGATAGGGTTCCGAAAAATGACGGATATCACGATGCAGACTGCAAGACACACCATACTCGCGCTTTGCCTGCTGGCCGCTGCCTGTGCAGCTCCATCTTCAGGCGTCGATCGCAGTGATCCACATGGTGTACAGGCTGTGGCGGCGGGCGATGCTCGATGTGTCGTGACATCCGAAACCAGTAACCGGGTCGGCGCGGAGGCGACGAATATCGCGCGTGCCAGGGCCGGATTGCCCGGGGTTCGCCCGAATGCGGTTCTGGCTCGGGCAGCGGCCGAACATGCCTGCGACATGGCGAAACGCGGCCGCATGACCCATAATGGCAGTTCATCTTCTGGGCCGGGCGCGCGCGTCAAGGCGCTGGGTTACAGGCCGATGCTGACGGCTGAAAATATCGCCGCCGGCCCGTTCGACCTGAACCGGGCGCTGCATGAATGGAACTCATCATCGAAACATCTGGACAATGTCCTGATTCCCCAGATGCGGGATTTTGGTATCGGCCATGCGATCGGATCGGATGGGAAGACGCATTTCTGGGCAGCTGTCTACAGCGCTCCGCGTTAATGCGAATTGGCGAAAAGCCCCTCGCGGATGGCATCCATGACCCTGATCAGTTCCTGCGTGATGCGCGGCTCGGACAGGGCGTGGCCCGAGGCGGGAATCAATCGCAGCTCACACCGCTCCCAGCCTTGCGCAAGCTCCCAGGCAGAGAGCGGCGGGCAGACCATGTCATAGCGGCCCTGAACGATCACCGCGGGCAGATGGGCGATCAGGTCGCGGTCACGCAAAAGCTGACCTTCGTCCAGAAAGCAGCCATTGGCGAAATAGTGATTCTCCAGCCGGGCAAAGGCCCGCGCATATTCTGTTGGCGCGTGCCCGCCTGACTGGTTCTGCAATCCGGCCAGCGCGTTTTCCCACATAAGCCACGGGAGCGCATAGCGCGATTGTTGCCCCAGATCGTCAGAGAAAAGGCGGCGATGATATGCGGCGATCATGTCATTGCGTTCGGTTTCCGGAATCGGATCGCAAAAGCGCGCCCAGAGATCGGGAAAGAACCGTCCGGCACCGCCGCCATAGAACCAATCCAGCTCGGTCTGCCGGCCAAGGAACACGCCGCGCAAAATCAACCCAGATACCCGTTTGGGATGGGCCTGCGCATATGCCAGCGCAAGGGTTGCCCCCCAGCTTCCCCCGAACAGCAGGGCTGAACCGATTCCCAGCAAACTGCGAATCTGTTCGATGTCCCGGATCAGATGTGCGGTCGTATTGTCCTGCACCGAGGCCGCAGGACGCGAGCGGCCGCAACCGCGTTGATCGAACAATATGACGCGGTAATGATCCGGATCGAAGAAACGGCGCATATAGGGGCTGCATCCGCCGCCCGGCCCGCCATGGAGAACGATGACCGGCTGGCCATCGGGTTTGCCGCATTCCTCGACATACAGACGGTGTCCGTCGCCGGTATCGACGATTCGCCGTTCATATGGTTCGGTCGCGGGATAAAGGCGCCCCGATGAGTAAGCGATTTGTTCTGACAATCTGTCCATGAACGGATTATAAGCCCAACTGCCGGAACTCGCCAGAAGGAGCCAACATGACAAGCATCGACCCTGCCGAGATCGTCAAGTTCGAGGCGATGGCACAGGAATGGTGGGATCCGAAGGGCAAGTTCAAGCCGCTTCACATGATGAATCCGGTTCGTCTCGACTATATCTTATCGCAGATTGCGGCGGAATTCGGACTGGAGCGGCGCAGCCTCCGGCCATTCGAGGGGCTGCGTATTCTCGATATAGGTTGCGGTGGCGGGCTGATCGCAGAGCCCATGGCCCGGCTTGGCGCGAAGGTTGTTGGCGCGGACGCCGCCGAAGGGAATATCGCCGTTGCTTCGCTTCATGCGGAACAACAGGGGCTGGACATCGATTATCGCGCCACGACGGCCGAAGCTCTTGCCGGGATGGGTGAGGAATTCGATGTCGTGCTCGCATTGGAAATTGTCGAACATGTGGCCGATCCGGCTGCGTTCGTTTCGACCTGTCGTGATTTGCTGCGCCCGGGTGGGCTGGCAGTGATCTCGACCCTGAACCGCACCGCGAAAAGTTTTGGCGCCGCGATCATTGGTGCCGAGTGGATCATGCGCTGGCTGCCAAAGGGCACTCATGACTGGAACCGTTTCATTACGCCAGAGGAATTGTCGGGCATGATGGGTGATTCGAAATTGCAGCCGGTCGATGCGCGCGGAATGGTTTTCAATCCGCTGACCTGGGGCTGGAGCCTTTCGGGGCGTGATCTGTCGGTCAACTACGCAATCGCCGCCCGTCGTCCGGAATAACGGCGCTATTGGTTGCCGACATCCAGTCTGCGGCGAAGTTCCCGAAGGACGGGCAGCGCAAGGCGGACCCGCTCGGCGCCGATATCCTGCACGACCTCGGTGATGAGCGGCATGAATGAGGCGATTGCCGCATCGCGCGCCGCCCGACCCGCCGGACTGATCGACACGAATTTTCGGCGCGCATCGTCCCAGTCGGGACGAATATGGATATGCCCCGCCCATTCCAGACGCGACAAGGTGTTGGTCATGGCGCCGCGGGTAATATGAAACGCCTCGGCCAATTGGGCCGGGGTGCGTTCCTCATTGACATGGGAAAGCAGGTTCAGGACCGAGAAATGGGAAATCTGCATCCCCCGCGGCAGAGCCTGACTGATCAGGTTCCGCGATAGCTGATCCGCGATCAGAACTTCGGCGAACAGGCTGGCCGCCAGTCTGTCATTGCCCTTTTGGCTCTCGATATCGTTCTTTGTCGTTTCCATGTCTCATGGGCCTTCGAAAGGCCGGCCATGCCTGAGGGAGGGGATACGGGATCGTGCCCTGTCAACAGCTTGCAGGTCAAGGGAAACAAAACTCACGCCCGGAACAGTGCCGCCATTTGCCAGCACTTTCCCCCACGGATCGACCGCAAGACTGTGGCCGAAGCTCTGGCGGGGCTGACGATCCGGCGAATGGGGAGCGGGATGCGTGCCGCATTGCGCCGGTGCCAGAATGAAACAACCGGTTTCGATCGCGCGGGCACGCAGCAGCACCTCCCAATGGGCCTTGCCGGTGATGGTGCTGAAAGCCGAAGGAACCGTGATAAGCCGTGCGCCGGCCTGCGCAAGACGCAGATACAATTCGGGAAACCGCAGATCATAACAGATCGTCATGCCAAGCGGTTGCCCGGCAGCCTGCGCCAGGACGGCACGATCACCGGGCCGATAGGCAGCGCTTTCGCGGTATCGCTCGGTTTCGGAAATGGTGACATCGAACATGTGCAGCTTGTCATAGCGCGCCGTGATCTCGCCCTCGGGGTCGATCAGAAAGCTGCGATTGGCAAAGCGCTCATCTTCCGGATTGTCGCCTTTCAATGCCAGCGAGCCGATCAGCAGCCAGATCCCGGCCGCTCGCGCTTCGGTCCGCAGGGCCGCCAGGGTCGGATCCTCGGATTCCGGTTTCAGCATTTCCGTCTGTCTCGCGCGGTCGGGCGACAGAAGATTGGTGACTTCGGGGGTCAGCACCAACTCCGCCCCTCCGGCAGCGGCCTTGCGCAGAAGTGGAATCGTCTCGGCAAGATTGGCATAGGGATCGTCGCCTGATGTCAGTTGCAGCATCGCAACCTTCAGGACATCGGCAGTCATGCCACTGACCCGGCAAGCAGAGGATCAAGTTTTCCGTCACGTTCCAGCGCATGCAATTCGTCGCTGCCGCCGATATGCCTGCCGTCGATGAAGATCTGCGGGACGGTGCGGCGACCCATGGCGCGTTGCGTCATCTCGCTGCGCAATTCGGGCTGTGCGCCGACGTCGATTTCCGTGAACGAGGCACCCTTGCGCTGAAGCAGTGATTTGGCCGCAATGCAATAGGGGCAGGTTCTGGTGGTATAGATCTCAATCTTGGCCAGATCGGTCATGCTTTATCCCTTTCCGAGTAATTCTACTCATTTAATCATCCTTAAGCGCGCGTGCCAGAGACGCAACGGAGATCGTGCCGGAACCCGCGTCATGCAGCGCTTCGGCAGCGGCGGCAAGCGTCGCGCCCGAGGTCATCACATCGTCGATCAGCAGCACCCGCCGCCCGGCGAGATTAGATATCCATCGAGGATTGACCGTTATCGCATTGGCAATATTGGCGAAACGATCGGGAATATTGCGGTGGTCCTGCATCGGTGTGTGGCGTTTGCGCAGAAGCAGATCGGGAATGACAGACAATCCTTGTAATGCGGCCAGGTGGCGGGCAAGCAATGCGGATTGATTATAGCGGCGCTTGAACAGGCGGCGAAAATGCAGAGGCACCGGCGCGACGATCATGTCCGGCGTGATGATGGGGCGTGCGGCCTCGGATAACCATGCGCCAAGTACCGGTGCAAGATCCGGGCGATCCCGATGTTTCAGGGCAAGCAGCAATATGCGTCCGGTGCCGGAATAGACCAGCGCGGCCCGGCCCCGATGCCAGGGGCGGACAATGCGCAGGCAATCGTCGCAAAGACATTCCGTCGCGTCTTCCTGATTGTTTTCGGGCAATGGTGCGCCACATTTCAGGCAGGCGGGATCGGCGATGAAATGTGCGTCCTGCCAGCATTCCGGGCAAAGCGCGGCATGCGCCCGGGAATCCAGGCTGTTTTCGACGATTCGGCCACAAGCGGGGCATTGCGCCGGATATAATAGGCCCAACACGGCTTTTACCGGCCGATGAAGAAGCCTATCTATACTATCCATGAACAGTCCAAGACCCAATCCCGTCGTCCAGCAGCCAACCCTGACCGACCGCGACGCCCTGCTGCGGCAACGCAGGCGAGCGGCAGGCAGGGGACATGTCGATCTGCTGCATCGAATCGCTGCAGCGGAACTGAAGGATAGGATGGGTGAGATTAACCGAACGTTTCAAAGGCCCGCGATCGTGACGGGCTTTCCTGAATTCTGGTCAGCCGCGTTCCCGCATTTCCGCGTGATCCCTGACGATCCGGTGTTGAATCTCACCCCTGACAGCCATGATCTGATCATTCATGCCATGTCCCTACATTGGGCTGACGATCCGGTCGGGCAGATCGTGCAATCTGCGCGGGCGCTTGTAAAAGACGGGCTGTTTATCGCTGTTTGCTTCGGGGGCCAAACCCTGCATGAGCTTCGAGCCGTCATGGCTGCCGCCGAAACCGAGGTGACGGGCGGGCTTTCTCCGCGTGTTCTTCCAATGGGTGAGATCCGCGATCTGGGCGCATTGTTGTCGCGGGCCGGGCTGGCGCTTCCGGTGGCCGACCTTGTCGGGCAACGTGCGAGTTATCGTGATCTTGTTCATCTCGCCCGTGATTTGCGGGACATGGGCGAGTCCAATGCGATGACCAACAGGCTCAGACGGCCGACAAGACGCGAGATCTTTGCGCGGGCAGCGGCGATTTATGCCGAAAGCTTCCCGGACCGCGACGATCCGACCCGTATACAAGCAAGCTTCGATCTGGTTTTTCTGACCGGATGGGCGCCATCCGAAACCCAGCAGAAACCCTTGCGCCCCGGTTCGGCGCAGAAAAGCCTTGCAGATGCACTTGACGAGATCAGGAAAAACTCATGACGCCAGCAGATTCGCCCGCCGATCATCCCCGGATTCCTCCGGCAAAGACGGGAATTCTGATCGCCAATCTTGGAACGCCGGACGGGTATGATTACTGGTCGATGCGGCGATATCTGAACGAATTTCTTTCGGATAGCCGGGTGATCGATCTGCCGCGCTGGAAATGGCAACCGATCCTGCAAGGCATCATTCTGACCAGACGTCCGTTCAGTTCCGGCGCGAATTACAAAACCATCTGGAACGAGGAAAAGGACGAAAGCCCGTTGATGACGATCACCCGTGACCAGACCGAGGCGCTGCGGGCCCGGGCGGTCGCGGAATGGGGCAACGATGTGATGGTCGAATTCTGCATGCGCTATGGCAATCCTTCAACGCAGGAGGTTGTCGGGGGTATGGTGGAAGCCGGTTGTCGCCGGATCGTATTTCTGCCGCTTTATCCGCAATATGCAGGCGCGACATCTGCCACGGCGAATGACCAGCTTTTCCGCGCCCTGATGGAACAGAGGCGGCAACCTGCGGTCCGCACCTGCGAGCCCTATTTCGACCGGCCGGATTATATCGGCGCGCTTGCGGCGTCGGTCGAGCGGGCGCTTGACGGGCAAAAGCCGGTCAAGCTGGTTGCTTCCTATCACGGTATGCCCCGGCGCTACCTGATGCAGGGCGATCCTTATTACTGTCAGTGTCAGAAAACCTCCCGACTGTTGCAGGAGCGGCTGGGATGGGAAGACGGTATCATCGATACCAGCTTTCAGTCGGTCTTCGGACGCGAGGAATGGCTGCGCCCCTATACCGTCGAGCATGTCGCCGATCTGGCGCGGCAGGGATACCGGGATATTGCGGTCATCTCACCCGCCTTCGCTTCGGATTGCATAGAAACGCTTGAGGAAATCCAAGGCGAAATCCGCGAGGCATTCGAACATGCGGGCGGTGAGCGTTTCACATATATTCCCTGCCTTAATGCCGATCCGGAACATATCGATGTGATGATGAACGTCATTCGTGAAAATATTGCCGGCTGGGTCTGAAAACCGAAACGGGAGCCGGTCGGCCCCCGCATGGTATTCGTTGGCTGCTTGCGTCAGATCAGCAGAACCTGTGTGCCGATATTGGCAAAGCCGAACAATTCCTTGATATGTTCGTTATACAGCCCGATGCAGCCATTCGACGATTTGCGCCCGATCTTACGGGTGTCGTGGGTGCCGTGGATTCGATAATATTGCCAGCTTAGCCACAGGGCGTGGGTGCCAAGCGGGTTGTCTGGTCCCGGCGGCACGAAGTCGGGCCATGCGGGATTGCTTTTCTTCATGGCAGGTGTCGGTGCCCAGGACGGTCCCTCGACCTTTTTGATGATCTCTGTCCTGCCCAGCCGCGTCAGATCCTTGCTGACCGGAATCGATGACGGGTAAACGCGGTAGGTGTTGCCATCCTCGGACCAGAAATGCACCGCGCGCGAGGTGATGTCACACAGGATCGCACCATTGGTCAGGTTGGTGAAATACGGACGCCAGTCCTGAGTGCGGAAGCTTGAGATATTGTGCCGCTGGTCTCCTTCGTTGTCGTATTGAACCATACCGGCATCGGGGGTGGCACCGTTTGCCGCGTCATAACTCGGCTGACCGGTATTCGGGTCGAATTCCTGGGCGCGGCCCGGCAATGCCAGACCGGCGACTCCAATCGCGGCGGCCGAACCAAGAAAAGCCCGGCGGTTTAAGGCTGTACTGCTCATCAGCAAATATCCTCGTTCCTCTGACCGCTCTTTTCGGCGATCTCGTTACTACTTTGCCCAAACTGGTGATCGAGTATATAACGCTCCGGCAGATTTCTGCCAAATCAAACAGATGCGATAATTCCCATGCAGTTTACCCGCCGCGTTCACGGATTCTTGCGTTTGAACCAAGCCCGGCCATTCGGTAGATCTTGGACCCAGAGCAGACAAGGGACAGCATAAATGAAAAATATCAAGTTAATTCCAATAGTTGCGCTAATTGCGCTGGCTGCCTGTCAGCCGCGCTTGGCGCCGCAGCTTGGTCCGGACGGGCAACCGATGCCTGTTGCCTATAAGATTGATGCGCGTGAAGAGGCGGAAATTCCCAATCGAGTGTTGCAGCAGATCAACACTTTACGGGCCAATGTTTCGTTAAGCCCGATGACGCTCGACCCGCAACTGAATGCGGCGGCATTGGCGCATTCGCGTGACATGTCGGCCCAGAACCGGGCATGGCATTGGGGATCGGATGGTTCTTCGCCACTGGAGCGTGCGCGGCGACAGGGCTTTCAGGGAAATCTGATCGGCGAAAATATCTCGGAAACCTACGAGAACGATATTCAGACCTTGAATGCGTGGATGGCCACGCGCGACACCCGCGACGTGATCATGCATCCTGATGCGGTCCAATTGGGGATCGCGTGGTATCAGGAAACCTCGGGCAAGATCTGGTGGACTCTGCTGACCGGTGGAAACTGATCACCGGTACAGCAATCAGAATGCCCCGGTCGTTCTGCCGGGGCATTGGTATTCCGTTGCCGAGAACCCGACGATGATGTCAGGGATTGATGATGATCGGAACGCCGGTCGTGACCATTGCGAAGATCTCTTCGATCTCTTCGTCATTCACGGCAATACAGCCGGCTGTCCAATCTTGCTTCTGATCGGCGAGTTGCCGGCCCTCGGGACCCCAACCGTGAATGAAAATGTCACCGCCGGCTTTTCTGCCCAGACTTTCAGCTAATGCAACCTGCTCCGGCCGCGGATAGGAGACGCCGACCGACAGGTGATAGCGGCTCCGCGGGTTGAAGCGGTCAATGAAATAGAGGCCTTCCGGCGTCTTGCCGTCACCCTCGAACTGCTTGGTGCCCACAGGGGCGAAGCCCAACCCGACATCATAGGCCTTGAGAACGGTTGTACCGCTTAACAGGTAAAGCCTGCGCTTTCCCTTGTTCACGACGATCTGTGTAACCGGCGGACCGGAATAGGTTTTGAATCTGCTTTTTGGCTTGCCACATGCTGCCATGAAAGCCAGCACAGATAGCGCAACTGTGCGACGGGTTGCTCGATACATCACTGCCTCTGGATTCTTTTATGTTTTATATGAACTTAATATCATACTCGGAGGTGATTTGACTAGCGAAGTTGAAACTCGGCCACCGTTTCGACATGAGGCGACCAGCGGAACTGATCGACGACCTCGACCCTGGACAAGATATAGCCGCCGGAAGTTAAAATTTTCGCATCCCTTGCGAAATTCACCGGATCACAGGCGATGAAGGCAATTCTGGAAACCCCCGAATTCGCGATTTCCCGGGCCTGGGCTTCGGCTCCATTGCGTGGCGGATCGATCACAATCGCGTCAAATCCGCGCAACTCACCGGCCTGAAGCGGGCGACGGGCGAGATCGCGAATCTCGGTAGTGACCCGCTGCAACCCCTTGGCGCTTCGCCAGGCGGCATCCAATGCCTCAAGCGGTGCCGCTAGGCCCTCGACCGCATGAACCTGCGCGGTCTCGGCCAGCGGCAAGGTGAAGGTTCCGCAGCCTGCGAACAGATCGACGATCTTCCGGGCACCCGCTGTCATCCTGCATACCGCGGCGAGAAGAGCGGCTTCCGCTTCCGCTGTCGCCTGAAGGAACGCGCCGGGTGGCGGGATCAGCCGGCTACGCCCTATGGGCAGGGCAGGAGGACGGCGTGTGATGGCTTGACCATCCCAGTCGAGCCTTGCCAAATCCCCGGCTTCGCCAAGCTGCGCAAGATGATGAAACAGCACGGAATCCAGTGGCTTGCCGCCGGCGATGGCGACATCCAACCCTTCGGGTCCGTGAATGACGGTCATGCCAAGCTCTGCCGAGCGCGAGGCGCCTGCCGTGACGATCCGGCGCAGGATGGGCAATGCCTGCATGATGGCGGGATGCAGAACCTGACATTCCTGCAGATCGACGATGACACCGGATGCGCGCGCATGAAAGCCAAGCAGCGCCCCTTTTCTTGTCCTGCGTCCGGACAGAACCGCCCGACGTCGTGATCGTGGTGGCGAGACATGCGTCAGTTTAACCGGCGCCTCAAGCCCTTGTGCTGTCAATGCGGCTTCGACGATGCCGGTTTTCCAGCGGGAGGTGAACTCTTCCGACGCATGCATGAGCAAGCAACCACCGCAGGAACGATAATGCCGGCAAGCGGGCTTCACGCGATCGGGTGAGGGTGTCAGGATGCGCGGAGAGACGATCCGGCCGTCCCGCGCGTCCCCCTCGACATCTTCGCCGGGCAGGGTCAGGGCGGCAAGAGCACGTCGACCTTCGCTTATTGCGATGCCATCGCCGCGATGGCCAAGCCGGTCGATATGCCAAAGGCTCATTCGGCGGCCTCTTCAGTGCCCAGAAAACCGCCTGACTGCCGGTTCCAATAGAGTGCATAAAGGCCGGAATTTGCCAGAAGCTGTTCATGCGTGCCTTGCTCGATGATCTGTCCGGCATCCAGAACGACGATCCGGTCAAGCTCGGCAATGGTCGAAAGCCTGTGAGCGATCGCGAGAACGGTCTTGCCATGCATGGCGCGGACCAGTGCCTCCTGAATCTGTGCTTCGATCTCGCTGTCCAGGGCGCTTGTGGCTTCGTCCAGAACCAGTATGGGCGCATCTTTCAGAAAGGCGCGGGCGATGGCGATCCGCTGACGCTGCCCGCCGGAAAGTTTGACGCCGCGTTCGCCCAGATGGGCATCGTATCCTTTCCGCCCGGCATGGTCCTGAAGTTCAAGGATGAAATCATGCGCCTCTGCGGCACGGGCTGCGGCCTCGACTTCCGCCTGTGTCGCATCGGGGCGGCCATAAAGGATATTGTCGCGCGCCGACCGGTTGAACATTGCGGTTTCCTGCGTAACCATGCCGATCTGACGGCGCAGGCTTTCCTGGGTGATTTTCCGCAGGTCGGTCGAGTCGATGCGGATACTGCCGGACTCGACATCGTACAGCCGGAGCAAAAGCGCGACCAGGGTCGATTTTCCCGCGCCTGATGCGCCGACAATCCCAACCTTTTCGCCCGGCGCGATATGCAGGTTGATCCCCTGCAATCCACCCGATCCGCGCCCATAGGAAAAACTGACATCGCGGAACTCGATCCTGCCTTCGGTCAGAACTTTGGGTAAGGCCTCGGGATCGTCTGTCAGGCCGTGCGGAGACGAAAGCGTGTGCATCCCATCCTCGACCTCGCCGATACTGCCCCAGATTCCCATCATTGCCATACTGATCCAGCCGGTCATCTGGCTAAGCCTCATGGCAATGGCGCCCGCTGCGGCGATATCGCCCGGTGTGGCCAGTCCCTGCCGCCACAGGATGATGGAGCCGCCGATCAGGATCACCGGTAAAAGTCCGGCGATGAACATCAGCGAAACGCGAAATGAACTGCTGACGACGCCGAAATCCAGCGCACGCTCGCGAAATCCCGACATTGCACCTAATGCAGCACGATCTTCGTATTCGTCATGCGCGAATAATTTGACGGTCTTGATATTGGTGATCGTATCCACGACCTGACCGGTGATCATTGCCCGGGCGGATGCCCGAGCGCTGGATTTCGAGCGGATGCGGGGCAGAAAGAACCGGATCAGCCCGAGATAGGCCCCTAGCCAGATAATCAGCGTCACCGCCCCCCAGCCATCGACCGAAATCAGGAACACGGCCGAGCCCAGGACCGTGGCCAGCCCGAATGTCACCGCATTGATCAGTTCGACAGTGACATCGGTCACGGCACGCGCCGTCTGCATCTGTTTTTGCGCCAGCCTGCCTGCGAAATCGTTATCGAAGAAGGTGACGGAATGCCCCATCGTCCAGCGGTGCAGCCGCGACAGGACAAGCGGCAGGACATTGGGCCCGACGACCACGCCAGAACTCGCCGAGGATATGCCGAAAATCATCGGCCTCAACAGCAGGTAGAAACCAAGGAACGCCACGATCAGCAGGCCGTTATCGCTCCAGAGCGAGGCAGGGTTGCCGATGGCGACCGCGTCGATCACCCAGCCCAGCAGGACCGCTGCGAAAACATCTGCCACCCCCGCAAGCGCCGAGGCTACCGCCGCCAGCGCCAGTCCCGGCCATGCGCCTGCAAGGCACCAGCCGAAAAAGGCAAGCAGGCGCTGCGGAGGCGGGCCATCGGCGGGCTTGAAGGCATCGATCAACTGACCAAGACGGTAATACGGTTTCATTCGCCTGCTCCTGCACTCAATGCTGCCGCGACCAGTTCGGATTTGGTCAGGGCGAAGCCGCTGGCGATCCACCGGGTCTCGGCGGCCTGCAATGCGCGTCCCAATGCGGGGCCTTCAAGTTTCGGTTGCAGATCACGGGCACTGATCGGAAGTTTCGCCTTCGAGGCGCGGATAAGCTGATCCTGCCAGTCGGCGGGCAGTTTCACTCCTTTTGCTCCGACCAGAAGAATGTAATCCGTCGCGGCAGATACGCCAAGACGATATCCCGCCTCCTCCGGCGTCCAATCCGCGCCCAAAGCCCGCGCCAATGCTTCCTGTGCCCGCATCTCATCCTTCGATAACCGCAATTCGGCGCTGCACTCCCTGCCATTGCTCAGCGCGGCAAGGCGGCGGGGCCAGGATGGCGGAACCCGTTCGCGCGTTTCAATTTCGACCAGAGCGGCAATGGCGTCCGGCTGTGCATCAACCAGGATCTGATCAAGCACGCCGGTCTGCTTCATCAGCCTGATTGACGCGACGGGATCGGGCGCTGCCAGCAGTTTCCTGATTTCGCTGCCGATACGTTCGCGGGCGATACGCGCCAGTCCGTGTTTCAGTGCGGCGCAGGCGGCAACCGCTTCGGGCGAGGCCTCTTCTCCGTACCATGCAAGAAAGCGAAAGAATCGCAGAATTCGCAGATAATCCTCTTGAATTCGCTGCTCGGCTTGGCCGACAAAACGCAGCCTTTTCGCGGTCAGATCCGGCAATCCGCCAACCGGATCGATGACATGTCCATCCCGGTCGGCATAAAGCGCGTTCATGGTGAAATCGCGGCGACGGGCATCTTCTTCCAGACTATCCGAGAATGTCACGACCGCATGACGCCCGTCGGTTTCGATATCGCGGCGGAATGTCGTGACCTCGAAGCCCAGCCCATCCGCAATGACCGTAATCGTACCATGCTCGATGCCCGTCGGGACCGGTTTCAGCCCCGCATCGGCCGCCAATTGCGCGACCTGATCGGGCAGGGCATCCGTGGCGATATCGATATCGTCAACCGGCTGGCCAAGCAGCGCGTTGCGCACTGCTCCGCCCACCAGATAGGCACGATTTCCCCGCGCCTCGATCGCATCCAGAACCGCGAGCAGCGTCGGATCGCTCAGGATATCCGCGGGAAGACGGGTCATGATTGCAGCCTTCTGGCCAATCCCAGCAGGATACGTGCCGTCGCCCCCCACAGGTAATAGGGGCCATAGGGCGCTATGGGATAACTGCGCCACCCTTCCCGCCAGCGGCGTTGCTCGACGCGGTAGCTGGTCGGATCGCTGATATGCGCGAAGGGAAGAGTGAACACCTCTTCGACTTCGCCCGGCTCGGCGATGGGGGTGAACGTGCCACGGATGATCCCCAGGACCGGAGTCACGGAAAAACCCGTCACGGTCCGGTGAGAGGGCAGGGTACCCAGCAGATCAACTTGTGCCGGGTCAAGACCGACTTCTTCCTGCGCCTCGCGCAAGGCGGCGGCAATCTCGTCGCGGTCGCCCGGATCGACTTTGCCGCCCGGCAAGGCGATCTGTCCGGGATGGTGACGCAGCCCCGATGCCCGCTTGGTCAGCACCAGCCGCCCGTCATCCTCGTGAAACGCTGCCAGCACGCCGGCAGGCCGCAAAGGCACGTCCGGAGGCGTGACATCGTTCAGTTCGTAATCCGAACTTGGCTTTGCATTTCCTGTCAAAGCCCTGTGCAGCAGTTCTTCTGACCAGTTGGGCTTCACGTGCCGGTTCCATCGCTTCCGGGGTCGATCGGATCACCATTGGCATCGACCGTGGCCTCAAAACCAAGGCTGTTCGGGTCCAGTTCGTAATGTGCGCCGCAAAACTGACAATCGGCGGTCACGATGCCCTCTTTGGTGGTCATATGGGCGATATCCTTGGCCGAATAGATTGCCAATGTGTCGCGAACCCTGTCGGCTGTACAGGAACAGCCGAATTCGATCCGCTGAGGATCGTAGACGCGCGGGGTTTCTTCGTGGAACAGCCGCAACAGCAGATCGGTGGGCCCGACATTGGGACCGATGAGTTCCAGTTGCTCGACCGTATCCAGAAGCAAGTTGGCCCGGTTCCAATCCTCGGATTCTTCGCCTTGCAGAATATCTGCCGCCTCGATCAGCCCTTGTTCACCGCTCCCGCCGTCGGATTCCTCCATCGGTTGCGTCGGCAAGGTTTGCAGCATGATGCCTCCGGCGCGCCAATGCTCGGGCTGACCGGAAAGCTGCGAGCGCCCATAGGCCAGTGAAAACCGCGAGGGCAATTGTTCGGACTGGGCGAAATAGGTTTGCGCGCAGGCCGAAAGCGATCCTCCGGTCAGGGGGGTGATGCCCTGATAGGGCTGCATATCCTGTCCCTGATGGATCAGGATCGCGAAATATCCGTCGCCGATCTGTCCGAATGCCGGGCCGTCATCCAGTCTGTCTTCGTCGAAACTCGCCCAGGCGCGGATCCGGGCGGATTCGTCCTCACCTTCGGGGGCATAGTAATCTGCCGCGATCGTTCGGACCGCGCCGTTGCCGCGCACCTGCAGGCTTAGCTTCCAGCGCAGCTTGATCGTCGGGCCTATCAGGGCTGCAAGCAAGGCCAGTTCCGCGACAAGGGTACTGACCTGTGCCGGGTAATTGTGGCGCGACAGGATATGATCCAGCACGCCGTCCAGTCGCGCAATGCGGCCGCGGATATCCGAGCGGTCGAACTGGAAGGGCAGAACGGTGTCGTCCCAGGCGATCTGGTTGATTGTGTTCATGACAGATCCTTGAAATTGCATTTGGCCCGCGATTGCGGGCCGGGTTGGCGCTAATATATGCGTTTTTGCAGCAATCCCAAGGGGGAACCGGCGGCATTTCCCGCCGGCATCCCTGGATCACTTGGAGAGCAGGGCCGAGAATTCCTGATCCAGTTTCGCAAGTGCGGCGTCGATATGTCCGCGCCTGTCCGCAATCCATGTATCCTGTGCGGCGATGCGGTCTTGCGCGTCCTTGAGCATCCGTTCGATCTCGCTGGGCTGTGGTCCGCCTATGGTCGCGCGGTTCCCAATGATCGCGACAGGGTCCAGTGCAGCGCGGAATTCTTCTTCGCTCAGGGGGAGTTCCTGTGGATAATCCGTGTCCTTGACCGTTTCCGCATAGATGCGTTGCGCGTCGCTATAAGGAAAATCCAACGGGCCGATGCCCTCGTTCCGGGCATGGGTGACGATTTCCGAGGCGACATGATGGCCTTCGCGGAAGGGCAGGCCATGTTCCCGCATCAGGATATCGGCAACCTCCTGCGAGGCTGTCCAGTCGCTGTTCACCTCTTCCAGCGCCCGCTCGGAATTGATGACCAATGCGTTCAGTACCTTTTCGAACTCCCCCAGCGTGGCGATTGCGGCATCGACGATTTCGGAATTGTCTTCCACCTCCTTGGGATCGGGCATCCCGGGCGTCAGATTATGGGTCTGAAAGACCGGTCCGGTCGCGAGGGCAATCGTCCGCGAGGCCGCGCTGCGGGTACCGTTCAGCAGGCCCGGATTCCGTTTCTGCGGCATTGCGGAGGAAACATAGGTATTCCCGTCGCCTTCCTCGAGCAGGATCCACGGGCGCGTCTGGGCATATTGCGTCATTATGTCTTCAATGAAATTGCCGGTATGAAGCGCGATGGAGGTGACGATCTGCGCCACCTCGACCGGCTGGTCCATCGACGAAATCTGCGAGGCGTCATAGGCGTTGTCCACCAATGCGGCAAAGCCCAGATAATCCGCCATGCGCTGCCGGTTCAAAGGCCAGCTTGTGCCATTCAGAACCGTTGTGCCCATAGCCGAGCGGTCGATTCGTGCATAGGCTTCACGGATGCGCTGGGCATCGCGGTCAAGCCCGGCGGCATGTCCCAGAAGGTAATGCGCAAAACTGTTGGGCTGCGCCGCGACGCCATTGGTGTAATTCGGAACGATGGTGTCTTTGTGCTCGGCCGCAAGCCCGATTATCGTGGCGGACGTCTTGTTTAACTGATCCGCGAGTTCCAGCAACTTGTCGCGCTGAATCGCCGCGCGGTAAGTGGCGTGCATGTCCTGACTGGAGCGTCCGGCGTGAACCAGTGTGACCTCGAGCCCGCCCGCCTCGATCCAGAGCGGCTCGAATTTGATGACCGCGCTGGGGCGTTCTCCATCGGGTTGATTGCCCGCGTCGATGACCTCTTGCAACGCGCTGGCTATTCCGGGCGTGTCCTCTTTCGGCAGCAGACCTTCATTACTGTTGATGATTATGCTGGCCTTGTTGATTTCTCCCAGCCAGAAGAACTCATCGCGTTCCTCGGCCTGTGCGATAGAAACGCCGCCGGCCAACGCGCTCCCCATTGCGAGCGACCGGACCAGTATCGACAGGTTGCGCTGTTGGATCATTTTCTTCCCCTCTTCCCATTTGCGCCACAAGGATCACATGGAAGTGAGCGGGGTAACAATTGTGGTTTACCACAAGAAAAAGCGGCCTCCGATATCTGTATCGGAGGCCGCCATTACAAATTTCCGGCAGGTCAGGACGCGGCGAGATTGCGCAGCACGTAATGCAGCACGCCACCATTCTTGAGATATTCGATCTCGACCTCGGTATCCACGCGAGCCT
Source organism: Paracoccus onubensis (assembly GCF_003591515.1). Classification (GTDB taxonomy): domain Bacteria; phylum Pseudomonadota; class Alphaproteobacteria; order Rhodobacterales; family Rhodobacteraceae; genus Paracoccus; species Paracoccus onubensis. The sequence continues at coordinate 255,392 of NZ_QZCG01000007.1, forward strand.
TGAGCTGGATCTCTTTCGTGGTGCCGTCGGCATAGGTGATCGTTGCCGGAACCAGTGACAGAGGTTTGAAATCACCTTCCAACCCGGTGATCGTCACCGTTTCGTCGCCGGTCAGTTTCAGCGTCTTGCGGGTGTCGCCATTGGTGAATTCGAATGGAACGACGCCCATTCCGACCAGATTCGAACGGTGAATACGCTCGAAGCTTTCCGCGATCACGGCTGTCACGCCCAGCAGATTGGTGCCCTTGGCAGCCCAGTCACGCGATGAACCGGCGCCATATTCCGCGCCACCGATCACCACCAGCGGAGTGCCTTGTTCGGCATAGCTCATGGCAGCGTCGTAAATTGCGGCCTGCTGACCGTCCGGCCCCTTGGAATAGCCGCCTTCGACGCCATCCAGCATCTCGTTCCTGATGCGGATATTGGCAAATGTGCCGCGCATCATCACCTCGTGATTGCCGCGGCGCGAGCCATAGGAGTTGAATTCCCGTGCGGGAACCTGACGTTCGGTCAGGTATTTCCCGGCCGGCGTATCAGGCTTGAAGGAGCCGGCGGGCGAGATGTGGTCGGTGGTGATCATGTCACCCAGCAGCGCGAGGATGCGGGCGCCACTGATATTGCTGATGGTTCCGGGATCTTTCGACATGCCCTGGAAATAGGGCGGGTTCTGGATATAGGTCGATGTCGGCGGCCAGTCGTAAGTTTCGCTGTCGGTGACTTCGACAGCCTGCCACCGTTCATCGCCCTTGAAGACATCGGCATATTTTTCCTGGAACATCTCACGGGTAACGATGGACTCGACCAGTTCGGCAACCTCTTTCGTGGTCGGCCAGATGTCTTTCAGATAAACCGGGTTGCCGTCTTTCGACGTGCCAAGCGGTTCCGTCGTCAGGTCGATATTCATGTCTCCTGCAAGCGCATAGGCCACGACCAGCGGCGGCGAGGCCAGATAGTTGGCGCGCACATCCGGCGAAATCCGGCCCTCGAAATTGCGGTTACCGGACAAGACCGAGACGGCGACAAGATCGTTGTCGTTGATCGATTTCGAGATTTCCGGCTGAAGCGGGCCCGAATTGCCGATGCAGGTGGTGCAGCCGAATCCGACAAGGTTGAAGCCGATGGCATCCAGATCCTCTTGCAGCCCGGCGGCCTCAAGATATTCCTGAACGACCTGCGAACCCGGCGCCAGCGAGGTTTTCACCCAGGGCTTCCGGTTCAGTCCCAATTCCCGCGCCTTACGGGCAACCAGTCCGGCGGCCATGAGCACATAGGGGTTCGATGTATTGGTGCAGGAGGTGATCGACGCGATCACGATTGAACCGTCGTGAAGCCTGTAATCCTCACCCTCTACCGTGCCGTCCTTATAGCCATCGTGATGGCCCGGCAGATCGTTGGGGGTGGGTGCGCCACCTTCGGCATTCCATCTGCCGGTGGCGGTACCGGTGGGTTCGGGCAATTTGCGGGTGTCGCAGATATATTTGCGGAACGCAGAAGCGGAAGCGGTCAGCGGAACATGGTCTTGCGGGCGCTTCGGCCCCGAGATCGCGGGCACGACATCGCCCTGATCAAGTTCCAGCGTCGAGGAATAGACCGGATCGTAATCCTTGCCGCGCCAGAAGCCGTTCTCCTTGGCATATGCTTCGACCAGCGCAATACGATCCTCGTCGCGGCCGGTCTGGCGCAGGTAACGCAGGGTTTCATCGTCAATCGGGAAGAAGCCACAGGTCGCGCCGTATTCCGGTGCCATATTGGCGATGGTGGCGCGGTCGGGCAGGGGCATATTGTCCAATCCGTCGCCATAGAATTCCACGAATTTGCCGACTACGCCATGTTCGCGCAGCATCTGCACGACTTTCAGCACAAGGTCGGTTGCCGTAACGCCTTCGCGCAGGGAACCGGTGATCTTGAAGCCCACGACCTCCGGGATCAGCATCGAGATCGGTTGCCCCAGCATCGCCGCTTCGGCCTCGATCCCGCCGACGCCCCAGCCCAGCACGGCAAGGCCGTTGACCATGGTCGTATGAGAGTCGGTGCCGACCAGAGTATCGGGATAGGCGACTTCTTCGTCGTTCTGGTCGGTATCGGTCCAGACGGTCTGCGCCAGATACTCAAGATTTACCTGATGGCAGATGCCGGTTCCGGGTGGGACCACGCGGAAGTTCTGAAACGCCTTCTGACCCCATTTCAGGAACTGATATCGTTCGATATTGCGTTCGTATTCGCGTTCGACATTGAACTGGAAAGCGCGGGGGGTGCCGAATTCATCGATCATGACCGAGTGGTCAATGACCAGATCGACCGGGTTCAGCGGATTGATTTTCTGCGCATCACCGCCAAGCGCCTTGATGCCGTCGCGCATCGCGGCAAGGTCGACAACCGCCGGAACACCGGTGAAATCCTGCATCAGCACACGGGCAGGGCGATAGGCGATCTCTCGCGGGTTCTGACCACCCTTTGCGGCCCATTCGGCAAAGGCCCGGATATCGTCCTGACTGACGGTGCGCCCGCCATCTTCGAACCGGAGCATGTTCTCCAGCACCACCCTGAGCGATGCCGGAAGTTTGGAAAAATCGCCAAGTCCGGCGTCGGACGCGGCTGTAATGGAGTAATAGGAAACCTCTTTCCCGCCAGCTTTCAGCTTGCGGCGGGTCTTGGAGGTATCGGTTCCGGTCTGGATGGGCATCAGGGCCTCCCTGTCTGCGAAATGGATGGGTCGGGCATGAGTCTCACCCTGCTTTGCCTGAAGCAAAAAGGTTCTGCAAGGGTAATGCACCTCAATTGTATGCAATGGCATGCCATAATCTGACGGCTTGCTCAATAGCCCTGAAGCATGCACTTGTCCATAATCAGGTGACTGGGCTAACAAAGCATTGATTTGGTGTTGGCCGCCACATGGGTCTATGCATGGAGATGAGATCTGATCAAGCGGACCCGAAGATGCGCATAGGCACCAGCAGAATGTTTCTGGCCGTCCTGTTTGCCGGGACGATAGGTGTACTGCCCCTGTCCGCCCAGCAACCGACCGTGCCCGATGACCCGGAGGCGCCGCTGATCACGGCGCCGACTGATCCGGGCCGGTCCGCGCCATCATCCGACAGGCAATATGAAATGCCCGAATCGGCAGGGTTCAACAGTTTCGCCAGCGGAGATGCGCCCCCGCCGCCTCTGGACAATTTCAATCCCTCGACATCGCCAATCGTCGTTGAACTGTTCACGTCGCAAGGCTGTTCCTCTTGCCCCGCCGCCGACAATATGCTGAGCGCATTGGCGGATGACCCGGGCGTGCTGCCATTGTCGCTGCACGTGGATTACTGGGACTATCTTGGCTGGGAAGACAGTTTCGCGAGCCCCGAATTCACCAGCCGGCAAGAGGCATATGCCCGTGCCGCAGGCGAACGTTCGGTCTACACGCCGCAACTCATCATTGATGGACAGGATACCGCCGTCGCGCCCGGTCCGGCGCAGCTTGCCGGGCTGATCGACGCGCATCGGGTTACACCGGCGCTCGTCAGCCTGAACCGCGAAACCACGCAACAGGGCGACAGTATCGAGATCGTGCCGCTGTCGGAACTGGCGAATCCGGTTGATGTTCTGCTGGTCAGCTATGTTCCCAGCCGGACCGTCGAGATCAAGGCCGGCGAGAATCGCGGGCGCAGCATGAATTATGTCAATGTAGTTCTGTCGATTGACAAGCTTGCCGACTGGGACGGCAGAACGCCGCTTCGGCTGAATATACGCCAGGAGAAGCAACCCGAAAGAAGCAATCCTAAAGATACCAGGCATGTCATCCTGGTGCAGGAGGATCTTGGGGGACAGGAAATCCCGGGTCAGATTATCGCAGCCATTACTTTGGATTAAACCCGGGGCGCGCGCTATTCCCTGCGAAAAATGCCAGCAGCCGGAACTCCCCTGTGGAGTTCTTGCCCGAAGCCGTTGAAACCAAGTAAAGGATAGCCGACTGACATGAATGTCGGACATTAACGAAATTTCTCACCTTCAGCTTCGCAGTGCTGGCGCATCTGATCGATCCAACGATCGAACCAAACCCAATTCCCATAGTCACCGATGCACCCGGAACCCTTGCCCGGGTTTTTCGCATCGAGCTGTTTCCATAGCTGCGTATGGTCATGCATGCGGAATTTCGGGAAACCTGCCGCTTGCATCTTCTCCACCACTTTGTTGGGCGGATACCGTCTTCAACGTGACAGACTGAGCGGCGCGGATTTCTGAAAATCGGGCGTTTTCCGAGTGCGTTTAGATCCGATTTCCTTCGCTTTATAGCAGATAGGAAATATTTATAAATAATATCAGTATCTTGATGGTGATGCGGGAAGAGGCGCTTGTTACCTTTTTGTAATTAGGTTCAGAAGGAAATGTATAATAAAAACAAAGATATATCTATGTAGTAACAAGGTAACAACGGTTGCATCGCTTTTTACAGCTTCCCGGTCATGTGCGGCACCCTGTTTTCCTGCTTCGTTTGGTTGCGTTCTTCGTGGTAGACCCGTGGTAGCCACGCAAAGAAAAAGGCTCAGGCAGTTTTGCCTAAGCCTCTGTTAGGTGACACATAAGTTGTCCATTGGCGAGTTGATAAGCCATTGTAATCATTCAACAGCGCACCTTTTTAGTGACACCATTTTGGCCATTGGCGACAATATTTTTGTCCATTTTTGACGGGTTACAATGTCTGACTGCATATAAAAAGGCACCGCCGGTGAAGCGGTGCCAATGCGGTTTTGAAATTTGACGGTCGCAGGTTACTGCGATGGAAAAACAGGCAGCGCTAGTATGGCTACCATGGTCCACAATTGGACGGCTAAGTAAATTGATATGACGAATATGCCAAATCCGAGCGCGACACCTATTATCATTCCCGATGTCCGACCCTTCTTGGTCACACCTGGAACTATACCGCCAAATATCCAGCTCGCGAGTGCAGCCACACCAATCGCGGTCACGCCAATACCAAAAATAAGCGCCTGGGTAGAATCGGTGGCGTCATAGGCTCGAAGGCCAAGAACACCGATACCGAACCAACGCCAAATTTTCCAAAGTTCATCAATGATTTTTCGGAGCGATTGCGCACCAGTCTCCAAGGCGTTCCAGTAATTTTCACTCATCTCTATACGACCTAAGTTTTAGTTCATTTGTGTGAAGATGGGAGCACCAGCCTTCCCACATGCTCGGACGGGCGCACCACCTCCCGCAGGAAAATCTTGTTGAGGTTCGGCGGGAAATCAATCGGAATGATCCCTTTTCGTTCCAGCCTGCGTGCAACATGGTTGGCCTGGATGCGAGCTTCGGCTGCAAGAGCGCCGAGTGAAACGTATCGGTTTGCAAAGGCATTGACATCAGCCTTTGCGATCAACCTGCTATGCCGCCGTCGGCGCTCGTTCCAGTATCGGCGAGTTGGCAAATATCCTTGGCGTATGAGCCACGCGATTGTTTGGGTGTTGAGGTGAAGCACTCGTCTGGTTTGATCGATGGTCAGTTGGTTTGGGGGGATGGGTTCTTCGGGGCCGTGCACGAGATCGCGGAGCTCGTCGCGATTGACATAAAGATCGCACATCCGATGATTGCCCGCTTCTTGCCCGACGAATGCGATCTTGCCTTCGGCAACCATTGCCAGAATTTCTTCACATGGGACGGAAACGATGCCAGCGGCAGCGGTGATACGAGAGCAATTCGGTGGCCGTTGATGCACAATTTGTGCGTGACTAAATATCGTGTGCCGTAGGTGATCAAGCTCCTTAATGTCAAACAGATCCGCCACGTTCTCACCGCTGAACGCCGGAAGCAGGCGACCGATATGTTTGAGCCGATCGAACATGTCTGGAGAAACCCCCATCCGCTTCGCCGCCTTTACCCTGGGGAGGCAGGACGTGATCCTGGAGAGCAGCGGGTCAATGGCCTCGACGCCGAGGCCCTGGCCGTCTTTGATCAACGTCTTGAGCAAACGATCCGTGCGAGACGTGTTTAACCCATAGGCGGCAGCTGCACTTTTCACGGAATGGTATCGACGCTCTTTGCAGATCTGCCCTAGCAGACTTGTCCCCGCAGGAATCGACTGATGGGTAAAAACGAAATCAGCCATCTCCTGCAAAACCCGTTTGTATCGATGATCGCCTTTGGCCTTGTCCAACCAACGCCAGAGATTCCCGAAGGCAGTGTAGTAGCCGGGCCGCTGGGACGGACAGGCTTCCCATATCTCTCTGATTAGAGGTTCGAGCCGTGCGTTTGTTGCCGCAAGACGCTGAAACGCGACCTCTGTAGCAGTGGCCAGCTGCTCGCTGTCGAGTTGACGAGGCGCTGCCGCCGCACCGAAACACAATGCGGTGCCAGCCTTTTCGCAGAGCTGGGTGACCACGCTGACCTCCAACTCATCAAACCAATGTCTCGGCCTCTGATACGCCAGGCGATGCAATAGCCAGGATTCGAAACGGTGCGATCGGACGACCGTGGTAGCCGCCGCCTGCTGGATGATTTCGAAGTTTCTTTCAACAATCCGCGCAAAATCCAGCGCATAGTGCGGCGCAGGAGGGCTCGGTAGTGTCATGATCGGCACGCTATGATGTGGGCAGGTCCGAAGCTGATTCAACTGCCAATGGGCCCTGCAGTATCGTTCAAGAGTACCACCGCGATCATGGTCTTCCAGGACACAAAGCGGACAGAGACGTATTTCGCACCGATTTACCATCGGGCGATCCAAAAGATGACCACGAAAGCTGAACCGACCTTCCGGGCGAGGCGCAAAGGATTCGTGCAACAGGATGGCCCCATCCGCGTCAATGATATCGGCGAATTGTTCGATTTCTGTTGGTCGCCCCCGACGAAAGAGAGGCCAGTTGATTCCTAAGTCGAGTAAGCAGTCTGACACGTTGGAGATGCCAAGCTTCATGGCAATACGTGAAGCGACGCCGATTGCCGGCTCAGACGGCTGTGGTGCCAATGAGAGAGCGAGATTGGTCATCGCTTGCGGCCCTTCTTTTTGGGTTCCGGGTCTTCATCGTCCGGAATTTGACCCAGCAGAAGCAGACGCGCGTTGATTGAGGTATAGTCCTCGCGAAGGAAGGGGTTGAAATCCGGCATGCAACCAGACCGTCGGGCGAATGCCTGAACAAAACATGTGTGATCCAGCTTCTGCTTGCCGTTACGCAGAGCATTTTCAACAGCAGATAGAAGCAACTCGACAGTCAGCCCAAATTCTCCGGCCGCAGCATGGACCAACCGTCGGATGAATGCTTTGTCTTTCAGATCGGGCGCGATGTCGAGATCGGTTGTTTTAGCGTAGCCAGCTACCATCTTCATGATCGGTAATGCGTCCAATGCTGGGTCAAGTTTTGAAAAATGAACGGGCGTGAACCGCCGAGTCAGTTGCGTGTCCATGTTGATCAAGTCTCGAAGCTGCGGCATGCCGCTCAGAATGATGCTAACCGGCCATTTGGGATTCTGCGTCAACGCTTTGAGCGTGTTTATCATTGCCTGCATTTCGCGGGTATTCTGATTGATATAAAAGTCCTGGGCTTCGTCGAAATGTAGGACGAGTGTTTGCCTGAGTTGCAGGTTATTGTGGACCAGATCCCAGATGACGGCAGACGTCCGGTCCCGGCGAAGGGGATAGCCTAGCACATTCAGGCAGGCCAGACCCACGAATTTGACGCTGGCCGGTGACGGCAGGCTGAGACTGACCGCTTCGGCTTTCTCGACCCCCGGCTGCAAGGTTTGCAGATCCGGGTGCGTCGCGAATAGCCGCCTTACAGCCGTCGTCTTGCCGGATCCTGAATCACCGATGACCGCGATCCCGTGCGCCTCGTTCTGGCTTCCGATCTCCAGATCGGCGCGTCGATGATTCAGCAATGTCGTGAAGCTCTCTTGTAGTTTCCGATAATAGCGATGTGCGAAAAAACGCGCTCGGAGTTGCGCAAGGGCGCGATCAATATCGTCTACGCCTGTGGCGGCCGTTGCGGCGATCTTGTTACTCATCGTCAAATCCCCATTCACTGGCATCGTTTTCGGTGTTGATCTCGGTGTATGTCTCAGCATCCGATGCTGTGCATTTTGTGGACTCCGCTGCCGGAGTTGCGTCTACTTCCGGAAGTGTGATCCGGTGTCCGAAGAACCCCTCGGCGGGGGTTTCCATGATCGCGGGTCCAGTTCTGAAGCTGGTGCCATTGAATAAATTTGCCTGGATAGCCTTGATCTGCTTATAGGACGGCTCTCCCGGCAGGACGCCAGCGCGTATGCGGGAAGCTTTATCCATGGCGCAGATTTCCTCGATCGCCTGTGTCCGGATCGGCTCTGTCAGCTCTGCCTGGTGGGCATAATGCTGCATGATCGCTCGGAACTTTTCGGTCCACTCGCTGAGCGAAACACCGTAGAGTGGCGTCGCGGAGACGGCCTCCGCGGTCTCCCATCGGCCGTTGATCTCGATGGAGATTGCACCGATATCGGCTGGATCAGCCTTGACGCGAACCGGTGCCTTTCGGCCCTGGGACCAGAGTTGGCGAAGTGCATTGCAAGAATAATGATGCGAAAACAACTCGATACCTTTTTTCGAGGGCGTGCGCGTGAATTCGACACCCAAAGCTGCTCGCAAAGTGTGGATATCGGCAGGTTCCGTCACCGCGAACTGGTCCTCGAGTTCGCGCCAGCGATTAGCCGGCGACTGGCCATTGAGACCGCGATGCGGGCGATTGTGATAGTAATCAATAACATAGAGCGACAGGATGCGCGCCAGGTCTTCGTCATCCAGCGCCGCCCGGTCCTCGGTCGGATAGTCGCCCCGTGCTACGGGATTTGGGAACGTTCGCCCGGAAAGATAGGGCGTCAGGTTCTGGCTGAGGTTGCCGAAGAATCTCTCTTCGTGAGCCCGAAGTTCCGGGATCGCGACGGGCGGGAACAGCATCGTGGCGCCGATACTGTTGACCCCCGCCATGAAATCGCCGGAAACAAACGCTGATCCTGTATCTGCACAAACGATAGAGAAACCTGAACAGAAAGACCAACTGCTTCGTGCGCCAATAGCCCGCGCATAGTCGGTCTTGTCGACCGACGCCATGCGGAGGGCCTTCATGGCAGCCTCGGCGCTCGGCCGTTCCACCACGAGAAGCGCCAAGATGCAGCGGGTGGCACAATCAATGATTGCGTAAAGATATCTTCGACCTTTGGGAATTCTCGCGCGCATTTCTGGTGGGAGTGCCTTCATCAGGCCTAGGCGAGAGAAATAAGTCCATAGATCGACCCACCACTCATCTATCTCTATACGCTCTCCCGGAAACTGCGCCATTTCCCGAATGCCGAGCCCGCTGCACGAAAATTTTTTCCGCGCCGCGTCGACACCCTCTCGTAAGGCCGTCATTTCGAACTGGTCTAACCCGGCGATGCGCCGTTCGATGGTACGCAGGCATGGGATTGTCAGCGCTGACAGCCCTTTCTCGAGTCGAGCCTTGCTAACTCGTTTGATCATTTTCCGAGTGTTATCGGCCACGGTCCTGACATTGCTGCCACCCTCTTTCCCGAACTCCCGGATTCCCTGTTGCAGCAACTCCTCGACCTCGGGTTCGAAGTGGCTGCTGGCTTTGCCAGGCAGCTTATTGTGCATGAGAACACGCAGATCGAAATTTGCGCGAACAAACTTTCGATAAACGCGGCGTATCGAGCGGGTGGATGGCGCCAAGGGAAGGGTAACGTAATCCCCAAATCTCGGGTGGCGTCCGGGAAACTGCTGATTTGTGAACGCTTCGGCGAGACTCGGCAGTATCTTGGCGAGGGCTTCCTCAAGCCCTTTATCGGTGAATGTCAGTTCTCCCTTGGCCTCCAATTCATGGAGGGCGCAGAGCACACGTCCCGTGAATGTGATTTTCGCACGAGCTTTCGGTGTTTGTAGCGTCAGATCAGGAGGATATGTCGATATGCCTGTACCGACTGCTGGGGGTGGGGCGTACCGCCAGCGGCCGTGCTGACGGAGAAGCGCGATATCCTCCCAACTGAAATGTTCCACGGTTTCAGGCAGGTCGAGGCGCCGTAGTATAGTTCCGCGATAATCTGTTGCCTCCGGCGAATAGGCGATTTCGTCGATCTTGACGGTCGAACCTGGTTGCAGGGATCGCATGATCGGACGGGAGGTCGGCATGGAGTGAAAAGTCATGCTGCCCTCGCTTTCACCAGCGAATTTTGGCTGATGATGCCCTCGCTTATAACCTGCAATTGGCCGTGAAAGGCGGCACGGAAGGCGGCGCGATAGCCGCGCCCAGCCAGTCCGGTCAGGCGGGCCAGATCATTCATTTTAATGATGCCATGGATTGACCCGAGTACACGCTCAAGTGCGTTGTCTGCTTCTCGGTCGAGATGTTTGCTGAACTCGACGTATCGCAGGGCATTTTGAGCTTGAGCGCGCGTGAAATCCTGATCGGTGATGAGGATCAGATCGTCGGCCAACTCATCCGGAAGATGTCGTTTCACGGCCGCTAGGGTTTCCCGGAACTTCGCAGTAACCCTTTCGGCTGGCTTCACGGCGATGGCCAGCTTTCTACCATCCTCGAGTATGGCCAGCATGTCGACATGGTGTTTTCCAGATTTGCCCATGGCATCGACGAATGGAACTTCGAAGGGCTGCTCGATCAGATCGACGAAATTGGCTAGCGTGGCAGTCATCTGGATCGTCAGCAGTTCCAGCAGGCTCTCGAACTGGACACGAATCCTGCGTCCATCGGATTTCCGCGTGATCCAGGTCCAACCTCGGCAGCTGAACCGGGAGCGCATCGCGACTTTGCGCGTCGCGCGAGACATGAGGGGTAGGGTAACGCCGGAGATTTTCTCCGCGCATTGATTGGCATCCATTGTGCCTCTCCTAGATAAATTCTTCCATGCGCAGGCGCTTCACGACCCGCGTTTTATGTTGACATGGACGTTAAAAGAGAGGATCAATGACAGTAGGTATTGTGGGTCACTGATCCTCACGGAAGGGCTCGGGTGGTGGAACTCCCGAGCTTTTCTCGTTTATGCTGACATGCTGTTCTCCTGTTCAAACATCAGTGGATGATTCGGTTACTTCATTGGGCGGCAATAAATCGTGTATTTCGACGCCAGCGTGCCGCGCCAGCGCAGACATGATTCGAGCAGATTTGTGCTTCTGCTTTGCGACATGAGTCACAGCCGACGGGTGCACGCCTAGTTCTCGCGCGACCACAGCAAACGACGATCCACGCTCATGCAGACGAGCCTTCAAGAGTTCGTGTCGATTTGCGACTTGCCACATTTGGGGTCTCCACTGATTCGCACCTCAGCAATCTCACTAACCGAATCAGAATTCAACATATTGGGTTGTGCGAGGGCGGGTGCCGGCTCTAAATCTCATAATCACTTGTTATTAAATGATATAAATTGAGTCTGTCTACTGGATTAAATGCAATCAGATAGCTGCAATCTGACAGATGATAGCATATCTAGTGTGATTGCAGTCATTGCTATCATTTGTGTTGTCAAGCTGCGATATCGTAAGTTTCTATATAAAATGCAATGAGTTGAGCTGTTTCCTTTCCCCTCAGTGAGCGTTTCGTATTTATTGTTGGGGGTACATTGGCAATGCTCAGATTTAGCCGTTGCCATTCTTTTTGGGTCGAGAATGTCCAGAATCCAAAAAGTAACATTTTCGTGATGTTACGTCTGCTTTGCGGAAAATGAGCTTTTTTGCCCGATCCTGCTTTTGAAGCTGGTCTAGATTCAAAACAAGCATCATAATCAGTAGCGCCTGTTGCCATGTTTCGCTAAGGTTTGAAGAAAAACGGAGAGGCTCTATGGCACGTGGAGAACTGATGAAGAAGTTGTTGTCTGTTGGCCGTCAGCACCCATGGCACAGATTTGAGGTTGTGATTTAAGGAGGATTTGGGTCTCGTCGGAGTGACGAAGGAACGCAGATGAGACCCAAATCCTCAAAATCGAAATCACCCTCCAAAGCCCCCGCCGAACAGGTGGTGAAAGATATCCGCCGCAAGACGCGGCGCCACTTTTCCGCGGAGGACATTGAGCGGGTGAACGCCACTGGTTCGAGAGAACCCGCGAAACCGGATCGTGCTGGAAGGCTTACGTGGCGATGACAGCATTGCGGAGCTATGCCGCCGCGAAGGAATCGCCCAAAGCCTGTATTACACTTGGTCGAAGGAGTTCATGGAGGCCGGCAAGCGTCGGCTGGCTGGTGACACGGTCCGGGCAGCAACCACCGACGAGGTGAAGGGCTTGCGCCGTGAGGCACATGACCTGAAGGAATGCGTCGCCGATCTGACGCTGGAAAACCGGCTGCTTAAAAAAAGCATGATCGCGGATGGGGAGGTCGACGAATGAGGTATCCCGCAGCTGAGAAGCTCGAGATTATCCGGATCGTCGAGCAATCCCACCTGCCGACAAAGCGCACGCTGGAGCAGTTGGGCATCGCACGCCGAACCTTTTACCGCTGGTATGATCTATATCTGGCAGGCGGCCCTGAAGCGCTGGAGGACCGTCCATCCGCGCCAGGCCGGGTCTGGAACCGAATCCCCACTGCGATCCATGACCAGATCATCGAGATGGCGCTGGAGCAGTCCGAGCTGTCCCCCCGAGAGTTGGCAGTGCGGTTCACCGACGAAAAGCGCTACTTCGTGTCCGAAGCCAGCGTTTACCGGCTCCTCAAGGCCCACGACCTCATCACCAGTCCAGCCTTCGTGGTGGTCAAAGCAGCTGATGAGTTCAAACGCAAGACCAGCCGCCCCAACGAGATGTGGCAAACCGATTTCACCTATTTCAAGATCATCGGTTGGGGCTGGGTGTATCTGTCGACCGTGCTCGACGATTACTCTCGCTACATCATCTCCTGGAAACTCTGCACCACCATGCGTGCCGAGGATGTGACCGATACGCTGGAACTGGCGCTCTGTGCTTCAGGCTGTGATCAGGCCCATGCGCGCCACAAGCCTCGGTTGCTCAGCGATAATGGTCCGAGCTATATCGCCGGCGAACTGGCTGAATGGATCGAGGCGCAAGGCATGAGCCATGTGCGCGGCGCTCCATTGCATCCCCAGACCCAGGGCAAGATCGAGCGCTGGCACCAGACTCTCAAAAATCGCATCTTGCTGGAAAACTACTTCCTGCCGGGCGATCTCGAAGCCCAAATCGAGGCCTTCGTCGAACACTACAATCACCGGCGATACCATGAGAGCCTGAACAACGTGACACCCGCCGACGCCTACTTTGGCAAGGCCGACACCATCATCAAACAACGCGAAAGGATCAAGCGAAGGACCATCCAACACCGGCGCTTGCAACACCGCAAGCTCGCCGCCTAACATTAACCCAATGACGAGGCCTATACTCCGCTAATTTACGCAACCATCTGAGCATAATGTTCTGACGACGGACAATCAACTGGCGCCCTATTGTGGATTGTACTATCGGATAAGCACAATGGCCGCGATGCCGCACAAGGTTATTCGTGCCTTGACGCAGGTGTATCAACGAGACGGACTCACTTTCGCAACAACGCTCGAGGTTTATCGAACGTCTGAACACCAATTTCTTGGCGGGCGCTATATCCGCAGGCAAACTTATTTTGTCTCGTATTGTGGTGGTCGTATTTATTTTCTGAATGCAGCGCCGGAAACCCGTTTCATTATGATGATATTCTATCCTGAGACTATTCCGACATTCGATTTCCTGCATGGCCGCGTGATGTCAGTATCTGATATTGGATCACGTAAGATTTTCCAAATACCAATTGCTCTTCAACGTTTGGGAAATAGCCGCGTAACAAAATCCAAATTGGATGCTTGCGGCATTTTCGACTATGATAGCCCTGAGATCGATGAAGAGGTGCGAAAGCGGATCGACTTAGAATGGTGAGTTGCATCTGTCACTCCGCCCAGTACTTTCGAACCGTCCTTGGTTATACGCAAGAGTGGAGCGCGCGTTGATTCCAAGCTGACGAACTGTATGCGCATTTGTCCCAAGGTTCGAACTGACCTGCCCCATCTGATCGGTCCGGATTGATTGTCCGTGCGTGACCGTCGGCCTCGAAGGACGAAGAGATGGTCAGAATAGGGATGCTGCGCTCCTCCACGTCGGCTCACCCACCGAAGCCAATTTATTATCCTTGCTCTCGTAGCAAATCAGCAGCGTCAATACCGAAGCCAACTGCTACACGATAGAGGTTGTCAACTGACATGTTTTGTTCGGACCGCTCCACTGCGCTTAGATAGGTTCTGTTCAGTCCCGCCTCCGCCGCGAGTCGCTCCTGCGACCAGCCGCGCTCGGCGCGCAGGAGTCGCATGTTGCGCGCAAGAATGTCTCGAAGTGGGCTCTTCGGTGTCGTTTTCACAGGCAATGCTATTGAGCATTGACGCTTTTGGCTCTACCTGTTTTAAGATACATTCGTAAATTGTAGAGTAAGTTCACATACAATCGACCCCTTGTCGCCGTACGTGAACTTACCAGAATTCATCGCGAGGTTCTCTATGCGCAATCTATTCGTCCATGCTTTGATTTTCAGCCAGCTGGTAACTACGGCTTTCGCTGACGAACTGACTCCGCTATCTGCGCCTGAGCCACGCCCTTACCCCTATAAAATCCTCGATCTCCAGCCCGGCCAGATCGCGACAGAAATCGTGCCGGAGCTCGAAGAGCATTTGGGTGGATCGCTCAATCCCAAGATTATCCAGCAGGTCGTCACCTCGCCCGAGGGGCTGCGCTTCGAAGCGGATATAACCATTGGCTACAACACTGCAGGTATCGGCTTGCGCACTCGGATGGGAAATGAACCCTACGAACAAATGACTCTGAGAAATGCGACACCGGTGCTCGAAGGGCGTATCGTAGGTATCTGGCGCACCATGCGAAAGCCTAACGCCGAGTTGCCTGATCCGGCCGCATTGGCTGCCCAGCTCGAAGAGTTGTATGGTCCACCCAGCTGGAGTGGCACCGATGCGCTTGGTGGTCGGATGGTCAAATATGTTTGGACACCATCCGGCCAACTTGGCCTCCAAGAGGAAGAGCCATGCGCACGCCTGTCCTACCAAGGCTATGCGTTTGATTCCGAACGACGGCGAGTGGCACCGCCTGAATGTTCCGCCGTTTTCACGGCGAGCTACGAAACCGAGGCAGGTCAATCGACCATTCGCTTCAGTCTCGTTGATTTCGAACTGGCACGGCAAGATTTGGAGGAAACGGATCGACAAATCCTTGAGCAGATTTCAGGGGAAAACGTCGAGCCTTCCGATATGAACCTTTAGGCCCCCGGAATGCAATTGCAGACTCAAGCCAATCCGGATGAAGCCGACAACGTGCTCGGCCTTCTGACAATGGTCGCAGTAGATTTCGATTACATTCCGCTGGACAGCGCCGAGCTACTCTTAATCCATGGCCTGATCGAAGTTCGAGAGGAGAAAGCTGATACGGCCCACGGACAGAAAACCATTGAGGCCTTTATTCCGACCCAAGACGCCATAAACTTCGTTGCGAAGGTAAAGGAGGATCTTCCTGCAGACCCGGGAGGGGCCTCCTTGATGCCCCAACCTGATAGTCTGCCCACTCGCGGCAAGCGAAAATGGGTGGTTTCGCAATCTTATCTTCAGAAATGGCGCAGTAGCGGGAAGCGCGTGTTACCGAAATCGATTATCCGGCGTTGGCGCCCCCGTATTTCGTTGTAGCAACGCTTGGGGAAAATGTTGCTCATTTCGGTTCCATAACGACTTGGGTAACTAAGGTATCGTCCGATGGTTAGCCACCTGGACGTTGAGAAGTCGCGATTTGTCATGATGTCGACGGAAGAATTCGAATATTTGACAAAACATTCAGAGGACAAGGCGACATGGGGAGGGTCGATGACGACGACACAGGAAAGGGAACTTTGCGCTCCGCGAAAGACAGGGCGCTCGGCCCGTTTCGTGTAAGATGTCTACACTGTAACACAATCGCTGAGAGTTGGCATCGGGATTCCCCAACGCCGAAGGGCGCCATCATCGGCATGGCCTATTGCCAGTGCGGCAATGTCGGGGCGGATAGCTTGGGCTTTCAAGATTTCGGACGGGTACTGTTTCGAAACCCGAACAGCTATGAAGTTGTGACGGAAAAAAAATGAGAGACAGGAATGGCCATCTGGTACACTGCTGACACGCATTTCGGCCATGAAAACATCATCCCATTCAGTGGCCGTCCGTTTCGTTCGGCCAGTCATATGGATTCCGCATTGATCGAGAATATGTGGAAGGTGGTGAAACCCGAGGACACACTCTGGATCGTCGGCGATTTCGCCTTCGGGCCCGCGGCGAAAGATATGAACTGGCTCGAGATGATATTCGGCCAACTCCCGGGAGCGGAGAAGCATCTTGTCGTCGGCAATCATGACGGCGAACTGTCACAGCTCTTGCCCTGGGATTCAGTTTCGCAACTGACCGAGGTCGAAGACAATGGAAAGTGCAACGTCCTGTGCCATTACCCGATGATCACATGGAGCGGGGCACGCAAGGGCGCACTCCAGATCTTTGGGCATGTCCACAACAACTGGTTCGGATCGCGTAATGCCGTCAATGCCGGTGTCGATGTCTGGGACTACATGCCCGTGACGCTGGCCGATATCGAGCGCCGCGCCCGGAAGTTGCCGATCAACAAGCATTGGACGGATGTGGAACAACGGACTGCAGCTGAATAACATCCTATCCTGACAGCCCATGTCATTCATTGGTTCTCGCAATGTTTCAGGATCTTGTCCCGAGCTCACCATCAGAGTTGGAATTCTGGTTACTGGATCAATTTACTGGGCAGCGCCGCCTCTTCGGGAACTTCATGGTTCTGCAACAACCAACCTTGTACTGCCGCGGGACTGTGGCGCGCTCGCGTGGAAAAAATCTTCTGAAATCATTGCTCCAATAGACCTTGGGCTGGTCATGCGATACTGTCAAATTGGCCCAATCAGAAGGAGCTGATCAACCCACTGGCCATCCGATGGTCCCGCACTGCAGAGTGTAAGCGCGACGCCGATCCCCTCCTGCCATTTTTGAGTTGATGCCTTCATTCTCCACGCACATGTGCGGCGGAGGTTTTGGATTTGGAGAGAGACGGCAAAATGGGCGTCCAATTGGACGGCTCTAT
>NZ_QZCG01000008.1 GCF_003591515.1 Paracoccus onubensis
CCCCGGACCCCCGAGGTATTTGTTCAAAGAAGAAGAGGAGGATGTGCAGCCGGGCCGGCGCGGCGTTCTCCGGATGGCGGCAGCTGTTTGCTCCTGGTCGGAGTTTAACTCCGATTTTTGTCATTTTTCTGAAGTATTGCTCCGATATCTCCCATCCCGAGAGATTCGGGAGTTCCACAATGACCGCTGCCGTCCAGCTTCGAAACATCAGCAAGTCCTTTGGAGAAACGCAGACTCTCCGCGATGTCTCGTTGGCGATCAGGCCGGGCGAATTCATGTCGCTCGTGGGGCCCTCGGGCTGCGGAAAGTCGACCCTCCTGCGCATTCTGGCCGGGCTTGCGCCGCAATCGGGCGGAACGGTCAGCATCGACGGAACCGGGATCGATCATCTGCCGCCAAGCGCCCGCGACATTGCCATGGTGTTCCAAAGCTACGCGCTTTATCCGCATATGACCGTACGCCAGAACATCGGGACACCGCTGCGGATGCGCCGGTTGCCGGCACCGGCGCGCCTGCCGGGGATAGGGCGGCTCTGGCCGGGACAGCGATCGAAGCGCAACGGCATCGATCAGGCGGTCATCGATGCTGCGCGGCTGGTCGAGATCGAGCCGATGCTGGATCGCAAGCCCGCCGCGCTTTCGGGCGGTCAGCGTCAGCGTGTGGCGCTGGCCCGCGCCATTGTCCGCCATCCGCGTGTCTTTCTGATGGACGAGCCGCTTTCGAATCTCGACGCCCGGCTGCGCGTGACCATGCGGGCCGAGATCGCCGCGCTGCATCGCCGCCTTGGCGCGACCTTCGTCTATGTCACCCATGATCAGGTCGAAGCCATGACCATGTCGGACCGCGTTGCGGTGATGATGGATGGCGAAATCGTTCAATGCGCCACCCCGACGCAGCTTTACGGCAATCCCTGCGATCTTCGCGTCGCCCGTTTCATCGGTTCGCCGGAAATCGCGACCATCAGCTCGGATGAGCTGATCTCTGAAAATGGCGGTTTCGCGCCCGTGCTGCCCCGCGACCCGGTCACTGTCGCCTTCCGTCCCGAAGCTGTCTTGCTGAACCCCGCCGCCGATCATCTGGAGGTTTCGGCCACGCTCGAACGAATCGAGCAGCTTGGGCCAGAATTGCTGGTCTTCCTGCGCCTTGGCAGCGGCACGCGCCTGTGCGCCCGCGCCGCTGCCGGCCGGATACCGCCATCCGCCGAAGGCCAAAGCCTTTCCGTCTGGCTTCCGGCGCGCGGCTTCATGCTTTTCGATGCGAATGGCAGCCGGCTGGATGCGCCGCATATCCGGGAATTCGCAGATGCCGGCTGATCTGACACAATCCGTATCGATATCCCGCATGCCGCCTCGCCGGCTGGGGGCGATCCTGTCGCCGCGCATCGCCTATGGGCTTGCCGCGCCGTCGGTTCTGCTTTTGGTGCTGACGGTGATGGCGCCGATCATGGTGATGATCCTGCTCAGCTTCACAAGCTACAAATTCGGTGAGACGGGCATCGAATGGATCGGGATCGGAAACTACGCCGAACTCTTCGGCGACCGGACCTTCAAACGGGCACTGTGGAATACCTTTGCCTATGTGCTGATGGTCGCGCCGGCCTCGGTCCTGCTGGGTCTGTTCCTTGCCGTTTTGATTGACGGGCTGAGCAAGGGGCAGCGGTTCTACCGGCTGATCTTCTTCCTGCCGGTGACCGCGACCGTGGTGGCGATGGCAATGGTCTGGAAATACCTGCTTCACGGCACGATCGGGCCTTTCAACCTGCTGCTGCAAAGCCTTGGCCTGCCATCGCTTGATGTCTTCGGCGACCGCGATCTTGCGCTTGCAGGGCTGGCCGCGATCAATATCTGGTCGCTTGCGGGCTTCAATATGGTCCTGTTCTCCGCCGGGCTGACGGGTGTCCCCGAAGACCTTTACGAGGCGGCGGCCATGGACGGCATGGACAGCAAATTCGACCGCTTCCTGAACGTCACCCTGCCGCTTCTGGGGCCGGTGACGATGTTCGTCATCGTCACCTCGACCATCACGGCGTTCAAGGTTTTCGATACCGTCGCCGTCATCACCCACGGAGGCCCGCGCGGCTCGACCGATGTGCTGCTTTACACGACCTATCTTGAAGGGTTCAGCTATTTCCGCATGGGATCGGCGGCCGCGATGACGGTCGTCTTCCTTGCGATCATGATGGTGTTCGCCTGGATTCAGGCGCGGGTGCTGGACCGTAAGGTGCATTACCGATGAACAGGCCGCATCGCTTCCGTCCCGGACAGATCCTGTCGCATGTGATCCTGCTGTTCCTGGCCTTCCTGTTCATGTTTCCCTTTTACGTCATGATCGTGACCTCGGTCCGTTCACCCGCGGAGCTTTTCGTGCCGGAATTCCGCTGGCTTCCGGAAAGCTTCACCGGGCTGCAATATTACATTCAGGCCGTGACCGATATCCCGGCACTGACCTTCCTGAAGAACGGCGTCCTGATCTCGGGCGGGATTCTGATCGTACAGCTTCTGACCGCGATCCCCTGCGCCTACGCCCTGGCGAAGTTCGAGTTCCGGGGCCGCGACCTTCTTTTCGCACTGGTCCTCTTTTCGCTGACCGTACCGATTCAGGCGCCGGCGCTGCCGCTGTTTCTGGGCCTGAACGCGATCGGCGCGATCGACACCTATTTCGCGGCCATGGTTCCGTTCTTCCTGTCGGTCTTCGCGATCTTCCTGTTCCGCCAGACCTTCCGGACCTATCCCGACGAGATCATTCAGGCCGCCCGGCTCGACGGCATGTCGGAATGGGCGATCCTGTGGACCGTCGTGGTGCCCGGCTGTCTGCCCTCGGTCGCGGCGTTTTCAGTCTTCTCGGTCACGGCGCATTGGAACGACCTTTACTGGCCGATGGTCGTCATCCGCTCGAACGACCTGATGACGCCGCCCCTTGGCCTTGCCTTCTTCGCCGATAGTGAAAGCGGAGCCAATTACGGCGCCCTGATGGCCATGGCGACGATTCTGACGGCGCCTCTGATGATCGGCTTTCTGCTCGCGCAGCGCCACTTCATCCGCGGCATCACCATGACCGGGGTCAAATAAGCTTTCCCTCCACGCATGAGAAACGGAGTCTTTCGATGCGCAAACTTCTTTCCTCCCTCGCGCTCGGCCTTGTTCTGGGCAGTCCGGCCTTCGCCGATGTCACCATTCAGGTGATGCATCCCTGGCCGGGTCACAACACGTTCCACGAAGCCGAGGCAAAGGCCTTCATGGAGCAGCATCCCGATATCAAGATCGAGTTCCGCGCGTCGGCCGAGAATTATGACACCGGTCACCAATCCATCATCGGAGATGCGATGACCGGAAATGCCCCCGATGTCTATCACTCGGGATTCCATCTGCTTCCGGAACTGGTCCGCACGCTGTCGGCCCGGGATCAGATCACCGACCTGACCCCATTCATCGAAGCCGAAGGCGGTCAGGCATTTATCGAGGAAAACTTCAACCCGGCGATCAGCAACCTGACCACCATCGACGGCAAGATATGGGCAATGCCTTTCAACGCCTCGACCCCGGTCATCTTCTACAACAAGGAACTGATCGAGAAGGCCGGTGGCGATACCGGCAATCTGCCCACGGACTGGAATGGCTGGATCGAGCTTGGCAAGAAGATCGAAGAGCTTGGCGGCGGTGTCACCGGCATGGCCTATACGGTCGATGTCTGGCCGGATGACTGGCTGTGGCGGGCCCTGATCTCGCAGCAGGGGGCGCCTTTCATGAACGAGGATGGCATGACCGTCGCGTGGGATGGCGAGACCGGGACCAATGCGCTGGAACTCGCCCGTCGTTTCGTCACCGAAGGCGGCATGAAGCAAATGGATTTTGAACAGGCGCGCCAGCAATTCGTCGCGGGGCTGACCGGATTTACCATTCAGTCGGTGAACTCCGCCAACTCGTTCGGAGAGCTGTCGGCGGGCAAGTTCACCCTTGGAACCGCCGTGTTCCCGATCGACAACCCGAACGAGGGCAGGATTCCGACCGGCGGCAATGGTGCGGTCATCCTGACGAGCGATCCCGAAAAACAGAAGGCGGCCTGGGAATACATCAAATTCGTGTCCTCGCCAGAGGGGCAGGATATTGCCGTTCGCGGTTCCGGATACATGCCGACCAACCAGAACGCGATGGCCCCCGAATTGCTGGGTGATTTCTACAAGGAAAACCCCAATTGGCGCATCTCGCTTGATCAGATCGACCGTGCGATTCCATGGGCAGGATATCCCGGCACCAACTCGGTCGAGATCTGGCGCACGCAACGCGAGATCATTGCCGAAGTGATGAGCGGCGATCTGAGCACCGAGGAAGGTCTTGCCGAAATGGTCGGGATCACCAACGATCTGATCGCGAAATAACCCCGGGACAGGGGCCGGGGCATGTCCCCGGCCTTCCCCTCATTCAATGGCGTATCAAGGACAAATCATGACCAGACTTTCGCCCTTCAATCTTCCCGGATCTTTCCTCAAAGGCAATATTCACACCCATTCGAACCGTTCGGACGGGATGCTGACGCCGGATGAGGTCTCCGCCCGCTATCGCGCGGCAGGTTACGATTTTCTGTCGATCACCGATCATTTCCTGAAATCGTTCGACTTCCCGATCACCGATATCACGCATCTGAAAACCGAAACATTCACCCCGATCCTCGGAGCAGAGATCCACGCGCCGCGCACCGAAATGTCGGATATCTGGCATCTTGTCGCAGTCGGATTGCCGCCGGATTTCGCACCGACCGCCGAGACCGAAACCGGTCCCGCACTGGCCCGCCGCGCCAATGCGGCCGGCGCCTTTGTCGGTATCGCGCATCCGGCTTGGTATCAGCTTTCGATGGATGACGCCGAAACGCTGATCGATGCCGCCCACGCGGTCGAGATCTATAATCACGGCTGTCAGGTCATGCATGACAAGGGCGACGGAGCCTATATGCTGGACGGGCTTGCAGACAAGGGCCACAAGCTGCTGACCTATGCCTGCGACGACGCGCATTTCCGTACCCCCGACTTCGGCGGGGGCTGGGTGATGCTGAAGGCTGCAGATCGCTCGGCCGACGCGATTGTCGCGGCGCTCAAGGCTGGCGATTACTATTCGACGCAAGGCCCGACCATCCAGAATGTCGAGCTTCTGGGCGACAGGCTGCTGGTCGAATGTTCCCCCGCTTCGGGAATCCTGATCGCGGGCAAAGGATATCAAAACAGCTATCATTTCGAGGCTGGCGTCAGCCGCGCCGAACTGCCGATGGATGGGCTTGACGGCAGCCCGTGGTTCCGAGTCATCATTTTCGGTCAGGACGGCAAGCGCGCCTGGACCAACCCCTGCTGGCGCTGATGGAAAATTCACCCCATTCGACGCAGAACATCTTCCCGCCCCAGGGAGCTGCGGCGAAAGGGGCGCTGGGAAGAGCGACGCTGGCCGCGATTCACGCGAAGATTTCCGCGATGCCCGCAGCACAGGAACGGGTGGCCCGGATCTTCGTCGAGCGTCCCGAAGAAGCCATACGTCTTTCGGTGGCCGATCTCGCCCATGAGGCGAAATCCGGTGAGGCCAGCGTTATCCGCTTCTGCCGCACGATGGGGTTTCACAGCCTGCGCGATCTTCGGGTCGCGCTGGCTGCGGATATCGTCTATCGCAACACCGCCGCGCCGCGCAGGCCGGTCGATCATGTGGATCGTCTTTGCAGCGCCCTGCAGGCGACGGCGCAAAACGTGGATCCCGATACCCTTCGCCGCGTCGCGCTTGCCATGAAGGCCGCGCCGCATATCGATATCTTCGGATCGGGTATCTCGGGCATGGGCGCACATCTCTTTGCCTATCGCTTCTCGCGGATCGGACTGGTCGCCCGCGCCTGGAACGACGATGTCGTGGCCGACGAAATCCTTGCCTCTCGCAAACGGGGTTCGGTCGCGATGATCGTCTCGGAAACCGGCCTGACCCTGCGCACCGCCCGTTTCCTCGAACATTCCCGGGAGGCCGGAGCCTTCACAGTCGCGATTTGCGGTCAGGGCACCGAGGCGCTTGCGCCGCTTTGCGATGCGGTCCTGACCGTAACGCCTCTGGATCCGTTGCCGGAACGCGGCGAGATGGCGCCACTGATCGGCAAGCTGTTCCTTTGCGACAAGTTGGCGGGCGAGTTGATCGCATTGGGACAGGCAAAACCCGCAGGACGCAAAAGGCCGAAGCGTTAGGGCCTGTCGCGCTGAATCGGACACGCCGGTGATTTGCGTCCCGCGACGGCCGGGGGCGCTGCCCGTCGCCGACTGGTCTCTCGGACCAGTGGCGCGACCCGCCGGCGACCCCCGAGGTATTTGGACAAAGAAGAAGCAGAGGGAGCGGGAGTGAAACCGGGCGGGCGCGGCATGCTTTAAAGCGTACAGCCCCTTTGAATGCGGTATCCGCCACCGATCGATGCGAAGAACCGATCCTATTCGCCAGCGCCGGATGTCCGGGACAGATCTGTCATCCAGCCAAGGCTGTCTTCGGCCGGGCCTGCGCATTTATATTCCGCGCCCAAAGGACAATCCCAGCCAAGACGTTCCAGGGTCAGGAAAACATGGCGATAATCCAGCTCGCCATGATCGGGCCTGCCGCGATCGGGAACCGAGGCGATCTGGATATGGCCGATGACCGGCAGATGCCGTTCCAGCCGCCGGGTCAGATCACCCTCCATGATCTGCAGATGATAGCAGTCGAACATCAGCCGCAGGTTCGGATGACCCGCCTGCGCGATCAATGCCGCCGCCTGATCCGAGCCGGTCAGGAAATAGCCGGGTGCGTCATAACGATTCAGCGGCTCGATCAGGATGGTCAGATCGGGCGCGACGCGGCAGGCATGGTCGAGATTGGCGAGAAAGGTGGCCTCGGCATCGGGGCCGGTTGCGAAACCCGCCATGACGTGAACAGCGCCGCAACCGATGGCGCGGGCATAGGCGATGGCACGGTCGATTTCGGCGCGGGCCTCCGCCTCGCGGCCCGGCAGGGCGGCTAGGCCGTTTTCACCCGGATTGCCGCGCAAGGTGTTCAGGCCCAGCATCGGAAGACCGGTTTCCTCCAATGCGGCGCGGACCTGCTTGGGATCGTGATCATAAGGCCAGTGGCATTCGACCGCATCGAAACCCGCCTTCTGCGCGGCGCGGATCGCATCGGGCAAAGCCAGATCGGCCCAGAGGAACCCCAGATTGGCCGAAAACCGGGTCATGCCTCGTCCCATGCGACGTCGTGAATGCGGACCAGTTCGGCCACCTGTTCGGGTGTCAGCATGTTTGGTGTCGTCCCGCGCAGCAAAAGCGCCAGCCGGGCCGTCGCCTCCAGTTCCTCAATCGCGTTGCAGGCGCCTTCGAGATCCAGCCCCGCCACGACCGGCCCGTGATTGGCCAGCATGACGGCGGAACGCTTGCCCGCCAGCCCGCGCACGGCATCGCCGATGGCGGGATCGCCGGGGCGGAAATAGGGCAGAAGCTGCACCCGGCCCATTTGCATGAAGGCATAAGGCGTAATCGGCGGCAGGAAATCCTGCGCATCCGCATCGGGCAGGGCAGACAGCGCGACGGCATGGCAGGAATGCAGATGCACCACCGCCGCCGTGCGCCCGCGGGTCTCGTAAAAGGCGCTGTGCAGGGGCATTTCCTTGGTCGGGCGGTCGCCGTCGATATGGCGACCCCTGGCATCGAAGCGCGACAGCCGCGCCGGATCCAGCCGTCCGAAACTGGTTCCGGTGGGCGAGACCAGAAGCCCGCCATCCTCGGTCCGGGCCGAGATATTGCCTGTGGAGCCGGCGGTCAGGCCACGGTCGAACATCGACCGCGCCAGTTCGCAGATGCGTTCGCGCAATTGGTTCTCGGCGCTCATGCTGTCGTTCCTTCAAGGCGCCGGGCTGCCTTTGCAAAGAAATCCTCTGACCCGAAATTACCGGATTTCAAAGCAAGCACCAGATTGGGCCGGGCGCGGATCGCGGGAACGCCGGGGTCGATTTCAGGCCCGATCTCAAGAGTCTCGACGGAAAGCCCCTCGACCACGGCGCCCGAGGTTTCCCCGCCCGCGGTGATCAGCCGCGTCACGCCCCCCGCCACCAGAAGCCGGGCGGTTTCGGCGAAGAATGCCTCCAGCCCGGATGCGGCGGCCTCGGTTCCGTGGCGGGACTGCACGGCGCGGACGGCATCAGGATCGGCGGAAGAATAGATCAGCGGCAGGCCGGTTTGTGTCAGTGCCCAATCCGCGGCATCCTGCGGGGTCATCGCGCCCGACAGCACCGCCTCGGGGTCGAGCTCAAGCGCGGGCGAGCCCTCGGCGATATGACACGCCACCTGCCCCCGCGTCGCGCGCGAGCATGACCCGGACAGGATAACGGCCTTTCCGGGCTGGCCCTGCCAGACAGGGTGGTTGGTTGCCAGAAGCCCCTGGTCGCGGAAATTTTGCGGCAAGCCGAGCGCGATACCCGAACCTCCGGTCAACAGCGGCAGGTCGGCAATGGCCCGGCCCAGCACCAGCAGATCCTCATCCCGGATGGCGTCGGCGATGACGAAGGGGCGGCCTTCGGCAGCTTCAGAATCCAGACGCGCCCGAACAGCTTCCGATCCCTGCCAGACAACCGATGCCGGGACATGCCCGACGCCACGCGATACCTGCGGCGCCAGCCAGCGGCGCAGATCGGGATCCGTCATCGGCGTCAGCGGGTGGTTCTCCATTCCGCTTTCGGACAGCAGGCGGTCGCCCACGAACAGATGGCCCTGATAGATCATCCGGCCAGTTGCCGGGAAAGCCGGGCAGAAGATCACGCGATCCGCGCCCAGCGCATCGGCAAGAGCATCGGCCACCGGTCCGATATTGCCTTCGGGCGTGGAATCGAAGGTCGAGCAATATTTGAACAGGAACTGACGGCAGCCCTGCGCCCTCAGCCAGTCCAGCGCCTTCAGAGACAGATCCACCGCCTCTTCCACAGGGACCGAGCGGGATTTGAGCGCGACGATCCCGGCCTCGACATCCGGCGCGGCGGGATCTTCGGGGACGCCGCTATATTGCACCACCCGCATCCCGGCCTTGGCCAGCGTATTGCCCAGATCGGACGAGCCGGTGAAATCGTCGCCGATACAGCCCAGCAGCATGTTATCCCCTTCAGTTCCAGTCGGTCACGGCATCCTGTGCCTTGCGCAGACGATACATCTCGGCATCCGTGTCCAGATCCACATCGCCGCACAGGATCGACTGACCCGCGCGGATATCACGCTTCAGCCTGCGCCCCGAGGCCAGATAATAGGGGATCGGAGCATCGTCGGACAGGGGCGCGGCAGGGGTCATCCGGGCCGAGACATTGGCGATCGTGTGATGATGCCCTTCGGCCAGCAGCAGCGTGCCCGCCGGAAGATCGGCATCGGCGTGCGCCGTCAGGTCGATCACCGGAAGCGGCCTATCGGCCCCCGAGGAGACGCCCAGAAGCGCCGTTTCGAAAACCGATGTGGCGGCTTCCAGCCCCAGCAGATGGCGCGGCAGGCCGATCATCGCGGTTCTGCCGTTGCGGGCGACGACATGACCCTTGTCGCGCAGCATGTCCCAGGTCTCATCGTCGCGGCAAACAACTGTGATGAAGACACCACCCGCGAAACTGGGCTCGCCCGGCAGGCGCAGGCAGTGGAACACATCAAGCTGTCCCTTGCCCTCCAGAAGACCGCCATCCGCCTTGACCGCCATGAAATCGGCGATTTCGGTAATACGGGCAATCGGCGCATGAAAATCGGCGCGGTCCGGGACCATGCCAAGCGCATTCGCCACCACGGTCAATTCGCAAAGGTCGGGTGCCGCGCGCTGCGGCAGCGCCGAGGCAAGACGGGCGCGGGCGCGAGCCACTTCGGGCCAGGGGCGGTCGCCCGCCTCGATCCAGTCTCCGAAACCGGGGACCGGAACCGTGCGGCCGTTGCTGGTGATCGTATCGGTCGCCGGATCGAAGATGAAATCGTATTCGCTGGATTTTCCGGCAGCGACGATCTCAAGGCCGATTGCCTCGGCCCATGTGGCAAGGCCGATCAGCAGGCTGGGCTGATCTCCGTCGACGGGCGAGACCACGCAGCCGCGTTCCGCCGCCATACGCGCAAGGATCGGGCCGATCACGCTGTCGGTTTCCTTGGTGACCATGATGACATGCTTGCCCGCCTCGATGGCGATGCGGGCGTGACGGGAGCCCCCCTCGGGATTGCCGGTCGCCTCCAGCACCACCTCGATCGGCAGATCCGTCACCAGCGCCAGATCGGCGGCGGCAATGGATTGCCCTGCCTCCCACGCGGCACGGGCCGAGGCGGCGTCGCTGCATACGACGATCTGCCCCGGATCGGTGCCGACCGAGCGCAGCGCATCGGCGGCAATTCCGGCGTCCCGGTCGATGGCGACACGGCAGGTCAGGCCCTTGATATGCCGCGCCTGCGCCAGAAAACTGCGTCCGAAACCGCCGGTTCCGACAATGGCGCATTCGATCTGACGGGCGCTCCGCCCCGCGAAATAACGAAGATGGTTCATCCTGTTCTCCTTATTCGACCGGGGCCTTGCGGCGCAGGCGCGAGCCAAGCTGCAGGGTCTTCGGCAAGATCAGCAGCGCCAGCGCGATCAGCATGATCGACGTGACCAGCGTGTTCGAGAAAAAGATCTCAAGCGATCCGTTCGACAGGATCATCGACTGGTGAAAGGCGTTCTCGGCCTTGTGGCCAAGCACCATCGCCAGAACCAGCGGCGCCAGCGGATAGCCCAGCTTGGTGAACAGATAGCCCACAAGCCCGAATAGCAGCACCAGCCACAGATCAAAACTCGCGCTCGAGACGGTATAGGCCCCGACGAAGCAGATCACCACGATCATCGGCCCGATGATCGCGAAGGGGATGCGCAGCAATGCCGCGAACATCGGCACGGTCGCCAGAACCAGGATCACGCCGATCAGGTTCGACACATACATGCTTGCGATCAGGCCCCAGACGAAATCGGGCTTTGTCGCGAACAGCATCGGGCCGGGCGTCAGCCCCCAGATCATCAGCCCACCCATCATCACTGCCGCCGTGGCCGAAGACGGCACGCCAAGCGCAAGCATCGGCAACATGGCGCAGCTTCCGGCGCTGTGGTCGGCGGTTTCAGGGGCGACGATACCCTCGGGGCGGCCGGTGCCGAAAGCCTCGCCCTTGCGGGATGCCTGACGGGCAATGCCGTAGCTCATGAACGAGGCGGCGGTCGGGCCGCCCGGCGTGATGCCCATCCAGATGCCGATCAGGCCCGACCGGATCGTGGTCGCCCAGTAGCGCGGCAGTTCCGCGATGGTCCTCAGCACATCGCGCAGATCGATCTTCGAGCCGACCCCGCGGAAGCGCAGCCCCTCTTGCACGGTGGACAAAAGCTCACCGATACCGAACAGGCCGATCACCACGACAAGGAAGCTGATCCCGCTGAGAAGCTGATCCAGCCCGAAGGTCAGACGGATTTCGCCCGTTACCGTATCCATGCCGACCGTGGACAGCAGCAAACCGGTGGTCAGCGAAACAAGCGTCTTGGCAGGCGATGCGCTGCCCATGCCGATGAACGCCGCAAAGGCCAGGAAATAGACGGCGAAATATTCCGGCGCCCCGAATTGCAGCGCGAAGTTCGACGCCCAGCCCGCCAGCAGCGTAATGACGATGACGCCGATCAATGCGCCAACCCCGGCCGACATGAAGGCCAGCGTCAACGCGCGGGTGGATTCCCCCTTTCGCGCCATCGGATAGCCGTCGAATGTGGTCGCGACGGAACTTGGCTCGCCGGGGATATTGAACAGGATCGACGTGGTGGAGCCGCCGAACAGCGCCCCCCAATACATCGAGGACAGCAGGATGATGGCCGAGGTCGGATCCAGCGCGAAAGTCAGCGGGATCAGCAGCGACACGCCATTCGGCGCGCCCAGTCCCGGCAGCACGCCGACGACCAGCCCCATCAGCACGCCGCCCACCATCAGCATCAGGTGCATCGGCGTGATCGCGACGCCGAAACCATGCATCAGAAGATCGAGATTACCCATGATCCAGCGCCTTTCCTAATAGATGCCCAAAAGGGGCTCGATCGGTCCCTTCAGCAGCGGAATCTTGAAAATGACCTCGAAGATCACGTATTGCACGATGGTGAACCCTGCGCCGATGGCCAGCGCCACCCACAGCCGGTAGCCGCCCTGCCGCCACGCGCTCCAGGCGATATAGACCGTCGAGGCGACATAAACGCCCAGTGTCAGCGTACCGATGACGAAACCCGCCATGGCCGCAAGAAACATGCCGATCCGCCCCAGATTCTCGCGCCCCAGAAACGGTTCCTCGATCTCGCCCGAGTTGCGCTCATGCAAGACTGCCGCGCGATGCTTCATGAATGCCCGCATGAGATTCCACAGGCTCGCCCCGATCAGGATCAGCCCGACATAGAATGGGAAATATCCCGGTTGCGGGCCGCTTTCTTCCCAGCCGAAGCCCAATCCTGCGGCACCGGTCACGGCGGCGATGCCAAGCCCGGCTGTCGCGAAGGCAGTTCCGACCTCGGCATGAAAACGTCTGACGGTCATGGTTCTCCCTTTCCGCCTGCATGGCAGGGGAGTTCATCACCCTGCCCCATTCCAACAGGCAGGCCCACGGATGATACCCGCAGGCCCGCTTCGGTCAGTGATTTTTACTCTGCCGCGGTCCAGCCTTCCGCCTGGAAGACCTTGACCGTGTTATCCTCGTTCGTCTGAATGAAGGAGGCAAGCTCCTCGTCCAGCAGAACGGCGCCGGTCTGCGAGGTCTTGGTCAGGTAATCCTGCCATTCCGGCGTTTCGGCAACCTTTTTCATGGCATCCTCGTAGAAGGCCACAACCTCGGGATCCGTGTCCTTGGGCAGCCACACCGTGCGCGGCATCTGGTAGCTTTCGATATCCAGCCCGGCTTCCTTGCAGGTCGGGATATCGTGCCAGCCCATATCGTCGCCGATCGGCTCGCTTTCCGCCATCCGCTCGGGCGAGAAGACGCAGAGCGGGCGCACCGCGCCAGCCTGCCACTGGCCAATATTCTCGTTCGGGTTGTTCACATTCGCCGCGATATGGCCGCCGGCAAGCTGCACGCCGGTTTCGCCGCCGCCGTTGAAGGGAACATATTTGAAATCCGCGCCCGAGACCTGCTCGATCAAGGCCACCAGCGTCTCGTCGGTATCCTTCGACTGGCTGCCCCCGAAGGTAATCGTCCCGGGGGCTTCCTTGGCCGCGTCGATCAGATCGGTGATGGATTCATAGGGGCTGTCCGCCTTGACCCAGACCAGAAACTCATCCAGCGCCAGCGTGGCGACGGGCTGCAAATCCTCGGTCGTATAGGCAAGCTTCGCCACATATGGCAGCAGGTAGACGTTATTCGTGCCGAAGATCAGCTTGTTCGGATCACCGGCATTCTGGCGCGCATAAAGGAACGCCTCTGCGCCCGAGCCTCCGCCCTTGTTCAGCACCACCATGGGCGCGTCCACGATGTCGTTGCGGGTCAGCGCCGACTGGATGGTACGGGCAAAATTATCGGTGCCGCCGCCGGCGCCCGACGCAACAACGAATTCGATCGGGCGATTTGGCGCCCATTCGGCCATCGCCGGAGCCGCTACCATCACGGCGGCGGCGGTTAATAATGCGGTTTTGATCTTGGTCATGGTTTTCTCCTCCACTGAATTCACCTCTGACGGATTACGATCCGGGATAGCGGCCTAGCCGGCCACCATCGCGCTGGGTCTGACCTCTTCGGTCGCCCAGCCTGCGGGCAATGGTGCAATATCGCCGCGCTTGGGATTCAATTTGGCCAGATCCCAGCCCAGCCGCGCCGCGGTCAGGGTTGCGCCCGGATCCGCCTTGCCCTGCCCCGCGATATCGAAGGCGGTGCCATGAGCCGGGGTCACGATCGGGAAACCATAGCCCGCGATCAGGGTCACCCCCCGGTCGAAACCAATCAGTTTCATCGCGATCTGGCCCTGATCGTGATACATGGTCAGCACGGCATCGAATTCGCCGCGCGTGGCGCGCACGAAAACGGTATCGGACGGGATCGGGCCCTTGGCCGGGATGCCCTCGGCCACGGCGGCCTCGACTGCCGGAGCGATGATATCTTCATCCTCATGCCCGAAATTACGGCCGTCACCCGCATGCGGGTTCAATGCCGCGACACCGATCCGCGCGCCGGGTTTTCCGGCACCGGCCATGACTTCCGATGTCAGGCGCAGGCTGCCCAGAATTCGCTCGGTGCTGAGCGTCCCGGCGACCTTGCTCAGCGGGATATGCGAGGTCACGCGGGCATTCCAGACCTCGTCCAGCACATTGAATTCGCGGCCGCTGCGTTCGGCATCCAGCACCATGTCGATGAAACCGATCTCATCGACATAGCTGGGACGGGCCAGCCGCATGGAATGCTTGTTATAAGGGGTGAACATCACCGCATCGGCGATCCCGGCCCTGGCAAGACGAAGCACGGCGGCGAAATTCTGCAACGAGGCCGCGCCGGCTTCGGGGCTGGACACACCCAGCTTTACGCTGTCAGCGGGGCAATTCGCCAGGTCGATCAGCACCTGCCCGGCAGGCATATCATCCCCGGGCCGGACAACCGGCAGATCAAGCGCGACACCCGCATGTTCGGCGCCCATCCTCAGGACGCTGGCATCACCAACCACGATCACGTCGCGGTCCCGCATATCCTCATGTGCCAGAAGTTTTGCCGCCAGTTCCGGGCCGACGCCCCCCGCATCTCCTATCGCGAGCGCTATACGCATATGCGAATCCTCCATTTAGCGTTCTGTATACAATATTTAGCATTTGGTCTAGAATTTTGTTCCCGCGCCATTCCATGACGGATATCGGGTCCAGATCGGATGCGGTTTCCTTTCGCCGTCACGAAGCCATCAACTTTGCGATAAGCTATGCTCGTTTAAAATTAGTTAACCACGAAAGGCCTTTCGTCAGTTCTTCGGCGATCACTCTTGCACATAGGGCCAAAGATACGGCCCCCGCATCGGGATGGCCGACACTGCGTTCCGCCAGTGGACGGGCGCGCCCCAGTTTCGGCACCAGATCGGCGGTCGCTTCCGCCGCCTTTGTCCCCGCCTGAGCCGCGAGAACCCATGCCTCTGCAAGCGGCCGCCCTTCATCGGTGGCATCTCGCAGGGTTTCAACGAAGGGGGCGAAGGCATCGACCAGCGTCTTGTCACCCCGCTGCGCTCGGCCAAGCCGGATCACCGCGTCAAAGGCATCCTGCGCGCCCTGCGCCACAGTCGCGGCATCGGGTGCGGCCTGATCCGACAATGCCTGCCCCCATGCCCGCAGCGACACGCCCCACAACGCACCGGATGTACCCCCGGCCCGATCGGCCCAGGCATCGCCCGCCAGCGACAGCACGGTGGCCGCCCCCGCCCCGGCGTCAGCAGCCTTCGCGGCGGCATCCGCAGCCGCGGCCGAGCCGCGCGCCATGCCCTGACCATGATCCCCGTCGCCCGCCTGCGCATCGATCCGGCCCAGCTCTTCCTCGGCCTCGGTCAAGGCTTCAGCCAGACGGGCCATCAGCCGGGCGATACAGGCACCGGTCTTCTGCGATTCCGGCGAAGCGGGCGGAATCTCGGGCGCGGCCTCGACCATCGCCGCAACCTGCCGGCCGGGCGCGGCGGGCGCCACATGGCCGCGCCGGAATGCCGGCGTATCTGCGGGTGCGCACCAATATTCCTGAAGCCGGTCATCCAGCCATGTGATCGACAGCGAACAACCCGCCATGTCCAGACTTGTGACGAATTCGCCGATCTCGGGCTGAACCGGCGTCAGGCCCGCCGCGTCCAGCAGCCCGGTCAGGTGATGCCAAAGAACGAACAATTCCTCGTATTTCGTACGGCCAAGCCCGTTCAGCACCACGGCCACGCGACCGTCATGCCCTTCGGGCCGTTCAGCCAGAAGCGGGTCCAGCAGCATCCGGGCAAGCTCGGCAGCGGGCACCATCTTTTCGTCGCGGATGCCCGGCTCGCCATGGATGCCAAGGCCCATGCCGATCTTCCCGGCCTCGACCGTGAATAACGGAGCCTCCTGACCCGGCAAGGTGCAGCCGTCGAAGGCCACGCCGAACGAAACGGTCGCGCGGTTCGCCTGTTCGGCCACCTCCATCACAGCATCCAGCTCCAGTCCGGCCTCGGCCGCAGCGCCAGCGATCTTGAAAACCGGCAGATCGCCCGCCACGCCACGCCGTTTGGCCTGTTCCTCGCGCGAGGCGCTGGCCACATCGTCGGTTACCGCAAGGATCCGCGCATCGATCCCCTCGCTGCGCAACCTCTCTGCCGCTGCGCCGAAATTCAGCACGTCGCCCGCGTAATTGCCGAAGCCAAGGATCATGCCGCCGCCCCGGTTCGCCGCCTTGGCGACCCCGTAAACCCATGCCGTCGATGGCGATGCAAAGACGTCTCCGGCAACCGCGGCATCCGCCAGCCCCGCGCCGACATAGCCCAGAAAAGCCGGGTAATGCCCCGATCCGCCACCGACCAGCAGCGCAACCTTGCCCTCGGATCCCGGCGCGGCACGAACCGCCCCATGTGGCACCGCGACCACGCGATCGGCATAGGCGGCGCAAAAACCCGCCAGCGCTGAGGCGGCGAACTGGTCCGGCTGATCAAATACCTTGGTCATGTGCGGATCGTCCTTCCCGACAGGATGCGCCTGATATAGTCCCGGTTGGCGGCACTGACCGACAAGCCGTCGCCGCCGTAATGCTCGACGAGGAAAGGACTGTCGAAACCCAGTTCCAGCGCCCGCCTGATCGCCGTGCGCCAGTTGATCGTGCCCCCCAGCAGCGGCGCCGGATGGGTCATCACCAGACCCGAGGGATCCTCGATCCGGTAATAGTTCTTCACATGCCAATAGCCGGCATAGGGCGCGCATAGCTCGATCATTTCCGCCCAGGGCTCGACCGGACGATGCAGCCGGATCAGGTTGCCGATGTCGATATTCAGCTTGACGGCAGGGTGATCCACCTCGGTCACGAAGCGCACGGAATCGCGGGCGGTGCCCAGATAGGTATCCTCGTACATCTCGAGCGAGATCCGGATACCGCAGCTTTCGGCATGCTGGCCCAACTCGCGGATGCGGCTTACGGCAAGGCGGTAGATGTCGGGATCGTCGGGGTTCTGCACCCCCTGTTCAGTCCAGAACCACAGTGCCTTCATCTGTTTCGGCGACAGCGGGCCGAAGAAACCGAAGCTGACATGGCCGATGCCAAGTTCGGCGGCGGTGTCGATGACGCGGTGGCTATAGGCCAGATATTCGTCGCCATGCTGCGGGTCGATGACGCTGCGCCGCGCCGTCGAGATCGCCGGGACGGACAGGCCAAGCCCTTCGCAGATCGAGACAAATTCAGCCCGCCGCGCAAGATCCAGATCGGCGATGCGCAACCATGAATCGGTCGGATCCACCGCGTCGAACCCCGCATCGGCAACGTCGGTCAGACTTTCGGCCCAGATTTCGGGCGCTGCATCCTGCACCAGACGTCCATCCGGCAACCTGCCCCCAAACGGAATCATCGCCGCCGCGATGGGCCATTCCTCTGCTGTCCAACGTTGTGTCACGCCTTTCCTCCCGATTCTGCTCCTCTGGCGGCTTCGCTAGCATGGGCATTTTCTATAATCAAGTATTTTGTATACAGACTTCAGAACGCATCATTGACTTACGGCCCGGCTGCGCATAGCCATTTGGAATAATTGACGAGGAGGTCTAGCAGCGTGGCGAATTCCCGGATGTCGGATGAACCCGAGATGGAGATCAAAATCGAGCGCCAGTCATTGCATGATGCAATTCTCAACCGGCTGCGAGATATGATCATCGAAGGCCACCTGCCTCCCGGTGCGCGGCTGAACGAGGGCCAGCTGGGCGCCCGCCTTGGGGTATCGCGGACGCCACTGCGCGAGGCGATCAAGTTCCTGGCCAGCGAAGGGCTGGTCGAGCTGGTTCCCAGCCGCGGCGCGATGGTCAAGGAATTCGGCGCCAAGGAGGTGCTGAACATGTTGCAGGTCGCTGGCGCGCTGGAACAATTCGCGGGGCGCTGCGCGGTCGAGGTCGCTTCGGACAAGGGGATCGCCGCGGTCCGGGCGATGCATGACGAGATGCTGGTCTGTTATCGTCGCGGCGACCGGCTGGATTATTACAAGCTGAATCAGGCCATTCACACTGCCATCGTGGCGCTTGCCGACAATGACACGCTGTCCGAGATTCACGCGCGGCTTCAGACCCGGCTGAAACGAATCCGCTTCATCGGACATGAAGGCCCCGAAAAATGGGCCAGCGCCGTGGCCGAACACGAAGAGATGATGGCGGCGCTGGAAGCCCGCGACGCGGATCGCCTGGCGAAGATATTGGGCGAGCATCTGACGCGCGCATGGGAACGGGTGAAGGACGGGCTGGAAAGCTGACCGGCAACGCGCGATCGCCCGCGGCCCCTGTTCGGCTTTCCGGCCAGTTCACCAATCACCGGAATAGCCGCCGCACAGAATGGATGTGCCCAGGATTACCCTTGGCGAGCAGCTACATACATGTCCCGAAAAGCGCGCGGGTGTTTTCGCGCGTCATCTCGACCGGATTGCCGCCGCAGGAAGGGTCCTCCAGTGCGATTTCGGTCAACTCGTCCAACCTGTCCGCCTCAACGCCCATCGCCGTCAGGCTTTCGGGGATCGCAAGTTCGGCCCGCAGTTCCATGATCCGGGCGCGGAAGCCGTCGAAGCCGCCCGCAATGCCCAGATAACCCGCCGCCGCCGCGATGCGGTTCTCGATCGCGGGGCGATTGAAGTCGAGAACCATCGGCATGACAACCGCATTGGTGGTGCCGTGATGGGTGCCATAGGCCGCGCCGACCGGATGCGACAGCGAATGGATCGCGCCCAGACCCTTTTGAAAGGCGACCGCGCCCATCGCTGCGGCACTCATCATATGGCCACGCGCCGTCAGATTTTCGGGGTCGCGATAGACGACCGGCAGATTCTCGAAAACCAGCCGCATTCCCTCCAGCGCGATGCCCTGGCTCATGGGATGGTAATGGGGCGAGCAATAGGCTTCGAGGCAATGCGCCAGCGCGTCCATGCCGGTGCCCGCAGTAATGAATTTCGGCATCCCCACGGTCAGGGCCGGGTCGCAAATGGTGACGACCGGCATCAGCTTCGGATGGAAGATGATCTTCTTCTTATGGGTTGTCGAATTCGTCAGCACGCCTGCGCGCCCGACCTCACTGCCGGTGCCCGCCGTGGTCGGAACCGCGATGATCGGCGCGACCCGACCGGCATCGGCGCGGGTATACCAGTCGCCTATATCCTCCAGATCCCAGACCGACAGATCCGCCCGCTGCCCCGCCATCAGGGCAATCATCTTGCCCAGATCCAGGGCAGAGCCGCCGCCGAAACAAATCACCCCGTCATGCCCGCCGGACCGATAGACCGCGATCCCCGCCGTCATGTTCGCCTCATTCGGATTCGGATCCACATCTGAGAAGACCGCGCGACCAAGCCCGGCATCCTCCAGCACATCCAGAGCGGCGGAAGTGATCGGCAGCCCTGCCAGCGCCTTGTCGGTCACCAGCAAAGGCTTGCGCAGGCCCGTCGCCTGAACATGTTCGGCCAATTCGCCGATGCGGCCGGTACCGAACTTGATCGCGGTCGGGTAGGTCCAGTTGCGGCTGGGAAGATCGTTATTGTCGCTCATGTCAGACCTTTTTCAGATGATAGGATTTCGGGCGGGTGACCGACAGGTAACCCAGATAGGACAGAGACCCGCCACGGCCGGTATCCTTGCAACCGGTCCAGCACAGGGCCGGGTCAAGATAATCGGCGCGGTTCATGAACACGGTCCCGGTCTCGATCCGGGCGCCGATCCCGGCGGCCTTGTCGTAGTCCTGCGTCCAGATGCTTGCGGTCAGACCGTAAGGGCTGTCATTCATCAGCCGCACTGCCTCGTCATCGCCGGAAACCTTCATGATGCCGACGACCGGGCCAAAGCTTTCCTCGGTCATCACCCGCATCGAATGATCCACATCGACAAGGATCTGCGGCGCAAGATAGGCGCCGCCGTCATCCGCCGGGAAATGCGCCGGATCGATCAGCGGTGTCGCACCCTTGGCCAGCGCCTCGGCGATCTGTTCGCGGACGGTCCGGGCGAAACGGATATTCGCCATCGGGCCAAGCGTCGTCGCCTCGTCATTCGGATCGCCCAGTCGCAGCGCATTGACCCATGCGACGGACTTTTCCACAAAGGCATCATACAGGCTTTCATGGACATAGATCCGTTCTATCCCGCAGCAGCACTGGCCCGAATTGAACATAGCCCCGTCCATCAGCGAATCCACCGCCGCGTCCAGATCGGCATCCGCGCGCACATAGCCCGGATCCTTGCCGCCCAGTTCAAGCCCCAGCGGTACGAAGGTACCCGCCGCCGCCCGCTCGATCGCCCGCCCGCCAGCGACCGAGCCGGTGAAATTGACGAAGTCAAAGGCACGCTCGCCGATCAGGGCCTCGGTCGTGGCGTGATCCAGCACGATATTCCGGAATACATCCTCCGGAACACCCGCGGCATGGAACGCCTGCGCCAGATGCTCGCCCGCAAGCAGGGTCTGGCTGGCATGTTTCAGCACCACGGCATTCCCGGCGATCAGGGCCGGGATAATGGTGTTGATCGCCGTCAGATAGGGATAATTCCAGGGCGCAATGACAAAGACCACACCCAGCGGTTCCCGCGCGATGTATCGGCGGAATGTATCGCTGTCCTCGACCATCTTCGGGGCAAGGGTTTCGGCGGCGATCCCGGCCATGTAATCGGCGCGATCCCTGACGCCGCCCATCTCGCCTTTGCCGAAGCGGATCGGGCGGCCCATCTGTCCGGTCAGATCCGCCGCGATCCGGTCGCCCATCGCGATCAATTCGGCCACCCCCGCCCTGACCAGCGCGATGCGCTCATCAAGCGGACGCGCTGCCCATTCCTTCTGCGCCGCGCGGGCGCGGGCGACCGCCGCACGCGCCTCATCGGGCGTCAGGGGAACACGCTCGGCATAGACCGCGCCATTTACCGGGGAAATCACTTTGATCGGTGTCATCTTGTCCTCATAAGGGGAGCGCCGTTTTTCACGAACGCTCGAACAGGCGTTGAAGCTCAAAATCGGTGACCACGCGGTCGGTCTCGGAAATTTCCCATTGCGCCGCGTGGTGGTAATGCTCGACCACCTCATCCCCGAAGGCCCTGCGATAGGTTTCCGACACATTCAGCAGGGCCGCGGCGTCACGCAGGTTGCGGGGAATCTCGCGCAGGCCCTCGGTGTGATACATGTCGCCCTTCATCTCGGCGGGCAGGTCCAGCTTGCGCTCGATCCCGTTCAGCCCGGCGGCCAGCAGCGCGGCGCAGGCCAGATAGGGATTGGCGTCCGAGCCGGGAATGCGGCATTCGACGCGGACGGCCTTTGTCCCCTCGCCGCAGATGCGAAAACCGGCGGTGCGGTTGTCGATGGACCAGACGGCCTTGGTTGGCGCGAACAGCCCCTCGGTGAAGCGCTTGTAGCTGTTGACATAAGGGGCAAGGAAAACCGTCATCTCCTCGGCCGCCGCCAGTTGGCCTGCCACGAAATGCTTCATCAGTGCCGACATGCCGTGTTCATCCCCGGGATCATGGAAGGCGGGCTTGCCCTCCGGCGTCCACAGCGACTGGTGGACATGCGCCGCCGAGCCCGCCTTGGCGGTGTCGTATTTCGCCATGAAGGTGACCGATTTGCCTCTGGCCCAGGCGATTTCCTTCACCGCCTGCTTGATGATCGTGTGATTGTCGGCGGTGTCCAGCGCGTCGGAATAACGGTAATTGACCTCGGCCTGACCGGAATCCGCCTCGCCCTTGGTGTTCTCGACCGGGATGCCCGCGCCGTAAAGACCGTTGCGGATGGTCCGCATCACGTCTTCTTCCTTGGTCGTCTGGAAGATGTGGTAATCCTCGTTATAGGCCGAGATCAGGGTCAGTGTGCCGAAACCCTGATCGCGAAAGCTTTCATAGCTGTTGTCGAACAGATAGAATTCCAGCTCTGTCGCCATCATCGGCTTGAACCCCATCTCGCGGGCGCGGGCCACCTGCCGTTTGAGGATGGCGCGGGGCGAGACGGCCACCTCTTCATGCGTGTGATGATCCAGCAGATCGCACATCACCATGGCGGTGCCCGGCAGCCATGGCAGGCGGCGCAATGTCGACAGGTCGGGTTTCATCACATAGTCGCCATAGCCCTGCGACCAGCCCGCACTGCGATAGCCGGGAACGGTCTGCATTTCCATGTCGAGCGCCAGCAGGTAGTTGCAGCAATGCGTTTCCCGATGCCCGCCATCAAGGAAAAAGGCGGCATGGAAACGCTTGCCGAACAGGCGGCCCTGCATATCCGGGGCGACGACC
Source organism: Paracoccus onubensis (assembly GCF_003591515.1). Taxonomy (GTDB): domain Bacteria; phylum Pseudomonadota; class Alphaproteobacteria; order Rhodobacterales; family Rhodobacteraceae; genus Paracoccus; species Paracoccus onubensis. Next base: position 22,423 of record NZ_QZCG01000008.1, read on the forward strand.
AGAACCGTGTCGATCTCGCCGGTATCAAAGGCGGCCTGCAGGCTTTCAAGCGTCAGGTTTGCGGGCATATGAGAATCCATTCACCGAAAAAATGGCAGGACTCCGGCCGGGCAGATCATCCTGCCCGGCCGGATCACCGGATCAGCTATAGCGATAGGGACGCCCGGCCTTGGCCATGACATCGTTATATGTCTTGAAGATCCCGACCACCTTGGCCTTCACTTCGGATTCGGTCGCGATCTCGTCCCAGAATTCGCGCGCCTTCTCTTCGACCGTCGCCCATTCCGCGTCGGGGATCGAGGTCAGCTCCAGCTTCGGCCCGTTGACCCGCAGATCGGCCTCGCCGCCCCAATACCACCACTGGCGGTAGTAATGCGATTGCTCGAAGCAGACCTCCATCAGCAGCTTCAGATTATCCGGCACTTCGTTCCAGCGGTCGGCATTGGCAAAGAAATGTCCGATCCATGCACCCGAGATATTGTTGGTCAGGAAATATTTGGTCACATCGGCCCAGCCGACCGTGTAATCCTCGGTGATGCCCGACCATGCGATACCGTCCAGCTCTCCGGTCTGCAGGGCGACCTGAATATCCTCCCATGGCAATTGCATCGGCACGACGCCGAATTGCGCGAGAAACCGTCCCGCCGTGGGGAAGGTGAAGACGCGCTTGCCTTCAAGATCGGCAAGGCTGTTGATCGGATCCTTGGTGGCGAAATGACACGGATCCCAGGCCCCCGCCGAGATGTGCTGAACGCCCACCGCCGCATATTCCTGTTCCCAGATCTCCTTCAGCCCGTATTGGTTGAACAGCACCGGCACATCCAGGCTGTAACGGCTGGCAAAGGGAAAATAGCCGCCGAAAACCGTCACCTCGGTTGGCGATTGCATGGAATCGTCATCCGACTGCACCGCGTCGATAGTGCCGTTCTGCATGGCGCGGAACAGCTCGGATGTCGGGACAAGCTGATCTGAATAGTAAAGCTCGATCTCCATCTGCCCGGCGGCAATCTTGTTGAAGCGTTCGATGGCGGGCTTGCAGACATGCTCGCCAAGCGCAGCACCGGCATAGGTCTGCATCCGCCATTTGATCGGCGCCGATTGCGCATGCACAGCAGGCGCGGCAAGCGCCCCGGCCCCTGCAAGCGCACTGGTGGACAGGAATTTCCGTCTGGTCGTGGTCATGTCTTTACCTCCGTTGGGTTGCGGGGCGGTTCCTGCCGCCCCTGTCTTTCGTCATTGTCCGTAAACGAGATTGGGCAGCCACAGCGCGATCTGCGGGAAAGCCATGATGATGATCAGGGTCAGGATCATGATACCCACGATCGGCACGATCGAGCGGTAGATGTCGCCCAGCGTCACATGATCGGGCGCCATCGCCCGCATCAGGAACAGGTTATAGCCGAAGGGCGGAGTAATATAGGCGACCTGACAGGTGATGGTGTACAGAATTCCGTACCAGATCAGATCGAACTCCAGCGCCTGCACCAGCGGAATATAAAGCGGCGCGACGATGACCAGCATGGCGGTATCGTCCAGAAACATCCCCATGATCAGGAACGAGACCTGCATCAGAATGATGATCTGCCAGCGTGTCAGCCCCAGATCCTCGAGGAAAAAGCCTTCGATTGCACGCACTGCGCCCAATCCGTCGAAAACCGCGCCGAAGGCCAGGGCCGCCAGCAGGATCCACATGAACATGCAGGACACGCCCAGCGTGCTGACCATGCAGCTTTCCCACACCTTGCGGGTTAACCGCCGTTTCATCAACGCGACCAGCGTGGCGATAGCCGCACCGACAACGCTGCTTTCGACAAGGCTGAAATAACCCAGCACGAAGGGCACCATCATCCCCGCAAAGATGATCACTGGCAGGAGCCCCGCGCGAAGCAGGCCGATCTTCTCGGCCCAGGTGATACTGGCCAGTTCTTCCCGCGGCAGCGGCGGGCCGAGCCTTGGGTTGATACCGCAGCGGATCACCACGTAAAGCAGGAACATCGCCGCCATCAGCAGCCCCGGCAGGATCCCGGCAAGCCAAAGCTGCCCCACAGGCTGCCGCGCGATCATCGAATACAGCACAAGCACGATCGAGGGCGGCACCAGGATTCCCAACGACGATCCGCCCTGAATGATCCCCGTCACCATCCGCTTGTCATAACCGCGCTTCAGCAGTTCGGGCAGGGCAATGGTCGCGCCGATGGCAAGCCCGGCCACCGACAGCCCGTTCATGGCCGAGACAAGGACCATCAGCAGGATCGTCCCGATGGCCAACCCGCCGGGAACGGGGCCGAACCACACATGGAACATCCGGTAGAGATCGTCGGCAAGCCGGGTCTCGGACATGATGTAGCCCATCCAGACGAACATCGGCAGGGTCAGCATCGGATACCAGTTCATCAGCTTGATCGTGCTGGTAAAGGCGATATCGTGCCCGCCCTGACCGCCCCACAGCATCACCGCGGCAAGCACGGCAACGAAGCCGATTCCGGCAAAGACGCGCTGCCCGGTCAGCAGCATCGCCATCATCCCGGCGAACATGGTGATCGCGATATATTCGTTGGGCATCAGATCCGCTCCCCGCGCAGGGTGGCGATATCGCGGATCAGGAAGGCAATGCTTTGCAGCAGCATCAGCAGCACGCCGACACAGATCACGATCTTGATCGGTGCCATATAGGGTCGCCAGACGGTGCGCGACCGCTCGCCCACCTCGAAGGCATAGATCGTACTCTCGACCCCGCCCCATAAAGTCACCGCCAGAAAGAAGATCAGTGCCAGAACGGTCATGCTGTCGATGACCGCCCGCCGGCGCGGCGACCAGTGGCCATACAGCAAATCCATCCGGACATGGGCGTTCAGCATCAGTGAATAGGCGCCGCCAAGGACGAAATAGCCGACCATGGTGAACTGGGCCATCTCTTGCGTCCACAGCGCCGGGCGGAAGAACGCCTTGGTGATAACCGACCACAGCAGCACGCCAGCCAGCACGAGAAACAGATACATGGCGATGCGGCCTATGCGGTAATTCACCGCTTCCACGATCCGCACGAAGGCGATTGCTGCGCGGGGCATGGCTATGGCCTCTGCGGCGGAACGGGAAAGCGCAACGGCCAGCCCGTCCGAGATTCGGCACGAAAAGCCACAAAGCGCCCGGATGCAATCGATTCCATGATGCGACTCGTCTCCCTGTTTTTTGATCAAGCGTTCCCTTGACAACCCGATTCTGTCAAGAATTTTTCTGAACGAAATTTTCTGTTACAAATGTTTCTGATTCAGGAGGACGAGGCCAAAGATGAAGATCGAAGAGAAAATGCGGGCATCCCTGGGCGGGCTGACCCGCGCCGAACGGCAGGCGGCCACGCATATCCTGTCGCATTTCCCGATGTCGGCCCTGGGTTCGATCACCACTCTGGCGCGGGCGGCGGAAGTCTCCTCGCCGACCATCGTGCGGCTGGTGCAAAAGCTTGGCTTCCGGGGCTATTCCGACTATCAGGCCGCGCTTCGGACCGAGGTGGAACGGCTGTTGGTCGCGCCGCTCTCTCTGCCCGAAGGCGCGCGCGAACCGCAGGCCCATCCGATCCAGTCCTTCGCCGCGCAGGTTGTCGGCAATATCGAGGCAACGCTGGGCCAGATCCCGGCGCAGGATTTCAACGGCGCCGCGGAAATGCTGGCCGATCCGGCCCGCAAGGTGACCGTGATGGGCGGGCGGCTGACCCATGCCCATGCCGATTACATGGCGACGCTGTTGCGGGTGATCCGCCCCGAGGTGACCTATCTGGCCGACCACCTGACCGACTGGCAGCAGGCATTGCTGGACATGCGCGCCGGCGACGTGACGGTGATCTTCGACATCCGCCGCTACGAATCGAACGCGGTCCATCTGGCGGAACTGGCCGCCGCCCATGGGGTCAAGGTGGTGCTGATCACCGATCGCTGGCTGTCCCCCGCAGCCGCCCACGCGACCCATACCCTGCCCTGCCATATCGAGATGCCCGCCGCCTGGGATTCAACCGCCACGCTGATGGTGGTGGTCGAGGCGCTGCTGGCGCAGGTTCAGGGTCATCTGCCCGATCAGGTGCAAGAGCGCCTGAACCGCCTGGAAGACGTCTTCGCCCGCACCCGCGTCTTCCGTGCTCCGAAGATGAGCGGACGGGTCTAGCGGCAGAGACAGCGGGGTGTTCAGCCGGGCTCAGGCCACGCGACCCGCCTGTGACCGGCAATTCCAATCATCCTTCCTCTCCGCTGCCCTTTGTTGCGGGACCTCGCCTCTCACATTGTCCGGTTGTGTGCTGCCTGTGTTTTTGCGGGATCGGGGCTGTGTTGTTGTTGATGTTTACCGGCCTGCACTGCGGTGATCGCGGCGGCGTATATGATATCCTCGGTCGTGCATCCTCTCGACAGGTCGTTTGCGGGCTTGTCCAGGCCCTGGAGGATCGGGCCGATGGCGGTCAGTCCGCCCAGGCGCTGGGCGATCTTGTAGCCGATATTGCCGGCGGCCAGATCGGGGAAGATGAACACGTTCGGGCGCCCGGTCAACCGGCTGCCGGGGGCCTTGCGGGCCCGGATCGCCCCGTCAAGCGCCGCGTCGAACTGAATCTCGCCATCCACCTCCAGATCGGGATCGGCGGCGCGGATCAGGGCCAGCGCCTCGTGAAGCCTGATCAGGCTGGGATGCTCGGCCGAGCCGGCGGTCGAGAAGCTCAGCAGCGCGATCCGCGGCGTCTCGGCCAGCACCTGCCGGCAGCTTCCGGCCGCCGAAAGCGCGATGGCGGCCAGCTCATCCGCATCGGGCGCGACCACCAGACCGCAATCGGCGAAGATCATCCCGCCCCGGACCGGCGCCTCCTTCGCGCAGGACAGCATCAGGAAGAAGCTGCTGACGATCCCCGCATCCGGCGCCCGGCCGATGACCTGCAGGGCCGCGCGCACGGTCTCGGCCGTGGTGGCCACCGCCCCGCCCACCGTGCCGTCGGCCTGACCCAGCCGCACCCGCATCGCCGCCTGACGGATCGGGTCGCGCATCTCCTCCAGCGCCCGGGCCGCCGTCATGCCCTTCGGCGCCCGCAGGCGATGCCAGTGACCGGCAAGCTCGGCCAGATCGGGCGCATCCGCCGCGCGCAGGCCCCTCACCCCCGGCAAATCCGGCCCGTCCATCAATGTGATCCGCGCCAGCCCCTCCTGCGTCAGCCGCAGCGCGGCCCCGGCCACGCGCGGGTCCCCGCCCTCGGGCAGGATGATATGGCGCGGAGTGGCGCGGGCATCGGACAGGATGCGTTCCAGCGGTTTCATGGATCTTCCTCATGCTGTGACATGCGGGCCAGTGACGGTGAAAGACGGTCACCGCAGCGGGCGCGCCGGAATCTCCGGGCAGGCATTGCGCCGTCACCGCCACCGGAACCAGAGCGGCAAATCCGGGACAGACGACCCCCGGCACATGCCGCGAAAGAAGCGGGCCGCGAGGGGAGCGGGGCCGTTCTCCTCATGATCGCCAGCCCGCGGAAAGAGAGCCAGCGGACATCCCGCCGGCGCCGCTCATGCGGGGAGCGTCATGCGGGGGGGCTCATGCAGCGCCCTGCTGCGGGCGCATATCGGCGGGATCGATCCCCGCCACAACCACCGGCTTCTTCATCGCGTCGCGGCGGAAAGGCTCGCCCAGCTCCTGGTTCAGCAGCACCTCGATAAAGGTGGTCTCCCGCGCCGCCATCTGCCGTTCGACCGCCTCATGCAGCGCCGAAGTCAGCTCTTCCTGCGAGCTCACCTGCACGCCCCGCGCCCCGCAGGCCTGCGCGATCCCGGCATAAGAGGTGCCGCGGTCCAGTTCCGTGCCGACGAAATTGTTGTCGTACCACAGCGTCGTGTTCCGCTTCTCCGCGCCCCATTGATAATTGCGGAAGATCACCATGGTGATCGCCGGCCAGTCGTCGCGCCCGCAGGCGGTCATCTCGTTCATCGAGATCCCGAAAGCGCCATCCCCCGCGAAGCCGATCACCGGCGTGCCGGGATTGCCAAGCTTGGCGCCCAGGATCGCCGGGAAGCCATAGCCGCAGGGGCCGAACAGGCCGGGAGCCAGATATTTGCGCCCCGCCCCGAAGCTGGGATAGGCGTTGCCGATGGCGCAGTTATTGCCGATATCGCTGCTGATGATCGCGTCTTTCGGCACCGCCTGCATGATCGCCCGCCAGGCCTGACGGGGCGACATCAGCCCGGCATCGCGGATGCGCGCGCCGGCATTCCATTCGGTGCCCGGATCGTCATCCTCGTGATCCAGGCTCGACAGTTCCTGCGCCCAGCGCGATTTGGTCTGCGCCACCAGATCGCGCCGCTCCTGGCGCCCCTGATCGCCGGCGCTCTCCGAAAGCTGCGCCAGAACGCTCCGCGCCACCTTGCCCGCATCGCCCTGGATACCCACCGTCACCTTCTTGGTCAGCCCGATCCGGTCGGCATTGATATCGACCTGGATAATCTTCGCCTCCTTCGGCCAGTAGTCGATCCCATAGCCCGGCAGGGTCGAGAACGGATTGAACCGCGTGCCCAGCGCCAGCACCACATCGGCCTGGGCGATGATCTCCATCGCCGGCTTCGAGCCGTCATAGCCCAGAGGGCCCATGGCCAGCGGATGCGCGCCGGGGAAGCTGTCATTATGCTGATAATTGCTGCAGACCGGCGCATCCAGACGCTCGGCCAGCCCGACCAGATCGGGGATCGCCCCCGACAGCACCACGCCCGCCCCCGACAGGATCACCGGGAAATCGGCCTCCGACAGCAGCCTTGCCGCCTCGGCCACCGCCTGCTCGCCGCCCGAGGGCCGCTCAAACGCCACCACCTGCGGCAGATCCACATCGATCACCTGCGTCCACATATCCCGCGGGATATTGATCTGCGCCGGCGCCGAGTTGCGCCAGGCCTGCATGATCACCCGGTTCAGCACCTCGGGAATGCGCGAAGGGTCGCGCACCTCTTCCTGATAGCAGACGCAATCCGCGAAAAGCCGCATCTGCTCCATCTCCTGGAACCCGCCCTGACCGATCGTCCTGTTCGCCGCCTGCGGCGTCACCAGCAAAAGCGGCGTATGGTTCCAATAGGCCGTCTTGACCGGCGTCACGAAACCCGTCACCCCCGGCCCGTTCTGCGCGATCGCCATCGACATCTTTCCCGTCGAGCGCGTGAAACCATCCGCCATCAGACCCGCATTCGTCTCATGCGCGCAGTCCCAGAAACGGATCCCCGCACGCGGAAAAAGATCGCTCACAGGCATCATCGCAGAACCGATGATCCCGAACGCATGCTCGATACCGTGAAGCTGCAATACCTTAACAAAAGACTCCTCAGTCGTCATTCGCATCCTGAATCTCCTATGCTACATTGTGAATCGGATCGCGCGGCTCATCCGCCATTCGCGTGACCGGGCGGTCTTCCAGAACCATCGACGCCAGTTTCGCGCCGATCATCATGGCCGGAGCATTCGTGTTGCCGGAAACGATCTGCGGCATGATCGAACAATCGGCGACACGAAGACCGCGCACCCCACGCACCCGCAATCGCGGATCGACGACCGCTTTTCCGTCGGTGCCCATCCGGCATGTGCCCGTGGGGTGATAGATGGTGGTCGAATTCAGCCGCGCCCAGGCCAAAAGCTGATCATCGCCGTCCAGATCCGCCGCTGGCCTGAACTCTTCCGAGATCGCCGATTTCAGCGGCTCGGTTCTGGCGAGGGCGCGGGCAATCCTGATGCCGGCGACGATGGTATTGCGGTCCGTTTCGGTCGCAAGATAATTCGGATTGATCACCGGCGCGTCCCTTGCATCCGCCGAGCGCAATGCGACGGACCCGCGACTTTCCGGGCGAAGCTGACAGACCGACTGGGTGAATGCCGAAAAGGGATGTACGCCTTCGCCCGGACTGTCCGCCGACCATGGCTGAATATGGAACTGGATATCCGGCGTCGCCAGTTCGGGGCGGGTTTTCATGAAGCCGAAGACCAGACTGGCCGCCATGGTCATGGGGCCGGTGCGGAACATGGCATATTCGGCAGCGATCTTCATCTTGTTGAAGCTGCTGCGGACCTCGTCATTCAGGGTCGCCTCATGGCATTTGAATACCAATCGCGCCTGAAGATGATCCTGCAAATTCAGGCCGACTTCCGGAGAGGCGGCAACCGTCCCGATACCATGCGAGGCAAGATGTTCCGGATCGCCGATACCGGACAGCATGAGGATCTGGGGCGAGCCGATCGCCCCCGCGCAAAGAATGACCTCGTGACGCGCGGTAATCACCTGCCTGCTACCATCGGGACGGGCGATTTCCACCCCTGTCGCCACACCGTCGCGGACCACCACGCGAAGAACCTGCGCCCGGGTTGCGACCGACAGATTGGCGCGGTCGCGAACAGGCTTCAGAAATGCGGTGGCCGCCGAGCAGCGTTTGCCCTTGTTCACCGTCAGCTGGAAATGTCCGACGCCCTCCTGAACGGGACCGTTGTAATCCGGGTTGTATTCGATGCCGTTCGCATTCGCCGCCCTGATCCATCTTTCGCAGATTTCCCGACGCAGGCGCGGGTCGGATACCTGTAGCGGACCGCTCGTGCCCCGGCCCTCGGCCCCGCCACGCTGAAAGGTTTCGAGTTCCTCGAAGATCGGGGCGACATCCGTCCAGGACCAGCCGCGATTGCCAAGCTGCGCCCAGTGATCGTAATCCTCGCGCTGGCCGCGGACGTAAAGCAATCCGTTCAGCGAAGACGAGCCGCCAAGAACCTTGCCGCGCGGCCAGGGCAGGGAACGGCCACCCAAAGCGGCATCGGGCTCTGTGCGGTAACACCAGTCGAAGGCGGGATTATCCATGGTCCGGAAATATCCGACGGGAATGTGGATCCACGGGCTGGAATCGCGGCCTCCCGCTTCGATCAGCGTCACAGTGATCGACGGATCCTCGCTAAGGCGATTGGCGACCACGCAGCCGGCCGATCCCGCGCCAACCACCACGTAATCCGCACTGTCCGGTGCCTGACTCATCTTATACTCCTTCCAAGGCGGCTGTTGGGTGCAAGGACCCGCAAAGGTCCCTGCCGTTTTCAGATCTGGGGGCGTCGTCCGATCAGGATGGCACTGATCATCGATACGATGCCGGCGAAGACGACATAGCAGCACAGCCAGAAGGGATCGTTGTCGTTCACAGCCATCAGACCCGTTGCGATCATCGGCGTGATGCCTGACGCGAATATTCCCGAGAACTGGTAAACGAATGAGACGCCGGTATAGCGGACCGTGGGATCGAAAAGATCCGCGAACAGCGCCGCCTCGGGGCCGTAGCACATCGGATAGACGATACCGAACGGCAGCACGATCCCAAGGATGACAAGGAAGGGATCGCCGCTGGACATCAATGCGAATGCGGGAAACACGCTGAGGACCAGAAGAAACGAGCCGATCGCATAGATGCGCGGGCGACCGATCCGGTCGGACAGCCGGCCAAAGAAGGGAATGCAGAAAATCATCACGACTGCGGCACCGCAGACAGTCCACAAGGCAAAGGACCGCTCCATCCCGACGTAACGCGTCAGGTAGACGATCGAGAAGACCGCGAAGATGTTGAAGAACACGCCATCGATATACCGGGCGCCCATGCCCAGCAGCACATTGGCCGGATAGCGCTTCAGCATCGTGACGATGGGCAGGCCCTGATCACGCCCACGGGATTCGGCCTTTGCCTTTTCGAATTCGGGGCTTTCGTTGATCGTGGCGCGGATCCATGTGCCAAGGAAAACAAGAATGATCGAGGCCACGAAAGCAGAGCGCCAGCCCCAGGCCATGAAAGCGTCATCTGGCAAAAGGGTCAGCAGCGCCATGACGCCCGCTGCCATGAACAGGCCCAGCGACAGCCCGATCTGGGGGATGGACGCATAAAAGCCCCGCTTTCCCTGCGGCGCGTATTCATAGGCCATCAGGACCGCGCCGCCCCATTCTCCGCCGATTCCGATACCCTGTGCGACACGCAGGATCAGCAACAATATCGGCGCCAGGATGCCGATGCTCTCATAGGTCGGCAAAAGCCCGATCATGACCGTGGCGCCGCCCATCAGCAGCAGGGAAATCACCAGCATGGTCTTCCGGCCAATCCGGTCTCCGTAATGACCGAAGATCAGGCCCCCCAACGGACGGGCGACGAAACCCACCGCGAAAGTCGCATATGCCAGAAGAATTGAAATCGTCGCGTCGTCGGAAGGAAAGAAAAGTTCGTTAAAGACGATTCCGGCAACCACGCCGTAGAGAAAAAAATCATACCACTCGATCGTGGACCCGATGAGACTTGCCAATGCGACCTTTCGCACATCGTTAGTAACTACCCCTTTGGAATAGCCGGTCAAAGCTGCGTCCGACATTACGCCCTCCCATGCGTTGTGACGGTTGTCATTGACATCTTCATGCCTGCACCGCCGCCTCCTCGCGACGATCTGGACCGGATTTGACATTGGCGGATATGCAGAGTCAACGCAAAAATGAGACTATCAGTCTCATTTTTTGGACAAGTAGACGATCATGCAAAGAGCGATTAGGTTGTCGCTGCGCAAAAAGGAAGTTCGAATGCCGGTCTCTGCAACACCCGAAAAACCCGCGACAAGTCTAAGAAATCTGCTTATTCTTGAGGCGCTTGCGTTAAGTTCAAGACCGATGACGGTTATGGAGCTGAACGCGTCTTTGAACTTGCCCAAGCCGACGATCCACCGACTTGTCGCAACGCTGGAGGAAGAAGGCTTTCTCATCCGGCATATCGACAGGCGCAGCTACCTTCCCGGCGCGAAACTGCGGCAAATGATGCTGGGAGTCATGCGGCTGGGTCAGCACAATCTGGCACAGCGTGAAATCCTGATCAGGCTGAACGAGCGCATCCGTGAGACCTGCAACCTTTCCATCCCCGACACCGATGCGATGATTTATGTCGATCGTGTCGAAACCCAATGGCCGCTGAGAATCCAGCTGCATGTCGGCTCGCGCGTGCCGCTGCATGCGACCTCGGCCGGCAAGGTTTTCCTTGCCCATATGGCGCCCGAACTTCTCGACCGCTTTCTGGCGACCGCTCAATTGCAGGCCTACACGGCCAACTCCATCACCGATCCGGCCCAGCTTCGACAACAGCTGGATCGCATTCGCGATCAGGGTTACTCAACCGATAACGAAGAATTTGTTCAGGGAATGATCGCGATTGCCGTTCCGGTTCCCGGTCAGGACGGAGATCTAGCGGCGACCGTGTCGTTTCACGCCCCTCACCAGAGACTGACGCTGGAACAGGGGCTGACGCATCTTGATGACCTGCGAAAGGCGGCGGATGCCCTGACGCAGGTGATCGGTTAGGTCCATCCCGGTGGCAAGCTTCGCGCCATGTGCAAACGCCCCGCCATCGGCAGCGGGGCCGAGGCCCGCGCCCGGCAATGCCGCTGAAGAAGGGCGTGACGGCAAGACATCGGAATCGCGGCTTGCAACGGCAGAGGCAAACCGGATAAAATAGCACGGAAGCACGCCCGGGTTTTCATTTTTTTAACGATTAGCGTTCATGTTTCGATGGCGGAGCAAAGAGTATATGATCAATCCAAGCAGCCACGATATTGAGCCTGAAGCGGATCGCGCCGAACCCGCGCCCCGATGGCTGATCAATTTCCGACGATCGGGTCATCGCAGCGGCAGCTATATCTCCGGCGACGGTTTCGGCGCTGTGTTCACCGACCGGGGCGACAATGTGCTTATGGTCAGCTTCGACAATGTCTCTTCCGCCGCCGAAGATGCGTTGGATCGTCTGCCCTGGGGCTATGATTTTGTTGCCAAGAATGGATGGTCGCAACTGGGGGTAATGACCTTCGGGGCCGACTGGTACCGAAATCCGGGGGTTCTGGATCATCTGGAAAATCTGCGGGATCAGGGGTTTTTCCGGCGGTTCGGAAAGGTCGTCATGACCGGCACCTCGATGGGGGGATATGCGGCATGCGCCTTTGCCTCGCTGGCACCCGGCTGCACGGTGATCGCCTTTTCGCCGCAATCGACGCTGAAACCCGAACTGGTGCCGTGGGAAACCCGGTTTCCCGCAGGCCGCCGCGCGGATTGGAGCGGGGCTTTCGCCGACGGGGCCGCTGAATCCGCCGCCGCGGGACAGGTTTTTCTGGTCTACGATCCGGGCTTCCAGCTTGATCAACGCCATATAGACCGCTTTACCGCGCCGAATGTCGTTCACCTGAAGGCGCGCTATGCAGGGCATAAATCCGCGTTGTTCCTGCGCCGGGCCGGGCTTTTGTCGACGGTCGTGCGGCAGATTGTTGCGGGAAGGATGTCGCCACAGGAATTCGCCCGGATCTATCGCGCCGGCCGCACCGTGCCATGGTATCTATATGCGATGAAAGCCAGGATCGGCGAGGGAAGGCATGCGCATCTTCTGCCGCGTTTCGCAAAGGCCGTCAGCAGCCTTGGAAACGAGAAAATCGCCCGCTCGGCGCTGGCAATGGCAAAAGAGCGAAGCGGTCCGCCCCCGGGAAACGCGCGGCTCAGACCGACCTCGCATGAGATGATCCTTGCCGCGTCGGCAAGGATGACCGTGGATTCCGAAGAGTTGCCCTGGCAAAATGTCCAGAAACACCGACAGAAGAATCTTATGAACTGGAAGTGACGACAAGGCGCAGGCTCCCGGGTCGCGGCGATTGTCCGGCAGGGCAAGGGGCCGGCGGTTGTCCTTCGCGATTATTTTAACGTTATATGATAACGGCGCTGGAGCTTGTGAATGGTTGGCGGTAATGGGGCTCTGTTTATGAGTTCAGGAGATGTATATGAGTGATCCACGCTTCGCGATTATTGACAAAGACGTCAAGGTCGTCATCTGGGATCTGGATGAGACCTTCTGGAACGGCACATTATCCGAAGGTGATATCACACCGGTCCAAGCGCATATCGATCTGGTACATACGCTTGTCGATCGCGGGATCATGTGCTCGATCTGTTCCAAGAACGATTTCGAGCAGGCGAAAGCCGAACTGGTCAGGCTGGGCGTCTGGGATAAATTCGTATTTCCGCATATCGAATGGAGCCCGAAAGGTCAGGCCGTCAGGTCGATCCTGGAACGGATGCAGCTTCGCGATGAAAATGCGCTGTTTCTGGACGACAATCACCTGAACCTTGAAGAGGTCAAATATTTCTCGCCCCGCATCGCCTGCCTGGATGCCACCGGCTCGACAGATGGGTCGCAGTCCGATCTTTCCGGGCTGGCCGGGTTGCCTCAGCTGCGGGGCAAGGATGACCGCGATCACGCGCGTTTGCAGCAATACCGTGTTCTAGAAACCAAGGAACAGGCGCAGATTTCCGGCAACCTGTCGAATGAGGAGTTTCTGCGGCAATCCGATATCCAGATCAAGATCATCGCGGATTTCGAAGATCGGATGGATCGGGTCTATGAGCTGATCAATCGCACGAACCAGCTGAACTTTACCAAGCAGCGGGTGACGACCGATGAGCAGAAGGCCGAATTGCAGGAGCTTCTGCGCATTCCCGGCGTTCATGCCGGGCTGATCCATGTCAGGGACAAATACGGCGATTACGGGCTGGTCGGATTTTTCTGCCTGCGCCGCAGGTTCAACGGCACGGTCGTGCATCATTTCGCCTTTTCCTGCCGCACCCTGAATATGGGGGTCGAGCAATGGGTCTGGAATCATCTGGAACGGCCCGAATTCGAGATCGCGAAGCCTGTGGCCAATTCGCTGGATATCCCCGCGGAAGTGGGATGGATCCGGCAGGTCGACGAATTCGGCGATGCGGCGGCGAATGCCGGGGGGCAGCTTTGCCTTGTCGGCGGATGCGACCTGCAACAGGTATCCTTCTATTGCGGCAGCGAACGGGATGAATTCGTCAACAAGCCGGATGATGACGGCCTTATCGTCCGCTATGACGATGCCGGGTTCTTCCTGAACCCTCGTGAACAGCGGATTGCAAATCACTGGGCTCTGAACCATGTGGCGGGGCATAATCTTGCCGAGATGGAGGCTTTGGACAAAAGCCTGAAGGCATCGGATGTGATCATTCTGTCGATGTTTTTCGCTTTCCTGACGAAGAATCTTTTCACCTATGGCTTTCCCGACGAGACGGACCGCTACCTGCTGACGATCCCGCCGAAACGCCTGTTTGGTCTTGTCCGGCAGCCGAAGACCGCCATTCAGATGTTGAACCATTTACATCATCTGGATCTGGATGAGGCGCAGCGGCTGAACCTTGTGCGGCGGAGTTTCGAGAAAACCATCGGCCTGATGCGGCCTGATGCAAAACTGTTCATCCTGGGCGCAGCCGAACAGATCGGTGAGCAGGCCGCCCGGACGTCCGGGGCGCGGGCCGTCTATAACACCATGTGCCGGGAATTCTGCGAGGCTCATCCTGGGGCCATTTTCATAGATGTGGAAAAACTGGTCCCGGCCGAGGAATTCGTGGATAGCGACCATTATACCCGTAAAGGGTATTTCAAAATTGCGAATTTCATCAATATGGCCTGACCGCACGGTTTTCAGTTACTCTTGTTGCATTGTAGAAAAATGAACAATCTTATCGACCATTCAAAGCAGACCGGGCAGCCCGATGTCAGCCTGCATATGCTGATGAACGATTCCGGACCGACGCTGGTTGAATGGGTTCTGCATCATCGCCGCATCGGGTTTGATCGAATTACCGTATATGGCGACAGCGCGAACGAACAGGCGGATGCGCTGGGCCGCGCGCTGGAGAATGCGGGACTGATAAGCTATCGCCCAAGCGCACATCCGGGTCTGGCTGCGGCGAATACGCGGCAGCGCGCGACGACAGAGGCCATTCTGCAGGAAGGCCGAAAGGATGCCGAATACCTGTTGTGGCTGATGCCCGAAGATTTCGTGCATATCGAGACCGGCGACGGCATGCTGGGGGATTTGTTCGCGGCGCTGCCGCAGGCCCCCGATGTGCTGAGCCTGACCTGCCAGATTGTCGGCAGCTCGGGGCAGCGGCGTCATTCAGGGGAATTGCTGTGCCAACGGTTCGGACGGGGAACGAGCGACGGGCGGCGCGGGCCATTGCTGGCAACGATAATGCGATCGCTTTTCCGCCCCTCGGTCGCCCGCAGGTTACAATCCGGGCGACCGATTCTGAAACCGAAATTCGCGAAGCGGAAAGAGCCTCTGATCTGGCTGAACGGCGCCGGCGACGATACCGAGGGCCGTTTTCTCGAGGGTGGCTGGCTTGCTCCGCGGGAGGCGCCGGGCTTTGGTCTTGGGCGAGTGGTTTCCTATGTGTCGCAGGACCCGGAAACCTGGCTGCTGCGGCATGTGGGCGCGGGTCCAGATTTGCCGTTCATAACACCGGATATGCTGAAAGCCACGATAACCCAGTTCTTCCGGTGGAATTTCAACTTTATCGATATCATCCTGCCGCAGGACAGCTGTCAGAAGCTGGACAAGCTGCGACAGGATCTGTTTCAGGAATTCCCGGATATCCTGCACGCGCATCAGGCCGTGATCGCCGAATTCGGATCACGGCTGGACCGGTTGCTGGCCGGTCAGGATCCGCAGGCGCGTCAGGCCATCGCGCTGTTTCTGGAGGGCAAGCATCCTCCAGCATCGATGTTCCAGTGGCATGTTCCCGTCGGGGTGGCGACGACGCGGCCGTTTCAGGATGAAAGCAATATGCATTGGGCGTCCGAACTGACGGCGCGCGAGGCAGAACCTGACAATGAAGAAGAGACCTGGGCCGGAACGGAACAGGATGACCAATCCGAAGAAGATGGCGCGGACAGGGCCGCAGATACCGAGGGGAAAAACCTGCCGCGCCAAAGCCTTGCGCCCGGCTGGCTGGGGGATTTCCGGCTATCGGGACAGGCGCATGGATTCTATCATTCGATGCCGAATTATGCATGCGTACATGCCGCGCGCAGCCACGAGCATCTGCTGGTTTCCTTCGACAATCTGTCCTCGGCCCGTGAAAATCCCGTGGCGCGTGATCCCTGGGGCTATGATTTCGTCCGCAAGGCGGGCTGGTCGCATCTGGGAGTAATGACCTTCATTCCCGCCTGGTATCGCAATGACGGGTTGCATCGTTATCTGCTGTCGCTCAAGGAAAGCGGCTTTTTCCGGCAGTTCCAGTCTGTAACCATGTTCGGAACCTCGATGGGCGGATATGGGGCTGCGGCTTTTTCATCCCTGGCGCCGGGCTGTAAAGTGGCGGCGTTTTCACCTCAGTCCAGCCTTTCAAGCCGGATTGCCGGCTGGGATGGCCGCTATCTTTCCGGGCGGATGGCGGATTGGGATGGCGCGTTTCACGATGCCGCCAGGGAATCGGCCTCGGCGGCGCAAGTCTGGTTGTTCTACGATCCGAAAGTGGAACTGGACCGGCGCCATTGCGAACGGTTCAGTCCCGCGAATTCCTGTCACATTCCGTTGCGCCATGCCGATCACAAGACCGCCCTGATGCTGCGCAACGGCAAGGTGCTTAGCAAAACCATGCGCAGCATCGTGACGGGGGAGGCCACGCGCAGCAGCCTGCTGAAACTGTATCGCAACTGCCGCCTGACACCGGATTATCTGGAGGTTCTGCGAGAGCGGGCGCTTGTCAGCGGCGGCAAGAAGCGCCTTGATCGGCTGGAACGCGCTATCCCAACGGTCAATTCAGGGCTTGATCGCCCGCTATGACCGGTTCATTCCAGCCGCCGGGCCGGGATCGTGGCAGGCGACGAAGACCGGTATGTCCCTTATCCGGGTAAGCGCGGGTGTCGTGGTCAGGTCATCGAAGAATACCGGCGCGAAGCGACAGCCTGCGCCGTCGTCACCTGCCGGAATTTCTTCCCCGCACGCCGCTGACGCAAACCGCGCTGGACAACATCATGGCCGAGCCGGACCGCAACCGGATCGCTTCAGGCCTGATCCCGGAAGAGCGGCTTTCCCGGATGTGAAAATCATACAAGACACAGGCCGTCAGGATCGGCGGATTCCGGTTCCGCATCGCAGGTAGTTCAGTACCCCGCAGGCATGACCGCGATAAAATTTTCTGTCGTCCGAAGGCAGAATTCTATAATATTCATCTTTACAGCCGCAGTCGAACGTGGATAGTTAATCCTCGGGGTGACAAATATTCAAATGTAGAATCCAATTTAACTAGTTGTTTTTTAGGGGGTATCATGGACAATCCAGCACTGGCTTCAGAGGAGGCCTCTCCTGCGTTGCTGCGGCGTGCAATTGCGGCATCGGCAATCGGAAATGCGACAGAATGGTTTGATTACGGGGTCTACGCATATGGCGTGACCTATATTTCGGCCGCATTGTTTCCCGGCAGCACTGCAGAGGCGACGCTGTTTGCGCTTGCGACATTTGCGATTTCGTTTCTGGTTCGCCCGCTGGGTGGATTGTTCTGGGGCCCCCTGGGCGACCGGCTGGGGCGCAAGACTGTTCTGGCCTGGACGATCATCATCATGTCGGTGGCGACATTGGGCATCGGCCTTTTGCCCACATATGACAGCATCGGCTGGGCCGCGCCGGTGCTGCTGATCATCCTGCGCATGGTGCAGGGATTTTCCAGCGGTGGCGAATATGGCGGGGCGGCAACCTTCATGGCCGAGTATTCCCCCGACGACAAGCGCGGCTATTACGGCAGTTTCCTTGAATTCGGGACGCTGGCCGGCTTTTCGCTGGGCGCCTTCCTGATGCTGGGCTGCTCGCTTGTTCTTGGGGATGAAACGATGGGTGAATGGGGATGGCGTCTGCCCTTCCTAATCGCGGCGCCGCTTGGCCTGTCGGGGCTGTATCTGCGGTCGAAAATGGAGGACACGCCGGTATTCCGCGAATTGGCTGAGGCCGCTGAGCAGGAAGAGAACGAAACCGTGCCGCTGCGGGAATTGCTGAGTGGATACTGGAAACCGCTGCTGCTGCTGAGCGGGCTTGTGGTGACCTTGAACGTCGTCAATTATGTCCTGCTGGCCTATATGCCCACATTCATGAGCACGACGCTGAAGATGGGAAA
The DNA here is from genome assembly GCF_003591515.1 of Paracoccus onubensis. GTDB lineage: Bacteria > Pseudomonadota > Alphaproteobacteria > Rhodobacterales > Rhodobacteraceae > Paracoccus > Paracoccus onubensis. The sequence continues at coordinate 40,412 of NZ_QZCG01000008.1, forward strand.
TAACGCCTCTTTGCTGGTGCCGTTGCTGGCCATGCTGACGATGATGGTGCTGCTTCCCTTTGCGGGCGCCCTTTCGGATCGTTACGGGCGCAAGGCGCTGTGGTGGTTTTCCATCGTCGGGCTGTTCATCGCCGCCGTACCGATGTTCCAGCTGATGGAGCGGGGGCCGGTCAGTGCCCTTGTCGGCCTTGCGGTGCTGGGTCTGCTTTATGTTCCGCAACTGGCCACCATTTCGGCCACTTTCCCGGCGATGTTCCCCACCCATGTGCGATATGCGGGGCTGGCGATTGCTTATAACGTGTCGACTTCGCTTTTCGGAGGAACCGCGCCGCTGATCAATGACTGGCTGGTTGCGAAAACCGGAAGTCATCTGATACCGGCTTATTACATGATGGGCGCTTGCGTGGTCGGGGCGGTCGCCTTGCTGTTCGTGACCGAAACCGCCGGTGCGTCGCTGCGGGGACGTGGGTTCCCCGGGCTGCGCCCACGCCACAAGCCGGCCCGATCATGATTTCAGCAACTGCATCGGCCATCACCGGTTTCCGGTCTGATGGCCGGTGTCTGGCGCGGAAATCAAGGTCATCGCCGAATTCGTGCCGCCTCAGTCGCGGATACCGGTCTTCAGCCGGAATGAATCCGCCTGCGCCGGTGTAAAGCAGGCCAGCCGCAAATCGCGTAAATAGGGGCCGAAAGCGTCGTCGATCTGGGGGCCGAAACGCTGAAAAATCTCGGCCATGTAGAAATCATGTCGCACAAGGGATTCGGCCATGGTGACGATTGGTTCATTGCGGGTATGGACAGCCACCACGACCTCGAGGATCTGAGCCGTTACCATCTCTACATGGTCGGCCGCGATGGTGAACAGGTTATCGGTCTTGCCCATTCGGACCCCGTTGCCCTCGTGGCTGTAGACCTTGCAGTTGGGGCCGAAGCGAAATTCGCTTACATCGCTGGCGAAAAGGACCATCAGCATCTCGACTCCGCGCTCGGCGGCGGCGCGCAGGCTGTCGGTATGGCGGCGGAGGATCTCATCGCTGGCCTTGATCATCAACGACTCCTGACTGCCATCGATCAGGGAGGCGATCTTGTCATGCACATTGGTCACGCCGCGTAATGTCCAGACATACTGGTCATCTATCGGCCGCGCGACATCCTTCAGCCGCGAAGTGATTGCGGTACAAAGTGTACTGGTTCGTCGCGCGACCGACTCGAGGAATTGCTCGGGCGGTGCCGCGACATAGCGGGCGGGGGATTCGCTGACCGGCAGCACCGCGCCGCGCTGCACGAGGCTTTCCAGCGCGTTATAGGTGTTCGGTCGCGGCAGATTTGCGGCTTTGGCGATCTCATAGGCCGTTGCCGGGCTTGCGCAGAGCAGCTGGAAATAAACCCGGGCTTCATATTCCGTTAGCCCAAGCTTGCGCAGATCGGAAATTACATCCGCAGGGGCGTTGCTTGCTTCTGACACTCGTGCCGTCATGGTTCACCTTGCATTTCATTCTATCCGTCCATTAGCCGGGGCATTCCGTCTCTGCCAGTCAGGACCGGTTCTGACGACAGTGCAATTGCGGTATTCCCCGTACTGCTGATTGCAGCTTATGCGCGGGCCGCGCCATGTCCCGGACTTGATAGGAGTAGCAAACGGAACAACTAATGGCGACCCTCGAAATCCTGATTCTCTTCCTCTCGCTTATCCTCAGGGCATGTGATGCTAGGCGGATATTCCACGCAGCGGCCGGATTGACGAAGGACCGGCCTTGCGTCACCTGAGTTGATTCCCAAAAGTAGTTGTTATTGCAACTACGCATACCTCATGCTATCTCTCTTTTCAAGAAAGGCGATCTTGTGCCGGAGCGAAGGAGGAGACCGAGGTGACAATCATCGACATCAAGACCGAGATCACAGGGAATATCTGGAAGATCGAGGCAAAGCCGGGTGACAGGATCGACGAGGGCGAGGCGATCATGATTCTTGAATCCATGAAGATGGAGATACCCGTATCCGCGCCCGAGCCGGGTGTGCTACACGAAATCCTGTTCGAAGAGGGCGCCACAGTGACCGAAGGCACGGTCGTCGCCCGTCTCGAGGCCTGATCGCGATGCGAAGGCTGCTTATCGCCAACCGTGGCGAGATTGCGCGCCGGGTGATCCGCTCTGCCCGTAAACTCGGTATCGAAACCGTTGCGATCTATTCAGAGGCGGATGCCACGCTTGCTCATGTGGAAGAGGCAGATATTGCCGTGGCTATCGGCCCCTCACCCGCACGTGAAAGCTATCTCGACATGGGAAAAGTGCTGGCAGCCGCAAGGCAGACCGGTGCCGATGCGATACATCCAGGCTATGGGTTCTTGTCCGAAAGCGCCGAATTCGCGGGCCGTGTCGTGGCGGAAGGGTTTACCTGGGTTGGCCCTGCGCCCGAAACGATCCGCGCCATGGGCGACAAGGCGCAAGCACGCGCCTTGGCCGCTGCGGCCGGTGTGCCGGTGGTTCCGGGTTCGGGTGTGATCGGCCCTGACAGCGATCTGGCTGACGAAGCCGCGCAGGTGGGCTATCCGCTGCTTGTCAAGGCTGCGGCCGGCGGAGGCGGGATCGGTATGCGTCAGATTGACGGCCCGGATCAGCTCGACCGGGTTGTCACCGCCACGCAATCCATGGCCGGCAGAGCTTTTGGCAACAGCAGCGTATTCCTGGAGCGCTACGTGCCCAAGGCCCGCCATGTCGAAATTCAGGTTTTCGGTATCGGGGCGGCGGGTGCGATTCACCTTTATGAACGTGACTGTTCGCTGCAACGGCGATTTCAGAAAGTGATCGAGGAAAGCCCTGCCCCTCTGCTTCCGCCTGAAACTCTTGAACGGATGACCGCGGCTGCGGTTGCGCTTTGCCGCCACACCACCTATCGCGGTGCGGGCACCGTGGAATTCATCGTCGATGTCGAGAGCTTCGAGTTCTTTTTCCTCGAGATGAACACGCGCATCCAGGTAGAGCATCCGGTGACGGAGATGGTCACCCGTCTTGATCTTGTCGAGATGCAGTTGCGTTTTGCCCGTGGAGATCTTGGACCGATGGCGCAGACCGAAATCGCGCCAAGCGGCCATTCCATCGAATGCCGCCTTTATGCCGAGATGCCGGAAAAGAATTTCCTGCCTTCGCCGGGACCCCTTACCCGCTTCCAGCTTCCGGCCGAGACAGAGGGTTTGCGGATCGACAGCGCCTATCGCGAGGGTGATGTTGTGACGCCCTATTATGATCCGATGCTGGCGAAGGTGATTGCGCATGGACGGGATCGCGCAGATGCCTGCGACCGGGCTGTCACGGCACTGCAGGGGATCGCGATCGAAGGGTTGCGGAGCAATCGGGACTTTCTGATCGCCTGTCTGTCAAGCCCGGGATTCCGCCGTGGCGACATTTACACCGGTTTCATAGACGACCAGCGCGTCACGCTACTTGAACCCGCATAGGCTGAGGATAAATAAACCGGAATCCTGCCGCGAGGTCTGTCACCCTGGAGATGCCATAATCTTTCGCGATGCATCCTTTCTGTCAGGCAGCGTCATCCAGCAGCCGGCCAAGGATCTGTGGCAGGATGCCGCCCGCGCGCAGGGTCTCGATTTCCGACTCGGATTGCACGTCCAGCCTGACGGGAAACAGGATTTCGCTTTCCTGCCCGGTTCCTTGTGCGCGGCGGATCCGTAACCGCATCCGGCAACGGGGGGCGAACATGGCTTCGGGCAAAATATCGAGCAATTCCGTTCCTGTCAGGGCAATTCGCGCTGCGTTCCAGCCCGGCGCAAAGGTCAGTGGCACTACGCCCATCCCGACCAGATTGCTGCGGTGGATCCGTTCGAAGCTTTCCGCCAGAACCATGACGACGCCCAGCATTCGCAATCCTTTCGCCGCCCAGTCGCGCGATGAACCGGCGCCATAGTTGCGTCCGGCAACGATGATCGAGCTTTCGCCGCGCGCTATTCGCTCTTGCGCGGCGGTCCAGACCGGAACGGGCTCACCAGAGGCAGCGGGCGCGAGATTGCCGCGAAGCCCGCCAGCCAATGCGTTTTCAAGAAGTGGATTGTCGAACATTCCGCGTGCGCAAATCGCGGGGTTTCCGCGGCGCAGACCATAGTTTCCGGGTCGCGTTGCGCCACGTTCAGTCAGCCATTCCGCTGCCGGCGTGCCAGGACGGATCGCCCCGTTGGGCGAAATATGATCGGTGGTGATTCCATCGCCCAGCACGAGGAGCGGCCGCATTCCCGCGGCGCCCGTTTGTGGATCGAATGCCGGCGGAAGTTTGGGAAAATCCGAAGAACGGATGAACAGGCTGTCATCCTTCCAGGGAAAACGAGCGGTGGCGGGGGCGGGCAATAAGCGCCAGTCTTCCGTCATCATCTGCCCCGATGAATACGTATCGCGGAAACGTCCGGCGGTAACGAAACGCCGCACCGCGCCCTCGACCTCATCGGGGTCAGGAAGGATTTCGTCAAGATGCACCGGGCGGCCCTTTGCATCCACACCCAGCGGATCGTGCGACAGATCGACCGAGATCGATCCCGCGATTGCCGCCGCGATCACCAGCGCCGGAGATGCAAGATAGGCGGCCTTTACCGAAGGATGAATGCGTCCTTCGAAATTCCGGTTACCGGACAGAACCGCGACGGTGGCAAGGTTGTTTTCGGTGATTTGCCTCTGCCATTCCGGATCAAGCGGCCCGGAATTTCCATTGCAGGTGGTGCAACCGTAGCCGACCGTGTGGAAACCCAGAGCCTCGAGCGCAGGCGTCAGGCCGGCGGCGTCGAGATAATCCGTAACCGCGCGCGAACCCGGCGCCATCGAGCATTTGACCCACGGTTTTGGCGTCAGCCCTCGCGCCGCAGCATTGCGAGCAAGCATCCCGGCTGTGATCATCAGCATGGGATTGGCGGTGTTGGTACAGCTTGTGATCGCAGCGATGACTATCGCGCCGTGGCCGAATGTCCCGGATGCAGCCGGTTCGTCCACCTTCAGAGCGGCGAGCCGCGCATCGAAGGATGCCGGCACCTGACCAAGCGTCACCCGCTGTTCGGGGCGGCTTGGTCCTGCCATGACCGGCTCGACCGTAGCAAGGTCAAAGACGTGATTTTCAGTCAGGCCGGTTGCCGCTTCGCCCGTTTCGGACCAGAGACCCTGCACGCGGGCATAGTTCTCTATCTCGGCAAGATGATCGCCGCTGCGCCCGGTCATGGCGAGATAGGCAATCGTTGCCCGGTCGATTGGAAAATAGCAGCAAGTGGCGCCGTATTCCGGGGCCATATTTGCGATGGTCGCGCGGGTGGCCAGCGATAGGCCGGCAAGCCCCGATCCGTGCATTTCGACAAAGGCGCCGACCACGCCGATCTGGCGTAGAAAAGCGGTGATATGCAGCACGAGATCAGTCGCCGCCGCGCCGCGAGGCAGCACGCCCCGCAATTCCAGCCCCACTACTCTCGGCGCTTCAAGCCCAAGCGGCAGGCCAAGTATCGCGGCTTCTGCCTCGATCCCGCCGACACCCCAGCCGAGAATGCCGAGCGCGTTGACCATCGTGGTGTGGCTGTCGGTTCCGATCATCGTATCGGGGCGCAGAACCCGGCGGCCGGCAATGCGCGTGTCCCGGATCACGGTGCTTAGCCATTCGATATTGACCTGATGCATGATGCCGCGGCCGGGTGGAATCACCCGAACCGTTTCGAACGCATTCTCGCACCATTTAATGAATTCGAAGCGTTCGGTATTTCGCTGAAATTCGATCTCTCGATTGCGAAGCAATGCATCGAACCGGCCCGCGATCTCGACGGAAAGCGAATGGTCGACCACGAAGTCGACCGGGATCCGTGGCTCCAACCGGTGAGGTTCGGCCCCTGCATGCGCAAGTACGTCGCGCATCGAAGCGAGATCGGTCATCAACGGAATGCCAAGGAAGTCCTGCAAAAGCGCCCGGCCCGGTGCAAAGGAGATCGGGGCAGCATTCATGTCTCCGGTCACGGCGGCACGTAGCGCGTCAAGTTCGATCCGGGCGGCATCCCCGTTTTTGCGCCAAAGAATATCCTCGGCCAATACCAGCAGCGATCTGGGTAAATGGCAAAGCGGCCCGTACAGGGCTTCCGCAGCGGCAAGGCTCAGATAATGGTTACCCGGCGTTCCACCGCCAAGCGGACGAAGCAGTTCGGGACTTGCACAATCCTGCATGTCTTTTGACCTTCCTTTGGAATCGCCGGCCCTTGGCAGGTCTCTGGTGTTGTACGGACCACGACCGCGACCCCGCCGACAGAGCCAGCACCGCAGCCGGGACGGCGATGGTGGTTCCTGATGCCGGAGGGGTCATCGGTTCAGCTTGCGGCTGGCTTCCGCCCGAAGAGCGGTGACGCAAGTACCAGGATCGAGGCAAGGATCAGCCCCGCCGTAATCGGATGTGAAATCACGGTCAGCAAGTTATCGTTGGCCAGAATCATCGCCCGGCGCAGATTTGCTTCCAGCATTTCGCCCAGCACGAGGGCCAGCACGATCGGCGCGGGATGAATGTCGCAACGGCGCAGTACATAGCCGATCACCCCAAAGGTGGCCGTCACCATCATTTCGAAAGTGTCATTCGCGGCGGCATAGGATCCAAGCATGCAGATCGAAGCCACGACCGTGGCGATGATCGGTCGTGGAATACGCGTGATCTGCACCCAGAGCCTTGCGCCGAAGAGACCGATCAGCAGCATGATCGGCAGGCCAGCCAGCAGGCTTACGAAGATCGAGAAAGGGATCTCGGGATTGTCTGCAAAAAGAAGGGGTCCAGGTTGAAGCCCTTGAATCGTCAGCCCGCCGATCAGCACCGCCGCACTGGCCGAGCCGGGAATGCCAAGAGACAGGAGTGGCGCCAGCGCCCCCGAAACCGAAGCATTGTTGGCCGCCTCGGAGGCGACGATCCCTTCGGGATTGCCTGTCCCGAAGCTCGCGCCGCTGGGCGACAGTTTCTTGGCCACACCATAGCTGACCAATGAAGCGATCGAGGCGCCTGCCCCGGGAATTACCCCGATGAGATAACCAATCAGCGACGAGCGCAGCACCGTCCGCCGGTAGGGCATCAATGTGCGCAGCGAATGGTTGGCCGAAGATGCGTGCTTTACCCGGTCGATCCTGTCATTCGCCGTCTCGATCATCACGAAGACCTCGGAAAGCGCGAAAAGCCCGATCAGTGCAGGCAGAAAGGGAATTCCGTCGATCAGATAGGGGTGGAAAACGAAACGTTCGGTGCCGCGGATCGGGTCAATGCCAATGGTGACGACGGTCAGTCCGAACAAGAGCCCGATGATTGCCTTGAGAGTGGAACCGGCGCTTAGCACTCCGATCAGGGACAATCCGATGATTGCCAGTGCGAAATATTCCGATGGCCCGAATGCAAGCGCGGATGAGGCCATTACCTGAGCCGAGACGACGAGCAGCAGCAAGCTGATGAACGCCCCTGCCCCCGACGCCATGATTGCAAGGTTGAGTGCAAGACCAGATTCACCCCGGTTGCACATCGGATACCCGTCAAAGGCGGTCACCGCAGAACCCGGCTGACCCGGCGCGTTGACGAGGATCGCCGGGATTCCGCCAGCATAGTCCGAAGCCATGTAGATCGACACCAGCATGACAATGGCCGGGATGGGTTCAAGTCCAAAGGTGAAGGGAATGAGCAGCGCCATCCCTATGGAGGATGTCAGCCCCGGCATGGCTCCCACGAAATAACCGACCAGTACCCCGAAAAAGAGTGCGCCCATCACTTTGACCGTCAGCACCAGCGCCGCGGCATGCAGAAAATTCTCGATCATTTCCAACCTCCGGTCATGGCAGCGGTGTGCTGAGCAGCATCTCGAAAACGAACTTCCCGAGCGCCAGAACGATCAGCGTGGCGGCAATAAGTCCGACGGGGCTGCGGATGCCGGCGATCCAGCCGAAGACCGGCACCCAGATCACCGCGACGGGATAATAGCCCAGCCTTTCCACGGCGGCCGGGAAGGCCAGTATCATCGCCATGCTGATCACCAGCCAGAGCGGGCGTTGCACCTCGACCGCCGCCCATTGCCCGCGCGCCGAGATCGAAAGGCCAAGTTGCAAGAGGGAAAAGAGCGCAAGCGCTCCTCCGACAATGATCGGGAAGGTGCCGGGATCCAGAGCTTCGCGGCCCGAGGGCATATGTAACGCTTCCACCACGAACCAAATTCCCATGATCAAAAGCGCCAGACAGACGATGATATCGACCGTTCGGCCCGACAGGCGGAGGCTTTTCTCTGTCCGCGTGGGGTTTTCAACCTGTTGTTTGTGCTTGATGTTCCTGGTCAAGGCTATGTCCTGACTATTCATTGCTCAATTACCCGCGATGCCGAGCTTTGCGGTCCAGGTCTTTGCCGCCTCGTCCTGCGCATGCACAAATTCGGTGAACTCCTCATGTGCCATGAAGCCCGGAACGAGATCGGAATCCTCGATATATTTTACCATTTCAGGGGCTTGCATGACCTCTTGGACCGCACCGCAAAGCGCGTCCTGAATCTCGGCCGGGGTTTCGGCCGGCATGACGATACCCCGGAACTGCTGCCATGTGGTATCAACCGGATAGCCAGCCTCGGCATAAGTCTGCGCGTCGGGGAATTTCGGCAGGCGTTCCGTCGACATGACGCCGATCACCTTGAGTGTGCCCGCCTTTACATGCTGTTGAACAAGGTCGGTATAGGCGATTGCGATATCGTTATGGCCGCCGAGAGTTGCGACCACCGCGTCGCCGACACTGCTGTAAGGCACCCAGTTTATGTCGCCATCGCCAAGCTCGGCCGAATCGGCAAACATCTGCCAGGCGACCTGTCCGCCTGAAGCTTCGCCAAAACCGGCGACGGACAACTCTCCCGGTGCAGCTTTTGCCTTCTCGACCAGATCGGCGAGAGAATCGATCCCGCTGTCGGACCGGACGGCAAGCAGATATGGGTCAAGTACCATGTTACAGGCCCATGTCACCGAATCCGCGTCGAAAGTATTCGATTGCAGGAACATGCCAAGATGGGACGCGGTGACCGAACCGATGGTCTGGCCGTCCGGCTTGGCCCGGGCGAGTTGTGCCATTTGTCGCGCGCCGCTGCCGCCGTCGCGGTTCTCGACGACGACATTCACCCCCAATGCCTTCTGTAGCCCATCCGCCAGACGCCGTGCCATCACATCTGTCGCGCCGCCGGGTTTCACATGCAGGATGTAGCGGATGTCGCCCGAAGGGTAGTCCTGTGCCGCGACAGGAGCGGTCAAGCCTGCGGCTGCAGCCGCAAGCACGGCCGCCTTCATCAAAGCTCTCATGTCTTCCTCCCTTTTCGCGCTTTCCCCGACAACAATGCTGTTGCATCGGCGGGGAACGCATGGCAAAGGTTAGGGTAGAGTAGTCGCTAACGCAACTACTAAATAACCAACCATACCGCCCGCGTCTTACGCCGCTTCGATCGCGGAAAGAGCGGTTGGAAAATGCGGCAGACTCTCAGGAGGAACCCGGTGCCGAGACTTATGAAAGCCGTATTACGCAGATTGAACCTGCCGCTTATCCGCCCCTATCGCCTGTCCTACCGCACCTTTGAGGAATTCGAGCCTTTCCTGCTTGAACTTGAGGATGAGGACGGCAATTGCGGTTTTGCCGATGGCCACGTCTCGCCGGGATCGAGTGACGAAACGCGCGATGGGGCCTGGGCATTCCTTGACCGCCACCTGCGGGCTGCATGTGGGCGAGAACCGGCCGAAGCGTTGGAGCAGGTGCTTGAGGAGTTCGGTCAGAGCAAAGTCGCGGCCACGACGCTTGCCACCGCGCTTGAACATCTGGGCCGTCATCCGCTGCTTGACGTGACGGAGGCCGCGACACTGCCGCTTCTGACCCCGATCAACCAGACCGATCTTTCCCGGATTCCGGCGGAAATTGAGGAATGGCTGGCGCAGGGTTTTCGGACCTTCAAGGTAAAGGTCGGCAAGGATATGGTTTCAGATCTTGCCCGGGTGGCCGCGATCCAGACCACGGTTGCCGGGCGCGCCACGTTGCGCCTTGACGCGAATCGCGGGTTCAGCCGCGATGAGGGCATTCGTTTTGCCGCCGCGCTCGATCCCACCGGGATCGAGCTTTTCGAACAACCCTGTCCTGCCGAAGACTGGGAGGCGAATGGCGCGGTGGCCGCAGCCTCGACAGTGCCGCTGATGCTTGATGAGCCGATCTGTGCGCTGGAGGATATCGAACGCGCCGGCACTATCCCCGGCGTTGGCTTCTGCAAGCTGAAGCTAAAGCGCTTCGGCGGATTGCAGCGGCTGCGGGAAGGGCTGGAGGCAGTGCGCGCTCATGGCATGGAGCCGGTGCTGGGTGACGGTCTGGGCTCGGAAATCCACAATTGGATGGAGGCATGCATCGCCCGCAGCGTCGTCCGTAATGCCGGCGAATTCAATGGCTTCCTGAAGCCAAGGGATCGGTTGTTCGCCGAACCCATGCAGTTCCGTGACGGAGCGGTTCATCTGCCCGCGAATTTCCATCCCACGCTGGATTCCACGCAGGTTGAACGGCTGACCGCCGAACGTCGCGACTACGTTAATTGAGGAGGATAAAGATGCCGCATGAAACCCTGATGACCGATCTTGACCAAAGGCGCGAGGCCGCTTCCGCCATGGGCGGCGAAAGGAAACTGACTCAGCGTCGCGAAAAGGGCCAGCTCAATGCTGCCGAACGGCTTGCTGCTTTGGTGGATGAGGACAGTTTCTTCGAGACCGGTCTGCTTGGCCGTTCGAATTATTCCGCAGATGAGGCCGCACGCACGCCTCGCGACGGCAAGATCACCGGTTTCGGTCGGATCGCCGGGCGCGACGCAGGCGTGGTGGTAAACGACTTCACGGTCAAGGGCGCCTCGACCGGCAGCACCAATTCGAAAAAGATGGGCTATATACGGCGCACCTGCACCGAGCGCGGGATGCCTTTTGTCCATATCGGCGAATCGACGGGCGCGCGGCTGCCGGATGCCATGGGCTCGAAGGGCATGGGTATGCTGCTGGGCAACGACATCACCCAGTTTCGTCGGATGCGCGACACGCCCTGGGCGGCGGCGGCGCTGGACACATCCTTTGGTTCATCGGCATGGCTGTGCTGCTGTTCGGATTTTTCGGTCATGCGCAAAGGCTCGATCATGTCGGTCTCAAGCCCGCGGCTCGTCTCGATGGCGATCGGTGAAAAGGTCGATCTCGAGGAACTGGGCGGCTGGCGTATCCATGCCGAAATGACCGGCCTCATCGACCAGTTTGTCGATACCGACGAAGAGGCGATGGCCGCGATCCGGCAATTCCTGTCCTATATGCCGTCGCATAATGGCGAGACCCCGCCCGAAGCTGCCGTCAGCGATGGTTCGGGCGAGGATCAGGATCGGATTCTCGCTGTCCTCCCCGAGCGGCGCGCGCAAGTCTATAACATGAAGAAGATCCTCGAGGTAATATTCGACACAGGCAGCTTGTTCGAATTCAAGGCTCGCTTCGGCAAATCCGCAGTGGTGGCGCTGGCGCGGCTTGACGGCAAGGTGGTGGGCGTGATCGCTAATAACCCGCAGGTCGGCGGGGGTGCGCTGTCGGCTGAAGCCTGCCGCAAGATCATCGATTTCACCGTCCTTTGCGACAGCTTTAACATCCCGATCGTGCGGTTCATGGACACGCCGGGTTTTGTCGTCGGAACCGATGCCGAAAAGCGTGGCGCGCCGGGCCATATCATGAATTTCATGAATGCCACCTGTCTGACCACCGTGCCGCAAGTGACGGTGATTTGCCGCAAAGCCTATGGTCGCGCCTATGTGGCAATGGGTGGCGGCGCGCATAACGACGCGATGATCGCCTGGCCGATGGCCGAGATTTCATTCATGGATCCCGTCTTCGCCACCAACATCGTTCACAACCTCTCACCCGGACAAGAGGGTTTCGATGACGCTCTGGCCGAGATCCGGAAAGACCTTGAGGTCTGGGATATGGCGGAGATTTTCTCGACCCAGGACGTAATCAAGCCCCAGGAAACCCGTGCCTATCTGATCCGCATGTTTGACATCCAGCGTCAGCGGCGGACCGGCGGCATCGGCCAGCATCTGATGCGCAGCTGGCCCACGAGTTATTGAGGGGATTCTCATGAACGCCGAATTTAAGACCATACGCGACATCATCGCACAGGCTCGTGCCAGCGGGCGGACTGCGCTTGACGAGGCTGCGGGCAAGGCGCTTCTTGCCCGCGTCGGGATTCATGCGCCTCGCTCGGCGGTGGTGATTACGCCCGAGGAAGGCGCCGGGCATGCTGCAAAGATGACCGGTCCTTTCGTGGTCAAGGTCATTTCTCCCGAAATCATGCACAAGTCGGATGCGGGTGGGGTGATCCTGAACCTTGCGGGTCCTGCCGATGTTGCGGATGCAATTCGCGAGATGTCCCGCCGTCCGAAAATCGCAACTGCCCGGGTCGAGGGCTGGCTGGTCGAGGAAATGATCCCGACAGGCCGCGAGATCGTCATCGGCGGTTTCCGCGATCCCGAATTCGGACCAATGCTGATGGTTGGTCTCGGGGGGATCTTTGTCGAGGTGTTGAAGGACGTGTCCTTCCGCATCTGCCCGATCGATCGTCGCATGGCGGCCGAAATGCTGGCAGAACTGAAGGGGTATGCCCTTCTTGCCGGTGTCCGCGGCGAGGCGGCGGTAAACGAAGAGCCGCTGATCGACGCAATGCTTGCCCTTGGCGGTCCTGAAGGGCTGCTTCTCGGTTTCGCCGACGAGATTGCCGAGGTCGATCTGAACCCGGTGATCCTGTCCGAACGCGGCATGATGGCGGCGGATGCGCGTTTTATCCTGACGACCGAAACCGGGCAGCCCGAGGCGCCTGCCCCTGCTGACGCGAAGGTTCCACTTGTCGAATTCGCACCGCTTTTCTCTCCCGAAACCGTTGCGGTGCTTGGCGCATCCACCAAAGACGTCGCGATTGCCAACACTTTCATCCGCCGGCTTAAGGATTTCGGCTATACCGGTCGGATCTTCCCGATCCATCCGCAGGCTTCCGAGATCGAGGGGCTGCCCGCCTATCCTTCCATCTCTGCTGCTCCTGCGCCTGTAGACTATGCCTATATCGCGATCGGCGCCCGACATATTCCCGACGTCATTGCCGAGGCGAAGGGCCGGTTGAAAATCGCTCAAGTCATCTCTTCGGGCTTTGGCGAGGTTGCAGAGGGGCGCGAATTGCAGGCCGATCTGGTTGCCAGGGCGCGCATCGCCGGGGTGCGGGTGATTGGTCCCAATTGCCTGGGCACCTATTCGCCACGCGGCGGGCTGACCTTTCCGGTCGGAGCCCCGACCGAAACCGGGCGGATCGGTATCGTCTCGCAATCCGGCGGGCTCTCGACCGATATCATCAAACGCGGACAGTGGCGTGGCCTGCGCTTCTCGGGACTCGTCACTATTGGCAACAGCGCGGATGTGACGCCGCATGAACTTGTGGAATTCTACTTCGCCGATCCACAGACCAGGGCTGTCGGTCTCTATATCGAGGATATCCGCGAGGGCCGAGAATTCTTTGATCTGCTAAGCCGCTATCCGGCGCCGAAACCGGTGATCATTCTGAAAGGCGGACGCAGCGCGCATGGCCGGGCGGCGGCAGCCTCGCATACCGGGGCGCTCGCCGGTGACGACAGTGCATGGGATGCGCTTGCCGCCCAGCTTCCTGTGGCGCTGGTAACGACGATCGACGAATTCATCGACGCGCTTCTGGCGTTGCAGTCGCTGGAACTTCGGCCGGGCAGACCCACGCAGGAAGTTGTTCTGTTCGGCAATGGCGGCGGATCAAGCGTGCTGGGCACCGACGCGTTCGCGCAATATGGGCTGAACGTCTCGCCCTTTTCCGCAGAGGCGATGGCGCCGCTTGCCCAGATGGATTTGCCGCCGGGGACGAGTGTCGTCAATCCAATCGACACTCCCGTCCGTACCCTTCAGGAAAAGGACGGCTGGATCGCTGGCGATATCCTTGGGCATGTGCTTGAAAGGGCCCGGCCCGACGCAATCGCCTTGCACCTGAATCTTGCAGCTTTTGTTGGCCGGGGCAGCGTTGACCCGATAGGTAACCTTTTCACGGTAATCGAAAACGCGATACATGAATATCCTGATATTGCGCATTTCGTGCTGGCGCTGCGCACCGACGGCTCGGCGGAGCTTGACGAGAAACGGCGGCAATACCGGGAAAAGGCCCGGCTGATCGGGTTGCCGGTCTTCGATGAAATTGCGCCGATGGCCCGGGCTCTGTCGATCATGGGCCATCTCGAACGGAGGTTCGCTGCCCGAAACCAAACGTCCTGACCTGCTCCCGTATCGCCTTCGGCCTGACATTCGCATCTGGTGATACGGGATTTCTTTCGAACGACACTCCGATGGCGTAAAGCTGGAGCGCGATCTGCCGAATGACGGATTTCATCGCCGCTTATCCTTTGGATCCACGCATCCGCAGCATTAACCGGTATCGAGATTGCGGTTAGGCAGCGCCGGAATGCGGGGGCATGTCCGGGGCGTCGGTGAATGTGCTGAGTTCTGCCGCGATATTGGCAACGGTTTCCGGCAGCCTACTGACATTCGTGCGACTGGCCAGCGCCCGAAACGGGATAATCGGGAATGCCGGCGTGGTCTGCACCCGGATCAGCTTCCCCTCGGCCAGAGCGTCGGTGAAACATTGCACCGGCAGCAGCGTAATGCCCAGCCCCATCATCGCAAGTGATCCCGCAACCCCCATGCTTTTGCAGATGCCGACATAATCCGGGCTGCCGACCGAACCGAACCATTCGGCAATGGTAACGGCATGAAAACTTTCTTCGGAAAGCGTGATAACCGGAAGCTCGACCAGATCGGCGGGCGCCAGCGGGTGCCCGGGGTTACACAGGGACGGGCTGGCCATCCATGCGAATTCCACCGACCCAAGCGGGCGGGTCACATGCCGGCTGTTCCGGTCCCCGCCGGGGGCAAGCACGACATCGAGACTGCCGGCATCCAGCCTGGTTTCCAACTCGCGGGTCAGGGCCTCTTCGATCTCGATCTGCACCTTGGGGAACCTGTGCCGCATCTCGCTGACGAAAAGCGGCAGCCAGGTCATCGATACGACCTCGGCCACGCCGATACGCACCAGCCCCGAGATGCTTCCCGTTGCCGAAATGCGATCGCGCATCTCTGCGGTGCTGCGCAAAACCTTTTCGACATAGGGAAGCAGTTCGCGGCCAAGATCGGTTGGCCGGGCAGCCCCTTTGGCGCGGTCGAACAAAACCACGCCCAGTTCCCGTTCGAGTTCCTGAATTCGCATCGAAACGGTGGATTGGGTCGAGTTGATCTTTTCCGCCGCGGATTTGAAACTGCCCAGTTTCACGGCCCAGTAAAAGGTTTCAAGTCGTCTGAGATTCACGTCACATCCTGCCAGGCAAGAATGACCGGACCAGTCATGACGAACCGCCCGGCCAGGTTTTCAAGAGAGCTTTCAGAACAACCAAAGACCGCTGATGACCAACACGCCCGACGCAAAGGTCTGCATCATGCAGAATCCCATAATATCGCGTGCCTTCAGCCCTGCAATGGCAAGGATGGGCACCGCCCAGAAAGGCTGGATCAGGTTCGTCCATGCGTCGCCCCATGCCACAGCCATGGCGACCCGTGGAAGATCGGCATTCAACTGCAGGGCGGCCTCCATCATGATCGGACCCTGCACAGCCCATTGCCCGCCACCCGACGGAATGAACAGGTTCAGGACGCCGGCGGACAGGAATGACCAGATCGGCAGAGTATCGGCATTCGATACCTGGATGAAAAAGTCGCTCAATGCGGATGACAGGCCGGACATCGACATGATTCCCATGATCCCGGCATAGAACGGAAACTGGATAACGATGGCCCCGACATGCTTGATGCCTTCGTTCAGTGCCGCGATAAAGCGCCTTGGCGTGCCATGCAGGATAATGCCCAGAGCCAGGAATAACAGATTGATGGTGTTGATATTCAGCCCGCTTTTCCCGGTCACAAGACAATAGATCACGTAAAACATGGCAGCCCCGCCGATCAGCAGGGACACAAGCCAGCTGTTTTCCAACTTGTCGGCAAGGGTTTCGTTGCCGGGATCGACCGGAAAGCTGTCCTCCGCCTTCAGCTTTTCGGGGTCGACGCAGACGGGTTTGTCGATCCCGCGCAGCATCAGCAGGTTTATTGCGGGAACGGCAATAAACAGCGAAATGACGATGAACAGGTTGAAGGCGGTGAAGATGGTTTCGGATGCCGGAATGACCCCGATCGTGTCGACCAGAAAATGATCGGGCGTTGCGATCAGCAAGGGAATTGATCCCGAAAGCCCGCCGTGAAACACGATCCAGCCGGAATAGGCGCTTGCCACCAGCAGGCGGTAATCGACCTGCGGCACGCGCGCGGCGATCCGGCGCGCCAGAATGGCGCCGACGATCAATCCCAATCCCCAGTTCAGCCAGCTTGCGGTCAGGGCGCCCAGACTCACCAGCAGGATGGCCTTGACCGGCGACGTTGCCAGCGAGGCGAATTGTGTCAGCATCCGGCTGAACAGCGGGGTCGTCGACAGCACGAAGCCGCTGACGACGATCAGCACCATCTGCATCGAAAAGGCCAGCAATTCCCAGACTGAATCGCCCCAGTAATTGACCAGTTCGACCGGCCCCGTCCCCATCAGCACGATTGCGGCGATGGCCGATAGAATTGTCAGGATGAAGGCAAACAGCAAAGGGTCGGGCATCCATCTTTCGACGGCCCGGACCGATAGTTTAAATATCATTCCAAACATTTGCAGGCTTCCTCCCTTCGCGCGGCATGCTCCGCGATTTTGTTACTTCTCAGGTAACAGCAAGGCCGCCGGACACCCCCCGTGCCCGGCTCGCTCCCTATATCGCGCTGGTAAAGGCTATTGCGGAAATCACTGATGCAATGTTTGATTTCCCCGCCAGTCTGCGCAATCCGGCTTGCCTGAAAAACATTGCTGAATTCATGCCGTCGCTCAAGCGAGTTAAATTGGAGCGTTCGGATCAAGGGATTTGAACCATCAGCCGAAAGTCCCGGGTTCGGGAATTCTGATATGAGAAGATCAACAGATGTGGTTTGCCTTATGCCGGTCCGGACAGTTACCACCGAAACAGAACGGTTTCACGATGGCCGGTCGACAGGAGGGCGAATGCGCAAGACCCGATCCGAATACGCGCTTATTCTGGCAGGCGCGGCGGCGCCGTTTGTCGGGGTGGGGCTTGGGCGTTTCGCCTATAATCCGCTATTTCCCGAAATGGTGTCCGCCGGCTGGCTTTTACCTGCCGGCGGCGGCTATGTCGGGGCATTCAATCTGGCCGGTTATCTGTCAGGGGTGATGATGGGCCGTAGCGTGGCGGCGCGTGCCGGCGTGCCCTTCACGATCAATGCGGCCATGGGATTGATGGCCCTTTCCTTTCTTGCCTCTGCCGTGAATCTGGGATTGGCATGGCTGTGCGGTGCACGATTTCTTGCGGGATTTTCCGGGGGCGTCCTGATGGTTCTGGCCGGTCCGGTAGTTCAATCCTGCGTCTCGGCGGGCCGGCGAGGCATCGCGGGCGGCATCGTGATTTCGGGAGTTGGAACCGGGATCATATTCGGAGCGGCGATCATGCCCTTGCTTCTGGGCTTTGGCATTGTCGGCGCATGGGCTGGGCTGGCACTGATCACGCTGGCGATCTGGGGCCTGACCTGCCATCTGTGGCCCGCGGTCAGCATAAGCGCCGGTTCCGGAATGGCCGTGACGGCCCGCAACGCCCGGTTGATGGTTGTGGCTTACGGGCTGGCAGGTGCCGGAATGGTGCCGCATATGGTCTATCTGTCCGATCTGTTCATCCGCGGCCGGGGCTACTCCTTCGGCCTTGCCTCGACCGCCTGGTTGTTATTCGGTGTCGGTGCAATTCTGGGCTCATTGCTTGGCGGGAAAGCTGTTGACCGGCTCGGCGGCTACAGGGCGACGCTTATGTGGCTGGCGGTGCAGATTGCGGGAATTGCACTGCTGTTGATATGGGGAAAACAGGCCGCGCTGGCGGCTGGTTTTCTGGGCGGCTTTGGCGGGATCGGGTTAACCGGCGTGGTTCTGGGCTATGCGCATGAACTGAACCCCGCGATCTCTGGAATAATCTGGAAGGCCGCAACCGCCGCATTCGCGATCTGTCAGGCCGTGGGATCCTTTGCGCTCGCATTCCTGTTCGACATCAGTCAGTCGCATTTCCCGGTGGTCATCGCGGGCCTGCTGCTGTCCGCTGCAGCTTTCGGACTTCTGGTGATCGGCCCGCGCAACGCGCCCGGGAAAAGCTAATCGACCATGTCCACCGGGCCGGTTTCATGAGTTGCCGGGGGGTGATCCGTGAAGGTGCCATAGCCGCCGCGATAGAACAGCAACGGCGTTCCCGGAGCGCCCGCCGACAGCGTTTCGACCCGGCACAGGACGATCCGGTGGTCGCCGGCATCAAGGACAGCTTCGCGCCGGCACTCGATATAGGCCAGCGAGTCGGCGATCATCGGATTGCCCCGGGCAGAGGATGCCCAGGGCAGCTTTTTGAACCGGTCGGGGCTTTTCGAGGTCAGGATGCGGCAGATATCCTTCTGATCCGCGCCCAGAATGTTGATGCAATAGTGCTGCAACGGCGCCAGCCGCGACCAGGATGACGACGTCTTGCCCGGCATGAAGGAAACCAGCGGCGGTTCCAGCGATACCGAACCGAAACTGCCAAGGATCATCCCGGCAGGCTGGCCGTCGCCGCCAAGGCCGGTCACCGCCACGACACCGGTTGGATATTGCCCAAGCACCTCGCGAAACAGGCCAGAGGTGATGTTGGAGGTGTGATCGGACATGGTTTCCCCTTTGGAAATGGCGGATTGTTGGCGTGGTGACGCTAAGCGCCGCAGTTTCCTTCTACGGGCGCGAAACCCGCGCCAATCCTACCCGATCCGTTATGGCTGGGCTTGTGATCCGCGTGGAGCCGGGGGCTGCTGATCCCCAGGCTGGTCAGGATCTGTGTCGCCAACCCGGTCTGGGACCAATGGCGCTCGCGCCTGCACTCTGATACGGATAGCTGGCGATCCTGCGACGCCAGCCGGATGCCGCCTGTCTCATCGCGCAGATAGATCAGCACTCCGCGGCCCAGTTGCCGGATCTCGCGCAGGCTTTGGTGAAGCCCGGTGTCGCCAAGGATCACGTCGGTCACGACAGAGGATCTGTGTATCCGAACCGGAACCTCTTGCCCGCCAGAGATATCGCCATGCACGAAGGCGAATTGACGGACCGGATCGAACG
The DNA here is from genome assembly GCF_003591515.1 of Paracoccus onubensis. Classification (GTDB taxonomy): domain Bacteria; phylum Pseudomonadota; class Alphaproteobacteria; order Rhodobacterales; family Rhodobacteraceae; genus Paracoccus; species Paracoccus onubensis. Next base: position 59,735 of record NZ_QZCG01000008.1, read on the forward strand.
GAGTCGAAAACGCATATCCGGTAACCGGCCCGATCATGCTGTTGCAGGAAAACGGCTCTGACCGGGTGACCAGAAGCTCGTTTTCGCGCCGCCAGCAGATCAGTTCGTCGACCGAAACGACCGGAAGGGCTTCACGCGCCGCGAAAGCACGGATCTGCGCGCCCTTCATGACCGTGCCGTCGTCATTGGCCAATTCGCAGATGACCCCGACCGGCGGCAGCCCCGCCAGCTGACACAGATCCACCGCGGCTTCGGTATGGCCTGCGCGGACAAGCACCCCGCCATCCCGGGCGATCAGCGGGAACACATGTCCCGGCCGCACGAAATCCCGCGGGCCCATATCGGGATCCGCCAATGCGCGGACTGTATTGCTGCGCTGCCCGGCCGAGATGCCGGTCGTCAATCCATGAACGCAATCCACCGTCACCGTGAATGCAGTGCCCAATGGCGCGTCGTTCCGGGCGACCATCGGCGCGAGATCAAGACGGGCCGCCAGCTCCGAGGATAAGGGGGCACAAACAATCCCGCAGGAATTCCGGATGATGAATGCCATGTTCCCGGCCGTGCAATGGCTGGCAGCCATGACCAGATCGCCTTCAGCCTCGCGGTCGGCATCGTCGGTGACGATGATCATCCGGCCCGCGCGGATGGCTGATATCGCCGTGGTGACCGCGTTCATGCCGCACCTGCCCGAAGATAGGCTGCGATGCGGTTCTTCAGCCCCGGTTCGGCCAATGACCGCACCATATCAGCCAGATCGGCATCATCGGTATCGGTTCGGGTCATCCCGATGATTCTGGCGGCGGCGGCACCGGGCAGATCCGCCGGGGCCCCGGCCAGGGTAGCGATGGTGGTTTCGATCTCTGCGGGTTCGACCAGATGGGTCAGCAAGCCCCATTCCAGCGCCTCTTCCGCAGGAATCATGCGGTTTTCAAGCAGGATCTGCCGCGCCCGGTCCTGACCGGCAATCGCCGCCAGATGCCGGGTGCCAAGAGCCACCCCGAACCGGAATCCCGGAAAACGGAACCGCGCGCGCGGCGTGCCGATGCGCCATGTGCAGGCGATTGCCAGATCGGCCCCGGCACCATAGGCCGCGCCTTCAATGACCGCGATCGAGGCCAGAGGCCCCCTGCGCAGGCGTTGCAGCAATCCCTCGATGTGCACAAAGCGCAGGAGGATGTCGCCTTCGGTCTGATCCTCGACGCCTGACAGATCGAAGCCTGCTGAAAAGGCCCGATGCGCCGACCGAAGAATAACCGTCGCCCCTTGATCCGTTGCGGCTGTCAGGCCCGCCAGTTCGGCATCCAGCGCCTGCACCATTGTAGCGTCAAGCGCATTGGCCTTTTCCAGCCGCTGCATGGTCAGGGTCCGGATCATCGCCCTTTCATCATGGCGAATATCAAGAAGGCTCTCGCGGGCCGTGGTCATGACAACCACTCCTGGAAAACATCGTCGTCATGCTGCCCCAGGCCGGGCGGAGCGCGACGGATCGAAAAATCGAAATCCGTCAGGCCAACCGGAAAGCCGACAGTGGCAACCGTCGCGCCGTTGGGCATCGTGGTCCGGGTGATCCAGTCCTTGTCCTTTACATGGGCGTCATTCAGGATTTCGCTGAAATCATTGATCGGCGCACAGGGAATACCCTTGGCGTCGAACTGCCGAAGCCAATGCCCGGCGGATTGTTCCAGAAAGATCGGCTGCAGAATAGCGGCCAACTCATCCTGATTTTGCGCGCGTAACGGCTGGGTCCGGAAACGCGGATCATCCGCAAGTTCGGGTTTGCCGATGACGATGCAGGTATCGCGCCAAAGCTTGTCGTTTCCCGCCGCGACGGTAAAGGGCCTGTCCGCCGATTCGAAGCCCTGATAGGGCGCATTGCGCGGATGTTGCGATCCCAATCGTTCGGGGGCCTTGCCGGTGCCGAAATACTGACTCGTCTGCAAGGCCGAGATCCCCAGCAGCGCGCCCAGCAATGAACAATCGACATGCGCGCCAATCCCCGATGCCTTCGCCCGGTTCACGGCGGCAAGGCTGACAAAGGCCGCATAGAGGCCCGCCGCGAAATCGCCGACCGGCACGCCGCATTTGACCGGCGGCCCATCGGCCTCGCCGGTGACGCTCATCAGGCCGCTCATGGCCTGCACCGTGACGTCGAAAGCGCCCTTTTGCGCATAGGGACCCAACTGGCCATAGCCGGTGATCGAGCAGTAAACCAGTTGCGGATTGATGGCGCGGCAATCGTCATAACCGAAGCCGCTGCGGGCAAGAACTCCGGGACGAAAATTTTCGATCAGCAGATCCGCTTTCCCGATCAACCGGCGAAATCTGGCGGCGTCACCGGCGTTCTTGATATCGATGGTGACGGACCGCTTGTTGCGATTAAGCGAGGTGAAATTGCCGCTGAAGACGCCATCCGGAGCCTCATGCAGAGGCGGCCAGCTTCTCATGCCGTCACCCCCGTCGGGCCGCTCGATCTTGACCACATCGGCACCCAGATCCGCGAACAGGCTGCCGGTGAACGGTCCGGCGGCGATCTGGGCGAACTCCAGCACCCGAAGCCCCGCCAACGGGCCGGGTTGGTGACTTACATCGTCCTGCATAGGATCAATGCTCCTTCATGAATAAGATTGTGGCGCGAATGGCCGAGAGATTGTCAGATGCGCAGCCCGGCCTGTTTCATCAGCGGAATGACCCGGTCGCCGAAAAACTGCAGATCGTTGATATAGTCGTAGAAATTCACCTGCACGCCGTCGCAGCCCGCATCCTTCAGCTTCTGGAAACCGGCCACGACCTGTTCGGGCGTGCCAACAATATGAACGTTGCCGCCGATGACCCATTGATCCCGGCTGGCCGCTTTCCAGGATGACTGATCGCCGCCCATGAATGTCGCGTAGAAATTATCGGCGGCAACGCTGTCCTGCTGTTCAAGGATGCGGTCATATTGCGCCCGGGCCTCTTTTTCCGTTTCACGGCAGATGACATGGGGATTGATGACCGTGCGGATATCGCGCCCGGCCTGTTGCGCCAGATCCTTGATCCGGCGGTTGTGATCCGGAAGCACTGCGGCTGCCGCGTCCAGATCGGCGCCCGCCGGGCTGGTGATGAAGATCAGGTCAGAGTTGCGAACCGCGTAATCCAGCCCGGCCTTTGAAGATGAGGCATTGACCAGCAGGCAGCGACCGTTCACCGGCTTTGGAGACACAAAGGCGTTTTTGGCCTGCCAGAACTTGCCGTTGAACGTCACCTCTTCCGGGTCGGACCACAGCCTGCGCATCAGCGATACGAATTCCTCGGCCATGACATAGCGCTGGTCATGTTCGACCAGACCCAGTCCGAACATCTCGACTTCGGATTTCTTGTAGCCGGTAACCATGTTCAGGCCCCAGCGCCCATTGCTCATCCGGTCGATCGTGGCGCCGAATTTGGCCAGATGCAGCGGATGCCAGCCGTAAAGGATATGCACCGTCGAGACCAGCATGATGCGCTTGGTCAAGGCCGCGAGTCCCGCCGTAATCAACAGCGGATCATTGGCATCCTCGCGAAAACGCATTTTCCCGCCATAGCCGCCCTTGCCCATCCACTGGGCCAGCCCGAAAACCAGATCGAAGCCCATTTCCTCGGCCATGACCGTGCAGCGGGCATTGTATTCAAACCCGGGATCTGTGTCGCGCGGCGCCAGCGACGGGCTCCAGGCACCGGATTGCAGGGGCAGGAACAGCCCAAGCAGGAGCGCGTTTTTCTTGGCTTCCTCGAGTGCCGGGATCGGCGCTTCAATCGTCGCGGTCGTCATCGAAATCCCCTTTGGTTATCCTGTTTGCTGCCCAAGGCGCGCGGCGATCGATCATATCGCCGCCGATCGGCAATAACATGATGGCGAAATCGCATCTCAGGTCCTGATTGCAGCGTAACGTCGACAAGCCGCGGCAATCAAACGAGATAACCTGAAGGTCGCCCATCAAGGATTTTGAACCCTTCACCGAAGATGCGGCGCAGAATTGTCGTTAATCCCGGTACGCGGTTCCTCTCTGCTTTTTCGAACAATCGTCACCCGGGAAAACCTGCGGTCACCGTCAGATTTCGTAAGAATTCCAAAGAATTGGATTCTGGACTCATCAGTTTAGTTAACGTTATCGTGATGATAAGCCAATCCGGCGCTTGGAATTGTTCCCGCATCGAGCTGTTCATTCGTCCCGAGTGTCAAAAATGGAAAAATCACCGGGATGAGGTCACGACCAGGGGCCAGTCCCGGAATTCGCCACCCGAAGCGGCCAGGCGATGACGAGGGAATGGACAATGGGATATCCGGTACGATTTCTGGGCGGGGCCCTTCGGTTTCTGCTGGTTCTGTTCTTGCTGGTTCTACCGGCCGGCGCAGGTGTCATGCTGACCGGCGTCACGCCGACGACGTTTTCCGGACCGGGCGAGACGATCACATTTCAGTATCGGCTGGAGAGAGAGAATATTGTCGTCAATGGAATGACGCTGAGCGGTTCGAACCTGCCCGTCTCGGACCCGACATGCACGCCGGATTTTCCACTTGAGGTGAATGGCACGGCCATTTGCACCGCAACCTATATCACAACGGAAAGCGATATTTCGGATCTCGTGCAGCTTGGCGGGACTTATGTGCTGGAGACCATTAGCGCTCCGCGAGGCGGGGCCATCTTCGGCGGGGAGAGGGTGGCCTATAAAGGTTCCACGGGCGAGCCTGCCGCCCCGGAGATCGTCGGTGTTTCGCCGGATAGCGGGCCGGCCATTGGCGGAACAATTGTCACCATCACCGGCACGGATCTGACGGGCGCGACGGCGGTATCGTTCGGCACCTGGCCGGCGACCAGCTTCACGGTCGACAGTGCCATGCAGATTACCGCAACCACGCCGGCTGGCGCGGTGGGGCCGGTGGATGTGACGGTGACCACGCCCGGCGGGACTGCCGTCGCGACCGGGGCATTCACCTATGCCGCGCCCGTGATGCCTGTGCTGTCGATCGACGATATTGCCATTACCGAAGGCGATTCCGGCGTTACAGTCGCACTTTTCACCATATCGCTTGACCGGCCGGTACCGCAGTTCACAACGGTTACCTATGATATCGCCACGGCGGACGGCACCGCGATCGCCGGCGAGGATTACATCGCGACCAGCGACTCTGGCAGCATCGGTCCGGCCTCTGTCGCCGGAAGTTTCGCAGTGCAGATAACCGGCGATACGGATCCCGAACCGGACGAGAATTTCTTCGTCAATGTGACCAATATCAACGGCGCGACGGTGGCCGACGCTCAGGGAATCGGAACGATCACCAATGACGATGCCGTTGCCGACGCGCCTGTCGTCTCGTGGTCGGTGCCGGGAGGAACGTCAACCGAGGCGACTGCGACGGTAGGTGGCGTTTCGCTGTCATCCGGCGATTCCGTGCCTTCAGGTTCCGTCGTCGAGTTTCTGCTGAAACCGTCGAATGGGGGAACCTATACCGAGGCGCCGACAGGCTGCGGGATTCAGTATATCAGCAGCAGCGACGCTGGCGATCTTTGGCGGACCGGGCCGGTGACAACGGATTGCGCGGTATCGTTCACGGTTCAGTGGATCGAGCTGTCGCCCCCTAACACGGAACGCCTGATTGCCACGCATGGCCAGTTCTATAGCCTGCAATTCGCCATCGGAAACAGCTATGGCCCCTTTAACGACTGGTCGTGGTCGTTTGCCAGAGGCGCGCTTCCAGCCGGTTTGGAACTCGATGCGGCGACAGGTCTTGTCTCGGGAACACCAGAGGAAGCAGGAGAGTTCAGTTTCGGTATCCAGACCCGCAATGGCGCAGGGCATTACAGTTGGGACAACTACCGTATGATCGTGGCCCCTGCCGCTCCGACGATCACCGGTATTGCGCCGGATACCGGCCCGGCAGCGGGCGGCACGGTTGTAACGATCAGCGGCACTGGTCTGACGGGCGCAACAGCCGTCACCTTTGGCGGCACGGCAGCAACCGATTTCACGGTCGAAAGCGCTACGAAGATCACCGCGACCACACCGGCCGGATCAGCAGGCGCGGTGGATGTGGCAGCGACCACTCCGGGCGGCATCGCCACAGCCACCCGCGCATTCACTTATGAAGAGCCCGCCTCGGCCGATGCCAGCCTTTCGGATCTTGCGGTAAGCTCGGGCACGCTCGCTCCGGGTTTCACATCGGAAACCGTCGCTTACGCGGTCTCGGTTCCCTATGCCGTCGCCTCGCTGACCCTTACGCCGACCGCCGCGGATGCCGGGGCAGCAATCACCGTTGCGGGGCAGTCCGTCATGTCGGGATCGGCATCATCAGCGATTCCGCTTATGGTTGGCGATACGCCCATCGAGATTGTCGTGACGGCAGAGGACGGGGCGGCAATGCGGGTCTATACGGTTACCGCGACGCGTGAAGCGCCGGTGATCACGCTCGATCCCGACAGTTTGCCGCAAGGCGTGGCCGGTTCCGACTATGGTCCGCTGTCCCTCGCCGCCGGGGGCGGTACAGCACCCTATATTTTCGCCCTCGCGGAAGGCGCGCTGCCTGACGGGCTTGCTCTTGGTCCGGGCGGTCAGTTGTCCGGCATTCCCCGGGAAGCCGGCAGTTTCGACATCACCGTCATGGCGACCGACACCAGCAATTTCACCGGCACGCGCGATTACAGGCTGATCATCGACGCACCCGGGATCACTCTTGGTCCGGACAATCTGCCCGGGGGCAAAGCGGGCACGGCTTACGGTCCGGTGAGTTTCGTCGCGGATGGCGGCACGGAGCCTTACAGCCTTGCCCTGACCGGCGAGCTTCCAGAGGGGCTGAAATTCGAAGATGGCACTTTATCCGGCACACCGGTCGAGGCGGGCAGCTTCTCTTTCACCGTGACGGCCACCGACGCTTACGATTTCGCGGCCGAACGCGACTATACGATTTCCGTCGATGCACCGCCGATTTCCCTGAACCCGGACAACGTCCCCGACGGGGTGGTCTATGCGGATTATTCACAGGATTTCACGGCGGATGGCGGCACCGGCCCTTACAGCTTCAAGGTGACGGCCGGCGATCTGCCCGACGGGCTGACGCTTGCACCGGACGGAGCCCTGACAGGCGCGCCGACCGAGGATGGCGCATTCCCGATCACCATCACCGCAACGGATAACAACGGCTTCACCGGCACGCGGGATTACAGTCTCGCCATCGCCCCGCCCGTAATTACCCTTGGTCCGGAAAGCCTTCCGAAGGGAACCGGCGGAACGGAATACGGGCCAGTGCGCCTGACCGCCAAGGGCGGCGACGGCGCCTATGAATTCACCGCTACGGCCGCGACCCTGCCTGTCGGACTGATGCTTGCACCGGACGGCGCGCTTTCCGGGATTCCCGGCGAGGATGGCAGCTTTACCTTCACCGTGACGGCAACCGATGAAAGGGGATTTTCCGGGCAGCGCGACTTCACACTGTCTGCCGACGCGCCCGAAATCACCCTTGGCCCCGACGGTCTTCCGGATGGTGTCGCGGGCATGGCCTATGACGAACTGTCCTTTGCCGCCACCGGCGGCCGCGCGCCCTACGGCTTTACCCTTGAAGGGCAGCTTCCCGATGGGATGAGCTTCGGGGATGGCATCCTCACCGGTACGCCAACCGAGAACGGGGATTTCGCATTGACCGTGACGGCGACCGACGCGGATAATTTCACGGGCCAGCGCAGCTACACGCTGCGCATCGGCGCCCCCGGAATTACACTGCTTCCCGGGAATCTGCCGGAGGCGGCGGTTTATGCGGATTATTCGGTGACATTCTCGGCTCAAGGCGGCAAAGCGCCCTACAGCTATGAGATCATCAAGGGTGATTTGCCGCAGGAGATGAGCTTCGAGAACGGAACCCTGTCGGGAACGCCAACCGAGGCGGGGAGTTTCCCGATCACCGTATCCGTCGCCGATGATAACGGGTTTACCACCACCGGAAATTACACGCTTTCCGTGACCGCGCCCAGGATCGTGCTGGCACCCGACAGTCTGCCGGAAGGAGCGGTCTATGCGGATTACTCCGAGAATTTCTCGGCAAAAGGCGGCGATGGTACCTATAGCTACAAGGTGACAGGCGGCAGCTTGCCCGAAGGGCTGGAATTGGCGGTTGAGGGCAATCTTACCGGCACCCCTGCAGAAAGCGGTGATTTCCCGTTCACCGTTACGGTCACGGATGGCAAAGGCTTTACCGGGACGCAGGAATACACGCTTGCCATTGCCGCCCCCAGCATCGCCCTTGCGCCACAGAACCTGCCGGATGGCATCGCCGGAACGAAATACGAGCGGGTGAAATTCACCGCGGAAGGCGGTGACGCGCCCTATGATTTCACATTGTCCGGCAAGCTTCCCGAAGGCCTGAGCTTCAAGGGCGACACGCTTTCAGGGGTACCGGCCAATGACGGCGCATTCACATTCACCGTCACCGCAACCGATGCGGGCGCGTTTGCAGGCGTACAGGAATACACGTTGCGGATCCGGGCGCCGGAAATCACGATCGGCCCGGACAGTCTTCCGAACGCAGCGGTCTATGCGGATTACTCGGAAAGTTTCACCGCCGAAGGTGGCATGGGCTCCTACCGCTACGAGATGACAGGCGGCGATTTGCCCGGCGGGATCGAGCTTGCGGCAGATGGAACGCTGTCCGGACAGCCGGGCGAATCCGGTGAATTCGCCTTTACCGTCACGGCTACGGATGACAATGACTTCGCCGGGACGCGGGAATACACGCTGATTGTCGAGGCGCCCGAAATCGCCCTTTCCCCGAAAAGCCTGCCGGACGGCACGGCGGGCGCGGCATTCGGACCGGTAGATTTCACCGCAGAAGGCGGCGACGCGCCCTACAGTTTCACGCTGGACGGGGATTTACCCGAAGGGCTGATCTTCCGGGATGGCACGCTGTCAGGAACTCCGACCGTGGCCGGCGAATTTGCCTTTACCGTATCGGCGACGGATCCGGGTGAATTTTCAGGTGAACGGGAATACCGGCTCACCATCGCGGCCCCGGATCTCGTCCTGATTCCGGGCAGTTTGCCGGCAGGCCGGGTGAACGCCGCCTATACCGCTTCCCTTGCGGCGGAAGGCGGTACAGCGCCTTATGGGTTTGCGGTGACACAGGGCAGCTTGCCCGAGGGGCTTGCCCTTGCAGAAGACGGCACATTGTCCGGCACACCATCCGAGCCCGGCGGCTTTTCCGTCACCATGACCGTTACCGACAGGTTCGGATTTACCGGCAGCCACAATTACATGATCACCATCGAGGATATCGCCGTGCCGCAGCCGCAGAATCACGAGTTGACGGTGATGGCGGGAACCGATGGCACGATCGATCTGACCCTGGGCGCGATGGGCGGCCCGTTCGCCAAGGCCGCGATCGTGGCAAATCCGGCGCATGACGCGGGGACCGCGCGGATCGCCAGCCAGAGCGGCAGGCATATCCTGCATTTCTCGGCCTCGGGGGGATATGCCGGTACGACCAGCTTGCGCTATACGCTTTCCAATGCCGGGGGCGCCTCTGAACCGGCGAATGTCATGATCACCGTGGTTGCCCGGCCCGATCCTTCGCTGGACCCCGAGGTCATCGGGCTGGTCCGGGCGCAGACGGAAACCGCCAAGCGTTTCGCAAAGGCCCAGATCAGGAATTTCAGTCAGCGGCTTGAGCAGCTTCACGATGAAGGCACGCGGCGGCGGAACTCTCTTGCGCTCAACCTTACCGCCCAAAGCTCACGTGGGGATAGCGACGCGCTGTCCCTGCGCGGCCCCGAGGCTTTCGGAAACCAGCGTGACGAACTTGCCTTCTGGAGCAGCGGCTATGTCAATTTCGGCTCCAGCGACGATGGCGCGATCGATCTTGACCACACGCTGATCGGAGTAAGCGCCGGCGCGGATTATCGTTTCACGCCGAAATTCACGGCCGGCCTTGGTCTGGGCTATGGGCGCGATGTCACCGATATCGGCTCGAATGGCACCGAAAGCCGCGCCGAGGCTTTTTCGCTGGCCGCCTATGGCAGCTATCGCCCCAAGCCGGGCTTTTTCATCGACGGGCTTGCCGGCTACAGCTCCCTGAATTTCGACAGCAAGCGTTATGTGACCTGGACCGGCGACATGGCGACCGGAACGCGACGCGGCGAGCAGTATTTCGCCGCCCTGACGGCAGGTTATGAGCATCGTCGGGACGGGGTGCTGATCTCGCCTTACGGGCGGCTGTCGGGTTCACGCTCGACGCTGGACATGTTCACCGAGAAGGGAGACGGGGTCTATAACCTGACCTATGACAAGCAGATCGTCAAAACGCTTTCCGGTACGCTTGGCCTGCGCTTCGAGCAGTCCAGACCTACCGGCTGGGGCCAGCTGACTTCACGTGCCAGGTTCGAATATACCCATGAGTTCGAGAATTCGAGCCAGGCCCGACTGGGTTATGCCGATCTTGGCACATTGCCCTATATCATCGATGCCGACGGATTCTCGCGCGATCAGCTGGCCATCGGCATTGGGTTCGATGCCCAGATCGGCGAATTATGGACCCTTGGCCTCGATTACCGTACGGCTTTCGGCACGGATGGCGACAGTCAGGATCATACGGTCGCGTTCAAGCTCGATGTCCGGTTCTGACGGGTGACGGGCGCCTGTATCACAGGTGCCCAAGGCCTCATGAAAGCCGGGTAAAGCCTTCCATGAGGCCATGGAATTCGCTTTGCTTTCAGGCGCGCTTCTTCTGTTCGTCGATGATCAAGGCCGAGAGGCGGAAGAACCCGTGGACCATCTTGGAAAACGGCATCAGCAGGAACAGGGTCAGCACGGTGCCCAGATGCAGAGGCAGCAGCAGACCCACTGCCGCCGTGCCGCTGGCGGCATAAAGTACAAGCCCGGTGGCCGCCGTCAGGCCCAGCAGCAGGATAAAGGCCATTTCGCCACCCCAGACCCGCCGTGAACCCAAATCCGGATCGCTTTTCAGTTTCAACCGTATCATCTCGCCCGTGCCCAGCACCATCAATACCCCGCCCGACAGGCCCAGAAGCTTTGGCGGGCTGAACAATGGATAGGGGGCGGGCATGGCCAGCAGGTAATGCATCAGCGTGGCGACCGAGGTCGAGGCGAAGCACAGCAGGAAACCGTACATGACCGCCTGATGGGCGAAGCGCCGGGCATTGGAATAGCGGTCCTCGCGTTCGAAATTGCAGCCCTCGCCATGGCCGCCCGCCAGATTCTTCATTCTGGCGGCCGAAGCGAAAGCGCCCTTCAGATCTGCCAGCACCACTGCCTTGCCACCGGTCAGTCGCCAGTATCGCCGCAGTCCCACCGCCACGGATACCAGCGGCAGAAGGAAGGCGGGCAGGAAGATCGCCACCATCAGGTTATGCGCCATATAGGCATAGAAGCCCGTCCCCCCCTCGGAGCGCAGGTTGATCACCAGCCAAAGCATTGCCATCGTCGCGGCCACCAGCAACGCCATGATCTTCACGCCGCGCTCGTGGAAGGCGCGGGCCAGCGGCTGCGGCCAGACCAGCGTTTCCCAACTGTCCTGCCGCACCTCGGCCAGCGCGGCGGGCAGGTTAAGCTGGAATTCGTGGGGCGGGCTGTATTGGCAGGAATAATAGCAGCCCCGGCAATTGTGACAGAGATTCGCCATATGGCTGATATCGCCATCGGCGAATAGCTTATGTCGGGTCATCTCTGGGAAGACGGAACAGAACCCCTCGCAATAGCGGCAGGCATTACAGATCTCCAGCTGACGGCGGGCCTCCTGGAGCAGGGCGTTCGTGTCATGCGACATGGGCGGCGGCCTCCTGACCGGCGATGCGGCCGAACACGGTTCCGATCGTCATGCCGAAACCGGCCAGATAGCCCTGGCCAAGGATGGACCCCGCGATCATCTCTCCGGCCGACCAGACATTGGTCAGCGAGCCGTCGGGCATCTGCACCCGCGCGCGATCCGAGACCTTCAGCCCCAGATAGGTGAACGTCACCCCGGTACGCAGCTGATATCCGTAGAAAGGAGGTTTCTCGATCGGGCGTGCCCAGTTTGTTTTGGGCGGATCGAGCCCCTCGGTCGCAAGTCCGTCCAACTCGGTCGGATGGAAGCTGCCGGGGCGGCAGGCGGCGTTGAATTCCGCGACCGTCCGGCTCAGGCGCTGCCCGTCAAGACCCAGCTTCGCGCCCAGTTCCTCTATCGTATCGGCGCGCATGGCGGGGAAAACCGAGGGCATGAACAGATCGATGGATTTCGCATCGATGATCGCATAGCCCACCTGATCGGGCTGCGCCGCCACAAGGCGGCCCCAGATCGCATAGCGTTTGGGCCAGGTATCCTCGCCTTCGTCGTAGAACCTCGCGCAGTCGCGGTTCACCACGATGGAGAAGGGTACGCAGTCGAGCCGGGTGCAGATTCCGCCATCAAATTTCGGGGCCCGCCCATCTATGGCCACGGCGTGGCATTGGGTGGGATCGCCGACCGACTGGCAGCCCTGCTCCAGCATGTCGCGCAGCACCACGCCGCGATTATAGGGTGTGCCGCGGATCAGGAAATTCGCCGCCGCCGGTCCCCATGCCCGGATCAGCCAGTCGATATCCGACTGGAACCCGCCCGAGGCCAGCACCGCAGCTTTGCCCCGGAAGCGCTGCACGGGGCCGCCCGCGACCGAAACCTCCATATGGGTGAACCGGTCGCCCTCCAGATGCACATGTTGCACCTGAGCGTCGTAAACCACCGTCACCCCCAGATCTTCGGCAGTGTTGTAATAGGCATTCACCAGGGCCTTGCCGCCGCCCAGAAAGAAGGCATTGGTCCGCGACAGCGACAGCGTCCCCGAAAGCGAGGGCTGGAACCGCACCCCATGCGCCTCCATCCAGGGCAGACATTCCTGCGAGCCCCGGATGGCCAGACGCGCCAGATGCTCGTCGGTCTTGCCTTTGGTGACCAGCAGGAGGTCGTTGTAATATTCTTCTTCCAGATAGGCGTCGGTCAGCACCGATAACGGGCCTTCATGCATGCAGCGGAAATTGCGGGTATGTCGGCTGTTGCCGCCGCGATAGGGCTTTGGCGCGCCTTCGAGGATGATGACCCGCGCCCCCGCCTCTGCCGCCGTGATGGCGGCGCATAGCGCGGCATTGCCACCGCCCGCGATCACAACATCCCAAAGGATGCTGTCCGGCGGATCTGACTGGCGGGCACGTCGCTTGCAGCAAAACATCTGGTCTTTCTTTCTGTTTCATCCTGTCGAGGGCGGCTTCCCGCAGGGTTGCCGGATCCGGCGATTAATATTGGATACTTGTGTATACAATAATGAGCAACAGCAAAACCCACTCTCTGACCGGTTTTAGGGTCCGGGTGTCAGGATTGGGTGGCGAGTTCGATGATCGGCGCGATCGAGCGCGCCCTGGCCAGACCAGCCAGCGCATCAAGCAGGGCGTCGGTTCGCGCCCCGATTACCGGCGTGATCAGCTCACCGGCCTTGCCGCGCAGTTCGGCGGCGCTCATGGGATTGTCCGGCGTGCCGCGGACGGCAGAGGCGTGGTGACGCAGGTGGCGGCCATCTGCCATGACGATTTCCACAATCGCCTGCCGTGCGGGTTTCGCAGCGGTCAATCCGGCGCTGGGCAAAAGCGTGATCTTCTGCCGCAAGGCCAGCACCTTTGGGTCGGCCATCCGGTCCACGTCATGGCTGGAGGCGAAGGTCACGAACCGGTCAATCAATGCGATGGCCACCAGATGCTGCGCGCAAGTGGCGGGCATCTGGCGGTTGTCGACGATATGGATCCGGTCATCGGGCATGGTGATCGTCACGGATTCTATCGCCGCCACCTGCGGATCATCAGAGGCGATCAGGATCTCAACAGCGTCCAGCATCGCCTGGATGGGCGAGCCCACGCACCATTTCTTGGTCGTGGCATTCATGATCTCGAAACGATCACCCAGACCCTCGATCAGCCTTGCCGGGGCCGCATGCTCGGCAAAGGCCGAAAAGTAGTTATGCCGTCCGCTGAAGGGATCATCGATGCCGGTGAATCCCGCCGCCGCAAGACTTGCCGCCGTTACGCCATTGCGCGCGCCCATGCCTGCAAAATCGAAGGCTTTCTCGATATGATCGGGGTCGCGCTGCCAGAACGGCACACCGGAACATTGCTGCACGGTATAGGACAATGCATGGCGCACCTGCCGGGGCGAAAGGCGATAAAGGCTGGCAGCGGCGGCGGCAGAGCCGAATAACGGACCGATGCTGTGGCTGGAATGTTTCGCCGTATCGGGGCGCGCGTGATCCAAAGCCATCACCGCCCGCGCGCCGATGTCATAGCCCAGCACCACAGCCCTGAGGAATTCGGCCCCGCTGGACCCATTGGCCTCGGCCGCCGCCAGCGCGGCGGGCACGATGGCGCAGCCGGGATGAAACCGCCCGCCCAGATGCGAATCGTCGGTCTCGTCGGCATGGGCACTGAAGCCATTGACCAGCGCGGCCAGTGCGACCGGCGCGCGCAGCCCGGTGCCTAGCACCGCCGCTGCGCCGCTTTCGCCAGCCCCCTGCGCGGCGGCATAGGCAATCGCAAGCTCGCCCGCCCGCAATCGCGAGCCGGACAGGATTGCCGCGACGGAATCCATCACATGATCCACCGCTTTCGCCATCACATCCTGCGGTAGATCGCGGCTGGCAGCCTCGGCGATATAATCCGCGAGGACCTTGGTCATGGGTGAAATCTGATCTTGCATCATGAGTGGCTTCCTGAGTAATGTCATTATTGTATCCACACGTATACAATTGTCCAGCTTCAACTTACAGGTTTTCGGCCTGCAGCGTGGAGGCCCCGAGGCCGGGCATCTTCAGGAGGAGGGGAGCATGACGGGACAGACCACAGCGGAACAGGGAATATCCAAAGAGGCTGCCGGGACCAGCTATGGCGCGGCCTCGCTGGGATTGGGGCTGACCCGGCAACTCGCGGATCATGTGGCCTCCACGCGCTTTTCGGACCTGCCCGCCAATACCGTTGCGGCGGCGCGGCGCGGAATCATCGACTGGCTGGGCTGCGCCATCGCAGGCAGCGGGCAGCCGGGTCCGGGGATTGTCTACCGCACCTTGAGCGCGGAGACACCGGGCGAGGCCGTGGCGATCGGCCGCTCGCAGGGTCTTGCGCCACGCGATGCGGCGCTGTTCAACGGAACGGCGGGCCATATGCTTGATTTCGACGATACGCATATGGGCGGGGTGATCCTGCATTGCAGCTCGCCTGTCTTGTCCGCGCTGCTGGCGACGCGGGCGACTGCGCGATTCAGCGGGGCGGATCTGGTGCTAAGCTATGTTCTGGCTTTCGATGCCGCGGTGCGAACCGGGCAGGCGGCGATGCGGCATCACGATGGCGGCTGGCATCTGACCGGCACGCTTGGCACGATCGGCGCCGCCGTAGCGGTGGCGCGGGTGTTGGGGCTGGATGGTCTCATGACCACCCATGCCATTGCGTTGGCCGCGACGCAGGCCTCGGGCATGCAACAGAACCGGGGAACGATGGCGAAATCCTTCCATGCCGGAAAAGCTGCGGCAAATGGCCTGCTTGCCGCGCAGCTTGCCGCGAATGGCTTTGACGGCTCGACCGAAAGCCTTGAAGGCAAGCGCGGTTTTATTCGTATCTACAGCACGCAATCCGCGCCCGAAGCCTTGGTTGACGGGCTGGGCAAGCGATGGGAGATCACCGCCAATGGGTTCAAGCCCTATGCCTGCGGGGTAGTGCTGCATCCGGCCATGGATGCGATGATCGGCCTGCGCGACAAGGTCGCCGACCCGACGCAAGTGCGGGAGGTGCTGTTGACCGTCAACCCGGCAGCCCTGCGCATCACCGGAGTTGTCTCGCCCGAGACCGGTCTGAAATCCAAATTCAGCATCAGCCATGCGGCGGCGGTTTCCTTTCTCGATCAGGCGGGCGGCATTGCGCAATTCGCCAATGACCGGGTCACGGCGGCAGATGTGCGGGAATTTGTTGCCAAGATCCGGGTCGAAACCGATGAGGCGCTGGCCCGGGATCAGGCAAGGGCCGAGGCGGTTCTGGTCGATGGCAACAGGGTCAGCCATGTCGTCGCCCATGCGACCGGCACGGTCGGAAATCCCATGACCGACACGGCTCTGGACGCCAAATTCATTGCCAATGCCGCGCCGGTATTGGGGGATGCGGCAGCGGCACGCATCCTTGAACTGGGCCGGGAAATCGACCGGCTCGACGATGCGGCAGAACTGTTCGCGCTGCTGGCAGCGCCTGGCCCCGGCGGAGGGGGCGGAGTCTGACGCCATGGCGTCGGGAAATCCGGCAAGCGGGATAGCCGTCTGCCTTGTCGCGGCGCTTGGGGGCTGGGCAGCTGCGCTGCTGGGCCTGCCGCTGGCCTGGGTTCTGGCCCCGATGGCGGTGACGGCCGCCGCGGCCTTTTCGGGCGTCGGCATTCTCGAGATGCAGCCCGGCCGCAAGATCGGCCAGCTGATCGTGGGTTCGGCCATCGGTCTGACCATGACGCCCGCCGCGATCCGCATGCTGATCGAGTGGTTTTCGGTCATGATCCTTGGTGCGCTGGTCGCGATAATGCTGACCGGGTTGCTGGCGTCGCCTTTTGCGCGGCTTGCGCGGGTCAATCTGGCGACCGGGTTCTTCGCCCTGACCCCCGGCGGCCTGTCCGAGATGGCCCGCATGGGCGAACAAGAAGGCGCGATATCCGAATTCGTGACCGTGGCGCAGGCATTGCGCGTGGCGATACTGGTCTCGTTATTGCCGGTGCTGCTTCTGCATTTTGCGGCGGTCGGAAAAAGCGTCACGGGGATCGAACCGCCGGTGCTGCCCGCTTCGGCATTCCTGTGTGTGCTGGCGGTCTCGGGTCTGGCGGTGTTTCTGGTCAAGCTGATGCGGGCGAATAACCCCTGGATGATTGGCGGGCTGTTGGGCGCCGGTCTGCTGGCGGGCTTCGATCTGGTGCAGGGACGGGCACCCCATCTGCCCTTCATCGCGGGTCAATATATGATCGGCATCACCATCGGCGCCCGGTTCAAGCGCAGGAACCTGATCGGAGCCGGGCGAATGCTGATCATCGCGCCGCTGTTCATTCTGCTGATGAGCGGGCTGCTTGCCTGTTATGCGCTGGGCATGCACCAGCTTACGGGCCTTCCTGTCGCCACGGCGATTCTCGCCGCTTCACCCGGCGGCATGGCCGAAATGGCCCTGACAGCAAAAATTTTGCAACTGAATGTGGTTCTTGTGACCGCTTTTCACTTCGTGCGCTCTTTCATTGTAAATGCTTACTGTTTACAGTTTTTTCGGCTATTCCGGCGCTTGGGCCTCTTCAAATTGACCGAGAAAATCTGCGATCGCATCGGATTGCCACGAAAAAAAGGCTAGCCAAACCGGGTATAAATTGGATACATGAGTATGCAATCCGTGCGAAGGGTCCTCGTTGACCTCTGCCGGAAGGGGAGAAAATCAGTATGAGCGCAGTCACTGCAGCCGGTTCCCGGCCGCTCTTGGGTCAGGTTGCTCTTGTTACCGGCGGCGTGCGCCGGATCGGACGGGCCACGGCGCTGGCATTGGCCGGTGCCGGCGCGGATATCGTCATCAACGCGCGCAACTCGAAGCAGGAAGCCGAGGATACCTGTCATGCGGTCGAAGCGCTTGGCGTGCGGGCAATGACCCATCTGGCGGATGTGACGGACGAGACCGCAGTTGCCGGTATGCTCGCCGAGATCGAGGCCAGAATGGGCCATCTCGACATACTCGTGAATAATGCCGCAATCCGGCGCGAGGCCGCATTGATCGACATGACGCTTGCGGAATGGCGCGAGATTCAATCGGTGATCCTTGAAGGCGCCTTTCTCTGCAGCCGCGCGGCGCTGCCCGGCATGGTCAGGCGCGGTCATGGCCGCATCATCAATATCGGCGGGGTCAGTGCCCATACGGGTGCGATCGAACGCGCCCATGTCGCGGCGGCCAAGGCCGGGCTGGAGGGGCTGACCCGCGCCGCTGCTGTCGAGTTCGCCGGCCACGGCATTACCGTCAATTGCGTGGCGCCGGGCAAGATCGGTGGCAAGCGATCCGGCACCTCGGGCAATACCGTCAGCCTGCCCGGCGGTGCCAAACCGATCGTTCCGCGCGAAGGCGCCCCCGAGGACGTCGCCGCGATGATCCTGACACTTTGCGGCCCTGCCGGTGATTTTGTGACCGGACAGACAATTCATGTGAATGGCGGCCTGTTTCTGACCTGACAGGCCGGCTGCGGAGAGCCGCAGAATAGAATCATGCCCGGGGGAGGAGACCCGGAGGGCATCAACAAGGAGGACAAAATGAAAAGCAAATCCATAGGCGCAATCGTCGGAGCCATCGCCGCTTTGGGCATCGGCGCGATACCGGCCATTGCGGAATATCCGGTCTCAACCGTCAGGCTGATCACCCATTCCAGCCCGGGCGGCGGGACCGATGTGTTCCTGCGCAAGATCGCGACCACGTTGGGGCCGATCATGGATGTGAATTTCGTCGTCGAGAACGTGACCGGTGGCGGTGGTGCGAAAGCTATGGCCGAGTTGGCAGCGGCGCCCAAGGATGGCAGCGTCTTCTATGGTTCGACGCCCAGTTACATCATCACCTCGCTGCTCAGCAAACCCGAGGTGGGTTATGACCAGCTCGATCCGATCGTGAACATGTTTTATGATCCGCAGACTGTCTTCGTAAAATCCGACAGCCCCTATCAGAACCTGCAGGATATCATCGAGGATGCGCAGGCCCGTCCGGGCGAGGTCGTGGCTGCCGTATCGACGCCCAGTTCGCTTGATCGTCAGGTTATGGAAGAATTTCAGGCCATTACCGACACGCAGCTTGTTACCCTGACCCATGATGGCGGCGGAGATGTGCTGATGTCGGTTCTGAACGGTACGGCCGCGGTGGGCATTGGCGAGATTGCAGAAATGCGAGGCCAGCTTGATGCCGATGCGATGCGTGTGATCGCCACTTATACCGAAGAGCGCGTGCCGGGTTTCGACGATGTACCCACCGCTCAGGAACAGGGCGTTGATCTGGTGGTCGCCAAGTTCCGTGGCATCGTCGGCCCCAAGGATCTGCCGCCGGAAGTAATCACCGCCTGGGAAGAGGGTGTGCAGGAGATGATGACGGATCCCGAGTTCAAGGAATGGTACGAACAGGAGGGTGTTCAATACGGCTATCTCGGTCATGACGACGCTAATGCAGCCCGGGAAGAATTCGTAGCTTCGCAGACTGAATTCTTCGAAAAATTCGACATCAACTGAAACCGGAGGCCAGCGGATCGATGCGAGCTACATTCATTGTCTCCTGCCTGCTTTTCCTGCTTGCGGTAGCCTATTGGCTGGGGGCTGACCAAATTTCGGTCAGCCGCCTTGCAGGGGGTGTCGGCGCGGATGGTATGCCCAAGCTTCTTGCGGTAGCGCTTGGTGTGTTGTCGCTTGCCTTTGCCACCCAGACCTTCTTCCAGATGAGGGCAAAGAAGCTTGCGGCTCCAGCCGATCCCGTCAAGGAAAGCGACGAACCGGCCAATTGGCATCAGCATGCCCGCGCGATGGGTCTGATCGTCCTTGGCGGGTTTTATATCCTGCTGCTGCCACATCTGGGCTACATGCTCAGCTCCATGCTGATGTTGGGCGGGGTGTCGTTTTATGCCGGTCTGAAACCATCATTGCGGATGCTGGCTTTCGCGGTGATTGGTGGCGTGGTCTACTATCTCATATTCACGCGCATCCTCGGTATCCCGCTGCCCTCCGGTTTCTGGCCCCGACTCTTCTGAGGAAGATCCGCTCTTCTGAGGAAGATCCGGCGCCCGAGACATGAAGTAACCCCTGAATTACCGGATAATCACCATGGATGGACTGAGCTACGCACTCACGGCGCTAACCACGCCGACAATCGTTCTGTCGGCGGCCGGCGGTGTCCTCTGGGGCATTCTGGGCGGCGCTCTGCCGGGGCTTTCGCCCTCGATTGCAATGGCGCTCGTATTGCCCTTCACTTTCGATATGTCGCCGCTGGCGGCCATCATCATGCTCACATCGGTTTATATCGGTGCGGAATATGGCGGGTCGATCCCCGCGATCCTGATCCGTACGCCCGGAACCAATGCCGCCGCCGCCACCGTTATCGACGGCTATACCCTCCACCAGCAAGGCCGGGGCGGCGAGGCTCTGGGCCTGTCGCTGGTCGCGGGCACGATCGCGGGGCTTGTTGGTCTTATCTGTCTGGTTTTTCTGACCAAACCTTTGGCGATGGTGGCGCTTTACTTCACCCCGCCTGCGTATTTTGCGCTGGCCTTCCTGGGGCTCAGCATCATTGCAGCGCTTTCCGAAGGATCGCTGATCAAGGGGCTGATCATGGGGGTTATCGGGTTGATGCTGGCCATGGTCGGTACCGATCCGCTGTCCGGCGCCCCGCGCTTTACCTTTGGCGAGCCGGATCTGCTGGGCGGAATCGACTATATCTTCGTGATGCTTGGTGTTTTTGCCGTGGCCGAATTGATGAACAAGGTCTCTACTCCCGATGACGGCGAAGGGAGCGTCATCAAGAACACCATCACCAGGATGCGCTTGCCCGGCCTGCGCAAGATGTGGGAACTGCGCCGCGCACAGACCATCGGCACCGGCCTTGGCATCATCGAGGGTCCGATCCCCGGTGCCGGCGGCACGGTTGCGGCCTTCCTGTCCTATAACGAGGCCAAGCGCTGGTCCAAAACACCCGAGAAATTCGGCCACGGTTCCGAAGAAGGCGTGGTGGCGCCCGAGGCCGCAAATAACGCCGTGACCTCTTCGGCACTGATCCCGACGCTGAGCTTTGGCATCCCCGGATCGAACTCGATGGCGATCCTGCTGGGCGGGCTGCTGATCCACGGCATTCAGCCCGGGCCGATGCTTCTGAGCAATCGGCCGGATCTGGTCTATGGGCTGTTCGGCGGTTTGTTCATGGCGAATATCTTCATGCTGATCCTTGGCATGCTGGTGCTGACGCCCTGCATCTGGCTGGTGAACCGTCCGAAACCCTATCTGACCGCCTGTATCATGATGGTGGTCCTGTCCGGCATTTATTCGATCAATCAGAGCCTGTTCGATTTCTGGATCGTGCTGGCGGCCGGGGTCGTGGGCTATGTGATGCGCCGACTGGAATTCCCGGTCCTGCCGCTGATCCTGGGTATCGTGCTGGGATATATGATCGAGTCGAGCTATCGCCGGTCGCTGCTGCTGACCAATGGCGATCATATCGTCTTCCTGCAGAACCCGCTGAGTCTCGGCCTGCTTTGCTGTGCCGCGCTTATCATCGGTCTTGCCGCCTATGCCGAGATCCGCCGGGCCCGCAAACCGCAGGACATGCACGGCTGAAATGACCGACGCTCTTTGATCATACGAGAAATATCATGGAACAACATATACCTACGCCAGACAGCGATGGCGCCATCGCCGAGATATTCGCCAGTTGGGCCGCAGGGCTTAGTCTGGATCAGGTGCCCGCCGGGGCGAAGGCCCGGGCCATCGAGGCACTGATCGACCATGTGGGTCTTTGCGTCGCAGCCCGGCATCAGGATTACGTCCGGGCCATTATCGATAGCTGGGATGGACGCGGGAATTGCACCGCCTTCGGCCAGACCGGCGGTTTCGATATGGCAGGTGCTGCACTGATCAATGGCACTGCATCTCATGGCGAGGATTACGACGATACGTTCGAAGGCTCACCCATGCACACCAGTGCGGTGGTGATACCGGCGGTTCTTGCCGCGGCCGAGCAGTTCGGGGCCTCGGGCAAGGATGTGCTGCGCGGCATTCTGGTCGGTGGAGAACTGATGTGCCGCATGGCGATCGTCGCCCCCACCGCCCAGCACCGCGCCGGGTTCCATCCTACGGCGGTGGCCGGCGCGATGGGTGCTGCGGCAGGGGTCGCCGCCACGCTGGGAATGAATCGCCAGCAGATCACCAATGCGCTGGGCGTGGCGGGCAGCTTTGCCTCGGGCATTATCGAATATCTGGCGGAAGGTACCTGGACCAAGCGGGTCCATCCCGGCTGGGCGGCGCAAAGCGGCATCCGCGCGGCTCTGCTAGCGCGGAGCGGCTTCATGGGACCACGGACCGTATTCGAGGGCGAGCACGGATTCTATTTCGCCTTCAGTGCCAAATCCGTCCCGCCGGATTTTTCGCAACTGACAAGGGAATTGGGCAGTTTCTGGAATATCGGCAATATCGCCTTCAAGCCCTATGCCTGCGGCACCATGGTGCAACCCTTCATCGACTGCGCCATCCGTCTTGCGCGCGAGGGCGTGCCGATCGAGCGGATCACCGATATCACCTGCCGCGTGGGCGAGGGTACCGTGCATCGTCTGTGGGAACCGCTGGCCGAGAAGCGTAAACCCTCGACCCCCTATTCCGCCAAATTCAGCGTTCCCTATGGCGTCGCGGTCGGGCTTATGGATCAGGCGGCGGGTCTGAACCAGTTCACCGATACACGGATCACCGACCCGTCGCTTTTGGCGCTGGCGGCGAAGATCGGCTACGAGATCGACCCGAAAGACGAATATCCCCGCAATTACACCGGAACCGTCATCGTCACACTGGACGATGGCCGGATCGTCGAGGCCAGCCAGCCGCATCTGCGCGGCGGTATGCGCGAGCGCCTGTCGCTGGAGGAGATCCACGCCAAATTCGATGCCAATTGCAGCTATGGCGGCTGGTCACCCGAACTCGGCCGTCAGT
This sequence comes from Paracoccus onubensis, assembly GCF_003591515.1. Classification (GTDB taxonomy): domain Bacteria; phylum Pseudomonadota; class Alphaproteobacteria; order Rhodobacterales; family Rhodobacteraceae; genus Paracoccus; species Paracoccus onubensis. Next base: position 82,450 of record NZ_QZCG01000008.1, read on the forward strand.
TGCGCGATTATGCAAGCGGGCTGTTCGAGGCGCCGGATCTGTCCGCATTGGCAGGTTTCCGGGGCTAGGGCCTGTTGCATTGAAGCGGAAATACCGATTATTTGCGTCCCGCGATGGCCGGGGGCGCTGCCCCCGGACCCCCGAGGTATTTGGACAAAGAAGAAGCAGAGGGGGAGACGGAAAGAGACGGGGCGGGCGCTACAGGCTAACGATCAGCCCCGCCCGGCAAGGCTTGACCCGGACGCTGCGCTTTACGATCCTGGTACGGGAACGAATTCCGGCAGATCCCGCCGGGCCAGACGTGATGGCGGGTTTCCGGACATTCAGGCTGGCTCTGGCTGCCGAAAATAAATTAAGCAACGGCGAATGATTTCGGAGCCTGTCATGAGCAAGAAACCCATCGAGACGAAGATGCGAGGTGAAACCGCCTATCAGCGTATCAAGGAAGAAATCATCGCCGGACATCTGCTGCCGGGCAGCCGGGTACGCGAAACCGATTTGGCAGAGCGTCTTAACACCAGCCGTACCCCGGTGCGTGATGCGCTGCGCAGGCTGGAGGCGGACGGTCTCATAACGCACCAGCCGCATGTCGGCGCCGTCATCACCAAGCTGGACCAGCAATCGATCATCGAGCTGTACAGCATGCGCGAGGTGCTGGAAGGCACGGCCGCGCGCGATGCCGCCATCCATGCTTCCAGTGTCGAGATCGAGGATTTGCGCGAGATCCTTGAATACGAGCGCAAGCATGGCGACACGCCGGCGGCGGCCGCACAAATCAATCGCACATTCCATTCCGCCCTCTATCAGGCCGCGCATAACCGCTTTCTGGTCAAGACGCTTGAATCGCTTTCGACCGCGATGCTGCTGCTGGGGCCGACAACGCTGGGACTGGGTTTCCGTTCCGCCACCGCCCGGGAAGAGCATGAGGGCATCGTCGACGCCATCTCTGCCCGGGACAGCGCCGCCGCCGAGGCCGCAGCGCGCAAACATATCCGCAATGCGCAGAAGGCCCGTCTCAGCATGAACCGCGCGCGGGAGGTGGGCGGTCAGTTTTCGCAAACGAAATGATCTGTTCCAGCCATGCGATAGCTGCGTTTGGGCGGCTCGTATCCGGCGGCGCGGATGGGGCTTGGAATTTCATCATTGGAAAGCATTGGCTTGCGATCGCGTCGCGAGGGTTCGAGCTTTGGCACCGCGGCCAGAAGCTTGCGCGTATAGGGATGCTGCGGATTGCCGAAAACCGCATTTCGCGGGCCGATCTCGACCACTTCGCCCAGATACATCACCGCCACGCGATGACTGATCCGCTCGACGACCGCCATGTCATGTGAGATGAAAAGATAGGCCAGCCGCAGGCTTTCCTGCAAATCCAGCATCAGGTTCAGAACCTGCGCCTTGATCGAGACATCCAGCGCCGAAACCGCCTCATCCGCGACGATCATCGCGGGTTCCAGCGAAAGGGCGCGCGCAATGCTGATCCTTTGTCGCTGGCCACCGGAAAATTCATGCGGATAACGGTTGGCGGCATCGGCGCTAAGGCCCACGCGCTCAAGCAGGCGGGCGACACGTTCCTGCGCCTCGGCGCGGCTTGCCAATCCATGGGCCAATATCGGTTCCGCAATCGTGGTTCCCACCCTGTAGCGCGGATCGAGGCTTGCATAAGGGTCCTGAAAGATCAGCTGGGCGCTTCTGCGCATCCGTCTTAGCCCGGTGGTATCCAGCTTGCGGATATCGGTGCCTTGCAGCTGAATCTCGCCCGATTTCGGCTCTACCAGCCGCAGGACCGAACGGCCAAGGGTGGATTTTCCGCAGCCGGATTCACCGACCAGCGCCAGGGTCTCGCCCTTGCGCAGATCGAAGGATACGTTTTCAACCGCATGAATGGCGAATTTCGGCCCGCCGATCAGGCGGCGGCCGACGGCATAGCGCGTGGTCAGATTGCGCACACGAAGCACTGGCGGCTCATCCGCACTTACCGTATCGACCGGAGGTGGTGGCAGCGCGGCCTTGCCCGTGACCTGATCGATGGCGGGAAAGCGTTGCGGCAAGGCCACGCCTTCCATCGTTCCAAGCGTTGGAACCGCCGCCAGCAGCGCCCGCGCATAGGAATGGCGCGGGCTGGCAAAAAGCTCTGCGGTGCTGCCCCGCTCTACCGCCTTTCCGCGCAGCATCACCAGGGTCCGGTCCGCCACTTCGGACACGACCCCCATGTCGTGGGTGATGAAAAGGATCCCCATTCCCTCTTCTTCCTGAAGTATCTTCATCAGGGCCAGCGTCTGGGCCTGAATGGTCACATCCAGCGCGGTGGTCGGTTCATCGGCGATCAGAAGACGCGGCTTGCAGACCAGCGCCATGGCGATCATGACCCTTTGCCGCATCCCCCCTGAAAGCCGGTGCGGATATTCGTCGAGCCGGGCGCGCGCCTCGGGTATGCGCACCCGCTCAAGCATATGCAGGCTTTCCCTGCGCGCTTCGGTTTGCGTCATGCCCCGGTGGCGTATCAGAACCTCGGTGATTTGGGCGCCCACGGTCATCAGCGGGTTAAGGCTGGTCATCGGTTCCTGAAAGATCATCGCGATGTCATTGCCCCGGATCGCGCGCATTTGCGGTTCGGTCAGGTCCAGAAGATTGCGCCCGGCCAGCTCCACGCGCCCGCTGATGCGGCTGCTCTTCCCACCGAGAAGCCGCATGATCGAAAGCGCGGTGACACTTTTTCCCGAGCCGGATTCACCAACGATCGCAAGCGTTTCCTTCGGAGCGATGTCGAAAGTGATATCGTCGATGATGGTCTGGAAACCCCCATCCCGCTGACGCAGGGCAGTTGTGAGATTCGAGACCGACAAGACGGGTCGGGTTGACGCGGGGCTGTGGGTTTCGGGCATCTCGTTGTCCTTGGGAAATTCTTGACCGCTTGCCATCGTCATCACGACAATCCGGCACGGCTGGCATGGACGCGCAGAAACTCTTGCATCAGGGAGATATTCTGCTGGAAATGCGCGATCCTGATATTCTCGTTGGCGGCATGATCGTTGGAGCCTGCCCAACTGCAACCGGGATCCTGCACCAGATTGAACCCCAGATGCCGCCGGAAAAGGTATCGCGGACCCGAGCCCGCTCCGATGGGATGCAGAAAGCATTCACCATGCACCCGCAACGCGGCGTCGTGCAGGGATTGAACAACCGGATCGCCAAGTTCGCATTTATCGGGTTCACAGCCGCCGCTTGCTTCGATCTCGACATCGGCAAAACCCGCATTGGCAAGATGCGTGCGGATCATCTGCTCGACCTGTGCCGGGTTCTGACCCGGCACCAGACGCAAATCCAGCATCGCCGACGCATTGCCGGGCAGGACGGTTTCCCCACCCGGTCCGCTGCGCAGCCAGGCGAGATTGAAGGTCGGCTCGAACATCAGGGTTCGCAAGGGATCGGCCACGATATCGCCACGCAAACCTTCATATCCCGACGAATCCAGAAAGGCGTCCGCGTCGAAATCCAATTTGCCCAGCGCGGCCTCGTCCACCGCATTCGGGCCGTCGCAGGCGTCCCGATAGCCTTCGACAAGAACCTGCCCGCGCTTGCCGTCATAAAGCGTGGCAAGCGCCGCAATGAGCCGCCAGGCGGCATTCTGCACAAGCCCCGCCCATTTGGAATGATTGTCATGCAGCGACAGTGTCACCGTCAGCTTCAGGCCGATCCTGCCCTTGCAACCGGCCCGGATCACCGGTCGGCCGGATTCGGTGCGGGCGCCGCCGGAATACAACCCGCCCCCGGCCCGCAGCATGTCGCGATTTCGGGTAATGATCCCCTCCAGCGAGGCGCTGCCCTGCTCTTCTTCTCCCTCGACGAGAAAGCTGATGCCCAGAGGCATGGCATTTTCCGATTGCAGGCGGCGGATCGCTTCTAGCCGCGCGATGAAGGTTGCCTTGTGATCCGATGTGCCACGCCCGTGCAATGTCCCGTCCACGACCTTGCCCGAGAAGGGCAGATGATCCCACGCGGCAGGGTCGCCCGGGGCAACAACGTCATAATGGCTATAGAGCAAAAGCCGGTTCGGCGCCTCGGAATTGAGCACGGCAATCACTGCGGGCGCGTTCGCCGGGCCGTCGAATTTCACGGTGAATCCCGCGGCTTCCAACAATGCGCCGCAATATCGGGCGGCCTCGGCCTTGGCATCAGCGTTACCCGCATGGCTTGGGATGCGGACCCATTCGATCAGCTCGGCAAGCGCGCGGTCCGGTGTATCATTTACGCTCACTGATCGCTCCTTGTGTCCAGCCTGTCGCGCAGCCAGTCACCCAGGAAGATCAGGGAAAGTGTCAGTAGCGTAATCATCACCCCGGGCAGCGCCGCCAGCCACCATGCTGTTGCGACATAATCGCGGCCATCCGCGAGCATGCGCCCCCAGGTGACGGTGGGCGGCTGGACGCCAAGGCCCAGAAAGCTGAGCGTCGCCTCGAGAATGATCAGCATTGCGACATTCATCGTTGCGATCACGATGATCGGACCCAGCACATTCGGCAGGATATGGCGGATGATGGTGACGATGGGACGTTGCCCGATGGCGCGGCTTGCCTCGATGAATTCGCGCTGCTTGATGCTGAGAACCTCGCCCCGGACGACGCGGGCGAAGGTGGTCCAGTTGATGCAGCCGATGACAATGATCAGGAGCGTGAGACTTTGTCCGAAAACCGCAAGAACGGTGATGTAAAGCAGGGTATTCGGCACAGCGAGAAGCGTGTTGACCACCGCCATCAGGACCGAGTCCACCGCACCGCCGACAAAGCCCGCGATGAGACCGATTGCCGTTCCGATCAGGGACGCGACGATTACGCCAAAGAAGCCGACAAGCAGTGCGATCCTGGAACCGTAGACCAGACGCGAGAGCATGTCCCGCCCCAGATGATCGGTGCCGAGGATATGGGCCGTGGTCCCGCCCTCGTTCCACATGGGTGGTGCGAGACGCGCGCGAAGATCAGGCAGCGAAGGTTCATAGGGCGCAATGAACGCGGCGAAGATCGCCATCAATATGAAGATGGTGAGAATGCCGATGCAGACGATCGCTACTCCGGAGAGGCGCAGATCCGCCAGCCGGCTTGATGCGCGCCCGGTGGCAAGGATGTGAATGTCAGCCATGCTGGATCCTCGGATCGATAAGCGAATACAGGATGTCCACGATCAGGCTGGTCATCATCACGATGATCGCCGACAGGATGATCACCGCCTGCACGACGGCCATGTCGCGAAAATTGATCGCCTGAATCACCAGCAGACCGATGCCCGGCCAGGCGAAGACCTGCTCGGTTACCACGGCCCCGGCCATCAGTGCCGCGGTCTCCAGCCCGATCACGGTCAGATAGGACAGGATCGAATTCCGCAGGACGTGGCGAAAGATGATCGTTCGGGGATGCAGACCCTTGGCGCGGGCGGTTCGGATGAAATCCTGATTCATCACCTCAAGCAGAGAAGAGCGCAGCAGCCGCGTCAATACACCCGCAAGGCTGGCCCCCAGGGCAAGGCCGGGCAGGATCACCGCGCCGGGCTGATCCTGTCCGGAAACCGGCAGCCATGACAAGGTGATGCCGAAGACAAGGATCAGCATGATCCCGAACCAGAAACTGGGCATTGCCTGCCCCAGAACCGACAGGAACGATGCAATGTAATCCGGGATACGCCCGCGCCAATAGGCCGCGATGATTGCAGCCGGCAGCGAGATGACAATCGCGACCAAAAGCGCCATTCCCGCCAATTGTGCCGTGGCCGGAAGCCGCTCCAGCACGACCTGCAGGGCCGGCTGGTTATTGTAACGGATCGAGGTGCCGAAATCCCCGCGCAGCAGGTCCGACATATAAGAGATGTACTGAACGTGAAGCGGCCGATCGAGGCCCATCGCGGCGCGCAACTGGGCAACCTGTTCCGCCGTCGCATCCTCGCCCAGCATCAGTTGGACGGGATCGCCTGACACGCGCAGCAAGAGAAATACCAGCAGCGTGACCCCGAACAGCACCGGGATCATCTGCAGGATTCGCCGGATGATATAGTTTGTCATGGGGCAATATGCCTTTCTCTGACACGACGCGGGCCAGACGCTTGCAGGTGCTTATTGCGGCTGCGCGTCATACATCCAGAGCTGCTCATCCGGAGAAGGTGACCAATCGACGGAGGTGCTGACGCCGATCAGATTCTCGACCTGGAACAGATGCAGCACGGTATTCGATGCGACGAACAGGTCGAAAGCATCGGATATTTGCTGCGCGCGTTCCTCGGGGTCCACCGTGGCGGCGGATTGCTCGATCAGCTTGTCGAATTCCTCGTTGCACCATCCGGTTTTCAGGCTGAATTCAAACCCGCAACGCGCGCGCTGGACCGCGTGATAGCCATCTTGCAATGAATTTGCGTGACCGATCAACGCAATCCCGTCAATCGTGTTCGGGGTCCAGACACGACTTTCATACGCGCTCCATTCCAGGGTTTCGATCTCGGTCTGGATGCCGACCGCATTCAGCATCACAGCCACGATCTCCAGTGTCTCGACATCCAGAGGATACCGTCCGGCAGGGCCTTGCAGCTTGAGTTGCAGTTCATTGGGACCATAACCCGCTTCTTCCAGAAGCTGCACGGCACGTTCGGGATCGAAATTATAGGTGTCGTAATACGCCATCGGAACAGCGCTGAGACCGGGGGTGACCGCGGCGCGCACCGGGGTTCCAAGGCCGTTCGTCACGGTATCGATCAGCATCTGATTGTCGATCGCCAGATCGATCGCCTCGCGCACCTTCGGATCGGCCAGCGGCGAGTCGTCCTTGGTGTTCAGGAACAACTGCATGACGCGGAAGGACGGCCACGGCACCGCATGGGCGATGCCCGAGCCCTCTACCCGGTCACGGTCCTGGCTGGGGATGTTGGTCGCGATATCGACGCCGCCGCTGATCAGTTCGCCCACCCGGGTGGATGCTTCCGGGATCGTGCGGTGGATCAGACGGTCCCAGGCCGGAGCACCACGCCAATGCTCGTCAAAGCCTTCCATGATGATCCGGTCATCGCGCAGCCATTCGACCACTTTGAAAGGGCCGGTGCCGATCGGCTTCTGGGAAAAACCTTCCCAGCCCACCTCATCCACATAGGCCTTGGGCACAATGCCCGATCCGATGCGGCTGATCCGGTTCAGAAGAATGGGATCGGGGCCATCGGTATGGATGATGATCTCGTGATCGTTCACGACTTCGACCTCGGTGATGGTGTCGTAGAAAGAGTGCTGCAGCACGGCAGGATCAAGCGCCGGCCGTTCCAGCGAGAATTTCACATCCTCGGCGGTCATCGTGGTTCCGTCATGGAACAGCACCCCCTCGCGCAGATGAAAACGCATCGCGCTATCGCTCACCTGCTCCCAGTCGGTCGCGAGCGCGGGCTGAAGCTCTCCGGCCTGATCGCGCATCACCAGATAGTCGAAGATGTTGACATGGATCGCCTCGACGGCAGAGGTCGAATGATTGTGGATGTCAAAGCCCGGCGTGTCGATGCCCTGAGCGATGACCAGTTCCCGGTCCTGCGCAAGCGCACCGCCGGTCATCAGTGCGGCAAAGACAGCGCCGAGCAGCATCCGCTTTGGGTTCAGTCTCGACATGATGTCCTCCTTGTTGGAATGAAGGCTTTCCGGGGACTTACGCCCCGGCTTCGGCCCAGTCGCGCAGGATTTGCGCGACATGTTTGGTGGTCAGGTGCTGATCCTCGACTGCGACGTTTTCGTCAGGCGCATGGGCGCGGCTATTGGCGTGACCCACGCCCAATGCGGCGATCGGCATCTGCGGCTGGTATCTGAAGATGAAGCGGGGACCTGTACCCGGCGAACTGGGCAGGATCACGATATCCTTGTCATATACCTTGGCTGCGGCACCGGCGACCGTTTTGACGAAGGGATCGTCTGGCGCGGTATAGCTTGGCCATGCGCCTGCCTTTTGGCTGACAACCTCGATATCGTCATAGCCACGAGAGGCAAGATGTTTTTGGATCATGCGCTCTACCTCATCTGGATCCTGGTTCTTGACCAGCCGGCATTCCAGGCGTGCCAGTGCTGTTGACGGATTGACCGTCTTGTGGCCCGGCCCCGTATAGCCGCCTTCGATCCCCTGAATGTTCAGCGAAGGCGTATAGAACAGCGCCTTGTTGACCGCGAAATCGTCATTGCCGGGCAGTAATGTTTCCAGTCCCAGTTTGCGGGCCTGCTGCGGACCGTTGGCGGGGGTGTTGCGGCAGATTTCCGCCTCGGCCTCCGTCAGATCGCCCACCGCATCCATCAGGCCATCTATGGCGATGCTGCCATCGGCGGCTTTCATGCTGGACAGGGCCGTCACCAGTCGCCAGATCGCGTTGGGGTAAATATTCGCTTTGCCGGAATGGGAATCGGCGCTTGCCGTGCGGACCCTGAGTTCGAACGAGAACATGCCCTTGTTGCCCAGCGTGGTGGTGGGATTCCCGGCGTCGTCGCGCCGCGCATTCTCCCAGATACAGGCGTCGGCGCGCAACAGATCGCGATATTTCTCAACCGTTGCCGGCAGGCTGGCGGAACCGGATTCCTCTTCGCCCTCGAACAGGAATTTCACCGTCACCGGCAACGAGCCCCGTTCTTTCAATATTGCCTCGACCGCATGAATTCGCGAAATGAGCGAACCCTTGTTGTCGTCGGCGCCCCGGCCGAAAAGAATACCATCGCGGATTTGAGGTTCGAACGGGTCCGAGCTCCATGCCTCCAGAGGTTCGACCGGCTGTACGTCATAATGATTGTAGAACAGAACGGATTTGTCGCTGTCTCCCTTGATTTCACCGTAAACGATCGGGAAGCCGGTGCTGTCCAGCAGCTGCGTCTCGGCGCCCAATCCTTGAAGCCGCTTCATCAGCCAATGCGCGGCATCCTGCATCGGCTTCATCTCGCCCCGGGCCGAGACGGTGGGCATGCGAAGAAATTCGATCAGTTCCTTGATATTGCGATCGCGCACGTCCTCACGGTCAAGATAAGCGTTCATCTCTCGTCCCTCTTTTGAAAGCTGCGTCCGGAGCTTGATGCGTCCGGCTACTCGTCATCGCGAACTGCCGACAATTCACAATAACATTGTCTGGATGAGAAGACAGAGCGATGCGCTATGTCAAATTGTTTCTAATCACGGAAATTTATTACCAATTCGCATATATGGGCATTTCGACAGCCGCACCGGACGCAGCGGCCCATACATTTTCGCGGCCATTCATCTTCTGATTTCACAGATCGCCCGGGCCCGCGTCCGTGGCAGTTCCGCGGCTTTCAAACTGGCCGATTTTAAGCCCCTGCTCCACGCAATTCTTAAGTTCCTGAGCGGCTGGCGTAAGCGTACGGTCGCGATGCCGCATCATCGACAGTTTCGAGCTCATGCATGGTTCGACAAGGGGCCGGGTTTCGATCATCGGGCCAAGATGCGAATCGACCGACAGGCTGCTTTGGATCGCGATACCCTGCCCGCTTTGAACCAAATCGAAGATGGTGCCGATGGTATTGACCGTGACCGCATGATTCAGCCGAAACCCCTTTCGCGCGGCCGCGGCGTCGAAAATGCTGCGCACGATCGAGGTGGGAGGCAAGGAGATCATCGACTCGCCCTGCAATTCCGACAGGCTGACATTGGTCATCCTGGCAAAACGGTGACGATGGTGGAAAACGACATGATAATGCACGTCATACAGATCTTCGATCAGCATGTCCTCGTTGCCTTCCATGAAAGAGCCAAGGGCAAAATCAACGGTGCCGTGCCTTACCTGCTGGATGACCGCACTGCGCAAGGCTTCGCGTATTTCTATCGTGACTCGCGGGTGGCTTTGCCGGAACTGTTTTATAATGCCGGAAAGCATGCGATTGGCCACAGCAAGCGGGCAGGCCATGATGACATGCCCGGACTGATCCGACTGCATCGACGCAAGATGAGCCACCGACAAATCCATCTCGGCTAAGATGCGGTGGATGGTCGGCAGGAAGATAAGCCCTTCCTGCGTCGGCATGACATGGCGCGTACTGCGATGGAACAACCGGACGCCAAGACTTTCCTCGACGCCCCGCACAAGCCGCGAAACACCGGGTTGCGACATATGCAGCTCGACCGCCGCCGCAAGAAAGCTTGAATAGCGCGCGACCGCCTGAACAGCGCGAAGCTGTTTCAGCGACAGGTTGTAAATAGCGTCATTCATGCGCGTCCCCCATCATCGACAGAAAGCCTGCTCGATACAGTCGTGGCAAGCTTAGTCATGGTGGCGCTGGTGACGAGACCTCAGCTTGCGGAGAACCGCGATTATGTATCACAATATCGGAAGCCCCTGACGTTCCATTCATCGGAAGCGCAACTGCATTTCCTGATCGCGGCTGTTGTCAGGCGGCATGTGCCGGTTGTGGTTCCATGCCGGAAAAGAAGCTGTGAAACGGCGCCGACACCACTTCGGGACATTCCTCGGCGGGGTAATGCCCGGTCGGAATCGCCCAGCCCCTCAGGTCGGGCGCCCAAGGCGCCCAGCCGTCCAGCGGATGATAATGGCGGCCGCAATGACTGTTCGAGCCCCACAGAACCAGCACCGGGCATTCTATATGACGATGTCCGAAATCGGCTTGATCCATTGCGAAATCCAGCGAGACCGTCGCGCGGTAATCTTCGCAGACCGCATGGATCTGTTCAGGAGTGGTGCAGCGCTTGTATTCGGCCATCGCGCGTGCATCGAAAATCGACAGGCCAACACCCTTCTTGTTCAGTTTATAGTCAATGTAATAATCAAGATCGGCGCAAAGCAGCTTTTCCGGGAAAGGCGCTTTCTGGGCCATGAAGAACCAGTGATAGGCTTCAAGCCCCCAGCCAAGGCTTACATTGGTCAGGGCGTGATAGGTCGGCACGATGTCAAGCGCGGCCAGCCGCCTGACCCGCTGTGGCGCGTCCAGCGCCATACGGAACGCGACGCGCGCACCACGATCATGTCCCGCCACCTGAAACTCCTTGAAATCCAGAACACTCATCACTTCCAGATTGTCCTGTGCCATGGCGCGGAAACTGTAGCCCGCGTGATCCTCGCCTCCATCCGGCTTGGAACTGTCGCCATAGCCGCGCAGATCCGGCAAGATCACCGTGAAATCCTTTGCGAGCATCGGGGCAATGCGATGCCAGCTGACATGGGTAAGCGGATTGCCGTGCAGCAGAAGCAAAGGCGCACCCGTGCCGCCAATCGCAACGCTTATCTCGGCGCCCGTTGTCTTGATCCGCCGATAGCTGAAACCCGGCAGCAGCGGCGCAGAATCCTGTTCTGAAACGATATCTGCTTGCATTTTTCCCTCCTCATCATGTGCAGGCAGTAATTCTCGTATTTGGATTATTGTCAACAGTATCTCGTTGACAATAAAGATCGGTTCAGTCATCACCAGCAAAGCATCCGGCCGGGAACAATCGGAAAATTGCCGTCATTCCCGGTGATGGGATCGGTAAGGAAGTTATACGCGAAGGGATGATCGCCATGAATCATAACATTGACCAAAACCGTCCGATCATTGCCCTGACATCAGGTGATTGCACGGGTATCGGCCCCGAGATCACCGCGAAGCTTCTTGCCAATCCAGCGTTGCGGGAGGTTGCCCGCTTTCTGGTGATCGGAGATCGCCGGGTGATCGAACAGGGCATGAAACAGGCCGGAACATCTTTCCCGGTCGCGTTCTGCGCGACACCCGCCGATGCGGACTGGACAAGCGACGCCGTGCAGATGATCGATCTTGGCAATACCGATCCGGGGAAGCTTCCGATTGGCGCGATCAGTGCCGAATCCGGTTTCCGTACCGGCGAGACGCTGGCCAGGGCAATCGAATTCGCGAAGACCGGGCAGGTGGATGCGATCAGTTTCGCCCCGCTCAACAAGCGCGCGATGTTCGATGGCGGTTGGAAATTTCCCGATGAGCACAAGATGTTCGCCAAGCTGCTTGGCCACAGAGGCTATTTCAGCGAGATGAACGTGCTGCACGGTCAATGGATGTCGCGCGTCACCAGCCATGTCTCATTGCGCGAGGCGCTTGAGCAGATCAACGAGACCTCGATTGCGGATGCGATCACGCTTGCGCATGAAACCATGCAGAGGGCAGGTATCGGAAGCCCGCGCATTGCCGTCGCCGCTCTTAATCCCCATGCGGGCGAGAACGGGTTGTTCGGCCGCGAGGAAATCGACCTGATCGGCCCTGTTGTTCAGAAGATGGCCGCCGCAGGTTACGACTGCAAAGGTCCCTTCCCTGCCGACACCATCTATCTGAAAGCCTTCGCCGGAGATTATGACAGCGTGGTTGCCATGTATCACGATCAGGGCCAGATCGCGACCAAGCTGCGCGGGTTCAATCAGGGCGTGACGGTGACGGCGGGGCTTGACGTCGTATTCACTACACCGGCGCATGGCACGGCCTATGATATCGTGGGGACCGGCACGGCTTCGCCAGAGGCATTCGAGACGGCAATCCGCCTGGCCGCGCAACTCGTCGTCAGCAAACCGGCGCAGGCCGCAATATCCGTCTGAATGGAAACCGGCCGGATCCGTAGCGGGTCCGGGCCGGTTTTACGTCCCTGTCAAGCGGTCATGGCTCTCCGGCCTTGCGGGTGCGCTCGATCCCATTGCGGATGTGATCGCGCCCGGCAAGGAAAGCGGCGACCGGATCACGATCCTTAAGCGCTGTGACGATCGCACGATGTTCGAGATTCGAGACTGCCAGCGTATCCGGGCTGGACAAAGCGCGATATCGCTGAATATGCAATTCGCGCACAAAGCTTTGATAGGTCGCTTCCAGCCGGTTGTTGCCCGCCATCTGTCCGATCTGGCGGTGGAATTCCAGATTCACCGGATAATAGTCATGCACATCGCCTGTGGTGGCGACGATATCGTCCATCTTGTCCAGCAAAGCCTCCAGCATGGAAATCTGCTTGTCGGTAACATGTTCGGCCAGCATCGAGGCCATGCAGGCGAAAACGCTGGCGCGGGCGATGGAAAGGTCAAGAGCCTCGTCATTGGTCAATGCCTTGATGAAGAAGCCGCGATTGGGAACGATCTCGATCAGTCCGATCGCGGCCAATCCGCTGCAAGCCTCGCGGATCGGACCACGGCTGACGCCCAGCCGTTGTGAAAGCCCGTTCTCGTTGATCCGTTCATTCGGCTTCAATTCGCCATCGATGATCATGCGTTCGATTTCCGCCTGTACGACATTCGTCAGCGATCGTGTTCGCAGGAAATCGATGGCGGCAAGGCCTTGAGTCTCTTCCGGGGGTTTTGACATGCGCGACCATTCCATTGGTAAACGATAGACCCACAAAGGGCATCTGTAGAGGATTAACCGTAGACAGTCAGTTTGACCACCCGTTATCGGGGTGGTCAATGCTTTGGCACGAGTTGCTTACCCGCGCGGCATGACGTTTCTGGCCCTGCCCAATACCGGGATATTGTTGGCAATGCAGACTACCGTGAAGGATACCGCCAGCAGGATGATGCCCAGCACACAGATCGCACCCAGATCGCCGCTTTCGTTCAGATCGTAGATGATGACCGAAACGAGTTTGGTGTTGGCTGTCGTCAGCAGGATCGTCGCGGATAGTTCGCGGATCGTGCCGACGAAGACGAAACACCATGCAGCAATGATGCTGGTGCGCAAAAGCGGCGCGGTGATGTCCCAAAGTGTCCGCAGCCGTGACGCGCCCATGATCCGCCCGGCGTCCTCGAGTTCCGGATGTATCCCGGCGAAAGAGGAGGACATCTGCTGATATCCCGCAGGAAGCTCGATTGTCATGAATGCGATCAGCAGGATCCAGAGTGTGCCGTAAAGCTGAAAGGTCGGGTTGGCGTAACTTAGGAACAGCCCCACCCCCAGCACGATCCCGGGCACGGCGACCGGTGCAGTGGCCAATATGCCCAGATAACCAGCGCCGCGGATCGATCGGCGGGTCACCAGATAGGCGGTCACCACGGCGATGGCAGTCACTGCGGTCGCGGTCACGATGCCAAGGAAGAGCGTATTCTTCAGCGCAAGCTGCGTCGCCGAAAATTCGAACAATACGAAATTCCAGTGCCGCAGGGTGAAATTCTCCCAGGTCAGCCCGGCGCCGGGTGTCTGCATGAAGGCCGTCTTCAGGATCGCGCCATAGGGCAGAAAGATCGTCAGTGACAGGATGAAGAGAACGAAGGCCATCGACGGCCATTTCCACCGCCCCAGTTCCGTAATGCGTGGCGTGCCGCTTTTGCCGCCCATAACCGTATAGCCCTTGCGCCCCAGAATTGTCTTTTGAGTGCGAAGCAGCATCACTGTGATGACCAGCAGAGGAATTGCCGCAGCGGCGGCGACGCCGAGCCGTGGCGGAAACTGGAACAGGCTCCAGATCTTGGTGGTAATAACGTGAAATCCTGCCGGCAGCGCCAGGATCGCAGGCGATCCGAACATCGTCAGTGCCTGAAGAATGGCGATCAATGTCCCCGCCAGCATCGCCGGCAATACCAGCGGCAATGTCACCTTGCGTACGGTTGTTAACGCCTTGCCGCCAAGGATCGCAGAAGCGTCTTCAAGATCGGACGGAACCCGGTCCAGCGCGTTGGAAACCAGTGTGAATACATACGGAAAGGTGAAACAGGCGATGGCGAAGACCAGTCCGGAAAACGTGTAGATATCGAACATGACGAAGGACGAATCCTGCCTAAGCAGCTTGCGGGCCAGAACGTTCAGCACGCCGCTGTTTGGTGCCGCCAGGATTTCATATGCGATGGCGCCGAGAAAGGGCGGCGTCACAAAGGAAGCGGTCACAAGGATGCGGATCAGTTTCCTGCCCGGCAGATCAGTCCGCGAAACCAGCCAGGCCATCGGCGTCGCGACAAGGCAGGACAGGATCCCCACCCCGAAGGCCATGCCGATCGCCAGTAAATACGCGCGCAGCAGGGTCGAGTCGGTGACCAGTGACGCGAAGTTCTGAAGGGTAAAGCTTCCGTCCACATCATTGCGAAAGCTATAGAAGATGATCCAGAACAGAGGCAGGACCACCAGAATCGTCAGCAATCCTCCCAAAAGGACGAAAGTCGGGATGGAAAGGTCGACGCGTTTGCGCCGACCCTCCCCTACGATTCCGTTTGCAGCCTGGGTTGCAGTCATTATTGGCCTCGCTCAGGTACCGAAGAATTTTTCGTAATTCGACTTGATCTCAAGGATCATCGCTTCAAGTTTCTCTGCATCGACATGGAGCAGCGGGATTTCACTCAGCGGTGTCCGCGAGTCCTTTTCGACCACGTCCGGATGGAACGAGCGCAGCCCCCCGGAATCGCTGTTAAGTTGCTGGGCCTCGTGCGAGAACAGGAAAGCATAGAAAAGCTTGGCGGCGTTCGGATGCGGCGCCCCGGCCAGCACCCCGGCATTTCCGACCGCGATCGGCGTGCCTTCTTCGGGATAGACGATGGTGATCGGTACGCCTTCATCCTGAAGGCGGAAGATGTTGTATTCGTTCCCGTCGGCCTGGATGATCCGCTCGCCCTGCGCAAGTTTCTTCGGCGGCTCGGTCGAGGATTGCACCTGCATCACATCCTGGGCGCCAAGCTGTTCGAAATAATCCCAGCCGAGCAATTCGACCAGACTATAGGTGGCTGACATCACCGTACCTGAATAGCCCGGATGCGCCTTGACCATCTTGCCGCTATATTCCGGCTTCAGCAGATCGTTCCAGGTTTTGGGGGCATCGGCCTCGTCAAGCATGTCGCTGCGATAGGCCAGCACCGAAAGATGGGCGCGATAGGCGGCAAAGTAACCATCCGGATCCTTTTCATCCTCTGGCCATTTGTCGGCGACTTCCTGTGGCACCATCGCCTCGAGCCACTCGTGGCGCTTGAAATATTCGAAATGCACCGCGTCCGAGGTTTCGATCACATCGGCATTCTGGATGCCGCTGGACGTCTCTTGCCCGATGCGTTGGAACACGCGCTCGGAACCGGCACGTTCCACCTGGACCTCGATCCCCGGATAGGTGGATTTGAAAAGTTCGGCCAACTGCTCGGCCACCGCGACATCCGTTGCGGTATAGAAGACAACGCTGCCTTCGCTGGTGGCGGCTTCGATCAGTTCGGGCGTGATGTCATAAGGGGCCGGCGCCTCGGCAAAGGCGCTGCCGGTGATTGCAAGGCCGCAGGTAAGGGCCGTCGTTCGAATCAGTTTCGTCAACACGTGTAGATCCTCCCTTCTACATATCGAGAAATTGTCTTTTCTTACCGAGACAGCGCCCGGCATTTCTCTTTCGGGAAATGCAGCCAGGCACTGTCGCCAACCGGCAA
Source organism: Paracoccus onubensis (assembly GCF_003591515.1). Lineage (GTDB taxonomy): Bacteria > Pseudomonadota > Alphaproteobacteria > Rhodobacterales > Rhodobacteraceae > Paracoccus > Paracoccus onubensis. The sequence continues at coordinate 98,767 of NZ_QZCG01000008.1, forward strand.
CTTGACCTCGACCGGCGCGATGGCGCGGATCGTTTCGCCGCCGGGAATGGTGACGAGATAATCGCGATGAGAGCCCATATAGATCTGACGCGCTACAGTGCCTTGCACGCAATTGACCTCTGCCTGGCGCGTTTCGCCGACATGAATGTCGTGATGCCGGACGGAAGCGATAGCTTTGCCATCGGCGGCAAGCTTTCCGCTGCCGCAGTCAAGCACGAAATCGCCGTTACAGCGCAAAGCGGTATCCGACAATCTGGCTCCGGACAGGATATTCGTTCCGCCGATGAACCGGGCCACGAATTCGGATTCGGGCCTTGCATAGATATCCTCTGGCGATCCCGCCTGTTCGATATAACCGTCATTCATCACCACGATCACATCGGCCGTGGTCATCGCCTCGGATTGATCATGCGTGACATAGACGGTCGTATATTTGAATTCGTCATGCAGACGGCGGATTTCGAAGCGCATCTCTTCGCGCAGATTCGCGTCGAGGTTGGAAAGCGGCTCGTCCAGAAGCAGGATCTCGGGTTTGACGACCAGCGCGCGTGCAAGCGATACGCGCTGCTGCTGACCGCCGGAAAGTTCGCCGGGATAGCGATGTTCCAATGGCAGAAGCTGCGTGACTGTCAGGATCTCATGCACCCGCCGTTTGACCTCGTCGGCCGGAAGCTTGCGCAGATTAAGCCCGTAAGCGACATTCTGGAAAACGGTCATATGCGGCCAAAGAGCATAGCTCTGGAAGATCATCGACATGTTGCGCCCTTCGGGCGGCACGGTAGTCCCCGCGCTGGAGACGACCCTGCCTTCCACGCGCACCTCGCCACTGCTGGCATCCACGAAGCCGGCAACGAGGCGAAGCGTGGTCGTCTTGCCGCATCCGGACGGCCCAAGCAGGCAAACCAGCTGGCCTCTTTCGACGGACAGATCTACGCCTTTGACAACGGTCAGTGCCCCGTATTTCTTCTCGACAGCTGCCAATTCGAGAAACGACATCACCCCTCCTCATTCGTGATATTTCGCGGAACCGTAACAAGGTCTTTTAAATTGTCAACATTTTACTGTCGTCAATTATAAGCTGATACTCAGCCCATCCACGCGCCGCCATTGGCGTGCAGCGTCTGGCCGGTGACATAGCGCATCCCTGATCCGGCCAATGCGAGGACGACCCCGGCGATCTCGTCCGCCGTGCCGTGCCGGTCCAGAACATTCTGCATCGTGGCGTGGTGCGCGGGTGTCCCGCCGGTGCGCCTGGTGTCGATAAGGCCCGGCGCCACGCAGTTCACCGTGATACCCGCACGGCCCCATTCATGGGCCAGCGCGCGGGTCAGACCGCCTAATCCGGCCTTGGCGGCGATGACATGGACGCGGTCCGATGCACCGGTTTGTGCCGTCATTCCGCCAATGGTAATGAACGCGGCCCGGTCACTTCCGCGCAGCGGTGCTTCCGCGGCCTTGGCCAGCAGGAACACGCTATCAAGTGCGATGCTCATCACAAGCCGCCATTCGCCATAGCTGGTGTCCTGAAGCGGGCTATGGGGCCGAATCGCCGCATTTGCGACGACGGAATCAAGCCTTCCGAATCGCTGTATCGTCGCTTCGATCAAGCGGGCAGGAACGTCAGGATCCGCCAGATCGCCCAGAATCACTTCGGCCTGACCACCTGCCCCACGGACCGCTTCGGCGGTCGTTTCCGCCGCCGCATGATCGCTATTGGCGTGAATCATCACCGACGCTCCGCCAGCGCCAAAATTCGTCGCAATCGCGCGTCCGATATTGCGCGAAGCTCCGGTCAGCAGCACGACCCGATCCGTGAATTCCCTGTCTTTCATTCCGTTCTCCCGATCTTGACTTCGGGTTCAGTTGGCGGTCAATTGTTGACAATTGTCAATATGAATCGCGATGACGGCTTTTCATTTACCTTGATGACTGTCATTAGACTACTGTTGACAATTATTGGAAAGCTTTGCACAAGAACCCACAAAACCATCACGGATCGGAGAGGATTCAATGAACAAGGACGCCCGGATCGATATCGAGCTGACCAGATATGCTGCTGATTTCATACTAAAATCCAAACCGGAAGATCTGCCTTCCGAGGTCGTGGAAAACGGACGCAAATCGATCCTGGACGGTTTCGGGCTCGCCGTATCGGGTTCGGTCGCAAAAAGCGGTGAATTGGTGCGGCAGCACCTGTCCGATCTTGGACTCGCCGACGGAGCTGCGACGGTGATCGGCGCGGGCCGCAAGGTCGCGCCACGCTTCGCAGCCTTTGCCAACGGGGTTGGAATCCATGCCGATGATTACGACGATACCCAGCTTGCGGTGGCCAAGGACCGGGTTTACGGCCTTCTGACCCATCCGACCGCCCCTGCCCTTCCCGCCGCCTTTGCCGTCGCGGAATCGAAGAAATCCAACGGTCTGGCGATGATGCATGCCTATCATCTGGGCGTGGAACTGGAATGCAAGATCGCCGAGGCGATAAATCCGCGCCATTACCAGACCGGTTTCCACGCAACCGCCACCTGCGGCACCTATGCCGCCGCCGCCGCGGCCTCGAAACTGCTGGGCTTCGATATCGACACGACGCTTCGCGCCCTTTCGATCGCCGGAAGCCAATCCGCAGGACTGCGCGAAAATTTCGGCACCATGACCAAGCCTTTCCATGCCGGCCGCTCTTCCGAAAGCGGGGTTGCGGCCGCGCAATTCGCCTCTTACGGCTGGACCGCCACAAGCCGCATCCTGGAAGCGCCTCGCGGTTTCTTCTCGGCCGCGGGCGGCGGTTTCGACATGAACGCCATTCACGGAAAGCTTGGCGCGCCCTGGACCTTCGCCGATCCCGGCGTTTCGATCAAACCGCATCCATCAGGGTCGCTGACCCATCCCGGCATGACTGAAATGCTGCGTCTGATCACCGAGCATGACATCACGCCTGAGCTGGTGAAGCATGTCCGGGTGGGCACCAATTCCAACATGCCCAACGCCCTGATCCATCATCGGCCCAAGGACGAATTGCAGGCCAAGTTCTCGATGGAGTTCTGCATGGCGATCCTGCTGCTGGAACGCCGTGCCGGGCTGGCCGAGTTCACCGACGAGGTGGTGCTGCGCCCGGATGTGAAGGCGATGATCGAGAAGATCGATTTCGTGGTGGATGACGAGGCCGAAGCCGCAGGCTACCACCTGATGACCACGATCATCGATATCGAGCTGACCGATGGCCGCAAAATCTCGGGTCGCGCCGATTTCGGAAAAGGTTCGCCCGCTTTCCCGATGTCCTATGATGAGGTGGCCGAAAAGTTCCGCGAGAATTGCGAATTCGCCGGAATGTCGCGCGACCGGGCCGATGAGATCGTCGATCTGGTGCGCGAATTGGAAAACCTTTCCTCGCTTGACCGGCTTTCGGAATTGCTGATCTCGATCCGCTGATGCCGAAGGAAGATCGCGATGGTCTTCCTGCCCCTCAGCTTCCGGCGGTTCGAATGGCCGCCGGAGCGCATTGGATTTGATTCTCTGAAATCCTGCCCCATCCGGGCAAATCACTTGGAAAGGCCTGTATATGACAAGACCCGTCACCAGGGAACTCGCGGAATGGACCGTCTCGCTGCGGGGAGACGACATTCCTGAACCGGTCCGCGCGGAAGGTGTGCGCAGCTTCGTGAACTGGCTTGGTTGCGCGGTGGGCGGCAGCGCACATGAGACCATAGACCGCGGATTGGACGCGGTGCGTCCCTTCACCGGCACTGCCCGCGCGCAGGTCATCGGGCGCAACGAGCGGCTGGACGAGTTGCATGCCGCATTGATCAACGGGATTTCCTCTCATGTTCTCGATTACGATGACACGCATCTGAAAACCATCATCCACCCGGCCGGCCCGATTGCCTCTGCCGTCCTCGCCGTGGCCGAACCGCGCGGGATCAGCGGCCAGGATGTCCTGACCGCGCTGGTTGTGGGAATGGAGGTTGAATGCCGTATCGGAAATTCGGTCTATCCGGATCACTATGACCGCGGCTGGCATATTACCGGCACCGCCGGCGTCTTCGGAGCAGCGGCGGCAGTCGGCCGGCTGCTGGATCTTGATGCCCGGCAGATGACCTGGGCATATAGCCTCGCCGCCACCCAATCTTCGGGCCTGCGCGAGATGTTCGGAACCATGACCAAAAGTTTTCATCCGGGCCGGGCTGCTCAGAACGGCGCAATGTCCGCCTTTCTCGCCAAGGCGAATTACGACAGTTCGGAACAGGGAATCGAGGCGCCGCGCGGCTGGGCCAATGTGGCGTCGACCAAGCAGGATTACGACGAAATTCTGGGCGATCTGGGCAAGACATGGGAAGCGGGGCTGAACAGCTACAAACCCTATGCCTGCGGAATCGTGATCCATCCGACCATCGACGGATGCCAGCAATTGCGCGCGAAACTGGGCGACCGTATTGCTTCCATCGCCTCGGTCGGCCTTCGCACCCATCCGCTGGTGCTGGAACTGACGGGCAAGAAGGCTCCGGCGACCGGCCTGGAAGGAAAGTTCAGCGTCTATCATGCGGCGGCAACGGCACTTCTTTACGGTGACGGCTCGCCCACGGCATTCACCGACGAGATGGTGCGCGATCCGCGCGTGACCGCTTTGCGGGACCGGGTGTCTGCCCAGTCCGACAATGCCGTCCACGAGGATGAGGTATATATCTCGGTGCGTTTCGAGGATGGAAGCACAACCGAGCTGCATGTCGAACATGCCATTGGCAGCATCTCGCGACCGCTGTCGGACGAACAGATCGTGACCAAGTTCCGCAATCAGTCGATAGGCATTCTGGGCGAAGCGGCGGCCGACGAACTCATCCGGACGGCGTGGCAACTGGAAGATCACGACGACATCGCCGCGATCACCCGCCTTTCTGCGCCCGCCTGACCCAAGGAGAGTTGCAATGTCTTCCCACCTTACTTTGGGGGTCCTGAACGGCGACGATATCGGCCATGAGATCGTCCCCGCCACCGTCGAGGTCATCAAGGCGGCCTGCGCCAGAACCGGGCTGAATATCGACTGGCGGCCCCTGCCCATCGGTCGCATCGCGCTGGACAGCCACGGCTCGACCTTTCCCGAAGGCACGATCGAGGCGCTGCGCGGAATGGATGGTTTCATTCTTGGCCCGATCGGGCATCAGGCCTATCCGAAGGTGCCCGGCGCCATCAATCCGCATCCGATCCTGCGCAAGCAGTTCGACCTCTTTGCCAACATCCGTCCGACGCGATCCTATCCGGGACTTGGCGCATTGCGCGACGATATCGACCTGATCATCGTGCGCGAGAACAACGAAGGCTTTCAGCCCGATCGCAATGTCGTGGCCGGATCGGGTGAATTCCGGCCCACAGAGGATGTCACCGTTTCGGTGCGCGTCATCACCCGGGCCGGCTCGGCACGGGTTGCCCGGGCGGCCCTGAGCCTTGCCCGACAACGCCGCCGCAAGCTGACGCTGGTTCACAAGGACACCGTGTTCAAGCTTGGCTGCGGCATGTTCGTCGAGGAATGTTACAATGCGGCAAAGGATTTCCCGGATGTGGAAGTCAATGAGGTCATCGTGGATACGATGGCCATGCGCCTGATCCGTGAACCCCAGAATTTCGACGTGATCGTGACGACGAACATGTTCGGCGACATCCTGTCGGACGAAGCGGCGGGCCTTGTCGGCGGGCTGGGCATGGCGCCGGGGCTCTGCATCGGCGAAGGAAATATCGCCATGGCGCAGGCGACCCACGGTTCGGCGCCCGATATTGCAGGCAAGGATATGGCGAATCCATTCGCGATGATCGAATCGGGGCGCATGTTGGTGGATTGGCTGGGACATAACCGCCAGATCCCCGAAGCCATCGCCGCCTCGGGCCTGATCTCGAACGCGATCACGCGCATGCTGGCGGATCCGGCAAAGCGAACAAAGGACATCCGGGGAAGTGCCGGCACGAAAGCGGCGACCGTCGCCATCGTGGAGGAAATCGCCGGGGCGGTTACGGCCAGCTGAACGGCCGCCCGGCGATGCCGGGATCATGTCGTCATCGCACACCGTTCCGGGTCTTGGGTTTCCCACCCTGCAGGATCGCGCGGGCGCGGTCAAAGAAGTCGAGCGCGCCCATCTGCCCGCCTTTTAGCGCCAGTGGCAGTTCTCCTGCAGGACCATCGCTTCCGAGTATCGGCACGCCGGGGCAAAGCATCCCCGCAAAATCGAGCCATGCCGGAGCAAGCCGGTCGACGATGGCACTGGATGTGTCACCACCCGCCACGACCAATGCGCCGGGACGTGCCTTTGCGACCAGCCGCACCACGAATTCTGCCGAAGCCTCGGCCAGATCCGCCGGTGTGATCGGACCAGCGTGATCGGCGGTCAGGAAGATGATGCAATTCTCGCGCCGGGCAAGTCGTTCGGCGGCCCAATCATGGGCGTCGGCGAGCCGGCTCCCCCCGGCGATCATATCCGCGGGATTGATTGGAAGCCGGCCATAGCTTTCAGCCGCGGCGATCTGCGCGGTCGTCAGCGAGGAACGGCTGCCTGCGAAGGCAAGGATCGGGCCGTTATTGACCGGGAGGTCAGGCGGCAAGACGGTCGCGGTATATCCGCGGGATGCCAGCCACGCCTCGGCAACCGAAGAGGCACCGATCACCAGACAGCGGTTGGTGCTGGGTTGCAGGTCATGCCCGGCGGCCTCGACGTCGCTTTGATCCAGCGCGTCGTAATAGCGGGGAAAGGCGTTTCCGGTCATGCCGCGCGATACGAGGTTCAGGCCATGCAGGCCAAGCGCCTCCAGATGATGCAGCATGTCGGCTTCGTGCATCGGTGTCACCGGGTGGATCGACATCACCGGATGCCGGTCGATGCGATGCACCCGCCCATCAGGTCCGCGCGCGAACAGCGTGCCGAAAATCGCGTGACGCCCAAGCGAGGGCTGCCCGCCGATCACCGCGATATCAGCGATCCCGAGCGCGTCCGAGAGGATCTCTGCCATCAGGACGAAATTTCCGGTTCCGGGGCTGCTGTCGAAGGTCGAGCAGATCTTGAGATGCAGGAAATCGGGTGAAAAGGCCGCGATTCCTTTACCAAGCCGCTGCGCGAGGGCAATCATCGGCGTACGGTCAAGCGCGCGCGCCTGGGTGGCAATTCCCCAGGCATCGAGCCCGACCAGATCGGCCGGGGCGGGCAGGTCCCGGAACAGCCGTGCTTTCAGCCCCGCCCGCGCCAGCGTCGCCAGCGTATCAGACGCGCCGGTGAAATCGTCGGCGATAAAGACATAGGCCACGGTTTTCAGCCCTTCAGGCCGAAAGTGGCGATTGCCTGAGCCAGTTCCCGATGGGATCGGGCATGATCCGCAAGCGGGACGCCTGCCACCACCGCCTCATGCGCCTGCCGCAGCGAGACAAGCCCCGCCGCCGGGCCGCCCGGATGCGCCATGATCCCGCCGCCGGACAGGAACATCAGATCATCCGATCCGACCTGAGCCAGCGTGTGGGGCAGCGTGCCCGCCCATTGACCCGATGAGAAGATCGGCATCACCCGGTCATCGCCTGCCAAAAACGGGGTCAGGCAATGCCGCGCGGCGTCGGTCACATCTTCGTCGAGATCCGAGAATTTTCCGCCCATCCCATGCACATGCATGTGGTCTATCCCGGCCAGACGGTAAAGCATCTGATAGGCGCGTACCCCCATGCCCAGCAGCGGATGCCGCCCCATGCCGCCATAGCCGTTGCGATGGCCATGGATGGCAAGGGGGCTGTGGCGCCGCAGCGACTGCACCGCGGCCATGCCGGCCCAGTTCAGCGAGACCATGGCGCAAGAGCCTTCCTCCGCCGCCAGAAGATCGGCATGGCGTCGCATCGCATCGGTTTCGTCGGTGATATTGAAGGCCATCATGACCAGTTTGCCGGTCCTGTCCCGATATCGACGGATTTCGGCCATCACCGCCCGTATCCTCGCATCGACCGGCGCATGAGGATGGGTTCCGGCGATCTCGTCATCCTTGATGAAATCGGCTCCCGCCTCGCAGAGCCTGCCGACCAGACCCGCGATTTCCTCTGCCGAAAGACCTATATTCGGCTTGATGATCGTGCCGAATATCGGGCGGTCCCTGACGCCCACCGAGGCCCGGGTGCCAGCGATTCCCATCGAGGGCTGATCGTAGCGCGCGCGATATTCGGGCGTCACCTCGACATCCATCAGCTTCAGCCCGGTCACCTCGCCCAGATCATAGAGATTACCGGCCACGACCGAGGCCAGCGTGGGAAGATTTACTCCCACATTGTCCTCGGGATAGTCGATCACCACGCGGAAGATGCCACGCGGCCCGGTCAGCCCCTTGCGCTCTGCCCAGGCCGAGCGCAACGTAGGCACTTCCGACTGCCCGATTTCTTCGGTGGTAACCACGGTTGCACCAAAGCGGGCGCGCAGATCGTCGGTTTCGCCTTCAACGCGGACAAAGGTGCCCGCGCTTTGTTCCCCCGCCATCATCGCCGCGACTTCGGCAATCGGACAGGGCGTTTCGACGTGATAGGTCGCACGGATCATCTGGTCAGATCTTCGAAAGGTCGGGGAAAGGACGGATGCGGTCTTGCCCGTCCCAGCCTTCAGAGGCGGCGCGGATCAGATCGAACATGCGCCCCTTGGGGCCTTTGACCTCTGACAGTTCCACACAAGTGCCGGGATGCGTCTCGCGGTCGAAATAGGCGAAACGTCCGTTTTCGCCAACCTTGCCGGACATCTTCACGCGGAAGCCCTCGGTCTCCATCGATGCCAGATCGCGGTCGTAGTTTTCCGTCCAATACGCGGTGTGTTGCAGACCCCAATTCCCCGCGTCTGTGAATTCCTTGTAGCATGACGGGACCGCGTTGCGGCACTGGATCAGCTCAACCTGAATGTAGCCGGAATTTGCCAGCGCGACCGAATTATGCGGCTCGTAGCTTGTGCCTTCGAAAACGTAATCCTCGATCGGCACCCGCGGATTATAGAAGAAGGGGCCGATGCCCATTACCTCGGACCAATGCTTCATCGCCGCTTCGATATCCGGGACGACGAAGCCAAGTTGGCGGATCGGGCCAATAAGTCGGCTCATGAATTACTCCATCAGGTAATTGGGCAACCAGGCGCTAAGGCCCGGAAACAGGGTGACAAGCGCGAGGGCCACGAAAAGCGGCAGGAAGAACGGCGCCACGCCGCGCACGACCTCGCCGAAGGGCATCTTGGCGGCGATGGACATCATGTAGAGGCTCATTCCGACCGGTGGCGTCAGCAGACCGATCATCAGGTTCAGCACCATGACCACGCCGATCTGCTCGGGCGGGGCCCCGGCTTGCAGAAGCGCGGGCGTGACGATGGGCGCAATGATCAGGATCGCGGCAATGCTTTCAAGGAACATGCCGGCGACCAGCAGGACCAGATTCAGGATCAGCAGCAACACCAGCGGATTATCCGAAATCCCCAGCATCCATGCACCGGCTTTGGCGGGGATCTGATCCATCGTCAGCACCCAGGCAAAGACTGCCGCCGCAGCCACCACGAACAGGATATTCGCTGTGGCAAGAACCGTCTCGCGGGTGGTGTCGATCAACGCGCGCAAGGTCAGTGTGCGATAGATCAGAACGCCGATCAGGATCGCATAGGCGACAGTGATGCCGGCCGCTTCGGTCGGGCCGAACATCCCTGATAAGAGCCCGCCGATCAACAGAACCGGTGTCAGCAGCGCGGGAAGCGAAATCAGCGACAGTTTCAGGAAGGCGGGAAGCGTCGGAGAGACATCATCGCGCGGCAGGTTCTGACGCTTGGCGATCAATGCGATATAGCCCATCAGCATCGCGGTAATCAGCAATGCGGGCACGATCCCGGCCAGCAGCAGTTTGACGCCCGACACCTCGGCAGCGGTGGCGAAAATGATGAGCGGGATCGAGGGTGGAAAGATCGGACCGATGGTGGCCGCGGCGATCGAAATGCCCGCGGCAAAGCGGCGGTTGTAGCCCTGCGCCTGCATTTCACGGACCTGCATCGCGCCCATCGCCCCGATATCGGCCAGCGCAGCGCCCGACATGCCGGCAAAAACCAGCGAAAGCAGCACATTCACATGCGCCATGCCGCCGCGAACCCGTCCCACCACCATCCGCACCAGATCAAACATATAGCGCGTGACGCCGGTGGCGGTCAGCAGCCCGGCGGCAAGGATGAACATCGGCACGGCAAGCAGGGGCGAACTGTCGATTGAATTGACGGCGCGTTGCAGAAGCACCGAAAGCGGCAGCGAATACCAGAAGATGGTAATGCCCGAAGACAGGCCGAGCGCAACCGAGATCGGCGCGCGGATCACAAGAAGGATCGCGAAGATAACCAGAAGTGTAAGGGTCACGCCAAGGCCCTTTCATTGGTCAGGATCGACCAGATCCGCCAGGCCGCCATTACGATCACAAGCCCGAGGCAGAGCAGGATCGGAGAATAGAACCAGATATTCTGCACCCCAAGCGCAGGCGTCCGGAATTTCCAGGCACGGAACAGATAGAGATATCCGCCCAGGATACTTAATGCGGAGAAGGCGATCACCGAAAGCTCCGCCAGGATCAGACACAGTCTTTGCGGCATGGGCGGCATCAGATCGACAAAGACGTCGACGGCGACATGCTGACCCCTCAGTGCCAGAACCGGCGCCGCCAGATAGACGCAGAGCACGCCCGCCAGCCGCGAGATTTCCTCGGCCCGGGGCAGACCCATGTTCCAGATGTTGCGGGCCACGATCTGGGAAACGATCAGTCCGACGATCAGCAGCATCAGGCCGGTCGCGACCGCCAGAAGCGCATCGGAAATCCGCACCAGAGCCCGCGGCGCGGGCACCGGTTCAGGAAGGGCAACGGGATCGGTCATCTCAGGAGATCGCCTCGACCTGAGTATAGAATTCGCCATACTGACTGTCGAATTCCTGGGAAATCCGCGCGGTCACCTTGTCGCGGAAAGCAGAAAGATCCAGCCCGGCGGCCTCGTCCACGACAGTCATTCCCTTTTCTTGCAGCGCTTCGAGGTCGGATGTTTCCGAAGCCTGCATCTCGTCAGAGGCACGAGCGCGCGTCTCGGCTGCCGCCTCGGTGATGGCCTGTTTGTGGGCATCGGGCAGTCCTTGCCAGACCCCATCATTCATCATCACCATCTGCGCCGCAGAGGTATGCCCGGTCATCACCAGATGCGTCTGCACATCGGCCAGATTTGCCGTGAGGATGACGTTCAGCGGATTTTCCTGACCGTTGACGACACCGGTTGCCAGCGCGGTCGGCACCTCGGACCAGTCAACGGGGACCGGAACGGCGCCCAGACCCTCGACCGTCGCCATATAGATCGGGAAGGGGATCGCCCGCACCCGCTGGCCTGCCAGATCCTCGGGGTTCTGCACCATCTGGTTCGTTGTCAGTTGCCGGGTGCCGAAATAGAACCCGTAGACAACCCGGGTCCCCGAAGCCGCCACCAGCCCCTCATTGAGTTCCTGCATGAGCGGGCCGGAAGTATCGGTCACCTTCAGAAGGTGATCCACATCGCGATAGAGATAGGGTGTATCGAATGCGGCAAACGGCGCGTAGAGAGAACCGATGGCACCTGCGGTATTGTGCGAGAAGGCGATAGAGCCGGTCGAGACGGCTTCGGCCAGTTCCTGCAATTTGCCAAGCTGCGAGTTCGGAAAGATCTGGATGGTGATCTCGCCGCCGGTCTTTTCGGCCACGGCCTCGGCGAACCATTCCGCCTGAGCTCCGGCAATCGAGTTGGGCGTGTGCATATGGCCGTAACGCAAGGTTGTCGCGGCATTGGCACCCTTGCCCAGCATGGGCATAGCCAAGGCGGCGCCACCGGCGATGATCAGGCCACGCCGTGAGATGCGGATCGTATTGGTCATTTTATATCCTCCCCCTGTTCCGTTTGCGCCGAAAAACTTGGTCCCGCGCATTGACCCGCAAGTTAGGCGATGGCCATATGCGCCACAACGGAAGTTTTTTGATGGGTTTTGATGGATTATTCACAGCCAGCCCGAGCGGGTATCCGCGATATTGCCCGCGCAGCGGGTGTTTCGGAAGCGACGGTTGATCGTGTTCTGCACGGCCGGCCGAATGTCCGCCCGGCTACAGCTGAGCGCGTTTTGAAGGCTGCCGCCGAAAGCCGTTATCTGCCCGAGGCCGATCTGGCGAAACTGGCCCGCAGGGACAGGAAGCGCCTGATCGTGGTGCTTCCCGGCAGTGCGAACTCATATATTCGCGGTCTCAATGCCGAATTGCGGATCTGGGCACAGACGCGGGATCGTGGCGCCCGGATCCAGAGTTTTCTGGTGGATTCGATGGAGCCGGGCGAGATGGCCCGTTGTTTGCGCCGGCTGGGGCGCAAGGCTGATGCGATTGCGTTCTTTGGTGTCGACCATCCGGTAGTGCGCGATGAGGCCGATGCGCTGGTCGATGCCGGCAAGACGGTGATGACACTGATCAGCGACGTCACCGGCTGCCGGCGACAGGCATATATCGGCATCGACAATCTGGCCGCGGGACGGACAGCAGCCTTTCTGATGGCCCGCGCCGCGCCGCCCGGGGGCGGCAAGGTGGCAGTGGTCGCCGCCACCCGCCATTATCGCGCCCATGTCGAGCGGGAGCTTGGCTTTCAGGAACTGATCCAGCGTGATTGGCCGCATCTGCAATTCGCCGGCACGGTCGAAGGGCAGGACGATCCGCAGATCAACGCCCGGCTTACCGCCGAATTGCTGGAAAGATCGCCCGATCTGATCGGTATCTACAATGTCGGAGGATCATCCGAGGGGATCGGGGCGGAACTGCGTCGTCGCACGAATACGGGACGTGTCCAGCTGATTGGCCACGGCCTGAGCCCGGGAACCAGAAGGATGCTTTCGGAGGGCACCATGAGCGCCGTACTGACACAACGAAGCCAGACTTTGCTTGAAGTCATGGTTGATCAACTGCACAAGGTCGCGGCACCCACATTTCTGCCGCTTCAATTCGTCTTTCCGACCAACCTGCCATGACCGGCCCCGCAGACGCCGGTGCCGTGGCGATGCCTATGGCAGAGCAAAGATCGGGCAGACAAGGGCTTAGAGCGTGTCGCGTTTAATCGGTTCTGTATCCTGCGGCGTTGAAGAAGTTGTAGCATTCTTCGTCGGTGAAGAGGTCACACACATGGCCGACAGCCTGCCAAAGCTCATCATATGTCCGAGCGGCCGCTTTCCTGATCAGCGCCTTGAGTTTTGAGAACGCCATTTCAATGGGGTTCAGATCGGGGCTGTAGGGCGGCAGGAACAGGAACCACGCACCGATGTCCTGCATGGCGCGGGCAGCACCGGGACTTTTGTGACTGGACAGGTTGTCGAGGATTACGACGTCGCCCTCGCGCAGCGTCGGCACCAGTTGGGTTTCTACATAGAGGTGGAACATCTCGCTGTTCATCGCCCCGGAGATCACCCACGGCGCGTCCAGCCGGTCATGCCGCAGGGCACCGATAAAGGTCTGGGTTCGCCAGTGCCCGAATGGGGCGTGATCGACCAGGCGCTGTCCGCGCGGCGCCCAACCGGTGGTCTTGGCCATGTTGGTCTTCACCGAGGTTTCGTCGATGAAGGCCAGTCTTTCCAGATGCCTGGCCATGAAGGGCTGGCGCCTGGCGATCCAGATGCGGCGCAGGTCGGCCACATCCTGGCGCTTCTGTTCAAGCGCCTGAAGGTCTTTTTTTGTGTGACAGCCCAAGCCTGAGCAGCAGCCGGCCGACCGAGGAGCGATGCACTGTCAGCCCATGTTCCGCGCCCAGCTCTGCCGTCAACTCGTCGATCGTCAGATCGGGCTGCGCCGCAATCCGGTCGCGCACCCAATCCTTGACGTCGCTCAGCTTGCCGCGCCCGGGATTGCCCTGCGGCTTCGGCGCAAGCGCCCCGGTCTCGCGCTTGAGCCGCACCATGTCGTTGACGAACTTGATCGAAACGCAAAGCCGCCGGGCCGTTTCGGTATGCGTGTTTCCCTGCTCGACGAGTGCAACGGCGCGGTCCCGGAGCTCAATAGGATGCGGTCTGCCCATCTCTGACCCCCATATCTGCCTCGACGGCAGGGAATCACAGATAGAACGCCATGGAAATCCCGAATCCGATCAGGACCGACACGCTCTAAGCAGGCAAGGGCTTGAAACGTCATCTCGAAAATGCGCGTCCGAACCGTCCGGAAACACCGCTTGCAGAACCAATCGGCGGCAGCCTAAACTCGAACAGAATCCGAAACAGAACCCCCGTTCCCAGACAGCCTATGCGTTCCGGAAAACTCTGATGACGGACAGTTCCGACCGCCCCTGCATCCTGATCCGACGAGACAGGAAGTCGGCGCAGGCTTCACCGCCTCCCAGCCCTTGCCAGGAAAAGCACCATGCGCATCGATCGACGAAACGACCTGGACCTGCGTCTTGTAGAGTCATTCGTTGCGGTTATGGAGCGGGGGACGACGCCGGCGGCCGCCGAATATCTGGGACTGTCGCAATCCGCGGTCTGGAATGCGATCCGAAGCTTTGAAGCCCAGCTTGGCGTCACGCTTTTCCAGCGCCGGGGGCGGCGGTTGGAGCCAACGGACGAGGGAAGGCTGATCTATGATGATCTTCGGCCACTGATCGGAGTTCTTGATGATCTTTCGAAACGTCTGCATGCGCTCAAGCACAGGAAACGCGGGCGAATTCGGATCTTCGCGAGTCCGCCGATGGGGCATGCCGTGCTGCCGCCGGCATTGCTGCGTGCCGTCGCCGGTTGCGAGGGTCTGGATGTCGAAGTCACCGTTCAGGAGCCCGAAAGGGTCAGGCATTCGGTCGAACTCGGCCTCGCGGATCTGGGGCTGGCGATGGGTCAGCTGGAGAATCCGGGTGTCCAAACCAGACGATTGGGCGAAGCCGAACTTGTCGCCATCCTGCCACGGGACCACCTGCTGACCATGCGGGCCGTGCTGGGGCCTTCGGATCTGGCTAAATATCCGGTGATCGGTATCGGGCCGGTTCTGTCCACTCTGGTCGTCGGCGCTTTCGCCCAACAGGGCATCCGCTATGAGCCGCGGCTTGAAACGGCTCAGGCGCAGACCGCCTGTGCGATGGTCAATGCTGGACTGGGCGTTGCGGTGGTCGATCCATATACGGCAACCCTGTCCGCCGGCCTTGGCATCGTCACCCGCAAATTCGCGCCGGTCACGCGGGTCGCCGCGATTGCCATGTTACCCGAAGCCGCCGAACCGAATGAGATGATGAGCCTGCTGCTTGAACATCTTGCCGCGACCGTCGCCGAAATGGAGCCGGTCGGCTGGGGCTGAAGACATCATGAAATCTTCTTAAAAATTATCAAATCTTAATAATAATTCATAAGCTCATGCACAAGGATGAGACAGCGATCGGATCGCTGCAGGATAACATAATATATTTCAATAAATTAAAAGTTTATTGCTTAATATTTTAGCTGCGTCGCAGCAAGGCTCTGGTTTTCGTTGACGGATCAGCGGCGCCCCCGCGTATCATGGACCCATACAAATAACATGATCGGATCGGAGGGCGGAATGAACCCGGCAACCACGGTGATCCAGCGGTGCGTCTCATGAGTGATCACGCTGATTTTCTGCTCATGAATGGCAGGATCTGGAAGGGCTTGGGACTTGGATTCGCAGAGGCGCTGGCCTGCAGGCAAGGAAAGGTTCTTGCGACGGGCACGGATGCCGAAATCATGGCGCTTGGCGGGCCGGATACGCGCGTTATCGATCTGAACGGGCGATTGGCGACTCCGGGGCTGAACGACGCGCATCTGCATCTGCACATGTATGGGCTGGCCATGGCCGAGGTCGATTTGCGTCCCAAATCCGCGCCTACGCTGACGGCCCTGCTTGATGCGCTGCGGACCAAAGCGGCCGACACGCCGAAAGGGGAATGGATCACCGGCCGCGGTTACGATCATTTCAAGCTGGAGACCGGCCGCCATCCTTACCGCGAAGAGCTGGACGAGGCTTGTCCCGATCACCCGGTCTATATCGTGCGCACCTGCGGGCATCTGGCCGTCGCCAACAGCGCGGCGCTTGAGCTGGCGGGCATTACCGACGACACGCCGTCTCCGGAAGGCGGGCTGATCGAACGGCAGAATGGCCGGCTGACCGGTCTGCTGGCTGAAACCGGACGCGGGGCGGTCACCGCCGTGCTGCCCGAACTTACCGTCGAGATGCTGATCGACGCCATCGAACGCGGCGGCAGGGACCTGCTGTCTTACGGCATCACCTCTTGCATGGAGGCCGCTATCGGCATCCGTGAGGGCTGGCCCGAGATGGAGGCCTATCTGGCCGCGAAACAGCAGGAACGGCTGCCGTTGCGCGTCTATGGCTGCATCATGGGCGACAAGACGCGCTCGATTCTGGAAAAGGCGACCGAAGCGGGCATGATCACCGGTACGGGTGACGAGATGTTCCGCCACGGACCGGTCAAGATCTTTACCGATGGCAGCGCGGGCGGGCGCACCGCGGCGATGACCTGGCCCTATCTTGGCGGCGATCCCGAGGACAAGGGGCTGCTTTGCATCCCGGATCAGGCAGAGCTGACCGGCATGGTCGTGGCGGCCCATCGGGCGGGCTACCAGATGGCCATTCATGCCATCGGCGATGCCGCGATCGATCAGGTGCTGGAGGCCTATGAGGCGGCTCTGGCCGATATGCCGGTTGCCGACCGCCGTCATCGGATCGAACATTGCGGATGGCTGCGCCCCGATCAGATGCAGCGGATGATCGACATGCATATCATCCCGGTGCCTCAGCCGTCATTCCTCTATTGGTTTGGCGATCTCTACTGCACCGTGGCGGAACAGGAGCGGGTCGAGGCGTCGCATCCGATGCGGACCTGGATCGAGGCGGGGCTGAACCCATCGGCTTCGACCGATTGCCCGGTGACCGAGGTCGACCCGATGCCGGTGATCTACAACATGGTCACGCGCAAGACCTCGAACGGCACGGTTCTGGGCCCCGAACACCGGCTGAGCATGGAAGAGGCGCTGCATGCCTATACCGGTGCCTCTGCCTATGCCTCGCATGAAGAGACGATAAAGGGGCGGCTGGAACCCGGTCAGCTTGGCGATATCGCGGTGTGGGAGCGCGATCTCTTCACGATCGATCCCGATCAGATCACCGCAACGCGCTGCGATATGACGATCCTTGGCGGGCGGGTCGTTCACGAGCGGGAAGGACAATGATCGAAACGATCCTCAACCGGATACTGGTATCCATCCCGGTTCTGTTCGGCGTGCTGTTCCTTGGTTTCGCCCTCGTTCAGCTTGCCCCCGGCGATCCCGCGCGGGTGCAGGCCGGGCCAACCGCGCCACCCGAGGTGGTCGAACAGATCAGGGCGGAAATGGGGCTCGATCAACCGGTGATCGTGCAATTCGGCAAATATATGGAGCGGCTCGCGCATGGTGATCTGGGCCGTTCGCTGATCTCGAACAAATCCGTCACAAGCGAGCTTGCCGCGGCAATCGTTCCGACGATCGAGCTGATGGTGGCCAGTCTGTTCTGGTCGATCCCGCTTGGTATCGCGATGGGAACGCTGGCGGCGGTCTGGCGCGGCTCGCTTTTCGACCGTTTCATCATGGCGATTTCGGTTGCGGGCGTATCTCTGCCGATCTTCTTCATCTGCCTGATCCTGATCCAGTTCCTGGGTGTCAAATTTCCACTCTTTCCGTTTATCGGGCGGGGCGGGCCGCTTTGGACGATGGAAGGGCTGCGCCATATCGCATTGCCCGCATTGTCGCTTGGGTTGATCTTTATCGGGCCGGTGTCGCGCATGACCCGCTCTTCGGTGCTCGAGGTGCTGCGGCTGGACCATGTTCGCACCGCCCGTGCAAAGGGGCTGCCCGAAAGGCAGGTCATCCTGCGCCACGGGCTTCGCAACGCCTTGATCCCCGTCGTCACGCTGGTCGGCTTGCAGATCGGTTATCTTCTGGGCGGCGCGGTCGTGACCGAAACGATCTTTTCCTATCCCGGCATCGGCAGGCTTGCCGTGGGCGCAATCCTGTCATCGGATTTCCCTTTGACGCAGGGCACCATCCTTGCCCTGGCAGTGGGGTTCATCCTCGTCAACCTCATCGTCGACATTCTCTATACCCAGCTTGATCCGAGGGCGCAGAAAACATGACCGCAACCGGGACAGAAGGCGGCGACCAGACGATCCTGCCCGAAGCGCCAGCCCCGCGCCGCGCGTGGTGGCGGGCATTGCTGCGCGATCGTGCGGCGGCCCCCGCCATGCTGTTGCTTGCCGCGATCGTGCTGGCGGCGATCCTGGCACCGTGGATCGCACCCCATGATCCCAGCGCGAATTCGCGGGCGGTCATGCAGCCCCCCGCATGGACAGAACGCGGAACATGGGAATATCTGCTGGGGACCGACAGTCAGGGACGCGATATCCTGTCGCGCGTCCTTTACGGAACACGGCTGACATTGCTGATCGGCCTCGTGGCGGTCGGGATCGGCGGCATCATCGGTTCGGCTCTCGGTTTGTTGTCCGCGATGTATCGCCGGATCGACCCGTGGATCATGCGGCTCAACGACATGATGCTGTCATTTCCCGCGATTCTGCTGGGGCTTGCGCTGGTTGCAGTGGCGGGGACCGGGGTCCTGCCGGTTATCGTCGCGCTTGGTATCGCATCGATCCCGGATTGCGCGCGGATTGCCAGATCCATCGGCATCGGCGTGATGGGACAGGAATATATCGAGGCCGGACGCGCCGTCGGCCTGTCGGATCTGGCGATTTTCCGGCGTTACCTGCTGCGCAACTCGATCTCTTCGATCATGATCTTTCTCAGCCTGCGTTTCGGGCAGATCATCCTGATCGGCGCGGCGCTGAGCTTTCTGGGGCTTGGGGCACAGGCGCCTGCCTCGGAGCTGGGGATGATGGCGGCGCAGGGGCGCGACACGCTGCTGTTCGCGCCGCATATCGCCACGATCCCCTCGGTTGTGATCTTCGTTATCGTGCTATGCGCGAATATCACCGGCGATGCATTGCGCGATGTTCTGGACCCTCGCCTTCAAACATAAACAACAGGGAAGCCCATCATGAAGAAATCATTGCTTTACGGAGCCATCGCGCTGGCGTTGGCGCTGCCGGCCTCTGCGCAGGAGATCAACATCGTGCGCGAAGTGGACAGCAACAATTACGATCCGCATAAATCGACCGCACGATCCGCCTCGGAAGTGCTGTTCATGCTGGGCGATACATTGGTGTCGCTTGAACCCGACATGAGCACCCTCACCGACGGGCTGGCAAAAGACTGGGAGGTATCGGATGACGGGCTCACCTATACTTTCCATCTGAAAGACGGAATCAAGTTCTGCGACGGTCGGGAAATGACCGCCGAGGATGTCGTTTATTCGTTCGAACGCTGGATCGATCCGGAAACGAATTCGCCGGTGGCCTGGCGCGCGGGCGAGGTCAAGAGCATCACTGCCCCGGATCCCAAAACCGTCAAATACGAGTTGGAGGCGCCGTTCTCCGAATTGTTGTATCAGCTGACGCAAAGCTTTGCGACGGTGGTCGACAAGAACAATGTCGAGGAACTTGGAGACGATTTCGGGGTAACGGGGTTCAACGGGACCGGCCCTTTCTGCTGGCAGGAATGGCTGCCACGCGACCGGCTGACCATGACCCGGCATGAGGAATACAACTGGGGCCCCGGATTCTACGAGAACAAGGGCGCTCCGCATATGGCCGCGATCACCTGGCAGATCGTGCCCGAAGGCAATACCCGGACGGTGGCATTGATGACCAATCAAAGCCAGATCACGCAATATATTCCCGCCATCGCCCTGAAGCAGGTGCAACAGGCCCCGACCCTTGAGATGGTTCGCTCGGACGCGGCATTCTGGACCTATTTCATCGGTTTCAAGATCGACAAGCCGTCGGTCGAGGATCCGGCAGTGCGCAAGGCGATCAATCTTGCCGTCGATCAGGAGGCACTGGCCCGCGATATCATGTTCGACGAGGTGACCCCCGCTTACAGCTATATTTCCGAGAATGCCCTCGACTGGGACAAATCTCTGGAAGACAAGCTGCTGCGCTATGATCCGGAAGAGGCGAAAAGGATCCTCGACGAGGCGGGCTGGATGCCTGGATCGGACGGGGTTCGCGAAAAGGATGGCGTAAGACTGGCGCCGGTTGCCTATATCCAGGGTGGTTCAACCTGGCAGGGCCTTGCCGAATTCGTACAGGCCGAGCTGCTGAAAGTCGGGATCGGGATGCAAATCCAGACCTTCGACGCCACCGTCTTCTGGGGCAA
The DNA here is from genome assembly GCF_003591515.1 of Paracoccus onubensis. Taxonomy (GTDB): domain Bacteria; phylum Pseudomonadota; class Alphaproteobacteria; order Rhodobacterales; family Rhodobacteraceae; genus Paracoccus; species Paracoccus onubensis. Next base: position 119,059 of record NZ_QZCG01000008.1, read on the forward strand.
GATTTCCACGCAGGAATTCGACATGTTCGGCATGAGCTATCCCTATATTTCGGCGGGGGACGCCCTGAACCTTTATTTCCTGTCCGGGAACATCCCGACACCGAACCGGATGAACTGGAACGATCCGGAAACCGATGAATGGCTGGCCGAAGGGCGTCACGCGACCGACGACAATACCCGTGCCGAAGCCTATGCCAAGGTGCTTAACAAGGTGCATGACGCCGCTGTCTGGCTGCCGCTTTATCACGAGCCGATGACCATCGTGCAATCCGCGGAACTGGAGACGGTCGTGCCGCATAACATCTATGGCGCGGGTCTCTACAAAGGGCTGGACTTGAAGTTCCGGGAATAACGGATCCGGCGGGGCGTTGCTGCGCGCCCCGCCTCTGACAACAGGAGGCTTGAATGGACAGTGCAGAAGTCACCGTTATCCGGAAGGCGGACTGGATTATCGGCTGGGACGGGAAATCGAACCGCCATAATTTCCTTCGCGGGCAGGATGTCGCCTTTGCGGATGACCGGATCTTGCAGGTCGGCGGGCGCTATGAAGGTCCGGCTACGCGCGAAATCCCCGGCGCGGGGCGGCTTGTCGCTCCGGGGCTGGTGGATATCCATTCGCATCCGCTTTCCGAGCCGCTGAACAAGGGTTTCCTGGATGAGCTGGGAAGTCCCGGGCTGTATCAAAGCTCGCTTTACGAATTCATGCCGCTGTTCGGTGCCGATGACGAAGGACGCCTTGCCTGCACCGAGGTCGCGCTGTCCGAACTGATGCTGTCGGGGGTGACGACGCTGGTCGATCTGTCGGTGCCCTATGATGGCTGGCTTGATTTGCTGTCGCGCTCGGGTCTGCGGGCTGTGGCGGCGCCGATGTATCGCTCGGCCAGATGGTTCACCAGGGACGGCCATGTCACCGAATACGAATGGGACAAGGCGGGCGGCGAAGCGGCAATGGCGGCGGCGATGGAGGTCATCGACAGGGCGGCGGCAGATCCCTCGGGTCGCCTGTCAGGCATGATCGCTCCTTCGCAGATCGACACCTGCACGCCCGAACTGATCCGCGACAGCCATGCCGAGGCGGTCCGTCGCGGTCTGAAGATGCAGATCCACGCCGCGCAATCGGTTGTCGAGTTTCACGAGATCACCAGACGCCACGGCAGGACTCCGATCGAGTGGCTGGACGATCTCGGCGTGCTGGACGATACGACCATCATCGGTCACGGCATCTTTCTGAACGATCATCCCTGGGTGCATTGGCCTCAGGCGCAGGATCTGGACCGGCTGGCAAGATCGGCCGCGTCGGTCGCCCATTGCCCCACGGTTTTCCAGCGTCGCGGGATCGCCCTGCGCAGCTTTGGCCGCTATCGCCGCGCCGGTATCCCGATGGGGATCGGCACCGATACCTATCCCCATAACATGCTGGAAGAGATGCGCCATGCATTGATCAATTCCCGCCTGATGAGCGGCGATGTCTTCGATCTGCGCACCTCGGATGTCTTTGACGCGGCCACGGTCGGCGGTGCCGCGATCATCGGGCTTGAGGATATCGGGCGGCTGGAGGCCGGAGCCAAGGCGGATCTGCTGATCGCCGATGTGACTCACCCGGCCATGCGGCCTGTCCGCGATCCACTGCGCTCGTTGATTTACGTGGCAGGGGAACGGGCGGTGACCGATGTCTTTATCGATGGCCGTCAGGTGGTCGCGGATGGTCAGGTCGCGGCATTCGATCTTCCCGCCGCGCTGGACCGGCTGGAAGCTGCCCAGCGCCGGGCGGAAAAGGCGTTTACGTCAAAAGACTATGCCGGCAGGTCACATCTGGCCGCATCACCGTTATCCTACGAGCTTGCCGATGGCTGACCCGGTCCTGTCGCTGCGTGATCTCGACGTGCGGTTCAACTCGGACGGGCATCAGCTGCGGGTGGTGAACGGCGTCGGTTTCGATCTGATGGCGGGCCAGACGCTGGGACTTGTCGGGGAATCGGGCTGCGGGAAAAGCGTGACCTCGCTGGCGATCATGCGGTTGTTGGCCAGTCCGCCGGCAGAGATTGCGGGCGGCGAGGTGATCTTCGAGAACCGCGATCTGCTGAAACTCTCGAAGCGCGAGATGCGCGAGCTACGGGGCGGCCGCATGGGCATGATCTTTCAGGAGCCGATGACGAGCCTGAACCCCGTTTATACCTGTGGCAGCCAGATCATCGAAAGCCTCAGGCGGCATTCCGGGCTTACCGGCAAGGCGGCGCGTGAGCGCGCGATAGAGCTGCTGGAGACCGTTCGCCTTCCCTCGCCCGAGAAGCGGGTGGATGATTATCCGCATCAGCTTTCGGGCGGGCAGCGGCAAAGGGTGATGATCGCTCTGGCGCTGGCCAATGATCCCACCGTGCTGATCGCCGACGAGCCGACGACCGCGCTGGACGTGACGATTCAGGCGCAGATCCTCGATCTGCTGCGCGACCTACAAGAGCGCACCGGAACGGCGGTTCTGCTGATCACCCATGATCTTGGCGTCGTGGCCGAGACCTGTCAGGCAGTGGTCGTCATGTATGCCGGGACAGTCGTCGAACGTGGCGATGTCAGCTCGATCTTTGCCGATCCGCAGCATCCCTACACGGTTGGCCTGATGGCGGCGGTTCCGCGAATGGATGCGATTCAGGGCCGGCTGACGGCAATTCCCGGCTCGGTTCCGCCGCCATGGGAACGGGTGGTCGGGTGTCGCTTCGCGCCAAGATGCCCGCTGGCGGACGACCGCTGCCGCAATGAACGCCCCGCCCTGCGAGAGATCGCCCCGGGGCATGAGATCGCCTGCTGGAAAGCACCCATCGAAGGCGTCTCTGCGACAGGAGGACAATCATGACGGCACTGCTGAGGACCGAGGGGCTGACCAAGCATTTTCCCGTTCGGCGCGGCACCTTGCGCAGGCAGGCCGGGACGGTGCAGGCGGTGACGGATGTGAGTTTCCAGCTTGATGCGGATGAGACGCTGGCCATCGTCGGCGAATCCGGCTGCGGAAAATCGACGCTTGGGCGCGCGCTGCTGCGTCTGCACGAACCCAGTGGCGGCAAGGTCTGGTTGAAGGACATGGATATCACCGCACTGAACCATCAGGGTCTGCGCGAAGCGCGAAAGCATATGCAGATCATCTTTCAGGATCCGTTCGGTTCGCTCAACCCGCGCATGACGGTGCGCGAAACGCTGTCCGAACCATTGTTGCTGCACGGGCTGGCGACATCCGCCACCGTCCGCGCCGAGACGGATCGGCTGATCGATCTGTGCGGGCTGGCACGCTGGCACGCAGAGCGCTATCCGCATGAATTCTCGGGGGGGCAGCGGCAGCGGGTCGGCATCGCACGCGCACTCGCCACCCGCCCGATGCTGATCGTCTGCGACGAGCCGGTCTCGGCACTCGATGTCTCGGTTCAGGCGCAGATCGTCAATCTGTTGCAGGATTTGCAGCGCGAACTTGGGATGGCCTATGTTTTCATCAGTCACGATCTGGCCGTCGTGCGCCATATCGCCCGGAAGGTCGCGGTCATGTATCTTGGGCGGATCGTAGAGGAGGCGACGACCGAAGCCCTGTTCACGTCTCCGCGCCATCCATATACCCGCATGCTGATCGATTCGGCTCCGCGTCCGGATCCGACGGCGCTGCGGCACAAGGCTTCCGCCAAGGGCGGCACACCAAGCGCCCTGGCCATGCCCTCGGGCTGCGCTTTCCATCCTCGCTGCGTGCTTGCCGACGACCGTTGCCGTACGATACGGCCTGAATTGCGGCAAGTTGGTCAATCCCGCGTGGCCTGTCATTTTGCCGAGACGGCGATCAGTGACAATGTTGTCCCCACCAGGGCGGACAGCCCGGCATTGATGCGCCGGTTGGCGGTTCTGGAACAGGCAAGGGCAGGACAGAAATGAAGGATCAGACAGCCATGAACGGCGCGGAAAGCTTGGTGCGCAGCCTTAGCGCAGGAGGGGTCGAGGTTTGCTTCGCCAATCCCGGAACCTCCGAGATGCAATTCGTCGATGCGCTTGACCGGACGCGCCTGATGCGCTGCGTGCTGGGGCTTTTCGAAGGGGTCGTCTCGGGTGCGGCCGATGGCTATGCGAGGATGGCGGGCAAACCGGCGGTGACGTTGCTGCATCTGGCGCCGGGTCTGGCGAATGCCGGAGCAAATCTGCACAACGCCAAAAAGGCGCGTTCGCCGATGCTGAATATCGTCGGTAACCATACTTTGCGGCATCTGCGCTATGATGCACCACTGACGGCTGACGTGCCGGCGACGGCTTCCGTCTTTTCCGACTGGGTCCGCACGGCACAGACCGCGGATACGATCGCACGGGACGCGATCGAAGGACTGGCCGTCGCAACCGGCCATCCGGGCCGCATCGCTACCCTGATCGCACCGGCCGATATTGGTTGGCAGGAGGGCGGGGTGATCGCCCCGCCGATGCAGCCGCACGGGCCGCGCGCGCTGGATCCGCAGGTCATCGCCCGCGCCGTGTCCGCGCTTGGTCCCGATGCACTTATCCTGTGCGGAGGAACGGTGCTGGAGGATCCCGCCTCCACCCGGCTTCTGGCAGGGATCGCCAGACAGACCGGCGCGAAGCTGATGGCGCCGGGATCGAACCGCCGGATCGAGCGCGGGGCAGGACGGGCGAATATTCCGCGCATTCCCTATCCCATCGACATGGCGATCGAACAGCTTGCTCCGTTTCGCCGCGCAGTGCTGATCGAGGCGCAGCCCCCGGTGGCTTTCTTCGCCTATCCCAACCGGCCCAGCCTGTTGCTGCCCGAGGCATGCGAAGTCATCCAGCTTGCCGAATTCGATCAGGACGGCAGAGCGGCGGTACAGGCATTGGCCGACAGTATCGGCGCAAAATCCGCGCGCCTGACGGACCCGCCCCGCGCCGAAATTCCGCAAGCCGGACCGTTACAGGATCTCGCCCTGTCGGCGGCCATTGCCTCGGCGCTGCCCGAAGGGGCGATCATCATCGATGAAAGCCTGACCAGTGCCAATCAGGTCGACAGCATGTCGGCCGGGGCGCCTCCGCATTCCTGGTTGTCGATCACCGGTGGCGCGATCGGGATCGGCCCGCCTCTCTCTGCCGGGGCGGCGGTCGCCTGTCCCGATCGGCCGGTGATCGCGCTGCAGGCCGATGGCTCGGCCATGTATACGCTGCAGGCATTGTGGACACAGGCGCGCGAGGGCCTGAATGTCACCACCATCATTTTCGCCAATAAAAGCTATGACCTTCTGAAACACGAGCTGTTCAAGGTAGGCGCCAATCCCGGCCCCGACGCCCTGAACCTGCTGGATCTGCGGCGGCCCGAGCTTGACTTCATATCACTCGCTGCGGGTATGGGCGTACCGGGCCGCCGGGTCGATTGCGCAGCCGAGTTGCACCGTACCCTGTCAGACGCGGTTATCGAACCCGGCCCATTCCTGATCGAGGCAATCCTGTGACCCATTTCGACTTTCTTTCCGGACGACGCCCGCCAAGCTATGCCAGCCGGGCGATGATCGCGACCTCGCATCCCCTGTCCACCTCAGCAGGGCTTGCCGTTCTGTCCGAAGGGGGCAATGCGGTCGATGCGGCGATTTGCGCCTGCGCGGTCCAATGCGTCACGGATACGCATATGACCGGGATCGGCGGAGATTGCTTCGTGCTGTATGCACCTGCAGGCGGCGGGGTTCGGGCGTTGAACGGATCGGGCATGGCCCCAGCCGCGGCCTCTCCGGAGGCGCTGCGGGCAAAAGGGATCACCGAACTGACCCAGACAAGCCCGCATTCGATTACCATCCCGGGTGCGATCTCGGCATGGTGTCTGCTGCATGACGAATACGGGACATTGCCGCTTGACCGGCTGTTCGCTCCGGCGATCCGCTATGCGGAGGAAGGATTTCCGATCACCGCCCGGGTGGCGCGTGACTGGGCGGCCGTTGGCGACAGCCTGCAACCGGGCGATCACGCCGCGCGTCTGTTCCTGCCCGATGGTCGCGCCCCGCAGGCCGGTACGGTACTGCGCCAGCCTCTGCTTGGCGCAAGACTGCGCGAGATTGCGTCAAAGGGCGCCGCAGCGTTCTATACGGGCGAAACCGCCGCGAAAATGTGCCGCTATCTGCAGGGATTGGGCGGACTGCACAGCGATCAGGATTTTCATGATTCACTGTCGGTCGCGCGATGGGAAGACCCAATCTCGGCGTCTTATCGCGGCTGCGAGATTCTGGAATGCGGACCGAATGGTCAGGGGCTGGCTGCGCTTCTGATCCTGCGGATCCTCGAAGGCTTCGACATGGGACCGCAGGTTTCGCAAGCGGATCGCATCCATCTTCTCGCCGAGGCGACCAAGCTTGCCTATCATCACCGCGATGCATTGATCGCCGATCCGGCATATTGCGAAGGACTGGCAGCGCAATTGCTATCGGACGAGGTGATCGAAACGCTTCGGGCGCGCATAGATCCCAGGCGGGCGGGTAAGCCGGCCCTGTGGACCGAGCCCGAGCACAGGGATACGATTTATCTTTGCGTGGTCGATGCGGAAGGCAACGCGATTTCCTTTATCAATTCTATCTTTCACGCATTCGGGTCGACACGGCTCGACCCTGAGACCGGTATATTGTTCCACAGCCGGGGCTTGTCCTTCAGTCTCGACCCGTCGCATCCGAATGCCATCGGGCCGGGCAAGCGCCCGATGCATACGATCATTCCGGGAATGCTGCGGGAAAACGGCCGGGTGACGATGCCATTCGGAGTCATGGGCGGGCATTATCAGGCAGCCGGTCACGCGGGTTTCCTGTCGGCGGTTCTGGATCGCGGGCTGGATATCCAGTCTGCGATGGAAGAGCCGCGCAGCTTTGCCTTCGACGGCGAGTTGCAGATCGAGCCCGGATTGCCGGATCGTGTCTGTCGGGAACTGGAAGAGCGCGGCCACCGTCTTTCAGTGCTGGACGGACCGCTCGGAGGGTCTCAGGCGATCCGGATAGACCGCGAAACGGGAGTGCTGACAGGCGCGTCCGACAGCCGCAAGGATGGAATGGCTGCGGGGTATTAACAAGCGTCGACCGAGAGGCAACCATCCCGACGGACTGACCTGTATCGCTACTTAACACATTCATAAAATCTGAATTGCATTTGTGCATATCTGCACTGATGGCCAGATAACGGCAAAATATCCCGGCCCTTGTGTTAGGTGATGATGGCGCCGTCATCTTCCCTGGTTGGGAAGCCTGCCGTCATTCGGATTGACGATGCCTTGCATTGCCCATGCCTGCCACGGACCGGACAGGGTTATGCAGCTTCGTTTCCGAAAGCGATAACTCCCGGCCTTGACGCAATTTCCGCATCCTTCCAGCACGAACATCCTGCAGTTACCGGAAGGGCGCCGACTGCCTTCGATGCCTCTTGTCAACAGCTGATACCAATGGGGGAGATTCAGGCGAGGTTTCGGTTGAAAGGTGGCATTGATTATGCCAGAGTTTGTCGAGGGGAGCCCCGCGGCTTTGTCGAATCAGAACCTGACGACGGCAACTGCCCTGCGGCCAAGAGACAAACGACACGTTGAACAGGAGGAGCAATAGCACATGACTGTCGTCACAAAACTCGAACCGTCCAGGGCCGATGCAGAGCCGGAACTGACGGATGGTTTTCATCTTGTCATCGATGCACTCAAGCTTAACGGTCTTACCACGATCTATGGTGTACCCGGCATTCCGATCACGGATCTGGGGCGGATGGCGCAGGCGGAAGGCATGCGCGTTATCTCTTTCCGGCACGAACAGCACGCCGGTTATGCGGCGTCGGCGGCGGGCTTTCTGACGAAAAAGCCCGGGATCTGCCTGACAGTCTCGGCGCCCGGATTCCTGAACGGTCTGACCGCGCTGGCCAATGCGACGACGAACTGCTTTCCGATGATCCTCATTTCAGGTTCCTCAGAACGCGAGGTCGTCGACCTGCAGCAGGGCGATTATGAAGAGATGGACCAGCTGGCCATCGCCAAACCGCTGTGCAAGGCCGCTTTCCGGGTTCTGCATGTCGAGGATATCGGCATCGGCATCGCGCGGGCAATCCGTGCCGCCGTTTCGGGGCGTCCGGGCGGGGTCTATCTTGACCTGCCCGCGAAACTGTTCCCGCAGGTCATCGAAAAGGAAGCCGGACGGCAATCTCTGGTCAAGGTCATTGATGCCGCGCCCGCGCAATTGCCCGCGCCGTCATCCGTCGAACGTGCTCTGGAGGTTCTGAAACAAGCCAAGCGCCCGCTGGTGATTTTCGGCAAGGGGGCAGCCTATGCCCAGGCGGATGAGGATATTCGCAGCTTCGTTGAAGAAAGCGGTATTCCCTTCCTGCAGATGAGTATGGCCAAAGGTCTGCTGCCCGATACCCACCCGCAATCCGCCGGCGCGGCGCGGTCCACCGTGCTGAAGAATGCCGATGTGGTGATGCTGGTCGGCGCACGCCTCAATTGGCTGCTGTCGCATGGCAAGGGCAAGAGCTGGGGCGAGCCGGGCTCGAAGAAATTCATCCAGATCGATATCGAGCCGAAGGAAATGGATTCGAATATCGAGATCGCCGCGCCAATCGTGGGCGATATCGGCTCCTGCATATCCGCGTTGCTCAAGGGGTTGGGCGAGAACTGGCAGAAGCCGCCCAGTGACTGGACCGACATGATCGACGCCAAAAAGGAAGAAAATGTCGCCAAAATGGCCGGGCGGCTGAAAAAGAACTCCACGCCGATGGATTTCCACGGTGCGCTTGGCGCCTTGCGCACGGTGATCAAGGAACGGCCCGACGCCATTCTTGTGAATGAGGGCGCGAATACGCTCGACCTTGCCCGCGGTATCATCGACATGTATCAGCCCCGCAAAAGGCTGGATGTCGGCACCTGGGGCGTGATGGGCATCGGCATGGGATCGGCCATCGCGGCGGCCGTCGAAACCGGCAAGCCGGTGCTTGCGATCGAGGGCGACTCGGCCTTCGGTTTCTGTGGTATGGAGGTGGAGACCATCTGCCGCTACAATCTGCCGGTCTGCGTCGTGATCTTCAACAATAACGGCATCTATCGCGGCACCGATGTCAATCCGACGGGCGGTTCGGATGTCGCCACCACTGTTTTCGTCCATAATGCCCGCTATGATCAAATGATGACAGCGTTCGGCGGAAACGGGGTGAACGTGACGACACCCGACGCGCTTTACAATGCGGTATCAGAGGCAATGGACTCGGGAAAACCCACTCTCATCAACGCGGTTATCGACCCGGCGGCCGGAACCGAAAGCGGCCGGATCGGCAATCTCAATCCACAAAGCACGGTTGGAAAAAAGGCAGGAGGCACGAAATGAAAGCTCTCGAAGGAGTCCGTATTCTCGATTTCACCCATGTTCAATCGGGCCCGACCTGCACGCAGTTGCTTGCATGGTTCGGCGCCGACGTGATCAAGGTGGAACGTCCCGGCGTGGGGGATATCACCCGCGGTCAGTTGCGGGATATTCCCGATGCGGACAGCCTGTATTTTACCATGCTCAACCACAACAAACGCTCGATCACGCTCAACACCAAGAACGAGAGCGGCAAGAAGGTTCTCGAAGAGCTGATCCGGAAATGCGATGTGATGGTCGAGAATTTCGCGCCCGGCGCGCTTGACCGCATGGGCTTCACCTGGGAGCGGATTCAGGAAATCAATCCCGCCATGATCGTGGCTTCGATCAAGGGTTTCGGCCCCGGGCCATATCAGGATTGCAAGGTCTATGAAAATGTCGCGCAATGCACGGGCGGTGCGGCATCGACCACCGGTTTCCGCGACGGCCTGCCACTGGTAACCGGCGCGCAGATCGGCGATTCCGGGACCGGGCTGCATCTGTGCCTTGGCATCGTGACGGCGCTGTACCAGCGGACCCGCACCGGCGAGGGCCAGAAGGTCTCGGCGGCGATGCAGGACGGCGTTCTGAACCTTTGCCGCGTGAAGCTGCGTGACCAGCAGCGTCTGGAGCATGGCCCGCTGAAGGAATACAGCCAATTCGGCGAAGGGGTCGAATTCGGCGATTCCGTTCCGCGCGCAGGCAATGATTCCGGCGGCGGCCAGCCCGGCCGCATCCTGAAATGCAAAGGCTGGGAAAACGATCCGAACGCCTATATCTACTTCATCACCCAGGCCCCGGTCTGGGAGGCGATCTGCGACGTGATCGGCGCGCCCGAATGGAAGACCGATCCCGATTATGCGACGCCGAACGCCCGTCTGCCGCGTCTCAATCAGGTCTTCGGCCGGATCGAGGACTGGACCCAGACCCGCGACAAGTTCGAGGTGATGGAGATCCTGAACGCGCGCGACATCCCTTGCGGGCCGATCCTGTCGATGAAGGAACTGGCGGCCGATGCGTCACTGCGGGCGACCGGCACGATCGTCGAGGTCGATCACCCGACGCGGGGCTCTTACCTGTCGGTCGGCAACCCGATCAAGCTGTCGGGAAGCCCGACCGAAGTCACCCGTTCCCCTCTGCTGGGAGAGCATACCGACGTCATCCTGCGCGAAGTGCTGCAATTCGACGAGAGCATGGTTAAGGAATTGCAGCAAAGCGGGGCGCTTGGCGATCCTGCCAAGCTTGCAGCGGAATAGGCAATCGCCCTGCTCTTCAAGACGGGCCGCCATCTGTTGCGGCCCGTCTTGTTGTCATAGGAATGCCGTATCCTTGGCAAGGCACTTCTCACGACAACCCGCAACAAAAGGCGGCAGAGAATGTCAAAACCCGATGTCAGATTCGATGCCTGGAACCCGGGTTTAAACTCGGAGCTTCCCTCGGAACTTATGCCGGCGATCACGCTTTTTCGCCCGGAAAATTCTGAAACGGGATATCACGATGCCAAACAGGCCGCTGATTTCTGCGGGCTGAAACCCGAAGAGATGATCGCATTCAAAGCCGAGCGATTGGCGATGCATGACATCCTGATCCGGGTAACGACAGAGCTTTTCGTACCCGACGGGCCGAATTACGAAGAATTGGGGATCAACCTGCGGGGCATGGCAAGCCGGATCCTGGACAACTGGATCCAGCCAAGATTACCGGAACTCGAAGCCGAATTCACCAAGCTCCGCACCCGGGTGGAACAAAGCCTGGCAGATCGCCTTGACGCGGATATATTCAAGCGGCGCGACCCGAACCCGGTTAACGACAAACCGGGGCTTTGGGGAAAGCTTTTCGGAAAAAAGCAGCCCTTGGCAAAGGCTTCAGTTCTGCCAGAACTTGCGGCGCTTTCGGAATGGCAAAGCCGTGTCGACGCGACAGATGAACCGCTGGAACAGGCATGTCTCAGGGCGTTGCTGGCTACCGTTGGCGGGATTGTCGGCCAGCGTGGCCGCCTGATGGCCGACAAGGATCTTGTGATCTCCCTGACCTCGCGACTGGTCTGCAATTCATATGGCAGCCGCATGATCAGTTCGCTGATAGAGCCCATTTTCCTGGAAGCGGTGGACAGGGAAGGATACAGATTGCTGCCTTATCAGGAGCGCCCGTTCGTCATGAATGTGAAGGGCGCCTCTGCTGCGGGCAAAAGCACGATCCGGCCGCTACAGTTGCAGCTGGCGGAACGGCTGGGCATAGATTGGAAGGATTTCGCCCTCGTCAGCCCCGATTACTGGCGCAAGTTCCTGCTGGATTACAACAGTCTGGGCGAGCATTTCAAATATGCCGCCATGCTGACCGGGCACGAGCTGGAAATCATCGACAGGAAGCTTGACAGTTACATGGAAGAAAAGGCGGCCAATTCGAATATGCCGCATTTGCTGATCGACCGTTTCCGTTTCGACAGTTTCAAACTGTCGACCAATCAGCAGACCGACGGTCGGTTGCTCAGCCGCTTCGGCCATACCGTATTCATATTCTTCATCATCACGCCTCCGACGGAAACGGTGGAGCGGGCATGGAAACGAGGTCGGGAAACCGGCCGCTACAAGGCCGTCGATGATCTGCTTTTTCACAATATCGAAGCCTATACAGGCATGCCCGAACTGTTCCTGACCTGGGTCGGCAAGAAAAGCCCCAAGGTGCATTTCGAATTTCTCGACAATAGCGTAGCTTTCGGAGAACGTCCCCGCACAGTCGCATTCGGTTGGAACGGTGAAATCACCATCCTCGATCCCGACTGCATCCGCCGGATGAATGATTACAAGCAGATCAATATCGATGCCCGATCTCCGGCAGAGGTCTATCTGGACATCGCGGACAGCCACGACATTCTGGCAACCTTCATAGAACGAATTCCGAAGGTATCCTTCATGGACAGGGATAACGGCGATCTTCTTGCGCAATTCCTTGATGGCGAATGTCAGTTCGAATCCGGGGATTTTCTGAAACATGTCGGGCTGGAAAGAATGTCGCATGAGGCGGCGGCAGGCCCATCCGGGCAAGATCAGGCGCCCGATATGACAAAGATCGATGCCGGGCGCGAGCGGCACTACACTCTCGGAGACTGGTAGAAGAAGAACATCCAGGCGCATGCCATCGATCCCGATGCCGCACTGCAACAAAAAAGGGGCCGCAAGGCCCTTTTCCTTTTGCGCGCCGGGGATTGAGGTTGATCGCTTAGCCCCTGCAAATACTGAGTATTCGCACTGATTAGGCCCGTTCTGCTGGCTTTGCTTTGTGCGCATACCCGGGTTGCGCCGGATGGTCCTACCCGTCCGGGCGGCACTCCCCTATATGCATGGCACAAACATCATGACCAGTAAAGTGTGGAGCATCATGACCTACGCAGATTCCAGACGCTACGTCCCCGCCAAACAAGAGCGCCGCGGCTTTTTCGCAGCTATTTTCAACGCTTTGCGGGCTGGTTCCGCGGTAAGAAGTGGTCGCAAGACCGCTACCGGGCCTCTTCGCTTCCACGGCTCTCCCCGGGCTTTCTGAGCCTTCGGGTTTCCTTTCCCGCCGGACCCTTGACTTGCGGTCCGGCTTCCTACCGAAAATGTTACAAATAGCTCAGGTTGGCCGGTCACCGGCCAACCTGATTTTCTGTTAGTGAACGACAACAGCGGCAGCTGCCGATTTGATGAGCGGTATAGCCGGTAGAGTATGATCCATCAGCTGGTCGGCGCCTTCGTAGAGCATCTTGACCGCGACATAAAGGATGAGGACAAGACCGACCCATCCGATCCAGCGAAAGCGATGAAGAAGACGCGCGATGAAAGTCGCGGCAAATCCCATCATGACCACCGACAGGGCAAGACCGAAGATCAGTGCTTCAATGTGGTGTTGCGCGGCCCCGGCCACAGCGAGCACATTATCGAGCGACATCGAGACATCGGCAATAATGATCTGGGTGGTTGCCTGACGTAGGGTCTTGCGTGGCGCTCCGCCGGCCACGGTGCCGTCCGCGTTCATGTCACTGTCGGACAGCGCCTCGGCCGCGCCATGCTCATCCTCGTGGGAAACGCTGAGTTCGCGATACATTTTCCAGCAAACCCAAAGCAGCAGAACGCCGCCGGCGATCAGCAGGCCACCGCCAAGTGACAAAAGCTGGGTCGTAATAAGCGCAAAGAAGATACGCATGAGCGTCGCGGCTAATATGCCGATCATGATGGCCCGCTTGCGCAATTCGGGCGGGAGGCCGGCAGCAGCCAGGCCGATAACAATCGCATTATCCCCGGCCAGTACCAGGTCGATCATGATCACTTGTAGCAGGGAAGAGATAAAACTCGGGTCGATGCCAAACATAGGCACTCCTCAAAACAGCGGCTGAGGTGTGGTGGTTCCCGACATCACGAATCGCCGCCTGATTCGCCAGAGGGGCCCGGTCACCGTTATTTTAACCCGCATAAAGCGGAAAGATTGTATTCAGGTCTACTGCCTAGATCCTCTGTCGCCTTTCTGCAATTGGATAAATTTCCTTTCAGTTCTGCTCAGGAGCGCGTCGCCTGTTCCTTGCTCTGCTTCGTGTACGCAGCCTGTTGCGTATATGCGGCCACATATGCGGCAGCAATCGGGTTGCGGTCGCGGATATGCACCCACCACATCGGGGCGATGTTTTCATGAAGCCACATGAAGCCTACGGCGAAGCCCGTGCTGACAAGAAGCTGAAACCCGAAGAACGCAAGCACGCCATCGGAAAGGAGGGACGGGCTGCCGAGATAGAGATTGATCACCACCTCGTAAATGGTGCGTGAGACCGTGTAGCCGATCAGCCAGTAACCAACGGCCGGGGTAATGCCCCCGATCCGGATCCGGGCCTGGGCCAACAGTAAACTGTAGCCCGCCCCGAACAGCGCCAGTGGGATGCCGAGAGCCAGCACCGAAACCACAACGTAGCCGATAGGTAGCCCTCCATAGAGGGCTACCCCGCCGACTGCGAATGACGCGATGACACCGAGCATAGAGCCGGGTAGCAGAAGCTCGGTCATTCGCTTGACGGAATTAGTCATTGCATTTCACCTTAATCCGGCAGCGCGCCAAAGACGACCAGACTGATAAACAGCGCACCGAAGTACAGAAGCGCACCAAACCCGATAATCACGTTGAACGCCATATGTGGACGAATTGCTTTCGGCAACAGCAGGTTGTTGACCAGCAGAAGCACGATACAATAGCCGCCCATCGAGAACGCCGACAGGAATGCCAGCATGCCCAGGATCGCTGTCGGTCCATCGGCGGGTCCGAACAGCAGGATAAGGATCCCGAAGATCGTCGCGCCCCACAGGAAGCCGAAGTAAAGGTGGCCCATCTTGAACTTCTGCGCCCCTGGGACGAAGAAATAGGTCATATCGGCCTGACCGCGGGCAAAGGCGTCGACGATACCCATCGTCCCCTTGTAGCCGACCAATATGATGAAGATGAAGAACAGGGTGCCAAGGAACGCGCCGCCCGCTTCCGAGAATGCGTTGGCCATCGCGCTCAGCGCAGCCTCCTGGTTGCCCTGCTCGAACTGTGCCACCACTTCAGGGCTTATCCGTGATGCGGCCATGGCAAGAATCGTGAAGATGATGGTCACGATCATGGTCGTGCCGAAGAACATCAGGATCGCGTCATAGCGTACCCAGCGATACCAGCCGTTCCACTTTTCCAGTTCTTCCGCGTCATCAGTGTCGACCATGTAACCGGCAACGGGATAGGTTTCCTCTTCCTCGCTATGCGCAAGACCGCGGATTCTCGGGATATGGGCACCGTTACCGGCTCCTTTGTCACGCAGCCACAACGTGTACCACATCTGCTGCATGCCGGATGGTCCGGCAAAGGCGATCGAGCCGACGATGATCGGGAACCATGCCGCCGTCATCATCTCATCGGGAATATAGCCAAAGGCCACCATGCCGGTCAGGGTAAGCCAGAGATCGTTCCACGACCCGATTATCCCCGCGATGATGGCAGAGCCGATGACCAGAAAACCGATCAGGAACGCCATCAGTTTTTCGAGCAGGTCATACACGTATTTCGCGTAGCTGAAGATCAGGGCGATGGAGAGCAGGCCTAGACAGGCGAACCATAACCAGTTGATCCCCGTAATCTTCTCGAACGCCAGCGCACCCGCCGAGATGTGCCCGGGCCAGATATAGGTGGCCATGGCCAATGCAAAGAAGAACCACATCAGGGGCTTCCAGATCCGGGCGGCACCCATGAAGATACTTTCGCCTGTGGCCATGGCCCAGCGCGCCATTTCCATCATCACGACCGTCTGCACCACAACGCCGAGCAGGAACAGCCATCGGATTTCCGGCCCGAACATGAGCACCAGCCGCGGCCACATATAGGTCTCGCCGAGACCCACGCCCACCGCAACGAGGATCATCGCCGGCCCGACGATGTGGATCGCCTGAGGTGCGACCGGGAGTTTGGCGATCCGTAGCGGATCAAGCCCCCCGGCTTTCCAGTATCTTGGTTCGTCCGCGCCCGGCGCTGCTGTGCCTGCCTCGGGGAACGACGAGTCTTTGTTATCGTAATTCACAACAATTCTCCTCCCTAGGGTGAGTCCCTATAAACTTCTCTGCATGCTGATGCTTTGAGTGGTTCGCCTGATCATGAGCAAAAGAGACACGCGATATTGCTGGCTGCGTGCTCGTCAGATGCGACTTGAGGCCCTTTTCCCCAAGGTCCGGGAATGCGCCTGATTCAACGACTGCAAATTGCTGAGCGGGATCATCTGAACCAAATGGCATGGGCTCTGATGGCAGGATACGTCTGAGGTCTGTGGACCCTGCGTATTCGCCAGGATATTTCAGGAACCGGCATGACCCGGAATCCATAACGTTACCCCGATGATCGACAGCGCATTCGCGACAGCGCAGCGCAACAAGTCTGAAAAAAAGGCGGCCGCTCGAAAGCGATCGGACACACCGGGGGTGGCCCGAATCCCAAGCTGACATGCTCAGCATTGGCAAAGGGCCGCCCATTATCGCATCGGCAACGCCTTCGGAATGCTGAAGGACCTGCACGGCATCGCTATATGATACGAGCAATGTTGTGACAGCTTCCCCGGCATCATTCTCCTCCTTGCAATCGTCATTTTCATGATCTGATGTTCACCGCGATCAACGCCGAGTTCATGCATGACCTGGCTAGTCCCGATTTCGTTCATTCTCGCCGCGATACCAGATCCCATCGCCCTCCGTGATGGCTCCCCTGCTCCGGTATCTGGCGCTTCCAGCTTAAAGATGTTGTCCTCTCCGGATGGTTCGGCCCGCTCTCCCCAAGCCAAATCATCCGTCAGGTCATCCGTATCCAATTGTGATAAAGTATTCACATCATCCCTCCCCGTTTGATGTTTCCTACAACTGGTTACTCCTTCGATTGCAGGGCCGACTCGTTGAGCACTTTTCCCGAGGCAAGTCGTTCTGCGGCAAATTGCCTCATGGTAACCACGTCTGGTATAACGTATTACCAATTTGTCATACATGCAACAAATTTGATCAAGGTTCGCGTTCAGCTTTAAAATTCGCGGGATCAACGGCATCAAATTCCGGAATGTATCATTTCTGACCGCATTGTTCCTGCACATCCAGTCCTTTTTCATTCCCCTATCGAATCATCTCAGCATAATCAGCAGAGGTTGACTTGGTAAATTTTCTGGCATTACATATACCACAACTATTCCAAAGCACTCCCTGCCCCCGCATTCCTTGTCAGGAGAGAAATCATGAAAATCTGCGTTTATGGTGCTGGTGCCATCGGTGGTTACATGGCGGTCATGCTGAAGCGTGGTGGCGCCGATGTTTCGCTTATCGCCCGCGGACCGCATCTCATGGCAATTCAGGAACGAGGCCTCACGGTACGGGCTGATGGCGAAGAGATCGTCGAACATATGACTGCCAGCGAAGATCCTGCCGCAATCGGCCCGCAGGATTACGTGATTGTCGCGCTCAAGGCGCATCAGGCATGGGAAACCGCCACAGCGATCACTCCGCTGTTGCACGACGAGACAGCAGTGGTGACCGCACAGAATGGGCTGCCGTGGTGGTATTTCCACGGGCTCGATCCAGCCTATGCGGATCTGCGGCTGCAAAGCGTCGATCCGGGCAACCGTCAGTGGAATACGATCACTCCCAGGCGGGTGATCGGTTGCACCGTCTATCCCGCGGCCGAGATTACCGAGCCCGGCGTCATTCAACATATCTACGGCAATCAGTTCGGTTTGGGCGAACCTGATCGCAGCGAAAGCCAACGCGTCGCAAATCTGGCCGCGGCATTGGATGCAGGCGGGCTGAAATCGCGTATCTTCGATGATATTCGGGACGATATCTGGCTTAAGCTGTGGGGCAATCTCTGCTTCAATCCCATCTCTGCCCTGACAGGCGCGACACTCGACATCGTCGCGACCGAGCCGGGCACCCGCACGCTCGCGCGCGGAATGATGTTGGAGGCGCAGGCCATCGCCGAACATTTCGGTGCCGGTTTTCGCGTGGATGTGGACCGCCGTATCAATGGCGCGGCCAAGGTGGGCGCGCATCGTACATCCATGCTGCAGGATGTCTCTCGTGGCAGGCCCATCGAACTGGACGCCCTGCTGACCTCGGTCCAGGAAATGGGACGCCTTGCCGGTGCCGAAACGCCGCTGATCGACAGCGTATTGGCGCTGGCCCAACAGATGGGACGCGTAAAGGGGATTTACCCGACTTTCCCGGCAAACTGATCCGAACGGGAAGCCGGTCCCGGCTCCGGATCAAGGCCGCAATCGCCAACATCCCCGCCCAGGCAAGAAACAACGTCGCGCGAAATCGCGAAAGCGATCCGGCACGCATAACCAGCCGTATTTTCAGATACAGGAGAAGACGATGACCAAATGGATATGTTTCGAGGAGGATGGGCAGGAACGGATCGGCATTCTGGAAGATGAGCAGATCATCGTCCATAATGGCGATCTGTTCGATGATCCGACGCCGACAGATATTCGACGCCCGCTTGATGCGGTGCGGCTTCTGCCACCTTGCCGCCCGTCGAAGGTGATCGCCCTGTGGAACAATTTCCGGCAACTTGCCGCCAAGCTCGCCGTGCCTGAACCCGAAGAGCCGCTTTATCTTCTGAAGGCGATATCCAGCATCACGGCACCGGGGGCAGTCATCTGTCGCCCGCAAGCTTACGACGGCAAGGTCGTATACGAGGGCGAGCGGGGTATCGTCATCGGCCGCCGCCTCAGAAACGCAACCGAGACCCAGGCTGCAGACGGAATTTTCGGCTATACCTGCGTCAACGACATCACCGCGGCAGAGATCATCAGCCGCGACAAGACCTTTGCCCAATGGGCACGCGCCAAGAGTTTCGACGGTTTCGGCCCGTTCGGTCCGGTGATCGCCACCGATCTTGACCCCATGAGCCTGCATGTCCGCACCGAACTGAACGGCATGGAACGGCAGAACTATCCGCTTGAGGATATGATCTTCCCGCCCGCAAGCCTCATAAGCGCGCTGTCGCGGGACATGACCCTGCTTCCGGGCGATCTGATTTGCTGTGGCACCTCGCTGGGCGTGGGCTCGATCAAGGAAGCGAGCAACTCGATATCGGTCACGATCGACGGGATTGGAACGCTTTCGAATACGTTCACCCAATAAATCGACGAAAAACCCCGATCCCCAACCGGCATATGCCGGGAGGGCCTGCCGCGAATGGCTATGTCAGTCGAACAGGCCTGCGCTATGTTTCTCGATATAATCGGCCAGGCCAAGCGTATGATCGCGGCAAAGCTTCTCTGCCAGCTCGGTGTCACGCTTTTCCAGGGCATCGATGATTGCCAGATGGTCACTGATCGATTGCTTTGCGCGATCGTGACGGCCAATCGTCATTTTGCGGATGCCGCGCACATGCAGGACGATATCCTCGATCATTTCCTGAAGAATGGGCGCACCGGTCATCTGGATCAATGTCTGGTGAAATAACAGATTGGCCTCGGAATATTCGCTCGGATAATCCTCGGGCGCGTGACCGTCGTGGAATTTCTCGAAGATTTTCCGCAATCGCCCGATCTCGGATTTATTGGCATTCAAGGTGATCAGCCGGGCAGCCATGCTTTCAAGAGCCGCCCATATATGGATCATTTCGATCACTTCGCGCTTGGTCTTGCGCAAAACGATGATCCCCCGCCGCGGGACGGATTTCACAAATCCCTGCTGCTCAAGCATGGCCAATGCCTCGCGGATCGGGGTTCGGCTGACCCCCAGGCGCTCCGCCAGTTGCCGTTCGTCAAGCCAGGTGTCCTCGGACACGCTGTAGATATCCATCCCCGTAATCGCCTGTTTCAGCATCGCATAAATACGTGTCTTGAAATTCGGCTCTGCAGCGAAAGGCTCCAGTACAAGGTCCGGGCCTGTCTTGTCGGAAACCGGCCAACGCGTCTGAGATTTGGAACTCACGAGTATCTCCTGCAGTCAACGGGTGGAATTTATAATATCATATCTCAACTGGAACAGTTCACTTGATAATGCAAGGGTCCGGGCCCCGGGCAAATCCAAAGGGACTGCCCGGGACAAGCTTGCAATCGCGACCAATATCCGGGACGAGGAACCAGCCGCATTGGGTTCGCTATTCCGCAGCTGTTGGCTGCGCCTCTTCCGGTTGACCCTTGAGCAGTCCAACCAATGTCTCGCCGATCTTTGCGGGCGTGGGCGAGACCCGGAGTCCCGCATCCCGCATGGCCGCGATCTTGTCCTCGGCCCCGCCTTTGCCGCCCGAGATGACCGCCCCGGCATGTCCCATCCGCCGTCCCGGCGGCGCAGTGCGCCCGGCGATGAAACCGACTGTCGGCTTGGAGCGTCCTCGTCGCGCCTCATCGGCAAGGAACTGGGCGGCGTCCTCTTCGGCCTGACCGCCGATCTCACCGATCATGACAATGGATTCCGTCGCCGGATCCGCCAGGAACAGCTCAAGCACGTCGATGAATTCCGTGCCCTTGATCGGATCCCCGCCGATCCCGACCGCCGTCGTCTGGCCCAGCCCCTGCTGCGATGTCTGGAACACCGCCTCATAGGTCAGCGTCCCCGAACGCGAGACAATCCCGACCGAGCCCTTGCGGAAGATCGAGGCGGGCATGATGCCGATCTTGCATTCATCCGTGGTGATCAGCCCCGGACAATTCGGCCCGATCAACCGGGATTTCGAACCGGAAAGCGCCCGGTTGACCCGTTGCATGTCCAGAACGGGAATGCCTTCGGTGATGCAGACGATCAGCGGGATTTCCGCCTGAATCGCCTCGCAGATCGCGTCGGCGGCGAAAAGCGGCGGGACATAGATGACCGAGGCATCGGCATCGGTCGCCTGACGCGCCTCCAGAACCGTGTCGAAGACCGGCAGGTCCAGATGCGACGATCCACCCTTGCCCGGGGCCACGCCGCCAACCATTTTCGTGCCGAATTCCAAAGCGGCTTTGGTATGGAACGTGGCGGTCTTGCCGGTCATGCCCTGGCACAGAACCCGGGTATCCTTGTTGATGAGAATGGACATCAGTTGGAGCCTCCGACCGCCTTGACTATCTTTTGCGCGGCATCGTCGAGATCGTCGGCGGAAATGACGTTCAGTCCCGACTCTTCGATGATCTTCTTGCCCTCGGCGACATTCGTGCCTTCAAGGCGCACCACCAGCGGAACGGAAAGCCCGACCTCTTTCACGGCCGTGATGATCCCCTCGGCGATCACATCGCAACGCATGATGCCGCCGAAGATATTGACAAGGATGCCTTTCACATTCGGATCCGCAGTGATGATCTTGAACGCCGCCGCCACCTTTTCCGCAGTTGCGCCGCCGCCGACATCAAGGAAATTGGCGGGCGCTCCGCCGTGATACTTGATGATATCCATCGTTCCCATGGCCAGACCGGCGCCGTTGACCATGCAGCCGATATCCCCATCAAGCGCGATATAGGACAGGTCATGGCGCGAGGCCTCGATTTCCTTGGCGTCCTCTTCGGTTTCGTCACGCATTTCCGCGATATCCGGATGTCGGGGCAGCGCATTGGAATCGAAACCGATCTTCGCATCCAGACAGCGCAGCTCGCCGTCGCCGGTCAGCACCAGCGGGTTGATCTCCAGCATCTCCATATCACGAGCCATGAAAGCCGTGTAAAGTTTACCGGCCAATGCTCCCGCCTGTTTGGCAAGATCACCGGTCAGCCCCAATGCCTTTGCCACAGCGCGGCCATGATGCGGCATGAACCCCGTCGCCGGATCGACGCCAAGCGTCAGGATCTTCTCGGGCGTTTCATGCGCCACCGCCTCGATATCCATCCCCCCCTCGGTCGACACCACGAATGAGGTGAAGCCGGTCGCGCGATCGACCAGCAGGGACAGGTAGAATTCCTTGTCGATCTGTGACCCTGCCTCGACGTAAAGCCGGTTCACCTGCTTGCCATCAGGGCCTGTCTGCACCGTGACCAGCGTATTGTTCAGCATCTGCGCCGCATGTTCGCGCACTTCATCGGCGGACCGGGCCAACCGCACGCCACCGCCGGCATCCGCACCCAGTTCCTTGAAACTGCCCTTGCCGCGCCCGCCGGCATGGATCTGCGCCTTGACGACGAAAACCGGCCCGGGCAGCTTCCCTGCCGCGGCCTTCGCCTCATCGGCATCCATCGCGGCGAACCCGTCGGGAACCGGCACGCCATAGGATCTCAGGACATCCTTGGCCTGATATTCATGTATATGCATCTTGTGATTTTCCTTGTTCGGACAGCCTAAATCCCCGGACGACCCGGCTCCGGCGCAAAGCCGGAACCGGACCACCCGAAAGGATCAAAGCAGGCCCGCGCCCCTAGCCCATTTATATTTGGCGCCCAGCACTTCGACCGGGAGTTCGGTGGAATAGGCATAGGCGGGAATGCCGTGCTGATAGAGATATTCCGCCGCTTCCTCGACCTCGACATCACCGGCAAGCGAAGCCACCATCGGCTTTTCGATACCCTTTGCGGCCATCTCTTCCTTCACTTCGACCATGAGCTTGGCGAAGACCATGGGCGGCGTGACGATGGTATGCCAGTAACCCAGGATCAGGGAATGGATGCGGTCATCCTCCAGCCCCAGACGGACCGTGTTCTTATAGGTTTCCGGCGGCTCGCCCCCGGTGATGTCCACCGGATTGCCCGCCGCGCCGAAGGGCGGGATGAACTTGCGGAAAGCCGCGTCCAGATCGTCCGGCATCGACATCAGGTTCAGGTCATTGTCGACGCAGGCATCCGACAGAAGCACCCCGGAGCCGCCCGCGCCGGTGATGATCACCACGTTTTCGCCTTTCGGCACCGGCATGACCGGAATGCCCCGCGCGAATTCCAGAAGCTGCTTCAGCGACCGGGCGCGAATCACGCCGGATTGCTTGAAGACATCCTCGTAGATTTTGTCATTCCCGGCCAAAGCCCCGGTATGCGAGGATGCGGCCTTGGCACCGGCCGAGGTCCGCCCGGCCTTCAGCACCACCACCGGCTTGGTTTTCGAGACGCGCTTGGCGACTTCGGCAAAGGCCCGTCCATCCTTCAGATCCTCGCAATGCTGGGCAATGATCTTGGTGTTCTCATCCTGTTCGAAGAAGGTCAGCAGGTCGTCCTCGTCGATATCGGACTTGTTGCCCAATCCGACGATCGCCGACACCCCCATCTTCGCCGAGCGAGAGAAGCCGATGATCGCCATACCGATCCCGCCCGATTGCGACGACAGCGCCGCCGATCCCTTCACATCGTAAGCGGTACAGAAGGTCGCGCACAGATTGTCCGGGGTGTAATAGAACCCATAGATATTCGGCCCCATCAGGCGGATATTGTATTTGCGGCCGATCTTGACGATCTCTTCCTGTAACTCCGGCTCACCTGCTTCGGCGAATCCTGACGGGATCAGCACCGCGCCGGGGATTCCCTTTTCGCCGCATTCGGTCAATGCGCCTGCCACGAATTTGGCCGGGATGGCAAAGACAGCGGTGTCGATATCGCCCGGCACATCCTTGACGCTTTTATAAGCCTTGTAGCCAAGGATCTCGTCCGCCTTCGGGTGAATCGGATAGATATCGCCGTTATATCCCCCATCGATAAGATTGCGCATGACCGAGTTGCCGATCTTGCCCTGTTCGTTCGACGCGCCGATGACCGCCACCGCACGCGGGCGCATCACCTTGTTCATCGCGGTCACGATCTCGTCCTGGCTGGGCCGGTGACGGGGTTCGGGCTGGTCATGATCAAGAACGATGCGCACATCCGCAGCAATTGCGCCATCTTTGGTCGCAAAGACCGGGTTCAGGTCAAGCTCCGAGATTTCCGGATGATCGCTGATCAATTGCGAAACCCGTACGATCATATCGGCCAGCGCCTCGCGACTGACCGGGTCGCCCCCGCGAACGCCCTTGAGCATTTCGGACGCCTGGATGCCGTCAAGCATCGACAGCGCCTCGGCATTATCGACGGGCGCAAGCCGGAAGGTGATATCCTTCAGGACCTCGACCAGCACACCGCCAAGGCCAAAGGCCACCAGCTTGCCGAAGCTGCCATCGGTCACGGCGCCGATAATGACCTCCTGCCCCGCCGGCACCATCTGCTGAACCTGAACGCCACTGATATCGGCATCGGGTTTGTAGTTCTTCGCATTGGCGATGATCGTGTCGTATGCCTTGCGCGCATCGTCGGCCGTTTCCACGCCGACGATCACCCCTCCGGCATCTGTCTTGTGAAGGATGTCCTGCGAGACGATCTTCATCACCACCGGGAACCCCATATCAGAGGCCAGTCTGGCGGCGTCGTCAGCACTTGTCGCCAGCCCCTCATCGGGGACCGAGATACCATAGGCATCGCATAACAGCTTGCCTTCAGGCGCGGTCAGAGCCGTACGGCCCTCGGCCTTTACCGCCTCCAGCGTTTTCCGGACATTGGTCTTATCAAGCATGTTTCCCCCTCCTGACGGACATGTCGTCATCGAACCACGCCGCCCATGCCGGAGCATCGCAGTTCATTGCCTGGTATTATGAATGATGGATGCCAGAAAGCAATCCTGTCAACCCCAAGTTTCCGGAACAGCGAAAAGAAGACAGCAACATGGCCGATTTTGGCCATTCCGGTCAGTGCTATAACCGGATTCCAATCATTTTTGCCGCGCCCTTGAAATATTCATGGGCGCGGCAGGGGAAATCCGGATCGCAGGCAATCCCTGGGTCAGGTGCTGATATCTTTCGGCGGATCCGCGGATTCTTACCGGTCAACAGGGCCGAATGCCCCGAAAGCTACATCAGAACGTCAGCCCCATGGCGAAACCGCCGATAAGGTAGCAGGTGCCGGTAATCAGCAATATGCCGATTATGTTCAGCACCACTCCGCCTCGGGCCATCTGGGCTATCGTCACTCTGCCGGTACCGAAGACGATAGCATTGGGCGGGGTGCCGACAGGCAGCATGAAGGCGCATGTCGCGGCAAAGGCTGCCGGGATCAGCAAACTCATCGCATCAGCCCCGATCCCAAGCGCGACACCACCAAGAATCGGGATGAAGGTCGCCGCAGTCGCGGTATTCGAAGTAATCTCGGTCAGGAACAGGATAATCGTGACGACTGCCGCGACCAGAAGCAGATTGGGAAGCGCACCAAGCCCCTGCACCTGGGCACCGAACCAGCTATCCAGCCCGGAGGCCGCCACCGCCGAGGCAAGGCTCAGCCCCCCACCGAACAGCAACAGCACTCCCCAGGGCAGACCGTTTTCGGCATCTTTCCAGTTCAAGACCATCTGAGTCCTTCCCTTGCCGGGCAGAAGGAACATCACCAGCCCCGCCGCAACGGCAATCGCCGTATCGTCCAGACTGCCAAGCCAGGGCAGCGCCGCATCGATCGCCGGGATGCTGCTCAGAAGGCCCGGCGCCACCCACAGGAAGGCCGCGGAAATGAAGACAAGCATCACCATGCGCTCTCCCTGGCTAAGTGGGCCCAACGCGGCGATCTGATCGTCGATCATCTTCCGGCCACCCGGGATCTCGGGCAGATCGAAACGATAGAGAAAGCGTGTCATGAATATCCAGGCGATGAAGATGAACCCGAAAGCCAGCGGTACGCCCAGAAGCATCCATTCCAGAAATCCGATCTGGCGGCCAAGCTCGTCCGAGGCATAGCCTGCGACGATGGCATTAGGCGGGCTGCCAAGCAGCGTACCCAATCCACCCATGGAAGCAGACCAGGCGATCGCCAGCAGCAGGCAGACACCGAATGACGCAATATTGCGATCCTCGATGACGCGGGTAAGCTCTGCGCCCGCCGGCGGCGTCTGCGCCGATTCACCTTCTTCCTGATCTGCCTTGCCGCGATCCGTCATCAGCGACAGGACCGACATCCCGATGGGCAGCATCATCAATGTCGTTGCGGTGTTCGAGACCCACATGGACAGAAAGCCGGTCGCCAGCATCATCCCCAGCACGATCTGCCGCGGCTGCACCCCCACTCTGCGCAGGGTCAGCAATGCCACGCGACGGTGCAGGTTCCATTTTTCCATTGCGATGGCGATCAGGAAACCGCCGAGGAACAGAAAAACGATGGAGCTTGCATAGGGAGCGGTGGCCTCGCCGACCGTGCGCTCGGTCAAAGCCGGAATCAGAACGATGGGCAGCAGCGCAGTTGCCGACAGGGGGATGGCCTCGGTCATCCACCAGATCGCCATCAACGTGCCGATCGCGGCGACGATGCGGGCATCGGCCGGCAGATCGTCCGAACCACCCAGCAGCAACCACACAGCTCCCGCCGCAACCAGTCCCATCAGGCGCAGAATCCAGGTTAACCGCGCCGACCGTTCGCTACCTGCACCGTCGTCGTATTCACCCTGCTGGTGCATTTCTTCCTCAAGCTTCATTTCTGCGCCTTTCCCTACTCATACGATCTACTCTGTCCGATCAGAGCACGACATCCAGCCGGGCCGGTCTGGCCTCTTCCCTTGTTCGGCCCTTCATAGCCCCCGGTCCGAACCGGCAAACCCTGTGCGTTTCCGGATGGCCGAAATTCCCGAATCCAGCGGCACCGCTGCAATCGAGGTTTTCATGATAGCCACAATCCCTCGACACCCGCGGTGAGCCGATATTCGCATTGTTCCGTCGCGTCTCCCATCAGAGCCGGACCTTCGGACAAAAAAGGGGCATGAGTCTATTGTGGTTATCCGAAACCATGCATCACCATGCATCACGCCAATTCCGGCGCCTGCGACCTGTTCGGTTTCGGGACCATGACATAACGCCGGATTGGCGCGGCGGACTTTCCGGGCTACCGCTATGGGCGGCGGGTGGAACCGGCTAACCGCGCGCCTGCATTTTTTCTTTCACTTTCTGCGCCTGCCGGGCACCGAATCCGAAACTGAATCTGCATAAAACCGAAAGAAGCAAGGAAACGACGACCAGAATCCCGGCAAGGATTGCAACCGAAGCAGGTTCGCGCAGCATCTCGTCCAATTCGGGGAATAATCCCAACAGATAAACCGCGATGAACACCGCAACGCCCAGCAGGGTCGAAGTCAATGCAAAACTGAAACCTGCCTTCCATGCGAAACCGCGCTGGGGACGCTGGCCGGTCCGGTTGAAATACATCGTGCCGACCTGCATCGCCGATAATGTGGGAATGACAACACCCATTGCGCTGCTGTCGAAGCTGAACTGAAAGAACATCTCCAAAGCCACGAGCAGCAAAAATACCGCGACCGAAATCAGCAGATACAATCCGGCAAAGATCAGGGTCAGCGTTTTCAATGATGCGTTGGACTGTGTCATGCTGGGCAATATCCTCTGGAACAGGCGGTCAAAATCTCACGATCCCATATATGTCGCAAGTGATATTGATCATGTCGATACTGCGAATGAACCCATGCCTGACAGGCGTGCTGCAGTAATGCCCGGACCGAATGACAAAGCCCCGGGAAAAAGTGAAAAGGCGACACCACCTTCCCGGAGTCACCGGTTACGAAGGGCATTCAACTGCAGTTCATGGATCACCCTGAAAACCTTTTGCAGCAATTCCAGCTGTTCTTCCGTAAATGTGATGGCTGGTTCGGTTTCATACGGCACCTTCAGATCAGACATGTCGAACAAATCGGCCGAATCCCCGAAATATTCCTTCCGTATTGCCTCGTTCCCATCCGCGCAATCATTCATGATCTGACAGCGCAGATCATATGGCAGCATCACCCTTGTCGCTCCGGTATCCGGAATGCCCAGCTTATGAAGCCGGCGATAGATTTCTCTGGCCCTGTAACTCTTGAAACGGGCCAATTGGCTCATCACGGCAAGCGCATCCGCATGAGGCGCCTTGTTGCCGAATGATCGTCCTTCCGCGGAATAAAGGTTCTCATGGCCGATCAAGGACAGGAAATCCGCCGCAACATCCCCGGAAACAAGATGATCCTTCTCATACCGCCGCACAATCATCCGGGCTTCAGGGAATGCGTCTTTCCAGCTTTGGATGATGTCATTGTAATTCACGCCTCTCGCAGCTTTTTGTATTGCGACGTAGTCCTCAAGACCTCCGACGAAACTCCCGGTCTTGGCGCGCTGAGCATATAACGATTCCAGATACCTGTCCTGCCGCCTGATATAACAGACGATTTTCAGACTGATATCGGCTTCGTTGATATGCTCCCTTATGATGGACGACAATTTCGCCGCCGCCGGAATTCTGAACAACATCTCGCTGGAGACAACGACATCGCGCATATCTTCGAACTGCGCGGTTTTGAAAATCTCGGCGCAGATATTGGCTGCCTCTCTTGTTCTGCCGTTTCCAAGGGTGACGGCGAGGCGATTGGCTTCCTGCATCTTCGGTGCAGGGGTCACATATCGCAGCCCCTTCTTCTCAAATACCGCGCGATTCCTGAGCAGATAGGTCTGGAGTGATGAAGAACCTGTCTTCTCCGACCCGATATGCAGCCATAAATTCCTTGCATCAGCCATTTCACCCTCTCCTGTTTTCCTGTCATATAGATTTACCGAACCATCTCGTATCCTGAAGTCCGCATCATGGTCTCTGGGTTTCGGCATATACTGACCTCCTCGTTTCTGAAGACCAGCTGCCACCCATGAACCGCTACGGTTTTCCGAAGGCTCCAAATCAGGAAATGGCTGTAACTATGAACAGGAAAAACTAAGCGCTCGGATACGCCCAGGGATATGCGCGAGGACGGTTCGAACTTCAGAGATACGTCATTCCTTCTTCTTTCTCTGCCGCCATTTCTGGACGGCCACAGGGTTGTGGATCGGGCAATCGGCCGTCAACCATTCGGGAAACAGGAAGTTATCCTGATCCTCGCCGTCGCGGAACGAACAGTCGCAGCCCAGGTCGCTGGCCTCCCCGGTCCGGGGATAGGGGAGTTCATGCATGCTCCACACCTCTCAACCCGCCTTTGATGACCGCAAGCGTCGTCTTGTCGCAAATCAGCTTTTCACAGCCGGCCGTAATACGGACACGTTCGGCCACCTGTTCCAAATGCACCGGCTGTATCCCGGCCCAGTCCGAAAGGTCGAGAATATCGCCCTCCTTGAAATCGGTGATCACGTTGCGCTCACCGGTTCGGTACACCCTGAAGGTATTCCGTCCGGGCCCGCCGCTTGCCAGGGTCTTGCCGGCATCGAGGATCAGCAGATTGTCCCCGGCATTGCCCCGCAGCGTGTCGTCTCCCGGCCCCGAGACCAGGGTGTCGTTGCCCGCGCCGCCCTGAATCAGATCGTTCCCGGCGCCGCCATTCAGATAGGACGAACCGGCACCCCCAATCAGCAGATCGTCGCCCGCACCCCCGAACAGCTTGTTGCCGCCGCGCATCCCGGCGCGCAGCGTGTCATTCCCGGTGCCGCCGCGGGCCGTCACCCGGATATTTCCCGGCGGCATGATCCTGTTATCGCCATCGCCAAGTTCGGCCACGAAATGATGATGATGCGCCTCTTCGATCCGGATGGTGTTTCCTAGATCGTTACCGATCAGCTTCATCGTCGCCGACATTCGCCCCATGGTATGGAAATCGTTCACATGCGCGGGAAGCTTCACCGTGCCGCCCCTTTCCTCGGGCGCGCCATACATTCGCTGATAGCCCGGCGAACGGCCCTTGGCAGGCACCACATCGCCCAAGGTGGCGAATGACGTGCTGATCCGCGGCACGGTCGGGGAACTGCCCATGAAGGAGGTGAACTGCCCCTGCCCATCCATTTCGCCGCGATCATCGACAAGAAGAAACTGCCACTCCGCACAGGTTTTCAGAACCCGGTCCCGAAGCTCGGGAAATTCCGGGCTTTCTTCGGCGATATTCTTCTTTGCCCAGGGATCCCCCGCGATATCGAACATCTCGCCGGAGCCGTCCTGATAAAGGGTCACCCGCTTCATGCCGATGGCGCAGGAGACGGAACCGTACCAGAAGGTCGGGATCGCGCGTTCTTCCGGGGTTTCCCCCCTGATCCAGGGCATCAGGCTTTCGCCCCGATGGCCGACAGGTTTCGGGATCCCCGCGACATCCAGAAGCGTCGCGCCCAGATCGATATGGCTGACGGGCGAGTCGACAACCCGCGGCGTCTGGTCCGGCACCCTGATGATGAAAGGCGCACATGCCGCCTGTTCATAAAGCGAGAATTTGTGCCAGGCGTTATGATCGCCAAGATGATAGCCGTGATCCGAATAGAAGGCGACGACGGTATTGTCCCGAAATCGCGACTCCTCCAGCGCATCCAGAATCCGCCCAAGCTGCTCATCCATGAACAGGGCGCCGGCGGCATAGTTCCGGATCGTCCTGCGGGTATGCAGAACCTCTTCCTCGGACCAGTCTGCGGGATCCTCGGACGAAAACTGGTCTGCGGTGACGAAACTGTTGGCGAACAGGGTCTTCTCGAAGCCCCCATGCCAGTCCTGCGGCAGGATCACCCGGTCCAGATCGATCGCGTCGAAACATCGGTTCGGCGCCCAGAACGGCACATGCGGGCGAAAGAAACCCGCCTCCCAGTACCAGGGCCGGTCCTGATCAAAATTCCGGATATGATCTATGGTCTGCGATGCGACGGCATGATCATACCAGTCGGTGTCATTATCCCAACCCCGGCCATAATGTCCGCCATGCTCGGTTGCCATGCCGCTTGGCTGCCACCGCCCGATCTGGAATGGCGGCGTATCGTAAAGCGCCTCGTAAACGAATCCGGGTTGCGGCCTGTATCCATGGAACACCTTGCCGATGGTTCCCATGTAATAGCCCGAACGCCGCAACCGATAGGTCCAGAGATTCTCCGGACGGATGATCTGCCGCCACCCGACCGTCAGATCGAAGGAACTTGTTTCGGCAGGCGACAGGCCCGACATCACCGCGGCGCGCGCAGGCTCGCAGAGCGGTACCACGCAATAGGCGCGATCGAAATCGGTGCCGCTCCCGGCCAGCCGCCGCAGGTTCGGAAGGTGGAAATCCTTGATGAGAACGGACAGCATCCGCCCGACATGGCACAGGTCGTCCGCCGCGATCATCAGGATATTGTGGCGCATCACGTCTCCCCTGCCCGCCAACGCTCCTGCCGGACGGCAGCCCGGCCCGAGCGCGCATATCTGTAAAGTGTCGTATCCGGCAGAAGCAGGCTCTCCGCACTCCATGAATCGGTGACCGAGCCGCGATTTGCGGGAAAACCGTCGATCTTCGTCCGGGTCTCGCCCCAGGCATAGCGGAGCGTAAGATCCCCCTGCGGAGCCTTGTCGAAATGGAGGAGAACGTGATTCTTCTGAGCCTCGGCCGCTGTCATCCTCGCGCCGTTTTCAATGCCGTCCACGGCAAAACCGTGGCTTTTCGGATTGCGGATGACCAGATCCGACATCGTCGTGAAACGGGCGCGCAGAATATCGCCATCGATCTCGGCCTGCTCGAGCGATGGACAAAACCAGTCACGGCCGGCCAGACGTTCCGAGGCCGCAAGCGATTCGAGCTCGCTGACCATGAGGGCCGAGCCCGGCGTCAGCGTCGCCGGCATGTTCACGCCGTGCCGGAACGGATAGCGCGGGGTCGCGACCACGAAGCCAAGCCCCCAGTGATGCCAGTCCAGCCGGCCCTCGGCAAGAATCACCTCGCTTGTGCCATCGCTCAAACTGCCGGCGGACTGGCTGACGATCACGATCGGATAAGGCGTCTGCCCGGTCGCCTTCGCCACCTCTTCGCGCAATTCCCGCGCGACCGCGGCGTAATGGAAATCGGCGGCCCGCTCGCTGGTCCGGGGCGCGCCTTCAAGCAGCGACAAAGTGATCCTGTCGGCAAAAAGCGCCTTGTCCCAGGCAGCCAGGGCCTGTTTCGCCCGGGCCAGCTTCTCGACGATCCGTTTCCGCCCCGCCGCGCCCGGCATGGCATCCTGCTCTACCGTCGACGAAACCGGAACGGTGACCGGGACAACCGTATAAAGTGCCAGATGGCATTTGTCCGCCAGCGCCAGGAACGCCGCCGCCTGTGCCGTTGCCGCACGGCCATCCCCGGGGCGCTTCAGATTCTCGTCGACGATATGATAGCGGTATTCCTCTTTCAGCGGGCGTGAAACGCCGATACCCCCTCCCCCGAACGCGACAATCGCAATCGCGGGATCGGGCGATTGCGCAAGCGTGATGCCATCCCTCTTCTCGAACCCGAAAACGCGGCCCCCCCACTGATCCGACATATACCGGATCGCGCCGTCCGCGCTTCTCATCGCCATCCATGCATTGCCCTGATTGTCAGGATCAACAAAGACAGGCAGATCAGCGGAAAAACCCGGCATCAGAAACTATCCCTGAATATTCTTGCACCTCGGTGAATCCTGCGAAATTTCCAGGCAATAATCCAGCATCAAAAGCATAGCGGGCCGATCAACCTCGTCTGGATGGACCGACTTGACTGTCAGTGCATGACCGAGCCCGGAACCGCGCCGGATTTTTTGTCCTCTTATGACAACAGCGGGAATTCGCCAAGCGGACTTCACGTAAATGGCTTGTTTTCGCTTGCTAATTCAGTGAAGGTCTGGTCGCTCCGGCGCGAATGGATTAGATCATGACAGGCAGCCTGCGATGCATCACCAGCTAAGCGCATACGCGCCATCGTGGGAAGCGAAACGAAGTTGCAATGGAGATACAGCGGAATGTCTATTAACCCGAAGCCCCTGCGCGCATTTGTTGTTGTCGCCGCACTTGCTGCCACCACGGCACTTGGCGCCTGCAAGGAAGAAGGTGAAGGCGGCGATGCCGTGACCACTGATCCTGCCGCTGCGCCCGCGACGGAAGAACCGGCTCCGGGCCTCGAGTAGGTTTCTGTTCTGGTAAAAAAGCGTTTCCAAGTTCGGAAATGAACTGATGCAGGGATCGCCGCCATCTTGCCGGCGATCCCTTCTTTTTAGCGTGGATGATCCCGCAGCCATGCGCCGGATATCCTTATCGCGCCTGAACGTCCTTGATGGTTCGGGCATATCACCGGATCGACCGCCGCCACCAAAGAATCACCGAAGCTCTCCGGGTATCCGCACGGGCCCCGGATTCGCGCGCCCTCCCTCTGCTTCTTCTTTGTCCAAATACCTCGGGGGTTGCCGGCGGGTCGCGCCACTGGTTCAAGAGACCTGCCGGCGACGGGGCAGCGCCCCCGGCCATCGCGGGACGCAAATACCCGGCGTTTCCGATTCAGTGCGACAGGCTCTAGGCCAGCATCTTCAGATCACCGCAGATCGAGATCGCCTGCCCCGAGATCGTGCCCCCCCTGTCGCTGGCCAGGTACAGGATCTGGTCGGCAATCTGCTGCGGTGTGACATAATGCCGGATAGAGGCGAAGGAAAAAGCCTCCGCTTCGATCTCGGCGACGCTGCACCCCCGGGACTGCGCCTTGGCCTCCAGCACCCGGCGCTGCCGGTCGCCGCTGACCAGTCCCGGCAGGATGGCGTTGACGCGAATATCGTCGGGGCCAAGTTCCATGGCCAGCGATTTCGTCAGCCCGATCACCCCCCATTTCGCCGCCGAATAGGGCGTGCGCAGGCAAAACCCCATCCGTCCCGCAGCCGAAGACAGATTCGCGATCGAAGGATTATCGCTTTTCCGCAGATACGGCACGGCGCGGGCGCAGGCCGCGAACTGGCTGGTCAGGCAGATATTCATGCATTGTTCCCACGCCGCCAGGTCGATATCCTCGATACGCGCGGTCGGCCCGGCAATTCCCGCATTGTTCACCAGACAATCGAGCCCGCCCAGACCGGCAATCGCCGTATCGATGAAATCGCCCAGCCCCTTCGTGTCACCGACATCGACGCGATGACGGATGACCCCGGATGGCAGGCTTTCCAGCCCGGCCTCATCGATATCGCAGGTCGCGACCCGGGCGCCCTCGGCCAGAAACGCCTCGACAATGGCGCGTCCTATGCCGTTAGCGCCCGCGGTGACGATCACGCGATGTCCTGCCAGCTGCAAGTCCATCCTTTCCCCTCCCGTTTCAGCCGCGCAAGGCGTCGCGCGACAGGATGAATTCGGCGGCCGAACGGATATCGGCGGCCAGCGCCGTGGCCGCCGCCCCGCCGTCCCGCCGCTCGATTGCCGCGACGAGATCCGCATGATTGCGCACCGATGCGGCATTGCGATTGCGGCGCGAGGCATTCCCCAGATCGAGATTGATCACCGGCCCGGCCTTGAGCCACATGGTCGAGATCACCTCGTACAGCACCGGAGACCCGGCGGCTTCGTAGATATGGAAATGCAGCGCCTTGTTGGCCCGCACCGCTTCGCGCCCGTCGGGATTGACCAGCGATTCGCGAAAACGCCGGTCAAGGTTTCGCATGTCATCCATCGCGCGCACCGGCATACGTTCGGCGGCAAGCCGTACCGCATATGTCTCGTTATGAATCCGGACCTCGGTCAGGTCCTGAAATCCGGCCCGCGTCAGCACTGGCACCGCCACGGCACGGTTCGGCCTGACCTCCAATGCGCCGCTGGCGACCAGCCGGCTGACCGCTTCCCGCACCGGCATGACCGACACGCCCAGCCGGTCGGCCAGGTCGCGCATCGACATGCGGTCATCGGGCCGCAATTGCCCCGACAGCAACATCTCGCAAAGAATGTCATGCACCTGCCGGGCAAGCGAACCGGGGCGCTCGGGGCGCGTAACGGGGGGAGAATCCGGGATCATTTATTCATC
This sequence comes from Paracoccus onubensis, assembly GCF_003591515.1. Classification (GTDB taxonomy): domain Bacteria; phylum Pseudomonadota; class Alphaproteobacteria; order Rhodobacterales; family Rhodobacteraceae; genus Paracoccus; species Paracoccus onubensis. Next base: position 153,569 of record NZ_QZCG01000008.1, read on the forward strand.
CTGATCATATCACCAGTTTGACGACTGTGATCTCATTCTGCAAGCGATATCCAAATGAATCGTTGACAAATGTTTCATAAACTAAAACTGTGATCTCAGATCGCAGCGGTGGGGAGGCCGCGTGATCCGACACCGAACAGAGGAGGAATGTTCGATGACTCTCCGTTCCAGTTTCGACCGCCGCGGGTTCCTGCGCACCACAGGCGCCGCCGCCCTGGGAACGCTGGCGGCGCCCTCAATCCTGCGGGCGCAGGATGGCCCCATCATCCTTGGCCACCTGACCCCACATACCGGTTTCCTTGGTCCGCTTGGCGAATATGCGGTGATGGCTGCCGAACTCGCGACCGAGGAAATCAACGCGGCGGGCGGCATCGATGGCCGCCAGTTACAACTGATCAAGGAGGATTCGGTCAACCCGCAGACGGCCTCGACCAAGGCGGAACGGATGATCGGTCGCGACAAGGTCGCCGCCATCATCGGCGAGATCTCGTCCGCTTCCGCACTGACCATCGCCCAGACCGTCGAACGCGGCAAGACGCTGTTCCTGAATACCGGAGCCAATTCCGATGCGTTGCGCGGGGCCGATTGCAAGCGGCACATGTTCCATGTCGAGACGCAAAATGCCATGTATGTGAATGCCGAAGGTCAGCATCTGCTGCAAAGCGGGCTGGTCGAGGGCAAGAAATGGTATGTCCTGACCGCCGATTACGCATTCGGGCATGACCTGCTGGCCGGAGCCAGGGCATTTCTGGAGCGCAATGGCGGCAGCATCGCCGGCGAGGATCTGGTGCCGACCGACGCGACCGATTTCTCGTCTTTCATGCTGAAGATACGCGCCGCCGAGCCCGATCTGGTCGCCCTGAACCTCGCCGGCACGCAGATCACCAGCTTTTTCAAGCAATACGGCGAATTCGGGCTGGATTTTCCCGTCGGCGGCTTCGGCTTCGACACGGCAATGGCATGGGCGGCTGGGGTGCAGAATTTCCGCGGCACCTGGCCCTGCGTCTGGAACCACCAGATCGACACCGAACGTTCTCAGGCTTTCACCAAGGCGTTTACCGACAAATTTGGCATGCCGCCGGAAAATCAGGCCTGGGGCGACTATATGGCAATCCAGATCCTGGCCCAGGCCATCCGCGAAACCAAGGGAACCGACGCCGCCGCGATCATCGAATATTTCGAAGATCCGGAGGCGAAATTCGACATGATGAAAACGCGCGAAGGCTATTTCAACCCGGAAAACCACCAGCTGCTGCAGGAAATCTACGCCATCACCGCCGTGCCTGCCTCTGAAGCGGAAAACGAGTGGGACATCTTCACCACATCGGAGCCTCTGCCTGCGCCGGATCAACCGCTGGAGACCCTGATCGCCGATGCGGTCGGCGGCAGCTGCAGCTTTTCCGCCTGATACCCGCGGGGGTGCGGCCGCCGCGCCCCCGGCTCACGCAAGGGAGTTTCATCGGGATGAGTCTGTTCCTGTTTTTGTCCCAGCTTCTGAACGGGTTGCTGGACGGCTTCTATTATCTTCTGATCGCCATCGGTCTGTCGCTGATCTTTTCCCTTGGCGGCATCGTGAATCTCGCCCATGGGGCCTTTTTCGCCATCGGCGCCTATCTGGCCATCGCTTTAACGCCCTATACCGGCTTTTTCGGCGCGGTCATTCTGGTCCCGCTGATCGTTGCCGGGTTGGGCATGATCGTCGAAAGGCTGCTGTTCACGCGCTTCTACAGGGCCGACCCGCTTTATTCGCTGCTGCTGACTTTCGGTCTGGCGATGATCATCGAACAGGCCCTGCGGTGGAGTTTCGGAGCGGCGCCCCTTGCCTACAACATGCCCGAGCTTTTGCGCGGACAGGTTTTCATTGGAGATTTCATCTATTCGCGCTACCGCATTTTCCTGATCACGGTGGCGGTTCTGGCGGTGGCCGCCCTGTGGTTGCTGCTGAACCGGACGGCCTTTGGCCGGATCGTGCGGGCGGGTATCCAGAACCCGGACATCCTTGGCGCCATGGGCATCTCGTTGCGGCCCTATCTGTCGGTGGTGGCGGGGATTGGCATTGGACTGGCCGGGCTGGCGGGCATGCTGATGGCGCCGATCGTTCCTGTTCATCCCGCGATGGGTACCGAAGTGCTGACCGCGGCCTTCGTGGTGGTGGTGATCGGCGGACTGGGATCGTTCTGGGGTGTCGTTCTGGCCGCGATCCTGGTCGGTGTGGTCAAGGGCTTTGTCATCGGTATCGATCTGCCGTCATGGTCGCTGGCCGCCATTTACCTGCTGATGTTCCTCGTTCTCCTTCTGCGTCCGCGCGGGCTGATGGGCGAACGAATCCTGCGCTTCGAGTGATCCCATGCCCGCAAGACATCCGCTTCTTCACCCCCTGGCAATCGCACTGACCGCCACGGTCGTCCTGCCGCTGTTGATGCAGACGGTCGGTCTGACCATCACCTCGGCCACCGAGGTCGTCATCTTCACATTGGCCTGCATGGGGCTGAACCTGCTGGCCGGTTATACCGGGCTCGTGTCTTTCGGTCATGGCGCCTGGTTCGGCTTCGGCGCCTATGCGGCGGCCCTGATCGCCCTCGCCTTGCCGGGAAATGCCTTCGTCCTGCCATTGATTCTGTCGGTAACGCTGACGGCGGTAGTCGCCTTGATGTTCGGCTGGCTGATGCTGCGGCGGCGGGGGGTTTATTTCTCGCTGATGACGCTGGCGCTGTCCGCGCTTGGCTTTACCGTCGCCTTCCGCTGGACCTCGGTAACCGGCGGCGAGAACGGGTTGGGCGGGGTCGAGCGACCGGTTCTGCTGGGCGTCGACCTGAACGACAATCTTTACTTCTATATCGTCGTCGTAATCATCGCGCTGCTTGTGGCCGGGGCAATGTGGCGCTTTGTGAATTCCCCGCTTGGACGGGTGCTGGAGGCGATCCGGGAAAACGAGACCCGCGCCACCGCCTTGGGCTACAGCACGCTGCGCTACAAGCTGGCGGCCTTCGTTCTGTCGGCCAGCGTCACCGCGCTGGCGGGTGGGCTGCTGCTGTACAAGAACCGGCTGACCTCGGCTGAACCGATGTCGATCATCTTCTCGGGCGAATTGCTGGCCATGACCGTGATCGGCGGGATGCGGGGCTTTCTGGGTCCGGCATTGGGGGCGCTGTTCTACATCATGTTCCGCGAGTATCTGTCGATCTATACCCAGAACTGGCTGTTCTGGTTCGGGCTGGTCTTCGTGGGCTTTGTTCTGTTCGCCCGCGACGGTCTGATTGGCATCGGGCGACAGGTCTCGGCCCGGCTGTTCCCCGGCCCCGATCTGAGCGCCGCCATGGCCGAACGCCGGGTCGAGGCGCTGCCCCTGCCCGGGATGCTGCGCGCCAAGGGCGATCCCGCCGGATCGGTGCTGAAGGCGCAGGATCTCGTCAAGTCCTTTGGCGCTTTCAAGGCCGTCGATGGCGTCAGTATCAATGTGCAGGACCGCAGCCTGCACGCGCTTATCGGACCGAACGGCGCGGGCAAGACCACCGCCTTCAACCTGATGACCGGAATGCTGACGCCCGATAGCGGCAATGTCACGCTGGCCGGACAACAGGTCGCCGGCCTGTCCGCCGGGCGGATTGCCGGAATGGGTATGGGCCGGTCCTTCCAGATCACCAGCCTGTTCCCCGATCTGAGCGTCGAGGAAAATATCCGGCTGGCCATTCAGGCCGAGGATCCCCTGCGCATGAATCCATGGCTACGCGCCGAGGGTATCGACCGGATCAACGACAAGGCCCGGCAGATCCTGACCTGGGTAGGTCTCGCCGGGATGGAGCGGGCCAAGGCGAGTTCGCTCTCATATGGCGGTCAGCGGCTGCTGGATCTGGGGCTGGCGCTGGCCAACCATCCGCGCGTCCTGCTGGCGGACGAGCCGCTGGCCGGCCTGTCGGTTGCGGAGCGCGAGCGGGTCGGTGATCTGATCAAACAGGTCTCGGCCGATATTCCGGTGTTGCTGGTCGAACATGATATCGACCGGGTCTTCAATCTTGCCGATCATGTGACGGTGATGAATGAAGGCAGGGTTCTGCTGGACGGCACCGTCGCCGAAGCCCGCGCCTCGGATGCCGTGCGCGAGATCTATATCGGCTCAGGCATCGCCGACGTTGCCGCAAGCGCCAATCCGGGCAAGGTCGGCGCGGCGGTTTGCACGCTGGACAAGGTCAATGTCCATTACGGCAAAAGCCATATTCTCCATGATGCCAGTTTCGATATCCGCAAGGGAGAGATCCTGGCTTTGCTGGGGCGCAATGGTGCCGGGAAATCGACCCTGCTGAAATCCATGATCGGCATCGCTCCGGTCAGTTCCGGTTCGATCCGGCTGGAAGAACGCGAGCTGGCCGGGCTGGATTCAGCCACCATCGCGCGGGCGGGGATCGGTTACGTTCCACAGGGGCGCGGCCTGTTCGCCGGAATGACCGTGCGCGAGAACCTTGAGCTGGGGCGGATCAGGCGGCGTACCGGCGCGGGCAGCCATTGGAGCGACGAGCAGATCCTGGAGTTCTTTCCACGTCTGGGAGAACGCATGGAGACCGAGGCCGATCGCCTTTCAGGCGGAGAGCAGCAGATGGCGGCAGTAGCCCGCGCGCTGTCGGGCGATACAAGGATATTGTTGCTGGACGAGCCATTCGAAGGTCTGGCGCCCGCCGTGGTCGAGCAATTGTTTCACAGCTTTGACCGGCTGCGCGAATATCTGTCCATCGTGATCGTCGACCACAATCTGGATTTGGCGCTGGCCTTGTCGGATCGCACCGTCGCGCTGGAAATGGGGCGGGTCTTCCACGAAGGACCCTCGCGGGCATTGGCGGAAGATCTCGATCTGCGCCGCAAGGTGCTTTGGCTATAAAGGAAAAAAGATGACCGCAATCGCTATTGTTGGTGCCGGGCTGATTGGCAGATCATGGGCAATCGTCTTCGCCCGCGCGGGGCTGTCCGTGCGGGTCTGGGACCCCGATCCCGATGTGCTGGAACGCCTGCCCGCCGATATCGCGGCGATGATCGATGATGCCGGGGCCGATCCGGCTGTCGCCGATCAGGTCACCCCCGTTCCGACCTTGGCCGAAGCGTTGGACGGGGCCGAATGGGTGCAGGAAAACGGTCCGGAAAAACTGGAGGTGAAACGCGCCCTCTTCGCCGATATCGACCGGTTGGCCGCGCCCGGAGCCATCCTTGCCTCATCCAGTTCGGCTTTGATGCCTTCAGCCTGGTCCGAAGGGCTGGCAGGCGCCGCGCGTTGTCTGGTCGCCCATCCCGTGAACCCACCGCATCTGGTTCCCGTTGTGGAACTTTGCCCCTCTGCCCGAACCATGCCCGAGGCAATGGACCGGGCCGAAGCGCTGTTTCGTGACGTGGGACAGGTTCCCGCCCGGCTGAACCACGAGATCGGCGGCTTCGTGCTGAACCGTTTACAGGCCGTGCTGCTGGCGGAATCGCTGCGGCTGGTCTCTGAAGGCGTGATCAGCGTCAAAGGGCTGGATGACACAGTGCGGCACGGGCTGGGCCGCCGATGGGCATTCATGGGCCCACTTGAAACAATCCTACTGAACGCGCCGGACGGCGTGCCCGATTACATGCGCCGCTATGGCCCGATGCTCGCCGCTCTGACCGATGGCGCGGCGCGCGGCGAAGCATTCACCGAGGATGCAGGCAGGATCGTCGCCGAAGCCTTCCCCGGCACCCATATCCGCGACCGGCAGGATTGGCGCGACCGGGAACTGGCCGCGCTGGACAGGCATCTACGCAGCCGTATCGAAAGGAACAATTGATGGCCAAGCCCCGCAAGACGATCATCACCTGCGCCGTGACCGGCGCGATCCACACCCCCTCGATGTCGGAATATCTTCCGGTCACGCCTGCCGAAATCGCCGAAGCGGCCATCGGCGCCGCCGAAGCGGGCGCGGCCATCATCCACCTGCATGCCCGCGATCCGCAGGACGGCCGCCCTGACCAGACCCCCGAAGCCTTCGAACCCTTCCTGCGGGTGATCAAGCAACGCTCGGATTGCGTGGTCAACATCACCACCGGCGGCGCACCGACCATGTCCATCAAGGAACGCATCCGGCCCGCCGCGACATGGCAGCCCGAGGTCGCCTCGCTGAACATGGGCACGATGAATTTCGGCCTGTTCCCGATGCTGGCGCGCTTCGATGGCAAGCTGAAACATCAATGGGAACGCGACTACCTGGCCAATCGCGACATCGTCTTCCGCAACACCTTCGGCGATATCGAGCATATCCTGACGACATTGGGGGCGAACGGCACCCGTTTCGAATTCGAATGCTATGACAGCGCACATCTGTACAACCTCAAGCATTTCTTCGATGCCGGGCTGGTCAAGGGGCCATTGTTCATCCAGACCGTCTTTGGACTGATGGGCGGCATCGGCGCGCATCCCGACGATGTCATGCATATGAAGCGCACCGCCGACCGGCTCTTCGGCGACAATTACCGCTGGTCGGTCCTTGGCGCGGGCAGGAACCAGATGGCCGTTGCCGCCATGGCTGCCGCGATGGGCGGGCATGTCCGGGTGGGGCTGGAGGATTCGCTATGGAACGGGCCCGGACAGCTCGCCCGCTCGAATGCCGAGCAGGTGACCCGGGCGCGGCAGATCATCGAGGGTCTGGGACTGGATATCGCAACGCCGGACGAAGCGCGCGAGATCCTCGCTTTGAAAGGCGGCGATCAGGTTGAATTCTGATCTGGTGGCTGGCCGGCCCCCGGGATCCTTCACGATCCCCGAAAGAAAACCGCCCCGGAGCAGTCGCGCCGGGCGGTTCCAGCGGTATTTCCAGGACGCGCTTAATCGGCGGGCATTTTGATCGACTCGTCAAGGAATTCGTTCGTATAGGCCGTCCCGACATCGAAGGGCTGCTCTAGCTCGAAATAGGTTTCGACCGTTTGATAGTCGACTTTCATGCGTTCGTCATTGAATGCGCCCAGTGCGACGGTCGTCGTGGTTTCATCCGCCATCAACTCCTTGATGCGGTTCCACTGATCGACCTGATTGTCGTGATCCAGTCCCGACACTTCGGCCATCAGGGCCTCGAGGCAAGGGTCGATGTCTTCCACGCAAGCAGCGAAGGCCCGCTGTGTGATCGCGGCAAACTGGGCGACGACTTCCTTGTTTTCTTCAAGAAAATCACCATTGACGACAACCGAGAGACCATAAGGATTGATGCCGATATCGCGCCAGGCGACGAAACCGAGATCATCGCCGAATTCGCGCAGCTTCAGATCATGCTCGTTGTAGAAATCGCTGGTGATGTCGATCGCGCCACTCTTCAGCGAGGTAAGCTTGGCCTGAGGCGAGACATTGACGAACTTCACCGAATCCTCGGCGATGCCCACCGTTTCGGCAAAGAGAGGCCACATGATGCGGGAAGCGTCTGCCGGTGGATTGCCGATGGAATGGTCGGGGAAATCTTCCGGACCCTCGATACCTTTGCTCTTGAGCCAGTAGAAGCCCTGCGGAGAGTTGGCATAGACGGCCATGATCGCAACGGCATCGGCGCCTTGCCCCTTGGAAAGCAGCACGGTCGCCATGTCGGCAATGCCGATCTGGGACATGCCCGCGCCGACACGCTGGGCAGCTGCGCCCGACCCGCGGCCCGCCTCGATGGTCAGGTTGATGCCGGCCTCCTCATACCAGCCCTGCGACTTGGCATAGAAATAGGGCGAATGGTCCGCTGTGGGGACCCAGTTGAGCACCATGTTGATATCAGCAGCCTGAGCTCCGAACGAAAAGAGCGAGGTTGCAAGTGTCGTCGTCAGTGAAAAGGTTCTGCGAAACGTCATGTGGGTCTCCAGCAATGTAAGCGTTTCTTCCGATGGCGTGTCGGGTGGCCATCCCATCTCTCTTGGAATGAGCCGAGTGGCAAACTATAGGCACCGATGATACAGTTGTTCAACAAACAATCAACCGGTTGGTTATAATGGAGAGACAGCGATGGACGAAACGCCCGTTGCAGGACGGCCCGCAAAGAAGGCGAAGCCACAGCGCCGAGACCCTGCCGCGACATGGAAGGCACTGCTGGATGCCGCCGTTGTCGAATTCAGCAGCCATGGCTTCGAAGGCGGGCGCGTGGACCGCATCGCGCAGCAAGCCGGTGTGAACAAGCAACTCGTCTATCATTATTTCGGCAGCAAGGATGATCTCTATCGCGCGGCGCTGGAGGAAGTGTACCGGCAGATCCGCGAACGCGAACAGGAACTTCATCTGTCCGATCTGCCGCCGGAGGACGCGATGCGGCTTCTGGTAGGCTTTTCCTTCGATTATCTTGCCGATCATCCCGAATTCGTCGCGCTCGTCAACGACGAGAACAGAATGGAAGCCCGGCATCTGAAGGCTTCCGACAAAGTGGCAGAGATGCATTCTCCGATCGTCGAACTTGTCGAAGAGACGCTGGGGCGAGGCATAGCTGCCGGCGTCTTCAATGATCGTTTCGGACCGGTGAACCTGTATCTTTCAATCGCCGCGCTCTCGTTCTTCTACTTTGCCAATCGCAATACCTTATCCGTGATCTTCGACCGCGACATGGCGTCCCCTGCTCAGGCCGCGCGCCGGCGCGAACATGTTGTCTCTTTGATCGTGTCCGCGTTGCGGCCATGATAATTAATCAACCGGTTGGTTGACTACGGCGATTTTGCGAATTAATGTGCCGTTACGAATTGGCATGCCGCGCAAAAAAGGGAACTGGAATGGTCTCAGTAACCGAGGTTTCACCCGCCGCAGAAATCGCCCGGCTGGAGCGGCGTCGCGCCAACCGGATGCGGCTCGTCGCGGTCATCGCGCATCTGACGGCGTTCGCGCTCTGGGAAATCGTCGTGCGGATGTTCGAGGTGCCGCGCTTCATCCTCCCGGCGCCCAGCGAGATTCTGTCCACGCTCGGCTCGGCCCAGTACGACTGGATCGGCAATAGCTGGGTCACCGGCCTCGAGATCGTCGGCGGCTATCTGCTCGCGCTGGTTCTGGGCGTCGTGACGGCATTGCTGTTTTCGTGGTCGCGGATCCTGCTGATGGTGCTTTTCCCGCTTCTGGTGACGCTTAACATGATCCCCAAGGTGGCGCTTGGGCCGCTGGTGATCGTGTGGTTCAGCTATGGCATCTCGACCAACATTCTGATCACATTCTCGCTCTGTTATTTCCCGATCCTGCTCACCACCGTACGCGGTCTGCGCGAGGTAGAGCCCGACCTGCTCGATCTGGTGAAATCGCTGCGCGGATCGCGCTGGCAGATGTTCCAGTACATCCAGCTTCCCGGCGCGTTGCCCTATATCATCTCGGGCATGAAGGTCGCCGCGATCCTGGCCGTTGCCGGCGCGGTCGTAGGTGAGTTCATCGCATCGGATCGCGGCCTTGGATATCTGATGATCCAGGTGCAGGCCGCGCTCGATACACCGGCGATGTTCATGGCTGTCATGCTCATCACGCTTATCGGCATCGCGCTTTATTTCGCGGTGCTGCTGCTCGAATACCTGATCGTTCCCAAAGATGCGAGGATGTCGTGAACGCTGATCCCAACCTGAACGATATCGAATTGCTGGATATCTCGCGCCTGCCCGATCGCTTTGAAGATCCGGAGCAACTGGACGATTTCCTGGCGCGTCCTTCGCGCGCTCTGGTCCAGGACATGGCCGCTCTGGACGGCGATGTCATGATCCTCGGCGCAAGCGGCAAGATGGGTCCGACATTAGCGCGGCTGGCCCGCAATGCCGCGCCCGGCAAGCGCGTCGTTGCCGTGGCACGCTACAGCGACCCTGCAGCCCGCGCCGAACTGGACAGGCATGGAGTCGAGACGATCGCCTGTGACATGCTCGACCGCACCGCGCTTGGGGCGCTGCCGAAGGTGCAGAACGTCGTCTTCATGGCCGGCCGCAAATTCGGCTCCGGCGGCAGCCAGCCGCAGACATGGGCGACCAACACGCATATGTCGGCGCTCGTCGCCGAGACCTTCAGTCAGTCGCGCATCGTCGCCTTCTCGACCGGCTGCGTCTATGCGTTCGCACCGGTGGACAGCATGGGATCGGACGAGACCTCGCCACTGGATCCGCCCGGCGAATATGCCCAATCCTGCATCGGACGCGAACGGATGTTCGAATATTTCTCGGGCGTCCATGGAACACCCGGCAGGCTATACAGGCTGAACTACGCGATCGACCTGCGCTACGGCGTGCTGCACGACGTGGCGGTGAAAGTGCGCGACGGCCTGCCGATCGACGTCTCCATGGGACATGTGAACGTGATCTGGCAGGGCGATGCCAATGCGATCGCGCTGCGTTGCCTGAAACAGGCGACCGTCCCGACAAGCCCGATCAACGTCACCGGCCCGGAAGTGATCTCGGTGCGCTGGCTTGCCGAAAGATTTGCGGAAAAGCTTGGCCGCGATGCCGTCATCACCGGTCAGGAAACACCGCAGGCTTGGCTATCCAATGCGCGCCTGTCCAACGGCCTCTTCGGCTACCCGCTGGTGTCGCTTGACAGGATGCTGGACTGGACGGCCGACTGGGTTTCCCGCGCAATGCCGTCCCACAACAAGCCGACGCATTTCGAGGCGCGCGATGGCGCATACTGAACAGCTCGCTCCGGTCATCCTGTCGGAGGGTCACGTCGAGCAAGCAATGGAATTGTCTGCGGAAGCCGGCTGGAACCAGCTTCCGGCGGATTGGCTGCTGTTCCTGAAACAGGGCCGGATATTCGGATTGTTCGACGGCGATGTGCTGATCGCCACGGCAGCAATCATGCCTTACGGGGACGATTTCGCATGGATCGGGATGGTGCTGACGCGCAAAGCCTGGCGCGGGCGCGGATTCGGGACATCCCTTCTGAAAACCTGCATTGCCGAACTGGAAGGTCAGGGCCGCAGCGCATGGCTTGATGCGACCCCATCCGGTGAGCCGATCTATCGGGGATTGGGTTTCGAGCCGGTCAGCGATTTTGCCCGCTGGCAGGGGGCCGGTACCGGGAACCGTGGAAATGATCTCCGGCCAGCCGATGCGGCCAAAACCGACGCTGCCGCGATCGAGGCTGCGAATGCTGCCTTCGGCGCCGATCGAACCGCATTCCTCCGCGATCTGGCCACCCGTTGCCCTGCCGCGCGCCAAAGCACGAAAGGCGCTTTCTCATTCGGACGCGACGGACGGATCGCCACGCAGATCGGCCCGGTGGTCGGAACCGATGACACGGCCGTCGCCGGGCTTGTCGATCATGTTCTCTCGGTACTCGAAGGTCCGGTTTTCCTCGATGTCGCAGAGCGTTGCAGAAAGCTGACCGAACTTCTGAAGGCCAGAGGGTTCACCCGTCAACGCCCTTTCCTCCGCATGAGGAAAGGCCCGCATGGAACTCCCGGAAACCCGCGCGACACCGCCGTGATCGCCGGACCGGAATTCGGATAGGACGTCTTTGACATGGGTCTTCATCATTCCAATCTGCCGCAAGACATTCTTGCCATCCTGCGCAAGGGCGCGGTGATCCCCGCGCATCCTCTGGCGCTCGACGCGAAGCGCAAATTCGACCCGGTCCGTCAGCGGGCATTGTCGCGCTATTATGTCGATGCGGGTTCGGGCGGGCTTGCCGTCGGCGTGCATACAACGCAGTTCGCCATTCGGGAAACAGGACTTTACGAACCGGTTCTCAAAGCTGCGGCGAACGACGCGGCCGCCTGGACGGATCGGCCGCTGGTGATGATCGCCGGCGTCGCGGGCAAGACGGCGCAGGCCGTCAACGAGGCGGTTATCGCCCGCGATCTCGGATATCATGCCGTACTTGTCAGCATGGGCGCAATGCGTGGCGCTTCGGGTGACGAGCTGATCGCCCATTGCGAAACCATTGCCCGCGAAATGCCGATCATTGGCTTCTATATGCAGACGGCGGTCGGCGGCATCGATCTTGATGCTGCGTTCTGGACCCGCTTCGCCGCCATCGACAACGCGATCGCGATCAAGGTGGCGCCGTTCAACCGCTATCGCACGCTCGACGTGATACGCGGGGTCGTGGAAGCCCGCGCGGAAGATCGCATCACGCTTTATACCGGCAATGACGATCACATCGTTGCCGATCTCGCCACGCCCTTCGATATTCCGCGCGGCAACGATATGGTGCGGTTGCGCTTCCGCGGCGGCCTGCTTGGCCATTGGTCGGTCTGGACGCGCAAGGCGGTCGAATTGCTGGACAGGATTCATGCGGCAATCGATGCCGGAGAGGCGATACCGGCGGAGCTTATGGGACTCGACGCGCGCGTGACCGACTGCAACGCGGCCTTTTTCGACGTCGCCAATTCCTTCGACGGCTGTATCGCCGGCTGCCATGAAGTGCTGCGCCGGCAAGGGCTTCTGGACGGCATCTGGTGTCTCGATCCGGAAGAAGGTCTTTCGCCCGGACAGGCCGCCGAGATCGACCGCATCTATGCCGCCCATCCCGACCTCGCCGACGACGATTTCGTCGTGGCCAACCGTGAAAGATGGCTATCATGAACACTGCCGCGCAAACCGCATCCCGAACCGACGCTTCGCCGCTGATCCGGCTGCAGAATGTACGCAAGGTCTACCGCACCGGAAGAACCGAGGCGCTTGCCATCTCGGACGTGACGCTTGACATCAACGAGGGCGATTTGCTTTCGGTCGTCGGGCCATCGGGATGCGGCAAGACGACCGTGCTGAAAATTCTGGCCGGGCTGCATGACGCGGATGGCGGCACGGTGAGCATCGGTGACGGTCACGGCTCATTCGTGGAGGGGCGCGATGTCGGCATGGTGTTTCAGCAACCGCTGCTGCTCAAATGGCGTACGATCTCGGATAACGTCATCTTGCCGGCCCAGATTCTCGGCCTGCCGATGAAAGCAGCGCGCGAACGCGCGCGCGATCTCCTGCAGATGGTTGGTCTGGGCCAGGCTGGCGACAAATATCCGTTCGAACTTTCGGGCGGCATGCAGCAGCGTGCCGCAATCGCGCGCGCCCTGATTCACGATCCGAAGCTGGTGCTCATGGATGAGCCGTTCGGCGCGCTTGACGCGATCACGCGCGAGAAAATGAACCTCGAGATGCTGCGCATCTGGCAAGAAAGCCGCAAGACATTCGTTTTCGTGACGCATGGTATCCAGGAAGCGATCTTCCTTGGCTCGCATTGTGCCGTGCTGACCGCCGGACCTGCGCGCATGGCCGATTTCTTCCGTATCGACCTGCCCCATCCCCGCCATCTCGACATCAAGACAAGCACAACGTTCGGCGACTACGTCAAAAGAGTCTATCGCCAGCTCGGCATGGAATAGAATCAGACGTCACGGCCGGTTGATCACCAGCAGATCCATCATCGCCGCCAGATGCAGCGCGGAACCCGAGACGACGAAACCGTGCCAGATGGCCGACTGGAATCGCAGGCTGCGCCAGACGAAGAAAAGAACCCCGATCGAATAGGCGACACCGCCCGCAATCGTCAGCCATATGGTGCTGGCTGGCAGGATTGCGGCAAGGTCGCCGGCGATCACGACTCCGCTCCAGCCGATGGCAAGGTAAAAGAGGATGGCCAGCCGGTCGAAGCGGCCGGGCAGAAACAGCTTCGCCGCAATGCCAAGCGTCGCGGCCACCCAGACGAACACAAGCATGGCCGCCGCAGACATACCGTCAAGCTGGGCGAGGAAAGGCGTATAGGTTCCCGCGATCAGAAGATAGATCGCGGCATGGTCGAAGCGGCGCAACACAGCTTTGACTGTTGAGACGGGCCACAGATTATAGGCGCAAGAGACCGAGAGCACCGTAAGCAGCGACGCGACGTAAAAGACGACGGCCACATATTCCGCAGGGGCCGCGCGCATGGCGGAAAGCGCCAGCAAAGCTGAACCCGCCGTAATCGCCAGCACGATGCCCACGGCATGCACGATGCCATCGGCCCATAATTCGGCACGCGAAATGCGAAAGCATTCGCGAAAGAGATCGGGCATCTCTGCCGGGGGACGATTGTTATCCTTCATCATGTCAATATGGCACTTTGCGGTGAAAATAATACCGGCGTTACTCTACGACAGAATCGCCTTCGATTCGATCTTTCCCATCCGCCATGGGACAAGTTGCTGTCGGTTGATCATTCTCCGGTGCCGGGTGACGCGCTGGACTGACGGAATAATCATGTCAAACGCCGTCAATCAGAATGTCCAGAGCTCGGTTGAGCGGATCACGCACATGATTGAGATTGCCGATGCAATCACGCAATTCCGACCCGGGCACGGCTGCTATTTCCTGAACCCTCACGATCCATCTACGTCCGCCGACCTCCACAGCGGGCGTTAATCCGGTAAGGGCGGCATAGGCTCCCTCTTGCCGAAGCGGCGCGACGATCCGGGTGGCTTCGATCCCGATCAGATCGGTCTGCAAATCGACGACAAGAAGATCATCAGACAGGCGAAAAACGTCAAACTGCGCCATTGAAAACCCGATCAGAAGCTGCGGTAACGCGCCAGCGGCACGCCATTCTGCTCGACCTCATGACTATATGCGTGAATTGCTTCGCGATTTTCCTCGCGCCACCGCCGATTGCGTTCCTCTTTGACGGCTGCGGCGATCGCGGATTCCGCCAAACGCGACATGTTGAGCCCGTATGCGCGCGCAGCCCGCGAGAGTTCTTCATCGATCGTCAGATTGACTTTGACGCGCCCCATGAAAGACCTCTTCTCACATAAGTATGGAACAGGAGTATATACTGACCGCATCAATTGCGCAATCTGCCACTGAACGCGGCGACAAGGCAAATCCTTTCATTGCCTTATCAGGTGCCAAGTGGCGCCGGAGCGTTCCCGTAATATAGCTGCACCACATGTTCCGCTTCGGCGAAGAACAGCCATCGCGATACACATATGCCGACAAGATGGAATGCGAAGGCCAGGATCAGTGAAACGATACCGCCTCCCAGGAAGATAAGCAGGACCGGAATCACGCCGAGGGCCACGATACAGATGACCTTCAGCTTCATGGCGTGGCGGCGGGCAACCTGAAAGCCGAACTCTTTCAGCAGATAATTGCTGCCGCTATGCGGGGCTTCGAAAAGCCGGATCCTTCCGGGCGTGCCCAGACCCGTCGCCGATGCGATGCTGTGACCGCGCTCCGCGAAGCGGCGATCACCGCGCAACCAGCAGGCAAGCTGAATCAGTGTCAGAACAAGCAGCAACAGGATTGCCGCCGCGCCTTGTCCTGACAGAATTGCTCCGGCGGTCAGTGCGGCGGCGGTGAAATAGATCGGTGTCAAAACCGTGTTCCACCGGGGAACAGTCGCCATCTGCGCATAGATCATCGAGGTGACGAAAACCGTCGCGATACACATCGCCGCGACCAGCCAGCCCAGAAGCACAAATCGGGTAGCGAAGAAAATCACGCCAATCGCATAAAACCCTGCGACCAGCAGGGTGGCGACCGCCGCCCATGCCTCACGGCTGAGCCAACTTGTCCGCCACTGGGTAAACGCCAGCAGGGCACGCTGCGGATTGCCAAGATGAAATGTCGATGAAATCAACCCGCCTACCGTCATCGAGAATGCCAGAGTGAATTGCCAGAAGGCCGTAAAACCGGTGTCCAATGACAATCCAAGGCCAAGAAACGCCAGATAGCCGAAGCCCGCTCCGGAAAGGACGGTGAAGATGATGACGGAAGGTGCCGGATGCATCAGATTTTCTCCAGCGCGCGGTCAAGCCAGGCAAAGAAGCTTTGCGAATCCGTCGCGCCGGCGGAAGGGCTGGCAAGGGGCTCGGATGTCGAAGTCGCGGTTCTCGGGCGCACGCCGTTCAGCCGATCCTTGGGCCGTGGCGGCAGATATTTGTTTACCGGGCGGGTTCCCATCTCGGGCATCAGGTCGAAGCCGCCCCGTTCAGCGACCAGTTGACTGACGGCGCTTTCCCTGTCGCCCAGATCGCCGAAATGACGGGCGCCGGCAGGACAGGTGCGAACGCAGGCGGGCACCCGGTCCTCCTCTGGCAGGTTCTCGTTATAGATACGGTCCACGCAGAGAGTACATTTCTTCATCACCCCTGCTGCGCTATCCATCTCACGCGCGCCATAGGGGCATGCCCAGGCACAAAGGCCGCAGCCGATACAGGCATCCTCGTTGACCAGTACGATACCGTCCTCGGCCCGCTTGTAGCTGGCGCCTGTCGGGCAGACGGTAACGCAGGGCGCGTCTTCGCAATGCAGGCAGGATTTGGGAAAATGCACGATCTGCGCGGGGCTGTTGTCCTCCGGTTCGATCTCGTAGCTGTGGACACGGTTGAGAAAACTGCCCGAAGGCTCGGCGCCATAGGCATCCATGTCGGATAGCGGCGCGCCGTAATTCTCGGTATTCCAGCCTTTGCAGCTGACGACGCAGGCATGGCAGCCGACACAGGTATCCAGATCGATCACCAGTCCCATCTTGCGTTCGGTACTTTGCGGCAAAGACGTCATTCGCTTACCTTCCATTGCAGGTTCTTCGGCCCCCGCCCCACCGGCGAGCCAATCGCGGCGAAGGCCGGATCGGTTTCAGTCTGCGGCGCGACTTTCTCGATGCTGACGCGCAGATCGAACCATGCCGCCTGACCGGTGATCGGGTCGGAATTCGACCAGCGAAGGCCATCGCCACGCGGCGGCAGCAATTCATGGATAAGATGGTTCAGCAAAAAGCCTCGTGTCGCTTCGGGGGCATCGGGGTCCAGAGCCCAGGCCCCTTTGCGTTTACCAATCGCGTTCCATGTCCAGACCGTTTTCGCGTTCAGCCCGCCATGCAGCGCGACCGGCACGGTGATGCTGCCGTGGACCGAACTGACCCGCGCCCAGTCGCCATCCTGAAAGCCATACCGGTCCCAGACATCGCGCGGGACATAAAGCGGGTTATGACCGTGAATCTGGCGCAGCCATGCGTTCTGGCTGCCCCAGCTGTGATACATCGCCATCGGGCGCTGCGTCAACGCATGCAGGGGATAATCCGCGGGATCGGCATGTTCTTCTTCGAATGGCGGATACCAGATCGGCAGCGGGTCCATGATCCGGCGCAATTGTCCACGCAGATGATCCGGCGGCTGCCGTTCGCCATGTCCCTCGGCGGCACGCTGGAATTTGCGCATCGTTTCAAGATACAGGTTGAACAGATAGGGCTGCGGCTTGTCGTAGAAGCCCATGCCCACCGCCCAATCCTGATAGACCATGTTCCACGGCTTGTAGAAACCGGCCTCCCCGGGGATATGGTTCACAAAGAAGCCGCCATTCTCGATATAGCGCTGCAACTGGTCCGGGTTCGGTGCTCCGCGTCCGGTCTGATCGCCATTGCCGCGAAAGCCGGACAGCGGACCGATGCCGGGCTTGCGTTCATGATTCACGATATAATCGGCATAGTCGCGCCATTTCGGCGCTTTGCCCTCGTCCACGAATCCCGGCAATTCCATAAGATTCGCCAATTGGATCAGAACGGTCTGGAAGCCGCGCACATCGCGATCCGGCTCGACCACCGGCCAGCGGATCGCATCCGCCGCAGCCTCGGCCTCGCAGATCGGGCGATCCAGCAGGCTGATGCAATCATATCGTTCCAGATAGGTCGTGTCCGGCAGGATCAGATCGGCATAGGCAACCATTTCGGAACTGTAGGCATCGGAATAGATGATCCGCGGGATGACGTAATCGCCGTTTTCATCCGTATCGGTCAGCATCTCGATGACGCCACGGGTATTCATCGAGGAATTCCACGACATGTTGGCCATATACAGGAACAGCGTGTCGATCGGATAGGGATCGCCCGCATGGGCGTTCGAGATGACCATATGCATCAGCCCATGCGCCGACATCGGATTTTCCCAGGTGAACGCCTTATCGATCCGCGCAGGGGTGCCGTCCTCGGTCAGGGCCAAATCCTCGGGACCTCTTACGAAACCCAGATGCGGGCCGTCCAGCGGGCAATCGGGCTGCGTCTTGCAATGCGGCACGGGATGCGCCTCGACGGGCTTGGGGTAAGGCGGCTTGAAACGGAAGCCGCCCGGCACCTCGACCGAGCCCAGCAGGATCTGCAGCACATGCAGCGCCCGGCAAGTCTGGAACCCGTTGGAATGCGCCGAGATACCGCGCATCGCATGGAAAGCGACGGGGCGTCCTGTCATGGTTTCGTGCCTTTCGCCGCGAAAATCGGTCCAGGCACGATCCAGGGTGATTTCCTCTTCAAACGCCACGCGGGCTATCTCATCCGCGATGGCGCGGATGCGCTGGGCCGGGATGCCGCAGCGATCGGCCACGGCTTCGGGCGCATATTCCTGGCACAGATAACGTTTCGCCATCAGTTGCAGCACGGTCTGGTGACCGGGATGGCGGGCATTTGGATCGGGGCGCACGGCCTTGCGGTCAAAGGGCGCAAGCTCGCCGGTCGCGCGGTCGATGACCAGTGTCTTGCCATCACTGTCGCGCAGGAACAGACCGGTTTCGTCATCGACCAGCAGCGGCGCATCGGTGTAGCGGGCCAGATAGTTGAGATCGATCCTGCCCGCCGACATCAGGCAATGGATCAGCGACAGGATGAACAGCCCGTCGGTGCCCGGCGTAATACCCAGCCATTCGTCGGCCACCGCATTATAGCCCGACCGGATCGGGTTGACGCCGATCACCCGCGCGCCGCGCGCCTTCAGCCTGCCGATGCCCATCTTGATCGGATTGCTGTCATGGTCCTCGGCCACGCCGAACAGCATGAACAGCCGGGTTCGCTCCCAGTCGGGCTGGCCGAACTCCCAGAACGCGCCGCCCATCGTATAGATCCCCGCCGTCGCCATGTTGACCGAACAGAAACCGCCATGCGCGGCATAGTTCGGCGTCCCGAATGCCTGGGCCCAGAAGCTGGTGAAGGACTGGGATTGATCCCGCCCGGTAAAGAAGGCGAGTTTCGAAGGATCGGTTCCGCGAATCCGGCTTAGCCAGTCGCCGGCGATGCCAAGAGCTTCCTCCCATGATATTTCCTCGAACTCGCCCGATCCGCGCGGCCCGACCCGGCGCAGTGGCGCGCGCAACCGCGAGGGGGCATTGACCTGCATGATGCCCGCCGAGCCCTTCGCGCACAGGACGCCCCGGTTCACCGGATGGTCCCGATTGCCCTCGATATAGGCAACGCGGCCGTCCTTCATGTGGACATTGATGCCGCAGCGGCAGGCGCACATGTAACAGGTCGTCTTGCGAACCT
Source organism: Paracoccus onubensis (assembly GCF_003591515.1). Classification (GTDB taxonomy): domain Bacteria; phylum Pseudomonadota; class Alphaproteobacteria; order Rhodobacterales; family Rhodobacteraceae; genus Paracoccus; species Paracoccus onubensis. The sequence continues at coordinate 172,752 of NZ_QZCG01000008.1, forward strand.
CGTCCGAAACCTTGGGCGACGTGTCGAGCTGGGGCTGGGTCATGGCAGGGCTGCTCCTTGGCGGACAGGTTGCGGCTGGGTCGTGGAATGGCTGGCCGCCTGAAGGGCAGTCAACGCGATCATATGAAATACGTCTTCGGCGGAACAACCGCGCGACAAGTCGTTTGCAGGCTGCGCCAGCCCTTGCAGAACGGGTCCGATGGCGATCGCTCCTCCCAGTCTCTGGGCGATTTTATAACCGATATTGCCAGCATCCAGATTGGGAAAGATAAACACATTCGCGTTTCCGGCGATGGGCGAATCCGGGGCTTTCCTCTGTGCCACCTCGGGCAGAAGCGCGGCATCGAACTGCAATTCACCGTCGATCAGCAGCTTCGGCGCCCGCTGCCGCGCCAGTCGCGTAGCTTCGGAAACCTTTTCCGACAAGCTATGCGATGCGCTGCCATGAGTCGAGAATGACAACATGGCGACCCGCGCCGCCTTGCCCGTCAGGCTAGTATAGGAAGATGCCGAATCCAGGGCGATCTGCGCCAGTTGTTCAGCGTCCGGATCTATCACCAGACCCGCGTCGGAAAATATGCAACCATGATTCCTGCCATCGGCACGGTCGCAGAACATCATCAGGAAATAGCTCGAGACAAGCCTGCTGCCCGGCGCCGGACCAATAACCTGCAACGCGGTCCGGACGATCTGGGCGGTCGACAAGACCGCGCCGCCCACCGTGCCATCTGCATAACCCGCACGAACCATAAGCGCCGCATGGACATGCGGCAGACGGGCTGTCCGTTCGGCCTCGTCAGGCGTAACGCCCTTGCCGCGGCGAAGATGATGGAACAGCATCGCCAGTTCTTCCGAAAACGGAGTGGCCGCAGGATCGAGGATGCGCAAGCGATCACTCTCGCCGCTCCCCGCCTCGGCCAGACGCGCGGCCACGGCATCGGGCGCGCCCAGCAGGGTGACATCCGCCACCCCCCGCTCCACCGCCAGCGCCGCGCCCTGTGCGATCCGTGAATCGTCACCCTCGGGCAGGACGATATGGCGGCGGGCATCCTGGGCACGCAGCAGAATATCGGCCAGCAGCTTCATCAGACGATTTCGGGCAATCGCATGTCGGCGGCATCTATTCCGGCCACGACAACCGGTTTCTTCATGGCGTCACGACGGAAGGGCTCGCCCAGCTCCTGATTCAGCAGCACCTCGATGAAGGTGGTTTTCCTGTCCTTCATCTGCGCCTCGACAGCGTCATGCAACGCGGCGGTCAGATCCGTCATATCACGCACCTGCACGCCCTCGACGCCGCAAGCCCGCGCAATATCGGCATAGCGGACATTCTGCGACAATTCGGTGCCAACGAAGTTATCGTCGAACCAAAGGGTTGTGTTCCGCTTTTCCGCGCCCCACTGATAATTGCGAAAGACCACCATGGTGATCGCCGGCCAGCCATCCCGGGCAAGCGAGACCATCTCGTTCATCGATATCCCGAATGCGCCATCCCCCGCGAAACCGATCACCGGAATATCCGGACAGCCGATCTTGGCCCCCAGGATCGCCGGAAAACCGTAACCGCAAGGACCGAACAGGCCCGGAGCGAGATATTTCCGCCCCGCCTCGAAACCGGGATAGGCGTTGCCTATGGCGCAGTTATTGCCGATATCGCTGCTGATGATCGCATCTTTCGGCATCGCGGACTGGATGGCGCGCCATGCCATGCGCGGAGACATCCGGTCGGAATCCCGTTTGCGGGCACGCGCGTTCCAGTCGGTGCCGGGATCGTCGTCCTCGTGATCGAGGCTGGACAATTCCTGTGCCCAGCGGGATTTGGTCGTCGAAATCAGTTCGCGCCGCTCCTGGCGACCCTGATCACCGGCGGTCCCCGATAGCTGCGACAGGATCCGCCGCGCCACCTTGCCCGCATCGCCGACGATCCCGACGGATACCGGCTTTGTCAGCCCGATCCGGTCGGCATTGATATCGACCTGGATGATCTTCGCATCCTTCGGCCAGTAGTCGATCCCGTAGCCCGGCAGGGTCGAGAACGGATTGAGCCGCGTGCCAAGCGCCAGCACCACATCAGCTTTGGAAATCAGCTCCATCGCCGCCTTGCTGCCATTATAGCCAAGTGGCCCGACAGCCAGCGGATGCGACTGCGGGAAGGCGTCGTTATGCTGATAGCCGCAGCACACCGGCGCATCGAGCCGCTCGGCCAAGGCACGGGAATCGCCGATGCCATTGGCCAGCACCACACCGGCACCGTTCAGGATCACGGGGAAACGCGCCTTGGACAACAGGCTGGCCGCTTTCGAAATGGCTTCCTCGCCGCCACCGGGGCGCTCGAACTCGACGATCTGCGGCAGATCGATATCGATGACCTGCGTCCAGAAATCGCGAGGCACGTTGATCTGTGCCGGAGCCGAAGCCCGCCTGGCCTGCAGGATCACCCGGTTCAGCACCTCGGCCATGCGCGAGGGATCGCGGACCTCCTCCTGATAGGCGACCATATCCTCCATCAGGGCCATTTGTTCGACCTCCTGAAAGCCGCCCTGCCCGATGGTCTTGTTGGCCGCTTGCGGGGTCACGACCAGCAACGGAGTATGATTCCAGTAGGCGGTCTTCACAGGCGTCACCAGCGACGTAATGCCCGGCCCGTTCTGCGCAACCAGCATCGACATGCGGCCGGTCGCGCGGCTGTATCCATCCGCCATCATCCCCGCATTGCATTCATGCGCGCAGTCCCAGAAGGTGATGCCCGCTTTGGGAAACAGGTCCGAGATCGGCATCATGGCCGAGCCGATAATCCCGAATGCATGCTGGATGCCGTGCATTTGCAGGGTTTTGACGAATGCTTCCTCGGTAGTCATTTTCATGGGTGATTTCCTTCTTCGGTCTCTGGCCAGAAGCGGTCGATCCGATCCGGCAAGCGGATTTGATTTGCCTTGCGTGGGTTCAACTGAAGCCTTCCCGTTCAGGAGGCTGCGGAGCGGCGCCCGATCCGCGCCCTGACCGACGGCCATAGCGACCACAGCACGAAAAGGGCGGCGATAAACAGGATCGACCCACTGATCGGCCGGCTGAAGAACACGGTATAATCCTGATGCGAATTGGCGACCGATGTCAGGAAATAGCGCTCTGCCAGCGGCCCGAGGATCACGCCCAGAACCAGCGGCGCCGAGGGGAAGCCCACCCGCTTCATCACCCAGCCGATAACCCCGAAGACGAGGCAGACATAAACGTCGAAGATATTGTTCCTGACCCCATAGGCGCCGATCAGGCTCAGGATCACGATGAAGCCGGCCAGAATTGCCGGCGGCGTTCGCATCAGAAACGAAAATATCTGCGCGACGCCGACGCCAGCCCCGATCATCAGGATATTGGCGATGATCATCGCCGCAAAGATGGTATAGACCATGGACGGGTCCATAACGAACAAGAGCGGACCGGGATTGACGCCCTGCAACATCATCGCGGCAAGCATGATCGCGGTTGCCGCACTGCCCGGAATTCCCAGTGTCAGAAGCGGTATCATCGCAGCCCCGGTGGTGGCATTCTTGGCGGCTTCCGGCGCAGCCAGACCGCCCTCGACGCCGGTGCCGAACTCGGCTCCGCGCGGATTGACCTGCTTTTCGACCCCGTAGGCTATGACAGCCCCCGGCGTCGCGCCCGCGCCCGGAATGATACCGATGATGCAGCCCAGCCCCGAGCCGCGCAGGATCGCGCCCTTGACGCCAAGTATGTCGTGGAAACTGGCGCCGACCGCCTTGCCCTCGGTTTTCTTGGGGCGCAGATCGCGATCCGTGGCGACCAGATCGATGACCTCGCCGATGGCGAAAAGGCCGATCATGACGACAACGAAGCGAATGCCGCTTTCGATTTCAGGCACACCGAAACTGAAACGGGCCTGTCCGAAAAGCGGATCGACTCCGACCGTACCGATGGCCATGCCTATCAATAGCGAGATCATGGTGATGACCGGCTTGTCCTTCGCAATAGCGATCACGCTGACCAGCCCCAATACCGTCGCGGCAAAGAATTCGGGTTGCGAAAATTTCATCGCGAAACTGGCGAAGGGCGCAGAAAGAAATGTCAGCATCAGGGCACTGATCAGCCCCCCGACGGCCGAGGCGGTGACGGCGATGGTCAGTGCCCGCTTGACCTGCCCCTTCTTGGTCATCGCATAGCCGTCCCATGTGGCGGGCAATGACGCCGGAGTTCCCGGCACGTTGATCATGATCGCCGAGATCGAGCCTCCGAAGACGCCTCCGACATAGATGCCACCCAGAAACAGCATCGCGTGGGTGACATCCATCGTATAGGTGAAGGGCAGCGCCATCGCCATTGCGTTGACAAAGGAAATCCCCGGCAGCGCGCCCGCGATCACGCCAACGAGCAAACCGATGACAACGGTCAGGAAGGCGGCGATCTGGAAGACGGACTGAAAGCCGCCCAAGATGAATTCAAGGGTCTGCATCACATGCGTCCTTCTCTCAATAGATCCCGATAAGCTGCAATAGCGCGATGGTGAAACCCTCGAACGGCCCCATGCCACGGCTTAGCGGCATCAACGCCAGACCCATGAACACCCATAGAAGCGCAACCGTGCCGATACCCGGAACCAGCAGCATTACCAGCGGATTGCGCAGCCCCCCGTAGAGGCACCAGATGAACAGGAACAGCATCGTCGCGAGCGGGAAGCCCAGGACGGGCAGCAACCAGCCAAAGGCAATCACCAGCACGATGCCGATAATCGCCTTGCCATAGTGATAAACGTCCTCGTCATGCGGGGCGGAGAGGCTGGCCGATTTCCTCGACTTGGCAAAGCCCCAGATCTCGATCGCCAGCCAGATCGCCGAAAAAACAGCAAGCGCCGCAAGAACCGCACCGGGCCAGGCACCGGGGCCAAGGCCCGGAAGGCTGCCTCGCTGGCCGGCATGAAACATGAAACCAGGCAAAATCAATGACGCCAACAGCAGCAAGGCCGGAACCAGCACCGGGATCAACCGCGCCGTTATTCCTTCGCCCTGCTGATTTTCGCTCGTATTGCTTTGGCTATCCCTTTCGGGCGCTCCATCTGCGTAAGAATCTGTCATTGCTGCCTCGCCCCGCCTTAGCTTTCAAGCTGCTCGGTGATCAGTTGCAGGAAATCCGTGACCATGCTCTGCGCTGCATCGCCGGTCACCGGCTCGATGCAACTGTAGGTTTCCGTGCAAAAATTCTGCCATTCCTCGCTGGCAAGAACATTTCCCAGCGCAGCTTCAAGTTTCTCAACGATGGCCGGGTCGGTACCGGCGCGCACGGCAATCGCACGGAAATTATCCAGCCCCGAAATGTCGTGCCCCAGCTCGGTCGCCGTCGGCACATCGGGAAATGCCGGATGACGCTCCGCCGAGAAGGCCACGATCGGCTTCAGCTGCCCGGCCTCGATAAATTGCGCGATATCGCCCGGTTCTTCATACAGTACCGCCGTATGCCCACCGATAGGCGAGGCATAACGTTCGCCCGGGGCCTGGAAGGGCACATTCTCCATCTGGATGCCATCCCTGGCCAGCAACTTGAGCGTGACATCGTCCTGCGTGCCATAGCCCGAGGTCGCGACGGTCAATTCCCCGGGATTGGCCTTGGCATATGCAAAGAGATCTTCGGCGGTCTGATGTGGACTATTGGCCGCGACGAACAGAAATGACGGAGAGTTCTGCACGACCGAAAGCACATGGAAATCCTCGGGCTTGCTGTCGCCCAGCCCTGCCGCCCAAGAAGCGACCGTCAGCGAGATCAAGGTACCGATCGTATAGCCGTCAGCAGGATCGGTGCGCATCTGCGTCAGCCCGGCATTACCCGAAGCGCCCGCGACATTGGAGGCCGGGATGGACACCCCAAGCTCTGCCTCCAGCATCTTCCCGATCTGGCGGCCCATGATATCCGTGCCACCGCCGGGACCAAAGGCCACCACCATCTGAATGGGCCGCTGGGGATAGTCCTGCGCCATCGTCGCCGGCGTGATCAGCCCCGCCGTGACAGCGCCGGCCAGCACCGTTTTAAGTGAATGATACAGCGTCATTTATGTCTCCTCCCTTTGTGACCGACATCCCTCATGGGGCTCCCCCGCCCCATTCCCTCCCATGGGCAGGCGCGGCGTCACTCGGTCATTTGTGCCAGCCGCAGGCGTTGAATCTTGCCGGATGGTCCTTTCGGTAATTCGCGCAGCAGATGAATGACATCCGGCGTCTTGAACTTGCCCAGGCGCTTCTCGCATAGAAGCGAGATGTCCTCGGCCCTGAGCATCGATCCCTCGCACAGGACCACGGCGGCCTCGACGCGTTCGCCATAGGTGGTGCATTTGCGCGCGAAGGCCGCGGCTTCGATCACATCCGGCAGCGCATAAAGCGCCTCGTCGATCTCGCGCGGGGCGATGTTCTCGCCGCCCTTGATGATCAGCTCTTTCAGACGGCCTGTGACGAAAACATAACCATCCTCGTCGATCCGGCCCAGATCGCCGGTTCGCAGCCAGCCATCCGGCGTTAGTGCGACGGCGGTCGCCTCGGGATTATTCAGATAGCCCCGCATGATATTCGGCCCCCGCACGCATATCTCTCCCTCGGCTCCGGCAGGCAGGGGCGCCATGTCGCCGGACATGATCGCGACCTCGACGCCGATGCCCATACCGGGCGAGCCGATCTTGCGCAGCCCCGGCGGCAAGGGGTTCGACAGGATCTGCGCCGCCGTTTCCGTCAGCCCCATCGTTTCGATGATGGGAATGCCGAACCGCTCTTCGAAGGCGTTCTGCACCTCGACGGCCAGGGCCGCGGAAGCCGAGCGGCCGAACCGGATACGCTCGCGCACGGCCTTATCGGGCATCTGTGTGCCATGCAGGAGATGTGAAATGATCGTCGGGACGACCGAAAACCATGTTGCCCCGTGCTGCGCACAAACCTGCCAGAACCGGCTGGCCGAAAAACGTTCGCAAACGATCGCCGCACCGCCTGAGACAAGCGGCGCCATGATCGTCACGCATAACCCGTTGATGTGATAGATCGGCAGGACGCACATCGCCCGGTCCGCACGCGTCAGTTCATGCGCTTTCGCCGAGGTCCATCCGCCTGCAAGAAGGCTCGAATGGCTGTGCAGCACCCCTTTGGGACGCCCGGTCGTCCCCGAAGTGTACATCAGCAGGGCATGGTCCGAGGCATCATGAAGGCACAACTCACCGGGCACGGCATCTGCGGGCCAGGAGAATCCGCTCTCATCGGATGCGACGATCACCAATGGCCCGCCGTTTCCGTCAAGCGCCTGTTCCAGCAATTCGTGCTGCGACGCCGCAACCAGCACGATCCGCGCGCCGGAATGGCCAAGCGCATAGCCTATCGCATCCGCGCCCGCGACAAGGTTGATCATCGTCGCCCTGAACCCGCCGTAAAGCGCGCCGAACAGGCCCGCGACCGCGTTGCGCCCGTTCGGCAGCATCAGTGCAACGCTTTCACCCGGCGCCACTCCCAGTCCCGCAAGCCGCACGGCGATATCCCGGGCGGCATCGCGCAATTCGGACCAGCTCATGCGGGTATCGTCATCGGCAAAGATATGGCTGATCCCGTCCGGATCGTTACCGGCGCGGAAATCCAGCCAGTCGCGCACCGTTCCCGCGGGCGGCAGGTCGGGATCGAACCTCATTCTCCGGCCTCCGCCCAGTATTCGCCGAAAATCTCTTCCACGGTCGGTTCGCGTGGCGGGATCTGCCGCACGATACGGGTACGCTGCATGAAATTCCGCCAATGCAGGTTGGAATCGATAGAGTTGCCGCCCCAGCTTCCGCAACCCATCGACAGCGAGAACGGCAATCCGTTGTCGAAAGCGCCGCCTGTCGCGAAACAATGTGCCTGATTGACGATGACGCGGCAGACCGGAAGGCTCTGGCCCATGCTGATCGCGCGTTCATCGTCCTGCGTATGCAGGCCGATGGAATGTCCCGTCCCCTGATGGGCAAGGATACGGTGGGCGATATCCACCGCATCCTCGAAATCCCGCGCCCGGTACAGCGCCGCGACGCGGCTAAGCTTTTCGCCGGATAGCGGGTGATCGGGGCCGATGCCCGCGGTCTCGACAGCAATGAAACGGGTGCTGGCCGGCAACCGGTCCGACAGCCCCAGCTTTTCCAGAAGCACATCGGCATCGCTGGCAATGATCTCGCGGTTCAGATGGCCATCGGGCCACAGCCGCGAAACGATCTCCTGCTCTTCAGAGGGCGGAATGACGGCGCCGCCTTCGGCCTCAAGCGCGGCACGGAAATCATCGAAGACGCTATCCGGCACGATCAGGGCGTTCTCCGAGGAACAGGAGGTCGCGTTGTCGAACGTCTTGGACGCAGCGATCTTGCCCGCCGCGCTCGCCAGATCCGCGGTTTCATCCACGATCACGGCGACATTCCCCGCGCCCACCCCGATTGCCGGTGTGCCGCTTTCGTAAGCCCGGCGCACATTGTCCTGACTGCCGGTGACGACGACCAGATCGGCGGTTTCCAGCAGGCGCTGCGTCTTGGCCTTGGATCCCGGCGCAGGCAGCATCTGCACCAGCCGCCTGTCCTCGCCGATCCTGTCGAACTCCGCATGGATGAATTCCAGCAACAATTCGCAGCACGCGACCCCTTTGGGCGAGGGCGACAGGATGATCGCATTCCCGCATTTCAACGCATTGATGACATTGTTCGCCGGCGTGGCGGCTGGATTGGTCGAAGGGACCACAGCGCCGATCACCCCGATGGGACGCGCAATTTCCACGATGCCGGTCGCAGGATCGTCCGACAGGATGCCAAAGGTCTGCGCCCCGCGGATATCCCGCATCAGGCCAAGCGTCTTGCGATGGTTCTTGATGATCTTGTCGGCGACATTGCCAAGCCCGGTCGTCTGCACCGCCAGTTCGGCCAGTTGCCGGTTGCGTCCCGGCTCCATGATCGCCCATCCGGCAGCCTGCGCCGCCCGGTCATAGCGTTGCTGACTTCCGCCCGCCTCATACCCGGCCTGCGCGGCGCGTGCCTGCGCCATCATGGAATCTACCGCCAACAAATCATCGGGAACATTCATATGCGCCACATACCTTTGCTTCTGAACGATGAAGCCGGCCGGAAACCGGCTGCCGGATCCGCCGCCTTGTCGTTTGCAAAAAAGCGGTTACCGACTTGCGAATCTGACGATAAGGGATGAAAATAGTTATGCAAATGTTTTCATTAATTTTGTATAGAGGTCATATAAATAATGAAAAAACAAAAGCATAAAACAGATATCGTTTCCGTTGCAAACCTTGCTGGCGTCTCTGCCGCGACGGTCTCGCGGGCACTGAATCATCCCGATCTGGTGCAACCGGCGACCCGCAAAAAGATCGATCAGGCGATTCGCAAATCCGGATATATCCGCAATCGCGCCGCGCAGACGATCCACGGGCGGCGCAGCGGCACCATCGGACTCGTGGTGCCAACGGTGGCCTATGCGATCTTTGCCGAACTGGTTCAGGCATTCAACGACGCGGTCAGCGAACGCGGTTTCACCCTGCTTCTCGCGTCACATGGCTATGATCTGGATACGGAATACGGGCTGGTGCGCAAATTGCTGGAACATCGGGTCGATGCTTTGGCATTGATCGGCCTGGATCACAGCGCGGACACCTATCGGGTACTGCGCGAGCAGAACGTGCCCACCCTGGCAATCTGGAATTTCGACGCGGCTTCACCGGTCTCCTGCGTCGGCGTGAACAATGCCGAGATCGGGAATATCGCGGCCGATCATCTCATCATGCTGGGGCATCGCCGTATCGGCACGATCTTCCCCTCGACCGGCGAGAACGACCGCGCCCGTTCCCGGAAATCGGCTGCCTTCGAGCGTTTCCGCGCCGCCCAAGCCGACCTTGACGAAATTTGGCAGATACAGACCCCCTACAGCATCGCACAGGCGAAAGATGCCTGCCTCGATCTGCTGGCACGGCAGGATCGGCCGACGGCGCTGTTATGCGGCAATGATGTCATCGCGCAAGGGGCGATCTACGCGGCGTTGAAGCTTGGTCTGTCGGTGCCGAAGGATATCTCGATCATCGGCATAGGCGATTTCGCGGGCTCTGCGGAACTGGAGCCTGCCCTGACGACCGTGCGCATCCCGGCGCGGCGGATCGGCGCGATTGCGGCAGAGCATCTGGCCGCCGCCGTTGACCGGACCGAGGAAGATTTCCTTGTCCGCACCCGCTTCGAGGCCGAATTGATCATGCGCGCGACCACAGCCGTGGCTCGCGCGAAGTGACGCTCGGAAATCTGGATATGCGCCGCAGCGTCAGGGGCGTGACGTTTGTTGATCAAAGCCCGCGTCAAACGGAACCGCCCGGAAACACGTCTCGATCAGCCTGCCTGTATCGGCGCGGGCAGCAAGGCTTTCAGCTTCGCGAAACAGACTGCTGACAGAAGCAGCGACAGCCCGAATTGTGCGGGATAGCCCAGCCAATGGATGATCTGTCCCGCAAGCATTCCGAATGCCATGCTTATCAAAGCGTCGGCGCATTGGAATATGGTGAAGTCGACGCCGGCCTGCGCGGGATCGGACCATGCCATGAACCGCGCATATAGCGCCACGAACCCGACCGCCATGAAGGCGGGCGAAACGATCTGCACCATCCACGGCAATCCCGGTACCAGCATTGCCACACCCGAAGCGGCAAGCAGGCAATAGATCAGCACCACCGCCTGCGCCCCAAGCGCCGCCAGAAGCACGAAAGGCGCGCCAAGGGCGGATACGATCACCCCGCCCAGCAATGCCCCTGCCAGCCCGGTGATCATCGCTCCGGTCGCGCCGAAAACGCCGATATCGGTCAGGCTGAAGCCGTTATCCACCAGAAATGGCCCGAAATACCCGGTCGAGGATTTCATGGCCGAAACGTAAAGCGCGGTAACCGCAAGCCCCTGCAAGGTCGTGGGCCGTACCAATGCCGCCCGCAGGCTGGGTCCGGCGGGTGCGGGCGGCCCCAAAGGGCGGGGCTGGCGAAGCAGCACAAAGGGCATGCTGCAGGCAAGCATCAGGGCAAGCATCGTCACCATGCCCGGCCCCCAGCCCCAGCAGCCAAGCGCCACCAGCACCAACCCTCCGCCAAGGGCCGCGCCGACATAGGCGCCGCCCACCTGCATCGCATTGGCCCAGCCGTAATCCTTGGGCGAAAACGCTTCGACCGCATGACCATCGCAGGCGATATCGACCGTGGCGGTCGCCGTGGCGATCAGCATCAGCCCGGTCAGCATGACCGCGAAAGGCGCGGTCTCCGCCCGGATCAGCATGATCCCGATCAGCACGGTTGCGGCCCAGCCGAACATGATGACGCCGCGCGTCCGGGTCCTGCCCGGAGCGGGACGGCGCCAGCTTTCGACCTGAGGGCTCCACAGCATTTTCAAAGCCCATGGCAGCACCAGCAGCGACAGCAGGCCAAGATGGTCCAGCGCCATACCCTGACTGCGCAGATAGGCAGGCAGGGCCGTCCACATGAAACCGCCGATGACGCTTTGCGCGACATAAAGCCCGCCCAACGAGATCAGGGCAACCGGAAGGGCGTTTCTCATCGCTCGGGTCCGTATCCGCAGCGCTGTCAGAAGCGGCGCGACAGATTCAGGTCGATGGTGCGACCCTCATCCTGGTAACACCAGCCGGCGGTGCAGGTCTGTTCCCTGCGGTCCAGCAGATTGCGCACGTTCAGTTGCAGCAGCGTTCCCGCATGGCCTTGCTTCGCAAAATCATAGGAAAGGCCAAGATCGACATAGGTACGGCTGGAGTTGCGCATTGTGTTGGTATCGTTCCCGAAGCTTTTGCCGACATACCGAATGCCGCCCATCACTGAGAGATTCTCCATCGCACCCGAGGGGATGGCGTATTTGGCAAACAGCGACAGCGTGTTATTGGGCGTGCCCGACAATTCCTTGCCCTTGGTCCCCTTGGTTCCCTTGTCGATCGTCACTTTCATATGCGTATAGGAGGCGACAAGATTCAGGCCATTGTCCAGGGTGCTGTTCGCCTCCAGCTCGAACCCGCGCGAGGTCAGGTTGTAATCTATGCCGCGATTGCGCTCGTCATCCCCCACGACCAGCACCATGCCATGATCCTGTCGGATATCGAACACGGAAGCGGTAATCATCGTATTGCCGTCCGGCAATTCGTATTTCAGGCCGATTTCCTTTTGCAACGCCTCGGTCGCCTCGGCCGGAGCGCCTCTGCTATCCGAGGTGTTTTCATAGACCTGACTGATATTCGGCGCGAATGAGGTGGATATATTGGCAAATGGCGTCAGGCCATTGGCGAATTCATAGGAAACGCCCAAACGGCCGGTAAAGGCTTCATCCTTCTGCTGACCTGAAGCGAGTTCACCAGTCTCAGAATCCACGTCGGCATAATCCGTCGTCACCCAGTCATATCGCGCCGAGGCCGAGATGGTCAGTGCGTCCCTCTCGATCTGGTCGGCAAGGTAGATACCTTTTTGCGTCTGCTTCCGCCAGGCAGAAAACGGCACATCCATGGCATCGTTTGCCGCCTGCCCCAACACCGTGCTGCCGGTATGCGCGTCATATTTCGCCAGCGTGTAATCCGCACCGAAGGCCAGGGTATGGGCGAAGCTGCCGGTCTCGAACCGATGCTCAAGCATGGCGTCGATCACATGCGTGCTGGCAACTTCATGGTAGCGCGTCCACTTGACCGGAACCAGATCCTCTGCCGATGTGCCCGCCCGGGCGGCATAGCGCATGTCGCTGCGCACTTTCGTATAGCGATAGCTTTGGCGGAACTGTGTGCTACTGCCCAGATCCTGCGTATATTCATAACCCAGCAGGAATTGTTCCTGATCGTAGATATTGTAATCAGGATCGCCCGCAGGCTCATCCGTCACCTTCCAGTCCGATGCGGGAAGACTGCTGTCGAACCAGTTATATGCCATCGCGCCGGTGCGGCTTTTGGCATATTCGCCCATGACCAGCAGCTTCTGGGTGTCGGAAATCTGATAGGAAACCGAAGGCGCAATCAACACATGGTCGTCGGCATAACCGTCCAGATGCGTATCGGCATCGCGCGCCACCACGGTAAAGCGGTAAAGCAGGTTCCCGTCCTCATCCAGCGGCCCGGTAAAATCCACCGATGCCTGCGTCCGCGCATTGCTGCCATAACTAAGGCTGGTTTCGTGGAAAGGTGTATCCTTGGGCCGCTTGCTGACAAGATTCACCACCCCGCCCGGCGTACTGACTCCGAACATCGAGGATGCCGGGCCTTTCAGCACCGCGATGCCTTCCAGCGTATAGGGATCGTTCCGGTACCACGATGAAAGCCCGTTGAAGCTGCGCAACCCGTCGCGGAACACCCCGGTCTGATAGGCAGGGAAACCGCGCAGGTAAAAGGCGTCGTAGCGGGTGTCGAAGCCAAACACGCCCGGCGTTGCCGACGACGTATAGCTAAGCGCCTCAAGCATGGTGCGCGGGGCCTGATCTTCAAGCTGATCCTGCGTGATGACACTGACCGACTGCGGCAGGCGCTTGATTTCGGTATCGATCCGCATCGCCTGACGACCTGACCGGGCAAGATAGCCATATTGATCCAGCGTATCGCCACTTTCGGCATTCAGCACGATCTCGTCCAGCACCACGGTTTCCTGCGCAAGGACGAATGAAGGCAGAACCGTGCCGGCAAGCAGCACTCCCAGAAAGCGATTAAGCAATTCAGATCTCCTGTCAGGGCAACATGTTGCGCAGCTGGCGCGTGTGCGGCACCATAGCGATGCCCGTTACCAGAGAAAATTGATTGAGTGTTTTTATCGGAAATTGCGACTTTCCTGCCACAGTAACCTTGTTGCGGGGTTACGGCATCGCATGGCTCTGCCCGATGGATACCGTAACCGGCTTTCGATATGTAACCCGGCATGGCCCATTAACCCGAGGGGGACACATTGCGGATCACATGTCTCAACGGCTGGGGAGGAAAGCTGCACGTCGAATTGGCCGCCTATCTGTCCGTGAACAGCCCGGATCTTTTATGCCTTCAGGAAGTCATCCACAGCCCCGGCAGTGAAAAGGAATGGCTGACATACAGGGATGGTGATCACGTGCTTGCGCAAAGGGCGAATTTCTTCAGGGATATCTGCGAAGTTCTGCCCGACCACATCGCAATCTTCTGCCCCGCGGCCCAAGGGGTTCTGTGGGATGATGACAAGCCTGTTCCCTCGCAATGGGGGCTGGCGACCTTCGTTCACAGATCGCATACCATCATAGGACAGGTTCAGGGATTCGTGCACAAGGATTTCTCGCCCGATGGCTTTGGCGAACATCCGCGTTCAAGAAATGCGCATGGCGTTCGTATCCATGATGACAGCGCCGACCGGACGATCAGCGTCACCCATATGCACGGCCTGCGCGATCTCAAGGGAAAGATGGATACGGCCGAACGCGCGGCACAGGCCCGCCGGCTGCTGGAAATCTCGCGGCAGGTATCGCGGTCCGACGATCTTGCCGTGATCTGCGGCGATTTCAATGTAGAGCCGGACAGCGAAACCATCGCCCTTCTGGAACAATCGGGAATGACCGAACTCGTAAGAAGCGGCGGCTTCGAAAGCACCCGGACCTCTCATTACAGGAAGCCCGGAAAATTCGCCGATTACATGCTGATCAATCAGCCGGGGGCGGTGCGGGCATTCGATGTGGTCCATGACCCCGAGGTCTCGGATCACTGCCCGCTTGTCCTGGATTTGTAGCACCTTCCTCCCGCTGCCCTTTGTTGCGGGACCTCGCCTCTCACATTGTCCGGTTGTGTGCTGCCTGTGCTTTTGCGGGATCGGGGCTGTGTTGTTGATGTTTACCGGCCTGCACTGCGGTGATCGCGGCGGCGTATATGATGTCCTCGGTCGTGCATCCTCTCGACAGATCGTTTGCGGGCTTGTCCAGGCCCTGGAGGATCGGGCCGATGGCGGTCAGTCCGCCCAGGCGCTGGGCGATCTTGTAGCCGATATTGCCGGCGGCCAGATCGGGGAAGATGAACACGTTCGGGCGCCCGGTCAACCGGCTGCCGGGGGCCTTGCGGGCCCGGATCGCCCCGTCAAGCGCCGCGTCGAACTGAATCTCGCCATCCACCTCCAGATCGGGATCGGCGGCGCGGATCAGGGCCAGCGCCTCGTGAAGCCTGATCAGGCTGGGATGCTCGGCCGAGCCGGCGGTCGAGAAGCTCAGCAGCGCGATCCGCGGCGTCTCGGCCAGCACCTGCCGGCAGCTTCCGGCCGCCGAAAGCGCGATGGCGGCCAGCTCATCCGCATCGGGCGCGACCACCAGACCGCAATCGGCGAAGATCATCCCGCCCCGGACCGGCGCCTCCTTCGCGCAGGACAGCATCAGGAAGAAGCTGCTGACGATCCCCGCATCCGGCGCCCGGCCGATGACCTGCAGGGCCGCGCGCACGGTCTCGGCCGTGGTGGCCACCGCCCCGCCCACCGTGCCGTCGGCCTGACCCAGCCGCACCCGCATCGCCGCCTGACGGATCGGGTCGCGCATCTCCTCCAGCGCCCGGGCCGCCGTCATGCCCTTCGGCGCCCGCAGGCGATGCCAGTGACCGGCAAGCTCGGCCAGATCGGGCGCATCCGCCGCGCGCAGGCCCCTCACCCCCGGCAAATCCGGCCCGTCCATCAATGTGATCCGCGCCAGCCCCTCCTGCGTCAGCCGCAGCGCGGCCCCGGCCACGCGCGGGTCCCCGCCCTCGGGCAGGATGATATGGCGCGGAGTGGCGCGGGCATCGGACAGGATGCGTTCCAGCGGTTTCATGGATCTTCCTCATGCTGTGACATGCGGGCCAGTGACGGTGAAAGACGGTCACCGCAGCGGGCGCGCCGGAATCTCCGGGCAGGCATTGCGCCGTCACCGCCACCGGAACCAGAGCGGCAAATCCGGGACAGACGACCCCCGGCACATGCCGCGAAAGAAGCGGGCCGCGAGGGGAGCGGGGCCGTTCTCCTCATGATCGCCAGCCCGCGGAAAGAGAGCCAGCGGACATCCCGCCGGCGCCGCTCATGCGGGGAGCGTCATGCGGGGGGGCTCATGCAGCGCCCTGCTGCGGGCGCATATCGGCGGGATCGATCCCCGCCACAACCACCGGCTTCGTCATCGCGTCGCGGCGGAAAGGCTCGCCCAGCTCCTGGTTCAGCAGCACCTCGATAAAGGTGGTCTCCCGCGCCGCCATCTGCCGTTCGACCGCCTCATGCAGCGCCGAAGTCAGCTCTTCCTGCGAGCTCACCTGCACGCCCCGCGCCCCGCAGGCCTGCGCGATCCCGGCATAAGAGGTGCCGCGGTCCAGTTCCGTGCCGACGAAATTGTTGTCGTACCACAGCGTCGTGTTCCGCTTCTCCGCGCCCCATTGATAATTGCGGAAGATCACCATGGTGATCGCCGGCCAGTCGTCGCGCCCGCAGGCGGTCATCTCGTTCATCGAGATCCCGAAAGCGCCATCCCCCGCGAAGCCGATCACCGGCGTGCCGGGATTGCCAAGCTTGGCGCCCAGGATCGCCGGGAAGCCATAGCCGCAGGGGCCGAACAGGCCGGGAGCCAGATATTTGCGCCCCGCCCCGAAGCTGGGATAGGCGTTGCCGATGGCGCAGTTATTGCCGATATCGCTGCTGATGATCGCGTCTTTCGGCACCGCCTGCATGATCGCCCGCCAGGCCTGACGGGGCGACATCAGCCCGGCATCGCGGATGCGCGCGCCGGCATTCCATTCGGTGCCCGGATCGTCATCCTCGTGATCCAGGCTCGACAGTTCCTGCGCCCAGCGCGATTTGGTCTGCGCCACCAGATCGCGCCGCTCCTGGCGCCCCTGATCGCCGGCGCTCTCCGAAAGCTGCGCCAGAACGCTCCGCGCCACCTTGCCCGCATCGCCCTGGATACCCACCGTCACCTTCTTGGTCAGCCCGATCCGGTCGGCATTGATATCGACCTGGATGATCTTCGCCTCCTTCGGCCAGTAGTCGATCCCATAGCCCGGCAGGGTCGAGAACGGATTGAGCCGCGTGCCCAGCGCCAGCACCACATCGGCCTGCGCGATGATCTCCATCGCCGCCTTCGAGCCGTTATAGCCCAGAGGGCCCATGGCCAGCGGATGCGCGCCGGGGAAGCTGTCATTATGCTGATAATTGCTGCAGACCGGCGCATCCAGACGCTCGGCCAGCCCGACCAGATCGGGGATCGCCCCCGACAGCACCACGCCCGCCCCCGACAGGATCACCGGGAAATCGGCCTCCGACAGCAGCCTTGCCGCCTCGGCCACCGCCTGCTCGCCGCCCGAGGGCCGCTCAAACGCCACCACCTGCGGCAGATCCACATCGATCACCTGCGTCCACATATCCCGCGGGATATTGATCTGCGCCGGCGCCGAGTTGCGCCAGGCCTGCATGATCACCCGGTTCAGCACCTCGGGAATGCGCGAAGGGTCGCGCACCTCTTCCTGATAGCAGACGCAATCCGCGAAAAGCCGCATCTGCTCCATCTCCTGGAACCCGCCCTGACCGATCGTCCTGTTCGCCGCCTGCGGCGTCACCAGCAAAAGCGGCGTATGGTTCCAATAGGCCGTCTTGACCGGCGTCACGAAACCCGTCACCCCCGGCCCGTTCTGCGCGATCGCCATCGACATCTTTCCCGTCGAGCGCGTGAAACCATCCGCCATCAGACCCGCATTCGTCTCATGCGCGCAGTCCCAGAAACGGATCCCCGCACGCGGAAAAAGATCGCTCACAGGCATCATCGCAGAACCGATGATCCCGAACGCATGCTCGATACCGTGAAGCTGCAATACCTTAACAAAAGACTCCTCAGTCGTCATTCGCATCAAAATCGCTCCTTATCTGCGCTCATCGCGGAAGTGGTAGAGTTTATAGAGGCCCCATTGACCAAGCCGCCGGAACGGCGTCTTCCAGCCCTCATGCGGCAATTCGTTGTTGAAGATCGGCAGGTCGGGCAGGGTTTCCCCCGCGACAAGCTGCGCCATGCGGCGTCCGGCCATTGCGGAATACATCACGCCGTTACCGCCATAGCCAAGCGCATAGAACGCGCCCGGCAGGTCGGGCAGGCCGGTGATGCGGGGCATCATGTCATGGCTGACATCCACCCAGCCCCACCAACTGTAATCCAGTTCGATCCCGCGCAGGGCGGGGAATTTGCGGGCCATGCCCTCACGCAAAGCGTCCAGATGCGTAGGATTTGCCGCATCACGCCCGGTAATCGCGGCGCGTGAACCGATTTGCAGCCGGTTGTCGGGCAGCAGGCGGTAATAATGGCGCAGCGTCCGCGTATCCGTCAGCGGCGAAAGCTTCCGGATGCCGATGGCTTCCAGTTCACCGGCGTCCAGCACGCGGGTGACGATGCTGTTCGACATGATAGGCATCAGCCGGTCCTTCAGTTGCGGATGCAGCCCCCGCGGCGCATAGGCCGCCGTCGCCACCGCTACCCGGCGGGCGCGGACGGTGCCGCCCGGTATGCGCAGATGATGAATCCCGTCGCGATAGTCCCAACCCTGCACGGGGCTGTCGGTATGGACCTTCGCCCCAAGTTCCCGCGCCACCCGCAGATAGCCGAAGGCCAGTCTGGCGGCATGGACGCCAAGGCCGTCGGGTTCCCACATCGCGCCATGAGCCTCCATGTCGCGGGCGACGGTCTGGTGCAGCTCATCGCGGGTCAGGATCCGGGCATCATAGCCGAAGCTGTTGCGCAGCAATGCGGCTTCCGTTTCCAGCGACGGCAGGACCGATTCCTTGTGGGCGATGTAATAATGCCCGCCATCCTGAGGATCGCAATCGATCGCGTGGTCGCGGATCAGCCCCCGGAACAGGTCGAAGGCTTCGCTGATCTCTGTATGAAGCCCCCTGGCCACGTCCAGACCCCAGCGGTCGATCCACTGGCTGCGCTTCAGCCGGCCGGAACTGATCTGCGCCTGTCCGCCATTGCGGGTCGAGCAGCCATAGGCGACGCCGTTCGCCTCTAATACCGTGGCCTTGATGCCGTGCATCTTGGCCAGATGGATCGCGCAGGACAGGCCAGTATAGCCCGATCCGATCACCACCACATCGGCATCCATATCGCCCGTGACCGGGCCGTCATCCTCGGGCGCAGGACCGGCGGTGCCGATCCAGTAGCTTGGCGCATAGTCGCTGCGCGGACCCAGTGCGGGTGCGGTCATCGGATCGTAGAACGGGTCGAAATCGATCGAACCCGCGCGTTTCGGGATTGCCTGCATGGCGGCCTCACCCTGCCGGAGCAGCCGGGACCGGAATCGCCGGGCGCTGCTTGCGGATGGCCTGTTTCTCGATAATCCTGCCATCCCTGATCCGGAACAAATCCACGCCCTGCACCTCGGTCCGGGTGCCATCCGGATTGGTGGCGCGGAATGTCCATTGGCTGACGCCGCGCGTGCCGTCCTCGGACAGGAAATGGCTGTGATCGGCCCATTGCACGTCCGGCATCGCGGTCCAGACGCCTTCGAAAGCCTTTGCAATGGCATCCCTGCCCTCGATCCGGTTGCCGTATTCGTGGTCGCCCGCGACGGTATAGAACACGCAATCCTCGGCAAAATGGGTCATCACCCCGGTGATGTCATGGCGGTTGAAGGCATCGAAGGTGGCCTGCAAATCCTTGGCTGTCAGTTTATGGGACATGAAATTCTCCTTGGGTCAGTAGCCCAGCACCCGTGGCAGCCACAGGGCAATCTGGGGGAAACAGGCAATGACGAAGATCGCGCCGGTAGAGGCGAGGGCGAAGGGCAGTGCGCGCATGCTGAGCCGCTCGATCGAGGCCCCGGAAATGCCCGAGGCGATGAACAGGTTCTCGCCCAGCGGGGGGGTCTGGAATCCGACCGACAGCGTGCAGATCATGACGATGCCGAAATGGATCGGATCGATGCCGACCATATAGGCGACCGGCAACATCACCGGCACAAGGATCATGATTGCGGCCAGCGTCTCCATGAACATACCGACGATCAGCAGCAACCCGATGATCAATGCCCAGATGGCATAGATATTTGTCGTCAGGGCAAGCACGCTTCCGGCGATCATGTCGGGAACGCCGTTCTCGACCAGGACCCGGCCGAAGATCGTCGCCGAGAACAGCACCAGCAGCACACGGCCGGAAAGCCATGTGGTTGCCTCCAGCGCCTTGCCGATCTCGTGCAGGTCAAGCTCACGATAGATCACCGCGCCGATGAACAGCGTGTAGAAAATGGCGATGATCGCGGC
Organism: Paracoccus onubensis; assembly: GCF_003591515.1. Classification (GTDB taxonomy): domain Bacteria; phylum Pseudomonadota; class Alphaproteobacteria; order Rhodobacterales; family Rhodobacteraceae; genus Paracoccus; species Paracoccus onubensis. Next base: position 192,993 of record NZ_QZCG01000008.1, read on the forward strand.
CTCGGTCGGGGTGAAGAAACCGCCATAGATGCCGCCCAGGATAATCACCGGGGCAAGCAGCGCCCAGAAGCCCTGATAGCACGCGCAAAAGAACTTGCGCAGCGACAAGGGCTCGGCCGAGCCGCGGAAGCCCTGCATCCGGCAACGGATATAGTTCATGATCAGCAATCCGCCCGCCATCACCACGCCCGGCAGAAATCCGGCGATGAACAGTTTCGAGATCGAGACGGACTGGAACTGGCCATGCGCCTCGACCGCTTCGGGTGCGGGCGCGATGCCCATGGCCGAGATGCCGAAGATGACCATCGGGATCGAGGGCGGGATGACGATGCCCAGACCGCCCGCCGCCGCGGTCACCGACCCGGCGTAATCCTTGCCGTAGCCGGAACGGACCATGGCCGGGATCATCAGCATCCCGACGGCGGCCGTTGTCGCGGGGCCCGAACCCGAAATCGCGCCGAAGAAAAGGCAGGCCAGGACCGTGGCGGCGGAAAGACCGCCGGTAAAGGGCCCCGCAAGGCTTTCGGCCACGTTGATCAGCCGCCGCGACAGGCCCGCGGCCTCCATCAATGCGCCGGCAAGGATGAAGGAGGGCAGCGCCATCAGCGGGAAGGTCCCCACCGAGGACCAGGCCATCTGCACCATCTTGATCGGACTGTCGCCCAGATAAAGCATGGCGGCCAGCGCCGCGACGCCCAGGGCCACGGTAATCGGCGCGCCCAGCGCCATCAGCAGGACGAAGGCGCCGAACAGGACCTCTAGAAGGTAGTCGTTCATTTCCTGCGCTCCCGCTCGTAGGCTCTCTGCTCGTCCTCGGCCAGTTCAAGCATTTCCTCGATCTCGACCTTGTCCGGGTCATGCGGATCCTTCCCCATGACAAGCTTGAGATAATTCACCTGCAGGATACGGATGGTCATCAACGCGAATGCGATGGGCAGCACCAGATAGACATAGCGCATCTCCCAGCCCAGGGTCTGGGCCTTCACGAAGGGCCGCAACCGGCTGATGAAGATGGTGGCCTGCCAGATGAAGACAATGTTGAAGCCGACCCAGATCAGGTCGCCGATCGCCTCGATGATCCGGGCGGTCCGGCGCGGCATGGCCTTCAGATGAAACAGGACCCGGTTATGCGCCGATACCCGCGCGGCGTAGGAAGCGCCGAAATAGGCGAACCAGACGAACAGGATCACCGAGAGTTCCTCGATCCAGGTGACCGAGAAGCCGAACAGTTGCCGGGCAACGATCTGCGCGAATAACAGCGTCACGAAAACCGCCAGCAAAGCACGGCATATATAGCTTTCAAGCTTGTCCAGATGTGTCCAGAGCGTAGACATGACTGCCCTCCGCTGAAGGTTCAAAAGAGTGACGGGCGGGAAATGGCAGCGACGGGCGACATGGCGGCGCCCGCTGCTGCTGCCGGCCTGTTCCTATTCGACCGGATCGCGTCCCAGCGCGGCCAGCACACCATTCAGCACGTCCTTGCCGCCGATCTGGTCATAGAATTTCGGCCATACGGTCGTTGTGGCCAGCTCGATGAATTCCTGTTCGTCATCTGCGGGCTCGGTGATTTCCATGCCGCGCTCGACCAGATCGGCCTTGATCTTGTCTTCTTCCTCGCGCAGGAACGACGCCGAGAACTGCGTCGCCTCCTGCCCGGCCTCCAATACCTGCTGCTGCTGTTCCGGCGACAGGCTTTGGAACAGGCTTTCCGAGACGATCAGCGGCTCGATCGAGAAGATATAGCGCAGGTTCGTGATATGCTTCTGAACCTCGTCGAATTTCATCGCATTGATGGTCATGTAGGGGTTGTCCTGCCCGTCCACGACGCCCTGTTGCAGCGCGGCAAAGGTTTCGCCCCATGCCATCGGGGTCGGGTTGATACCCCATGACTTGTAGCTTTCGATCATGATCTCGTTGCGCGGCACACGGACCACCAGCCCCTGCATATCGGCCACGCTTGCCACCGGGCGCTTGGAATTAGTCAGCACGCGAAAGCCCGAATAGCCCCAGGCAATGATACGCACCCCGGCGTCATTGATGGTCTGCTCGATCATCTGCTGGCCGATCTCGCCCTGGGTCAGGGTCTCGGCATCGTCCTGGCTCAGGATGACATAAGGCAGGGTCAGCGTGCCGACACTGGGGGAAAACGGCATGACGTTGTTGATCGCGAGGATCGAGAAATCCAGCGTGCCGGTCGCAGCGGCGGTGACGGTGTCCTGTTCGTCACCCAGCTGACCGTTGAGGAACAATCGGCCGGTCATCTCGCCGCCGGATTTTTCCTGAAGCGCTTCGGCAAAGGCCTTGCCAAGCGCCTCTTGCGTACCGCCGGCGCCGTCACCGACGGCGATGCGGTATTCGGTCGCTGCGGCGGGAAGAGCAGGCAGGCCCAAAGACAGGGCAAGCACGGTTCCACCGAGGATCCGGGTGATGAATGACATGAAGACCTCCTTGTTGTGTGTCGCGCCGCATTATTCGCGGTCGCCGATGTGGCAAGATGTTGCAGGTGACGGCGCGTCAGGATAGGTCCAGTTGGAAACAAAGATAGGTCCAGATGAGCGCTCGCATTCCCGTCGAGATGATCTTCCTGCGCGACAAGGATGCGCCGACTCTGCAGGGCCGGCTGGCCGCCGCGATCGTGCGCGCGATCCTGGAAACCCGCGCCCGGCCCGGCATGCGGCTGCCGTCAAGCCGCAGTCTGGCCGCCGCGCTGGGCTTATCGCGGATGACGGTCACGCTGGTCTATCAAGAGCTTGTCGGACAGGGCTATCTGGAAACCCGCGCCCGGTCGGGGATCATGGTGGCGGGAACGGTACCGCATCGAAGGCTTCGGGTTCAGCGGCCGCAGCGGGGTGGCACCACGCTGGACTGGGAAAGCTGGCTGGCGGATCATCACCCGCAGCAACGGGTCATCCGCAAGCCCGCGAACTGGCGCGAATACCGCTACCCGTTCATCTACGGGCAGCCCGATCCCAGCCTGTTCGATCACAACGCCTGGCGCGACTGCGCGCGGCGGGCCTGGGGGACGCGGGATTTTTCCGATCTGGCGGTGGATCAATACGGAATCGACGATCCTCTGCTGATCGATTTCATCTGCTCCAACACTTTGCCGCGCCGGGGTATTCATGCGCAGCCAGACGAGGTTCTGGTGACGCTTGGGGCGCAGAACGCATTGTTTCTGGCCATCGAATTGCTGGCCCGCCGCGACCGGCTGGCGGTGACCGAGGAACCCGGCTATCCCGACTTCGCCGAAACCCTGCGCCGGGCGCAAAGCCCGACCACCTTCCTGAACGTGGATGAGGGCGGCCTGAACCCCGAGATGCTGCCCGAGAGGACCCGGCTGGTCATCGTCACCCCCAGCCACAACATCCCGACCGGCGCCACCATGCCGCTGGAGAGGCGGCACGATTTGCTGGCCCGCGCCGCCAGCCATGATTTCCTGATCGTCGAGGACGATTATGATTTCGAAATGTCCTATCTGGCGCCACCTGCCCCGGCGTTGAAATCGCTGGATCAGGCGGGGCGGGTCATCTATATCGGCAGCTTTTCGAAATCGCTGTTCCCGGGGTTGCGCATCGGCTACATGGTCGCGCCTGCCCCGCTGATCACGCGGGCGCGCAGCCTGCGCTCGATCATGCTGCGCCATCCGCCGAACCATTTGCAGCGCATCACCGCCTATTTTCTGGCACTGGGGCATTACGACGCGCATATCGTGCGACTGCGCGGCGCATTGAAACACCGGCGCGAACTGATGAAGACCGCTCTTGCGCGCACATCACTGCGGATCGCCGGGGCATCGCGGTCCGGCGGATCCAGCATGTGGATCGAGGCTCCGTCCGGCATCGATAGTCGCCTTCTGGCGCTGCGGCTGCAGGAAGACGGCGTGCTGATCGAGCCGGGGGACGTGTTCTTCGAAACCCCGCCCGATCCCTGCCCATTCTTCCGTCTCGGCTATTCCTCGATCCAGGATGCCAATATCGAAGCGGGTATCGGGATTATCGCTCGCCGCGCGCTGGACATATGACGCCTGCGCGAGCAGGGCGGCGACGTTCATCCTGCTGCGCAAGGCTTCCCGGAACGCTCTTCTTGCCGAACACCGCCTTGATCGATACCAAAGCCCGACAGAGCCCTTAATGCGGTAACGCCGGGTCAGACCGAAGGCGGGAGAATGATAAATACCGACCTGTTCAAGGACTTTCTGCATCTCGTGCAAAGCCGTAACTTCTCGACCACGGCACGGGATCGTAGCATGTCACAATCCACTCTGTCGCGCCGCATCGCCACTTTGGAAGCCTTTGTCGGCTCCGCCCTGTTCGACCGGGCCATCCAGCCAGTCTCGCTGACCGAGGCAGGCGAAGCGCTGTTGCCACTGGCGCAGGACATTCTGGAAAAGATGGATACGGTTCACGGCATCGGCCATCCCAACGCCCGGCGCCCCGACCAAAAATGCCATCTCATCGCGCTCAGCACATTGGCGCTGCATTTCTTTCCGGGCTGGCTTGCGCAATACGAAACCGATCGGGTCTGGCAGGTAGACCTGCTGAACACGGAACCGTTGCTGGCGGCCAATATCAGGAACTTCCTGAGAGGACAGGCCGAATTCCTGCTGACCTTCGCCCATGACCGCGTGCCCGACCTGCAGGCGCTGCGCCACCACCGGTATATCGTTCTGGGACATGAAACCGCGGTGCCGGTCACCCGTTCCGACGGGTATGGGGGGCCACTGTGGTCATTTGAAAGCAAAGACGAGATCGCCTATTGCGGCTATACCAAGGGCAGTTTTTTTCAGCAGGCCCTGTCACCGTTCTTCGACAGGCTTGGACCCCGGCTCCGCAAGGTCCGCGACAACTCGATGGCGGCGGTGATCCACGGTTTGGTCCGGCAGGGGCACGGAATGTGCTGGCTGCCCCGCATGATGATCGGCGACGACCTGAAATCCGGCATTCTCGTCAGAGCCGGCGGAACGGAATTCGACCTTGAAACCGAGATACGCCTTTATCGAAGCCACAACATGGACCGCTATGCCCAAAGCGTCTGGAACGCGGTCAGCGAGGGCCATCAGATCTGCCGAAAAGCAGTGCGAATTGCCTGAGATCGGGAGCCAGATCCAGCACCATCAGCCAGTCATGCAATCCTTTGGCCCAGGGCGCTTCGTCGCAACAGGCCATGAATTTGGCACGCATCGCGTCATCCGGGAACGGATCGCGCAGGTCCCCGCGGGCAAAAAGGCGTTCGGCCCGATATGTCTGGCCGGATGCCAGACGCAGCGTGACCTGATGGGGCAGCCGCGCGCCATCGGCGGCGGCTTCCTCCTCGGCGGTCCAGGAGGTCATGGTCAAACAGGACAGCAAAGGATCGCCGCGACGGGCGCGCACGGCCTCGGGCGTGAAATCCTGCAAGGTCAGATGCCCTTCCCGCAATGCCACAGCAACGCAATAATTCATTGAAAAGCGGGCCTGCATTTCGTTTTCGGGAAGGGTATATGGCAGGTTGCGCAAATTCGCGATCCCGACCCTGACATCGATGGAACGCACCGCGTCGGCGCAGAAGTCATGTTGCCCGCGCAGATCGGCGATGGCATCGATGATCAGATGGGTCGAACCGCAACAGGGATGCAGCTTGGGCACCACCCCGTCGGTCTCGATGACATTGCGATCGGTCGCCTCGATTTCATGCGGGTCATAGCCGGGCATATTCGGGCCGCGGAACATGTGGGAAAAGCCCTGTGGGCCTTCGAGGGCTATGGGGCTTCCCTCGATCCCGGCAAGCGCAAGCCGGGCGGCCTCGACAGCGTTGCGCGCGGCAAGACCCGCGTGAAAAGGCTTGGCCGGCGTGCCGAACTGCCCCTTGGTCCCACAGGCGAAGCTGCAGGCCAAAGTCAGGGCGCGGCGCAGACCGTCGGTATCTGCGCCCAGAAGATGCGCAACCCCGGCGGCTGTGCCGACCGATCCGACCGTGGATGTGCCGTGCCAACCCGCGGCATAATGCCCGGGGCCCATCCCTGCCCCCACGAATGCCTGCGCCTGCAGCGCCACCAGATAGGCATCGATCAGATCGCGCCCGGGTCGCGAGATGTCGCAGACCGCCAGCAGCGCGGGAAGGATCACGGCGGAAGCATGGGACATTCCCGGTCCGAAATTGTCGTCGTAATCCAACGCATGCGCGGCGGTGCCGTTGACCATCGCCGCCATGGCCGAATCGGCAGTGCCGCCGGTCACCAGCCAGGCATCGCCCGGCGCCCCGGCAACGCTTGCAACGGCACGGACAACGTTATCATTGCGACTGGCATACATGCAGCCCAAGGTGTCGGCGACGGCCATCTGCGCCAGCGCGCGCCCCTGCGGTCCGGCCGCAAAGGGGCCTCGGTCATGGGATGCATGGAACCAGCGCGCCATCCGGCCGGCAATCGTCTCTTCATGTTTCACGGATCAGTCCAGATGTTGAAGGATTGCGGCCAGCAATGCGCCGAATTGAAAATCCGATACCCTGTCGCCCTTTTCGGTATCCACTCGATGCAGGACGATGGCATTCCGGGCAGGCATGACCAGCGCATAATGCCCGCCCGCCCCCATCGCGAAATAGCTGCCTTCGGGCAGCACCACATTGGGAATTCCGCAGCCTGCACGCTCCAGCCACCACATATACCCATAGGCGCCATGCGTCCCGGCCTCGCTGTTGCGCAAGGTGCAAAGCCGTGTCCAGCCTGCCGGCAGAAGCTGGCGCTTTTCCCAGACGCCACCTTGCAGATAAAGCTGACAGAACCGGAGAAGGTCGCGATTGGACAGCCGGAACGGATAGGCGGCGTGCCGGGATTCGGTAAAGGGCTCGACCCAGGCGTCGGGCGTGGGACCTTCCGGCTGGAAATCCTGCATGCCCAAAGGATCGGCAAGATGGCGGGTAAAGCCTTCGGCCACGCTGTGACCGCTGGACTGGACATAGATCGTCCCGAGCGCGTTGAAATCCCAGTTATTATAGCACCAGAATGTGCCGGGCGCGTGGGAATGGCGCTTTTCCTTGATCATCCGCATCCATTCGGTTTCATAGCCGGCCGGATGATAAATGCCCGATCGGGCAGTCAGCAGGTCATAGACCGTCGCCTGACGCTCGACGGCCGACAGGGGATCGTGATCGTCGATACCCAACTGCTCCATCGTCGCGGCCAGATCCAGACGTCCGGCATCGACTTCGATCCCGATCAGGGCGGCCAGAATGCTTTTGCGGATTGAATGGCACAGAAACTTGCGATCCTGAGGACCGAACTGACCGGCCAATCGGCCGTTCTGCCAAACCAGAAGCGCGGCGGTTGGCTGTCTTTCGATATGCGGTGTCAAATGCTCGATCATGTGGCGTCCCCTTCCAGCGCAGCGGCAAAGGCCGCGCTGGCGTCCAGAAATTCGCGTGTATATTGCTCTTGCGCCTGTCCGTTGCGAACGGCTTCGGATGTCATCTCTTCGATGATACGGCCGTGCTGCATCATACCGATGCGCTGGCAGACATGCGCGATCACCGCCATGTCATGCGACACCAGAAGATAGGTCAGACCCCGCTCGCGCTGCACCCGGGTCAGCAGATTCAGGATCTCGGCCTGCACCGAGACATCCAGTGCCGAGGTCGGCTCGTCCAGCAGCAGAATCTCGGGCTCCATGATCAGGGCGCGGGCGACGACGACCCGCTGACGCTGCCCACCTGACAGCTCATGCGGGTAACGGTAGCGGAACGAGGGATCCAGTCCTACCTGCACCAGCACTTCATCGATCCGTTGCCGCTGGCGGTCGAACCCATGGATCTGCAACGGTTCGCGCAGCACTTTCTCGACCATTTTTCGGGGATGCAGCGACGCATAGGGATCCTGGAACACCATCTGCACACGGCGCAGGAAACCGGCGCCGCGTCTTGCCTTTGGCTGCTTTTGAGCGTCCAGCAAAATCGAGCCGTCATAATCGGAATTCAAACCGGCGATTGCGCGCAGCACCGTGGTTTTGCCGCAGCCGGATTCTCCGATCAGCCCATAGCATTCGCCGCGCCCGATGTGAAAGCCGACATCCTTCACGACATGATGACGCTCGTCCTCTTCTCCGAAGGACACATTGAGATCCGCCACCTCCAACAGCGATTGCCTCATGATCTTTCCTCCGGACCGAAAACCGGGCCATCCAGCCAGCCTGGATCGCGTTGCGGCACATGCAGCGGATCGACATGCCGGTCAAGGCGCGGCAGGCTGTCCAGAAGCGCGCGCGTATAGGGATGGCGCGCATTTCGCAGATTCCTGGCCTCGATCTCTTCCAGCACGCGCCCTGCATACATCACCAGAATGCGGTCGCAGAAGCTGGCGACAAGGTTCAGGTCGTGACTGATCAGAATCAACCCCGTATCCCGCGCCTCGACCAACTCGTTCAGCACGGAAAGCACCTGTCTGCGCACCGTGACGTCCAGTGCCGAGGTCGGCTCGTCCGCGATGATGATGTCGGGTTCGGGGATCAGCATCATCGCGATCATGATACGTTGGCCCATCCCGCCCGACACTTCATGCGGAAGCAGCGAAAACACCCGCTCGGCATCGCGGATATGCACCGCCTCCAGCATCTTCAGGGCCCGTTCCCTTGCGGTTTTCTGATCCGCCTGATGATGCACGCGATAGGCTTCGACGATCTGCTCGCCCACTTTCATCAGGGGGTTCAGCGAGAATTTCGGATCCTGCAGGATCATCGAGATCGAGCGACCGCGGATCTCGCGCATCCGCCGCTCGGACGCGGTCAGCAGATCCTCTCCGCGAAATCGCATCCGGGTGGCGGTAACCTGCGCCGATCGTGGCGTCAGCTTCAAAAGCGCGCGCCCGGTCTGCGACTTGCCGGAACCGGATTCGCCCACGATTCCCAGCTTTTCGCGCCCGACCCGAAAGGACACGCCGCGAACCGCGTCCCGCCCGGTGCGGTTGCCCGCAAAGCGGACGCGCAGGTTTTCAACCTCCAGCAATGGTTCAGTCATGGCGGGGATCCAATACATCGCGAAGCCCATCGCCGGCCAGATTGACGGCAAGGCTGGTCAGAAGGATGGCGATGCCCGGCATGGCGGCAACCCACCATGCGTTCATCATGAATTCCCGGCCTGTGGACAGCATCGCGCCCCATTCCGGGCTGGGCGGTTGCGCGCCCAGACCCAGAAAGCCCAGACCCGCAGCCGTCAGGATCACGATGGCCATGTTCAGCGTCACCCGAACGACGACCGAGGGCAGGCACATCGGGATCACATCCGACCAGATGATCCGCAGATGCGATGCGCCCTGCATGCGCATGGCTGCCACATAGTCGGATTTGCGGATGGTCAGGGTTTCCGCCCGGGCAAGACGCGCGATTGGCGGCCAGGCGGCAAGCGACAATGCGATCACGGCATTCTCGATTCCCGGACCCAATGCGGTGACGAAGGCCAGGGCAAGGATCAGCGAAGGGAAGGCCAGAAAGACATCCACGATCCGCATCAGCACCAGATCGATCCAGCCGCCGAAATAGCCTGCAATGGTGCCGACGATCAGCCCGACGGGGGCAACGATCCCGGCCGTCAGGACAGCGATATAAAGAGTGATCCGCGTCCCGTAGATGATCCGCGAAAGGATGTCGCGCCCCAATTCGTCAGTGCCGAACCAATGCGCGGCCGAGGGTGGCATGAGCCGTGCGGCCAGTGATTGCTGAAAGGGATTGTAGGGCGCGATAAGCGGCGCCAGCCAGGCCACGATCACCAGCAGCAACAGGAAAACAAGGCCCGCCAGCGCCGAACGGTTGGCCGCGAACCGTTTGCAGCCCAACCAGATCTGCTGCGCCCTCGCTTGCGCCGCCGAGGCCGGGACCGGCGCAGCAAGCCAGCCGCGAACACCGTGCTGATACATATCATCCATCGCCGCACCTACCGGGTTCTGGGATCAAGGACGCGATAGAGCACGTCGCAGATCAGGTTGATCGTCACGAAGATGAGGCCGATGATCAGCGTGCAGCCCACCACGGCATTCATGTCGCCCGCCAGCAGCGCGCTGGTCAGATAGCGGCCAAAACCCGGCCATGCGAAAACCGTTTCGGTCAGCACGGCCCCTTCCAGCAGGAAGGCATAGGACAGCGCGATGACGGTCAGCACCTGCACCGCAATGTTGCGGAACGCATGGCGCCAGACGGTGCGGCGCCAGGACAGGCCCTTGACCCGCGCGGTGATGATATATTCCTGCGTCAGTTGCGCGGCCATGAAACTGCGCGTCATCCGGCTGATATAGGTCATCGCGCTGAAGGCAAGGATCGCCGCCGGCAGCACGATATGCGACACCGCATTGCGAAAGGCGTCCCAATTGCCCGCCATGATCGTGTCGATCAGCAAAAGGCCCGTGCGCTGCTCGAATCCGTATTCGTAGACAAAATCGATCCGCCCCGGGCCGGACACCCAGCCCAGACCCGCGTAGAAGATCATCAGCCCCATCAGTCCCAGCCAGAAGTTCGGTGCCGAATACCCGATCAGGCAGACGGTGCGCACGACATGGTCGATCCAGCTGTTGGCATACATAGCCGACAACACGCCCAGCGGCACGCCAAGCCCGGTGCCGATGACCATCGCCACGGTCGCAAGCTCGATCGTGGCGGGAAAGACGCGGCCGATATCCTCCAGAACGGGGCGCCCCGAGGTCAGGGAGTTACCGAGATCCAGAGTCACGGCGCTTTTGAGATAGCCAAGGAACTGGACGATCAGCGGCTGGTCCAGCCCCAATTCGCGATAGACCCGGTCATAGGCCGCCTGCGGGGCGTTCTCGCCCACGATCTTGATGACCGGATCCAGCGGAAGCATCCTGCCGATGAAGAAGGTCAGCGCCACAAGGCCCAGAAGCGTCACGCCGATCGAGGCGATGGCGACCAGCGCCTCCCTCAATCGCCGCCTGCGCCGGGGCGTCAGATATCCTCCTTGCGCTGCCACTCGCATGGTCCGGTCCTCCGTCTTGCTGAAAGTTGTCCGATGCCCGCCTGAAACCGCAGGCGGGCATCATGCGCATGGAGGCCTATTTCGAGACCATGTTGTAGAAGGTCCTGAATCCGTGGAAGGTCCAGCCCTTCAGCGCTGTCCGATAGGCGACGTTCTGGCTTGTCTGGAAGATGAAGACCTGCGGACCCTCTTGCATCTGGTCCAGTTGCAATTGGTGATAGAGTTCTTCGCGCTTGGCGGTGTCGGGCTCCAGCAAGGCGTCCATGACACGCTGATTGTATTCTTCCGAGAAATAGGCCGAACGCCAGCTTGGATATTGGGTCAGCTTGGCTTCGGCGGCATTGTCGGGATTGTAGATCTGGCGCGAGGCCATTCCATGCGCGTCACCGACCGAGGTCTGCCAGCTCATCACCGCCATCTCGAATTCGCGGCCGCGCACGCGCGCGAACAGCTGGGCGTTGGCCATCCGCTCGACCGTGACATCCAGCCCCGCTTCGGCTGCATTTTCCTGAAAGTGCTGGCCGATAGGCATCGAATAGGGATGCGTTCCCAGAATCAGCGAGAACTTCGTTCCCGGTTCGACGCCGGCCTCGGCCAGCAATTCGCGGGCACGCTCGACATCCAGAGAGAATGCCCGCCCCTCTTCCTCGCTCAGCGCCCCGAAGGCGCCGAGTTGCACAGGGCTTTGCCGGATCACGCCGATATCGCGCAGGAACGACTGGCCCATCGCATCATAGTCCAGCAGATAGCGCAGCGCGAGACGTGCCCGGGGATCAGTGAAAGGCCCGAATTCGTTGTTCAGGGCAAGATAGGTCAATTGCGGCTTCAGGGCCGTGGCGATCTCGATGCCCTCGATCTGCGACACATCCGCAATATCCTCGGGGGTCAGGTCGCGGGCGACGTCGATATCGCCACTGGTCAGCATCAGGCGCTGCGTGGCGGCCTCTGCCACATGGCGGATCAGGATTGTCTTCATCGCCGGCTGCTCGCCCCAATATTCCTCGTTGCGTTCGAGGATGACGACCTCGCCGGGGTTCCAGCGCGCCAGATGATAGGGGCCCACGCATTCGGTCCGCGTGGCCAGATATTTGTTGCCCATATCGCCATCGACCTCATTGGCCATGATCGTATCGCGGTCCATAAGCGTCGCCACCGGATAAGCCGCGATGGCCTGCAATACCAACGAGATCGGATAGGCCTGATCGAACTGCATCACCAGTGTGGTGTCATCGGGCGCGGTGATCCGCTCTTCCGCGTTTTCGGCGGTGAACCCGTATTCGGTCAACGCGGCCGCGGCGCCCAGGCCGATTTTCAGAACGCGATGCAGCGACCATGCCATCTCCTGCGCGGTGGCCGGGTTGCCGGAAGGAAAGGTCAGGCCCTCGCGAATCTTGAAGGTGATGGTGGTGCCATCCTCGGAAACCTCATAGCTTTCAGCAAGGCCGGGGACGATATTGGTCTCGTCCTCGGGATCATATTCCATCAGCCGGTCACAGGTATTGGCCAGCAACTCGATTGTGACGACCTCGCCCACCTGAGCCGGATCGAAGGTCGATATGGCGTCGATATTCCAGGCCATCGCCATGACGTCGGGCGGTGTCTCGGCGGCGGTTTGCAGCGGAACAGCCGCAGCCACAGCCGCCGCAAACGCCGAGGACAGCATCATGTGTTTCAGTTTCATCTCTTTGGTTTCCCTGTTGTTTTTTTGATGGTGTATCAGGCCGGTTCCGGGCGGGGCTGAAGCGGCGGCGTGACCTCGGACGGGATGGGGCAGATATAGGGCGCATCCGCCAGCCTGCGATCAAGATCGGCACGCGCACGGGCGATCAGGTCGGGATCCGTCAGGCAGTCCTGCGCGGTCGCCGCCATCACCTTGGCCACATGGGTCATGGCCTTATGTGCCGAAGGCGTCTTGCCCTGCGCGGTCACCTGCCAGCTATGTCCGGGCGTCCCGATCGCCAAGGTGGCCGCATGAGCCTGAACGGTGGGCACGATCCAGCTGACATCGCCGACATCGGTAGAACCGATCATCAGGTCACGCGTGGTGTCCCGCGGCACGATGAAATCGCAAAGCGGCGTGTTCCGGGGCGCCATCCCGATGCCACGATAGGCGCTGGCGATATCGGTGGGGGACAGGGTCGCCTGTATCTCAGCGGCGAATGCGCGGTCCCTCTCATCGAATGGCGGCGGGCCAAGGCGTTCGAAATTGGCCTGCATCGCCTCTTCAAGCGAGTCGTTCGGCAGCAGGTTCGACACGGCGCTCATGATGGAAATGTCGACGCTGGTATCGGTCATCATCGCGGCCCCCTGGGCAATCCGCTTGACCCGCTCGTTCAGTTCGAACATGCCCGGCAGATCGGGCGCGCGGATGGCAAAGCGCAGCTTGGCCTTGGCCTGCACGACATTCGGGGCGACGCCGCCTGCATCCAGGAACGAATAATGGATGCGGCTTTCCTGCGGCACATGTTCCCGCAGATATTGCACCCCGGTGCACATCAGTTGCGCGGCGTCCAGCGCGGAACGGCCCAGATGCGGAGCCGCCGCCGCATGGCTGGCCCGTCCGGTGAATTCGAAATCCATCCGCGTATTGGCAAGCGACTTTGCGGGCGCCACTTCGTTGAAACAATGCGGATGCCAGGTGATCGCGGCGGCCACGCCGTCGAAAGCCCCTTCGCGGGCCATGAAGGATTTGGCAGCGCCGCCTTCCTCGGCCGGGCAGCCGTAATAGCGCACCCGCCCCGGCGTTCCCGTTTCGGCCAGCCAGTCCTTGAGAGCGCAGGCCGCCAGCATCGCGGCCGAGCCCAGCAGATTATGCCCGCAACCATGCCCCTGCCCGTTGCCCGGCAAGGGACGTGGTTCAGCCACGCCGGCCTCCTGACTAAGGCCGGGCAATGCGTCATATTCCCCAAGAAAGGCGATGATCGGACCGCCCTCGCCCGCTTCGCCGATGACTGCCGTGGGAATGCCCGCGACGTTCTCGGTGACGCGGAACCCCTTTTCCTTCAGCATTGCCGTATGTTCGGCAACCGAGCGGTATTCGGTATAGCAGATCTCGGGCATTCCCCAGACGCGGTCGGACAGACCGATCAGGTCGGATGCGTGCTGGTCGACGCTGTTCCAGATATCGGGTTCGTTCTTCATGGTTTTTCCTCAAAGTTCTTTTGCGATGAAGCCGGCCAGCGCCTGAAACACGCGGCGAATGTTCTCGATACGTTTGAAGCCATGCCCCTCATGCGAGATGCGCATGAAATCGCAGCGCTTCCCCAGTCCGAACATCAGCGAGTGGATAATCTCGCTTTCGCAGGGCGGAACGCGGGGGTCGCGGTCGGCATGGACCATCATCAAAGGCGCCCGCACCCTGTCGATCCGGTTGATCGGCGAAATGCGCCGCAGCAAATCCGCCTGCGTGTCGGGATCCCCGTATTCCGCCACCCGGATCAACCGCGCCCAGGGGCCGGTTGCCATCAGATGGGTGAAGAAATTCCCGATTCCGTAGAAATTGACGCCGCATCGCCACAATTCGGGATTCTCGGTCAACGCGGCCATGACCATATAGCCGCCATAGGATCGTCCGAAGACCGCACAGCGGCCGGCATCCACCAGATGCCGATCGGTCAGCGAGGCGCGCAAAGCGGTCAGGTCCGCCAGACTGTCCAGCCTTTTCTCGTGATCGTCCAGCGAATGAAAGACCCGTCCATAGCCGGTCGAGCCGCGTATGTTCGGCGCCACGACCATCACGCCCTGCGACAGCATCCATTGCACATCGGCACGCCATTCCGGCCGCCACTGCATCTCGGGGCCGCCATGGATGATGAACACCGCCGGCCAGCCTTCCGGTGGGCGCGGCCCCCGGGGCGTATAAAGAAAATAGGGGACCTTCAGCCCGTCAAAGCTGTCGAATGTCGCGATTGAAGGCGCCACCCCCTCGCCCAGCGCAGGCGATCCATGAAGGCAGGCAGCTGCCTGACCGCCGAACGGAATTTCCCATATCGCGGGGGCGGAACCGGCCGAACTTACCGAACAAAGCACGGCGTTCCCACCACCCGGAACGCTTACCCCGCTGACGACACCCGGCACAGGCATTTCAATGGATGAGACCTGCCCGGAGGCCAGATCAAGACCTGCAAGACGGCTATAACCGTCCTCGTTCACGGCAATCACCGCGCTTTGCTGATCCGGCGCCAGTGCAAAGGCATCCAGATCGCGGCCCGCAACCTGATGAAGACAGCCCGAGGAACCGCCATCAGCAGCAAAGCGCCAAAGCGCGATCCGGTCGCCTTCCAGATCGCATAATGCCAGCCCGCCACCCGCTTTCAGCAACCGCGCCGCCACGAACTTGACGCGATGGGCAGCATCCAGCACCGGCACCCGCCGCCCCGAGGCGATTTCGACCAGTTCCAGCTTCTGGTCGCTTGCGGCGCCCAGGGTGCGGCGCACCAGCAAACTGGCGCCATCGGCGGCAAAACCCAGCACTTCCTGATAACCCGAAGGATCGGCGACCGAGGTCACGGCTCCGGTCGGGATATCCATCACGCAAAGATCCAGCCGGTCCTTTTGCCGATGGTTCGCGGAATAGGCAATCCGGTTGCCATCCGGGGAAAACGCCCCCCACATATGGACCGTCATCGGATCGTTCGTCAGCGCGTGGATCGCGCCCGTCTTCACGTCCAGCAGGTGAAACTGCCATCGCTCGTCCCCTCCGCAATCAGCGGTGAACAGGATGGAATGCCCTGCCGGATGCCAGGTAAAACTGTTGACCGGTTCGGCATGATCGGTCAGCTGGCGGATGCCGGTCGTGTTCTCGATCCAAAGCTGCGGCATCCCGCTGGCATCATGGATGAAGGCCAATCTTCCGTCGCCCGGTGATCGGGAGGGGGCGCAATAGGACGGGATTTCCAGCAGTGGAAGAATGGTCTGCGGGTCAATCATCGGCAAGGTTCCCGATCCTGTCCGCCAGCCGGTCCGAGGCCGCGCGCTGCGCCGCCAGCATCGCCGGGGAGCTGGTATGATTTGCAAGGGTAACGGTTTCGAACCGGGCCTCGGGCCAGGCCCGATGCAGCGCCCAGGCCGATGCCATCGGCGTCACCATGTCATAGCGCCCCTGCAGGATCTCTGCCGGGATATGGCGAATCCGGTCGATACCGGCCAGCAATGCGCCTTCCGCCATGAAGGCATGGTTGATGCAGTAATGGGTGAACAGCCGCGCGACGGGCAGGTATTTGCGGGGGCTTTCCAGAAGCTGGGCGACATGCGCCTCATCCGGGCAAAGCGTCTGGGTCCGGGCCGAGAAGTTCCTTAAATGCCACGCGGCCTCTTGCGCGACTGTCATATCCGTGGATATCAGCCGCCGGTAATATGCCTGCAGCAGATCGCCCCGTTCCTCGGCGGCGACAAAATTCGCGAAACGCTCCCAGTGATCGGGAAAGACCTGCCGGACGCCGTGAAACCACCACTGGATTTCTGCCTGTCCGCCAAGAAAGATGCCATGCAGCCGCAATGCCGATACCCGTTCGGGATGCGCCTGCGCATAGGCCAATGCGAGGCAGCTTCCCCATGACCCGCCAGCGACCATCCAGCGCTCGAAGCCGAAATGTGCCCGGATCCTTTCCAGATCATGCACCAGATCCACCGTGGTATTGCCCCGGATCTCTGCCAGAGGAGTCGAACGGCCCGCACCACGCTGATCGAACAGCACGATGTCGTGGCGTGCCAAAGCAAAGCTGCGCAGCGCCGCCCGATTCAGCCCGCCACCCGGCCCTCCATGCAGGATCACTGTCGGGATAGCGCCGCGTGTGCCATGCCGCTCAAGGTACAGATCATGCTGGTCATCGACCTTAAGACGATGCGCAGAAAAACTGTCCGCATCGGTGCCGGCCGGCAAAGAACTTGTGGATTCCATATGAAATTTCTAGGGACCTGAAGTCTGGCCCGTCAAATGCGAAATTCGCATGGACTATCCGTTTTAAGGATGGCACCGCGCACCGGCCCGCCCAGGCCCATGTTTTGCTGCCGCCCGGCTTGCTTTCCGGAATTTCGACAGATGCCGCGGCACCGGACACATGATTACGAATTGAGCATCACGTCGAAAACCCTCGCAAAGCGCAAAGCTTCCTGCGCGGGCAGAAGCCACCCGCGAACAGGGTCACCTCTTCCGGAAGAGCTATTCCCGGCCTTACGGATTCACCATTCTTCGATGACGGGTTCGGCATCCCATGCGGTCAGCGGCGCCTCGGACCAGGGGCCGTAGCTGGCATTGGGCAGGACGATCCATTCGGCGCCCCATTTCGCCGCTTCCTCGGCCACGGTCGCCTTCTGGTCTTCCAGTGGCGTCTTGCGGAAGCGTCCGTCGAAATCATGCAGCGTATCTCCGATCAGCAGGACGATCTGGTGATCCGCACTGACGATATCGCGCCGCTCGACCTTGGGCGGGCCAAGAAGCAGCACCGATTCCGGGCCGACCTGCGGCAGGCCAAGCTCGGTCAATGTGGCGATCGTATGCTCTTTCTGCTCATCCGACCGGTCCGAGACATAGCGGATCGTCACGCCAAGACTATCCGCATGATCCAGAAATTCCTTGGCGCCGGGAATCAGCGTCGGCTTGCCGTCGCGCTCCCACGGAAGCCAGGTGTCCCAGGCGTCGTACATATGGCAATTGCCCAAGTCGCGGGCCAGTAGCGGGGTGTTGTCGATCACCGTTTCATCCAGATCGGTCACCACGGCCAGTTTCGATGGATCCTCGGCGCCCTCGACCGCGGAATTCAGCCGTTCAGTCGCGATATTATAGGCCTGCAATTGCAATGCCCGCACCTCGGCCGATTGCTGCTGATAACGCAGGCCCATGGTGAATTCGGCCACCGGGCAATCCGCGGGTTCCGCCCCGGCGTCTTGCGCGAAAGCGCCCTGGGCGGTGAATGCCAGAAAGGCACAGGTCAGCATAAGTTTCTTCATGTTGTTCCCCCTGCTGGTAATGATTTTCATATAACCATTGTAAATATTGATTGACTAGTCAATCAATATTGCTTGCCGAAATAATTCGCTTCTTCGCGACACGGGGCGCCGTCAGGAAGAGCTATTCGAAATCGCGATCCAGGGGCCAGAGAGGCCGTGGAACGCGGGTATAGGAACGACGATCCACGCAAGGCGTCGCGAGTGCGCCCGAATCGCATATGATGACCCGGTCCGCGATCGGCTCAAAGGCGGCGCGGAAATGTTGCATTGATTTCAACGCCAATACGCGCCGCTCCGTCGGTTCGATCCCAAAGGCGCGCAATTGCTGCAGATCGACCATCTGTTGTGCCTCGGACACGATCAGAACCTCGACGCCACCAAGATCGATCACCGCAACCGGACCGAATGTATGCGCAAGCCCGCCCTGAATTGGCCCGTCGCCTATATAATTCCCATCCGACAGCCTGCGGATCGTCCCGGTTACCTTCAGCGGCGCGCCTCCGAATTGCGGATCGCCCTTGCCTCCGATGGTGACGGTCACGGTCTCCCCTTCGCGATGGGAATGAAGTTCCGCCGCCGCCCCGGGATCGATCATCGGCGCGAAAACGGCAGCTTCGACACCGGCATCCAGCAGGCCCTTCAACAGCGCGGTCGCATCGCCATAGGCGCCCGCGCCGGGATTGTCGGCATAATCCGCAATGACCAGTGGACCGTTCGCCCCATCATGGGCCAGCGCCTCGGCGCAGGCATCACGCACCTCCAGGAAATCACGGTCATTCCGGTTACGGCCGTTCCAGATCGCCGTGGCAAGTTCTTCGGTTATCGCCTGCGCCGCCGCTTCCGCCGCGGGATCGCCGCTGTCATAGGTGGCCAGCACGGTCGGCCCGACGCAAAAGACATCCGCCCCGGTGAACGCGGCATTGACGGACACCGCCAGCAGCCCGTCGGCCTCTGCTTCGCGCGCACGCTTATACAGCGCAAGGGTTTCGGGAATATCCGTCCGGCCGGAATTCGCCTCGTCCAGCATCGGAACATGGCTGCGTAGCGTCCGCGGCGCGATCTGGCCTTTCATCGCCCTGTCGAGAAGCCGGGCGGCATGTGCGCCGGTCTCGCGCATATCCACATGCGGATAGGTCTTGTACGAAACCAGGATCTGCGCATCGCGCACCATATCCGCGGATACCATCGCGTGCAGATCCAGCGTGACGGCGATGGGGATTTCCGAACCCAGCTCTGCCCGCAGCAGTCCAAGCAGATGACCTTCGCCATCCTGACAGAACTCGGGCACCATCGCGCCATGCAGGCCCAGAAGCACCCCGTCGATTTCTTCGCGATGCCGCCGCGCGGTCTTTAGAATGACGTCGGCGATGTGATCGAACGCCGCCCGCGCCACCTGCCCCCCCGGGACCGCATGGGCCGAGATACTGTGCAGCAAGGACCAGCCGGACGCATCCGCCACATCCATGAAACCGGCCAGCTCGGTATTCGCCTGCCGCCGCGCGCGTATCGCGTCCTCTCCGTAAAGCAACGTATCCGCACCGAATTGCGGCAGGTCGGTGCGGTAGCGCGAAAACGTGTTGCTTTCATGCATGAATTCGGCGCTGAGGACAGTAGGGTTCATAGGCATTCGAGCTTCTCTGATCTGCCGGCCGTCATGGTCCGGCCTGCGCAGATTATGCCTGTGATCTCGATGCCGGCAAGGGTCGAAGCGGATGGCCGCATAATCCGGCGCAGGCGACAGGCTTCCTTTCGCGCCAAGACTTGCGACCAAGCCCGCTCAGCTAGCCGTCAGCGTCGTCCGGATGCAGGCCATGTTCACGAAGCCAGCGTTCCGCCTGCGCATCGATATCGGCCGGCAGGCGACGGGGAGGCAGCAGCGACCATTCCCAGAACGGATAGCTCAGCCGTCTGGGCCGCGCCTCTGACAGCGCCGGGCCTTCGTAGCCCAGCAGAAAATTCCGCATCTGCCCCAGCAATCGCGCGGGCTGGGATTCCAGACGGCTGACATAGGGACCAACCTTGAATTTTCCTTTCCGCGCAGGATTCCGGCTGTCCGTCAGTTCGATCACCGCCGGGCCGCGGCGTGAACTTTGCGCTATCGCGTCGTAAAAGTTCTTCTGTTTGAATTCGATATAGTGGCCAGAATGAATAAACAGCCTGCCCCTACGCCAGGAATAGATCGCCTTAAGCGCTTTGTTGCAACGTATCGGAGCGGGGCGGCGCCAGAACAGGAATATCGAGGGCAGGCCAAGAAAAACGCCCATGTAGAATACATAATGCCAAATTCTTTCCGTGGCCATGGCAAGCATAAATTCTTGCGGAGTTACATCCGGGCCGCATACCGGAAAGAAATCTGCCCATGTTTGACAGCCTTTATAGGTATTGCTCATTAATTCATTTTCACCCCATAAGACCCCCTCTCCTAATAATCCCCAAAAACGATCATGAGTCAGGGGGCTGGTCATGATAAACCAGATCCAGACCCCAATCATTATGATTGCCAAAGAGCCGAAGACGATCTTCATCTTGCCGAAATAATATTTCAGATCGACACTATCCGGACCAGACCAGGCCGAGCCTTCTACAAGATAACGAGGATCGTCGTCCCGATTGGTTGACATCAGGGGTTCTCCAACATTTCACCATTCCAAACACATGCAGGCCCGCTTCCCTGCTACCGAACCCGCTCAGCTAACCTTCAGCATCGTCCGGATGCAGGCCATGCTCACGAAGCCAGCGTTCCGCCTGCGCGTCGATATCGGCCGGCAGGCGACGGGGAGGCAGCAGCGACCATTCCCAGAACGGATAGCTCAGCCGCCGGGGCCGCGCCTCTGACAGCGTCGGGCCTTCGTAGCCCAGCAGAAAATTCCGCATCTGCCCCAGCAATCGCGCGGGCTGGGATTCCAGTCGGCTGACATAGGGACCGACCTTGAATTTTCCTTTCCGCGCAGGATTCCGGCTGTCAGTCAGTTCGATCACCGCAGGGCCGCGACGTGAACTTTGCGCGATCGCGTCGTAAAAATTCTTCTGTTTGAATTCGATATAGTGGCCCGAATGAATGAACAGCCTGCGCCGACGCCAGGAGTAGATCGCCTTAAGCGCTTTGTTGCAACGTATCGGGGCGGGGCGACGCCAGAACAGGAATATCGAGGGCAATATAATTAATGTCACTAAATAGAGAAGATAATTCATCCAATAGGAATCAACGATCGTAAGCATAAATCTCCATGGAGTGATATCGGCTGTACAGCCACGAGAAGGATCATACCATTCGAGACACGTTTGGTATGACTTCTCCCACATTGCATTTTCTCCCCAGAGAATACCCTGTCCGAACAGACCA
Source organism: Paracoccus onubensis (assembly GCF_003591515.1). Classification (GTDB taxonomy): domain Bacteria; phylum Pseudomonadota; class Alphaproteobacteria; order Rhodobacterales; family Rhodobacteraceae; genus Paracoccus; species Paracoccus onubensis. The sequence continues at coordinate 214,231 of NZ_QZCG01000008.1, forward strand.
AATTGGATTTCCCGATAAACCGGATTACTCCAAAGTTGCCAAGCCTGAACCCCGATCATGACCAAGACAAGGAAACCAAGGACGATCTTCATCTTGCCGAAATAGGGCTTCAAATCCACACTATCCGGCCCAGACCATGCCGAGCCTTCCACATGATAACGAGGATCGTCGTCCCGATTGGTTGACATCAGGGGTTCTCCAGCATTTCGACGGTTTTCAGCTCCATTCCGGTTCGTTTTCCTGTGACAGTCGCGGTTACCCTGATCGGTTTTGCCGTCGCGATTTGATCCGTCAAGGTAATGCGTATGGTGTTCGCCCCAGGTATTGCGGTTTTGGCCGTGCGTAAATCACGCCAATAGGTGCTGAACTGCGGCCCCGACATTTCCTGTTCGACCTTGATGGATATCGCATCCGCGCCCATTTCGGTGATGGCTTCGCTGCGCACAAGGAAACTGCCGTCTCCGCTTTCAAGGTTAACAATCTCGGGTGCCCAGCCGAATTCGGCGAAACGGGCAACTTCTTCTGTGAAATAGTCCTTGATCTGACCCGGCAAGCCTCGAGATCGCATGATCTGCACGTCTAAGTCAGATCTTTGCGGCTCCTCCCAATACGGCACAGCCCACCCCCAGAAACTCAACCGGACGACATCTTCCATCGGTGTATAGGTTCCCAGCGTGAACAGGAAGCCGATGAACAGCAGAACACCCCCCACCAATGCGGCGACCCAGCCAAGCCCCGGAAACAGCAGCAGGCCGCCGATCAGCATGGCGATGTTCCCGACGATCTCGTTATTATCCTGCCTTTCGTAGCCCCGCGTAATACCGGCGACCGCAACCACGGATCCGACCGCCACGCTCACCCGTGGCAGCCAATAGCCGACTGCGCGCCCGATTGCGCCTTGCGTCGGTTTGGCGATGTCGACAAGCGCATTTCTGTTGGCCACCCCTTCGTATAGGGTCGACAATGCTTCCGAAGAGATCTGGGACACCGTATGCCGGGTCGCGCGAAACTTGGTGTAGGTCGAGTTGAGCGCCTCTGCCATGCCGACCGCAGCCACACCAAGCTTGAAATCGTTTCTTGCGGCAAAGCTCGTGAACATACCCCGCTCGATCAGTTCGGGGGTCTGGGCCTTGGCGCTTGCCTTCGTCGTCTCTACCAATGCCCAGGTGGCCAGAAACAACCCGAAGCCCGCGCTGGTCATATCGGCCATCGCGATCCGGCGATGGGCGTCAATTCCTCCGACGAAACTTGCCGTCGTATTCGTCTCGATGAACGGAATATCGGCGGTCTGGCCTGCATCGATGACTCTTCGGGTGGCCAATACGTTTCCGCCGTGGTCAAGCGCGCCGGAGACGCTGCTTGCCCGGTAGGAGGTCTGATCAAGATTGCCGGTGACGAATTTGACGGCATCTTCAAGGTTCATGGATCTTCGCGAGAATCTTAGCGCCTCTGATCCGTTGCGCTTGTATCCCGCGTCGAGCGCGGCTTCCCAGCTTTCGATTGACTGGGTGCCCGCGGACAATTCCTGTGCAAGTTCTACCCCGATGGCCTCGAAGACGATCTGGAAGGAGTATTGCTTTTGCTTGTACAGCTCGAAGGGTCGCTTGCTGACACCGTTCCAAAGGCTCCGGAACTTTCCAAGCCATGCCCGGAGTGACTGGCCCGCAGTCCCGACATCGCCGCCAAGACCTTCGCGTATCGCGCCCGATCCCTGAGCGGTGAAGCAAAGCGTCTCGACCGCACGTCCAAGAAGCACGCTATAATATTCAAGCGCATCGAGATCACCGGCTTCGGCTTCCTGGCTGGCCAGCGCAAGATGTTTGCCAAGCTGGTGATCGGCCTCGTTGCCGATCATGTTCTGCGCGGCCCGCACAGTATCCCTCGTTTGAATGACCAGAGCATCCAGAATGCTGCGTAATCCCAGATAAGATGCCTGCCAACCTTCGCGCAGGGCGAATTTGTTGAACACATTCAGCAATCCGTCACGCTTGGGCAGAACCGTCTCCAATTGCTCGCAAAAGGCGCCGATCGTCAGCGGATAGGTGTTCTCCGAGCTGAAACGCGTCTGGTGATCATTCAGCAATTCAAGCCGGTAGCGCAGCTCGGCGATATCGCCCATCGGATCGAACAGGGCCGCCATCGCCACGCATTGCTCGGACTGGGCGTTCTGGCTGATGGGAAAGTTCTGACGTGGCTCGAAGCCGGTCTGCGACAGGTTGAGCCGCGCCTTCACGACCATATTGCGCGCCGATTCCGGTTTGAATTCTTCCACCAGCTCAGGGGCTTCGCCGATATATGCCGCCCATTGATTCTGGCCGCGCAGGTCGATCTTCTGCATGATCTGCGAACGGAACGCCTGACCGTGACCCTTTTCGAAAAAGGCCGGGGGCCAGCGATATTCGCTATAGGCGATCCAGATCGTGCTGGCCCATCGGGGAACCCAGCAATAGGGATGCCGCTCGCCGCTATAAGTCCAGTCCCCGCGCCCGTAATTATCGGTCCATTCATATTTGGAAAACATGAACTGGCCGGCATTTCGCGTGTCCGTTCCTTCGGGGGCGACATCGGAATTGACGTCCTCGGACGCGGTGCTGTGCCGGAACACGTACCATCTGCCGTCGCGCGCCGTGGCATCTTCCCGATCCTCGGGGGATTCGATGAAGATATAGACATAGCCCTGACGCAGCGTTCTGATGATTGAACTGCCCGGATTGCTGATCGAACTGGGCGGGACGACATTGCCAAGATCGAAGGGCTGCTGGGAGAACCGCACCGGAAAGATCGGGATCAGGCCGGGCGTACAATGCCAGGCATCGGCCTCGGCATCCGCATTGGCGGAAAAATTACCGTGTTCAGACATGACGTTCCCCCTCATTTTGCACCAGTTTCAACAGTTCCGCCGCACGATGCGTATCGCTTAGGCTATGGGTCGCACGCGCCGCATCCAGTGCAAGCAAATCCACCTCTTTCCACCCGCGCCGTTCGTTCAGCCACAAGGTTTCCATGTAGCGTGCAACCGCCCGCTCACTGCGATAGCCACGGGTACGGGCGCGCAGATAGAAAAGTGCAAGCCGTTCCTGCCCCGGTGCCTGTCCATGGATTTCCTGCAAATGATCACGAACCTTCGCCAGGAACCGCAGGCGAATCCGCGTACGACAGAACCAGCGGAACTCTTGCGTAAACCCGTCGGGGGGAACTGTCCGATCGGGGCGCAGTGCGGCCATCTGCCATCGGTCTTGCTGAAGGCGGCACAATACGGCGCTGAAAGGGCTCAGGAAACCGCGCGGCAAAGCCCGCAGATCCGTCGAGCAGAGATAGGCCCGGAAATACGACGACCAGAAACGCAGGAACATCCAGCGCCCTGTCTCGTCCCTGAACTTTGTATAACGGCGGAAATGGCTTCGAATACTGTCGAAATCGGCAGTGCTGCGCAGGAAAAGACACGCGTCCAGATCATACAGATTGATCCAGTCCGCCTCGGTCCGGCGCGTGCTGAACAATCTGCGCAGGAAGCTTTCATGCCCGGAAAACTCAACAAGATATGGCGAGACATCTGCCAGAGACTTGGCCGCCTCTCCCTTGAACAGATTGTTGTGGCGCAGGCCGGATGAGGCAAGCCGCTCGGGCAGGCCCGGACAAGCGGCAGCATCGATCACGGCATAAAGGCTTTCCCCCTGCCCGGTCTTTGTTTTCAACCCGGCAAGGAATGCCTCTTCCAGTCCGGCAGGAACGGTTGCGTCATTGCGGATGCTTCCTTTGCCGCCGAAGGGTGGGATCCTGCCCAGATCGCGGGCGCTCACCGCCCCCTGGGGATCGTGTGAAAAAACCTCTCCCGTATCGTGCCTGACCAGGGCAACCGGATGCTCCGGCGAAAGCCGCAGCAGGGGCTCCGTCAGCTCCGCAGGAATGTCTGTCCTGTTGTCCAGCACCATGTCGGCGGACATGAGGCGTCCGGAAGAAACGATCCGGCCCAATCCGGGAAACGCATCGGCCAATTGCGCTTCGATCGCGGCTGGCCTTGATGCCAGTATCGCGACCGAGCAGTCGATGGGAACGGAAATCTGGTCTGACTGCAGCCTGACCGGACCAAGGAAGATATCCTTCATGATTGTGGCTCATAGGATAATGAAGAAATATGGTGGCGTTCACCCTGAAAATAGGGATCGGAGGACGTCGATCCCGTCTATGACCACATGGTCCCTGAAACCCGTACTGCTTCGTTCAGTATTTTGCAACGGCACAACTCAAACGCGAAGATGCCATGATAGGGTTAGCGGGGCGCCATAGCCGACGCTCATATCCATCCGCGTCGCGACCGCCCCCTGCCGCGCCACCTGACGCCCGAAGGTTTCAGCAAGATCATCCGATCAGCGTTCCGGCAGCATAGGTAACGCGACAACCGCCAGAAGACCGCGGCCTTCCGCGCCCTCGGACAATGTCAGCCGGCCGCCGAACAGATTTGCGATTTCCTCGACCACCGGCAGGCCCAGCCCCATGCCTGCGCCGATGGCCCGGCCCCGGGAAAAGCGGCTGATAGCGGCCGCATGCGCGTCGGCAGGAATACCGGGGCCATTATCCTCGACCTCCAGCAGGACCAGATTATCGTCGCGCCGCACACGTATGGTCACGACCGTATCGCGGCCGCCATGCAGAATGGCGTTCGAGATCAGATTGCGCAGCGCTTCGCCCAGCAGGATGGGATTGGCATGGACCGACAGGGCTTCGACACCTTCGAAGCCCAGATCGATGCCGGCTTCGGCGGCGGCGGGGATATGCTCGGCCGTCAGGTCGCGCGCCAGCGCGGTCAGGTCGACGATCGCGCTGTCGGGCCCTGCTCCGGCAGCCGCGTCCACCCTTGCCAGCAGAAGAAGCTGCGCCAGCACGCGCTCGGCATGGCCGACCGCGGCATCGCCTTTCTGCGCGGCCAGTTGCGCCTCGGACAAGCTCGATGCGCGCGCCATCAAGGCAAGCTGGGTGCGCACCACGGAAAGCGGCGTACGCAACTGATGTCCGGCATTGCCGGTGAAATTACGCAACCCGTCCATCGACGATTTCAGTCGCCGCATGAAAGAATTGATCGTTTGAACCAGGTTGCGGACCTCTGACGGAACATGTGTTTCGATCGGGCTCATATCGGCCGGGTTACGTTCTGCGATGGCATCGCTTAGACGGTAAAGCGGCCGCAGCGACACGGTGACGGCGATCCAGACGATAGCAGCTGCGCCCAATATCATGGCCAGAAGCCGAAGCGCGGAACGGATCATGATGGCCCGCGTCAGTTCCTGCCGGGCAATGGTGGTTTCCGCAAGGGTAACGGTAAAGGGGATCTCATCGATGCCGGTCGAGGCCGCGCCGGAAACGCTGGCCACGCGAACGGGCGCGCTGCGAAATGTGGCGTCCGCGAAGGCCGGCCCCTGACCTTCGGCATGCGCCACGGGCAGATCGTCATAACCCGTGACCAGATGACCGGGCGGACCGTCGACCCGGTAGAACACCCGATCCTGCGCGGCCGAACTGAGCATTTCGAGCGCCCCATAAGGGATTTCGATCGCGATCGTCCCCTCCTCGTCCAATGAGACGCGCTCGGCGATGATCATGGCCGACCCCACCAGCAAACGGTCGGCCAGCGCATTCGCCATGCGGACCGATTCGCGCCAGGTATCGATCAAGGCGCCCACGCCAAGAACTGCGGTCGCAACCAGAAGCCAGACCAGCAGCCTGCGCCGAAGCGAGAAGGATTCCCCTGCGGGCCAGCGCAGCTTCATTCGTGAACCCGGTCAAGGAAATAGCCGATGCCCCGCGCCGTGCGGACAGTCAGCCCCAGTTCGGCCAACCGCTTGCGCAATCGGCTGACATATTGTTCGACCGCATTGGAAGACAGATCCGCATCAAGCGTCGTCAAGGAGGCGATGATCGATTCGCGCGCCACCACCTTGCCTGCGCGCAGCATCAGCAGTTCCAGCAGGTCGCGTTCGCGGGCCGGCAGTTCCAGCGGCAGACCCGAGGCCGAGAAGCTGCGCGCGATCAGGTCGAATTCGAGTGGGCCGAAACTGACGACAGAACTGCGCAGCCCGGCCTGCCTGCGAAGAATCGACCTGATACGCGCTTCGAATTCGCCGATATCGAAGGGTTTGATCAGATAATCATCGGCGCCCAGATCCAGCCCCCGGACCCGTTCTTCAGGGCTGCCGCGGGCAGTCAGGATCATCACCGGCGCCGAATTTCGCCGCGCCCGCATTTTGCGTAGCACATCAAGCCCGTCCATTTTCGGCAGGTTCAGGTCCAGAATGACCAGATCGAAATCCACCGCCGCCGCCAGCGTCTCGGCCGTGGCGCCGTCCTGAACCATGTCCACGGCATAGCCGGACTGACGCAGCAGCGCAGCCAGGCTTTCGGCCAAAGACAGATTATCCTCCACAAGCAAGATGCGCATGGCCCATTCTCCCCGGCATGGAATCTAACCTTCGCCGTCAGGCTTGTGAACGGGTTATGGCTGTTTCAATATCCTCACCATGCAGTTACCCGTTTCACGCCTGTTTGCCCCGATGATCGCTATCATCATCCTGTCGCTGTCCGGGACTGCGCGGGCCGAGCTTGCGGAATTTCCCGCGCCCGCCGATCAGGTCGAGGGATCGGTGCGGATCTATTCCTCGCTCGATATCGAACTTGCCCAGCCTCTGATCAAGGCATTTCAGGTCCGCTACCCCCGGATGAGCGTGCAATACGAAACCCTGCTGACAGACGAGGTGCATGACCGCATCGTCGCTGAAAGCGAGGCGGGCACTGGTACGGCGGATTTCGCTTTCTCTTCGGCGATGGACCTTCAGGTAAAACTGGCCAATGACGGTTTTGCCCGGCCTGTCAGAACGCCCGACACGGCTGGCTGGCCGAATTGGGCGAATTGGCGCGACACGGCTTATGCGCTGACATATGAACCCGCAGTCTTTGCCTATCACAAACCCAGTTTCGCCGGACAGGAATTGCCGACCACCCGCGCGGGACTGCTGCGCTGGATGGCCGAACATCCCGCTCAGGCGCAAGGCCGGATCGGCACCTATGACGTCGCGCGTTCGGGCGTGGGCTACCTGTTCATGGCCCGCGATCAGGATCTGTACCCGGATATCTGGTCGGTCGTATCCGCAATGGGCAAGGCAGGCGTAAAGCAATTCCCGACCTCGGCCGAAATCCTGCAGCGCATCGCCGATGGCGAACTGGTCCTGGGCTATAATCTGCTGGGCTCCTATGTGGCCGAATTCGCGCGCCAACATCCCGAGAAAGTCGGTCTGATCCTGCCGCGCGACTTCACGGTCGTCGTCTCGCGCATCGGACTTGTCCCCGCAGCGGCACGCTCGCCCCGCGCAGGAGAGACATTCCTTGCCTTCCTGATGTCGCCCGAAGGTCAGGTGCTGTTGTCGCGCACTTTGCGACTATCCGCCGTCAGCCTGGAGGTCGCGGGCCAGACCGGCCCAGCCGGGGGAATGCAGGATCTGGCGGGGCTGCGATTAAAGCCAGTTCCGGTCAGCCCGGGACTGCTGGCATATCTTGACCAGGCCACGCGGGCACGTCTGCTGAAGCGATGGAACGAGGCCCTGCGGGGCGATTGACCGCAATCTCCCGATTCATGAAAAAAACTGGTCCGATGTCAGGTGGATGACAGCTTTCTATGCTGGAATAACGCGCGGAACGGGTCATGAAGCAATAAACCCTTCCTTAAGGTTGCAGTGCTTTGGGAGAGGCGCGGCGTTCAGACCGACAATAGCAATCAGAACCGGGGCAGAGCTGCAATCCCGGACTCGACGGAGGAATATCATGAAGACTTTTATACTGGCCAGCCTGTTTGCGGGTGCCATGGCGCTGCCTGCGGCGGCCGATTACACAATTATCGCGCCCGCCAATCCCGGGGGTGGCTGGGATCAGACCGCGCGTGCGATGCAGACGGTCATGCAGGAGGAAGGGATCTCGCCTTCGGCGCAGGTCCAGAACGTACCGGGCGCAGGGGGCACCATCGGGCTCGCGCAATTCGCAAGCCAGAACCGGGGCAATCCCGATGCGCTGATCGTTGGCGGTTATGTCATGGTCGGAGCGATCCTGACCAACAATTCACCCGTCACCCTGCAGGACGTCACCCCGATCGCACGGCTCACCGGGGAATATGAGGCCATCGTCGTTCCCGCCGCCTCGCCCATCGAATCGATCGAGGATCTGATCGAGCAGCTGAAGGCCGATCCCGGCTCGGTCAGCTGGGCCGGGGGTTCGGCCGGAGGGGCGGACCATATCGCGGTCGGGCTGATCGCCAAGGCCACGGAAGTCGATCCGACGACGATCAACTACATCGCCTATTCGGGTGGCGGCGAAGCGCTTGCCGCGATTCTGGGCAATCAGGTGACAGCGGGAATCTCGTCCCTGGGTGAGTTCGAGGCGCAAATCGAGGCGGGAACGCTGCGGCTTCTGGCGACCTCGGCCCCGGAACCCATCGAGGGCGCGGATGCGCCGACCCTGAAAGAGGCCGGGCTGGATGTCGTACTGGAGAACTGGCGCATGGTGGCCGCCGCTCCGGACCTGACGGATGAGCAGAAAGCGAAGGTTTCAGCCGATATCGAGGCGATGGTGACTTCTGACAGCTGGCAGAAACAACTGTCCGACAAGGGCTGGGCCGACACTTATCTGGCCGGCGAGGAATTCGACGCCCAGCTGGAAAGCGACACCACCGCGACCGATGCGGTGCTCAGGGATATCGGTCTGATCAAATGAGACCCGCAACGCAGAACAGGAAGCGCAGCCGGGATACGGCTGCGCTTTTCATCGCGGCCGGCCTTGTCATCCTTGGATTGGTGATAATCTGGGACAGCGCGCGGCTTGCCGATCTGGGCGGCTATTCCGGGCTGGGTCCGGCCAGCATGCCTCGTGTCGTGGGCTTTTGCCTGATCTTGCTGGCATTGTGGACGGCGACTGCGGCGCTGCGCGGCGAATTTCCCGAGCGCCCCCCGCAGCAAGCGGCGCCGGTCCTGTGGATCGTCGCGGGGCTTGCCGCGCAGCTGTTGCTGCTGCACGCAGCCGGCTTTTCAATCGCAACGGGAATTCTGTTCGCCTTCACCGCAAGAGGCTTCGGCAAGCGGAACCTGGCAATGACGATTCCGATCGGCATCGTGCTGTCCTTCGCGGTCTGGTGCGTTTTCTCGCAACTTCTGATGCTGCATCTGCCCGCCGGGCCGGTCGAGCAGCTGATCTTCCCAAGAGGTTAGCACATGGACGCTTATTCATTCCTTTTGCAGGGCCTTGTGACGGCGTCGGATCCGATGATGCTGTTTTACGCGCTGATTGGGGTGACGCTTGGCACGGCAGTCGGCGTGCTGCCCGGCATCGGCCCGGCGCTGACCGTGGCGCTGCTTCTGCCCGTTACCTACCGGCTGGATCCGGCCGGTTCGCTGATCATGTTCGCGGGCATCTATTACGGCGGCATGTATGGCGGATCGACCACCTCGATCCTGCTGAATACGCCGGGAGAAAGCGCCTCGATCATCACTGCGCTCGAAGGCAACAAGATGGCCCGCAAAGGGCGCGGGGGACCGGCGCTGGCCACCGCCGCCATCGGCTCGTTCATCGCCGGGCTGATCGCGACGCTTCTGCTGGCGTTCCTTGCGCCGTGGATCGTCAAGATTGCACTGGTTTTCGGGCCCCGCGAATATTTCGCGCTGATGGTGCTGGCCTTCGTCACGGTATCCGCCGCCTTCGGAGATTCCGCGCTGCGGGGGCTGACATCGCTGTTTCTGGGCCTTGCCCTCGCCTGTATCGGCATCGATCAGCTTACCGGACAGGCACGTCTGTCTTTCGGAGTGCCCGATCTGCTGGACGGGATCGAGGTCACCACGATGGCCGTCGCCATGTTCGCGGTGGGCGAAGCCCTGTATATCGCCGGACAGAGCATACAGCACGATGATCAGGTGACGGCGGTCAAGGGATCGGTCTGGATGAACCGGCTGGACTGGATGAGGTCGTGGAAACCGTGGCTTCGCGGCACCGCCATCGGATTTCCCATCGGCGCCATGCCCGCGGGCGGGGCCGAGATCGGCACTTTCCTGTCCTATGCCGCCGAAAAGAAGCTGACCAGGCATCCCGAAGAGTTCGGCGAGGGCGCGATTGAGGGAGTCGCCGGTCCCGAAGCTGCCAATAACGCCAGCGCGGCGGGGACATTGGTGCCGCTTCTGACGCTGGGTCTGCCGACTTCGGCCACTGCGGCGATCATGCTGGCAGGGTTCCAGCAATTCGGCCTGCAACCCGGTCCGCTGCTATTCGCGACCAACCCGACATTGGTCTGGGGATTGATTGCATCACTGTTGATCGCCAATGCGATGCTGCTTGTGCTGAACCTGCCACTGATCGGGTTGTGGGTGAAGCTGCTGACCATTCCGCGCCATTGGCTTTATGCGGGGATCCTCCTATTCGCCACGCTTGGCACTATTGGCGCCAATCCTTCCAGCTTCGAGCTTGGCATGCTGCTGGCCTTCGGTGTTCTTGGCTATGTGATGCGTCTTTTCGGTTATCCGATCGCACCGATCGTGGTCGGCCTGATCCTTGGCCCGATGGCCGAGCAACAATTGCGCCGGGCGTTGTCGATCAGCCAGGGCGACTGGACGACGCTGGTGCAGTCGCCGATTGCCGCTGTTCTGCTGGGCCTGGCGGCACTGGCCTTTATCGTGCCGCTGATCATGCGCGCACGCGGCAAGGGCGAGATGCTGTCGCAGATGGCCGGAGACGAGGACTGAACGAAGATCCCGCCCCCCTGACTGGGGCGGGATCTGTCTTTTATCCTTGCTGCCTGTTCACGCTGCGGAAGAAGGGGATTTTCCGAAGAACCTTGCCCGTTCCCGGTAAATGGCGGGGATGGCAAGTGAGGCAACCGCCGAAAGCGCGATCGCGGTCTTGGTCAGTTCGTTATAGGGGCCGTTATGATGCTCGAAGCCCTTCAGCAGATAGATCACGACCACATGCCATGCATAAACCTGAAGTGAATGCCGGCCGATCAGGCGCAGGAAGGACAGGGTGAAGATCCAGCGCAGCCCGTTCCCCAGCGCCCTTACGATCCGGGGGCGCGCATATGGACCGGCGATGACCATCCAGGACACCAGATATCCGGTTGCCATGAAATTCACGAGATAGATGAAGCTGAACCGGGTCCGGTTATCCAGACTTCTGATCGCCTCGGCCATGTTCTCGGGCATGAACTTGAAGGTGAAGCCCATGCGTATGGACAGGAAGCAAAGCACAAGGACGAAAGCCGCCCATGCCAGAGCGACCGCGCCGTCCCGCGCGAAAACCTCGCGCCAGTCGATCTTCTGCGTCGCTGTCACCGAGCCCAGCACAAGACCGGTCATGAAGACGATCTGCCAGGCAAGAACGTTGAAGGCGGCCCGCATCAATTTGCCATCGTAAAGCTGGTCAAGCATCATGCGGATCCCGTCCGCCAGCGGAAAATGCAGGGTAAGCTGCACCGCGACCCATGTCACGACAGAGAAAGCAATGACCCAGGACCAGCGGCCGGTGACACACAGCCACACCAGCGGCGGCGATACCAGCATGTAAACGATATATTGCGGCAGGATGTCCATATAGGTCGGCTGATAGATCAGCAGCAGGGACGCCACCGCATAAACGGGATCATGGTTCGCAAGATCCCAAAGCCAGGGCTCCCAATAGGCGGAGGATTCCTTCAGGAACAGGCCAAGCACCATGATCAGCAGCAGGGAACCCGCCGCATATTGGTAAATGTCGAGGGCTCGTTTGCGGATCTGGCGGGCACCCGTCTCGTAGCCCGCTTTCAGCATGCGGCGCGCATAGACCATGCCGACCAGCATGCCGGAAAGGAACACGAAGCCCTGCGCGTCCTGCACATAGCCCAATTCGCCGTGATTGAACTTGACCAGCAGATAGCCGCCGGCAAAGGTCAGGTGATTCAGCATCATGAAAACGAGGAAATACCCTCGCATGCCATCCAGTATTTCCAGCCGCTGCATAATGCCCTTTCGGCGCTATGTTGTTTCGTGATCTGGGGATCAACGCAGCTCGCACAGGATCAGTTGCATGGCAATCTGTACAGCGCATTTCCGTGGGTCACCGTCATCCTCAGACCGGTCCCGCGCGGTCTCCATTGCATCAAGGGACCGGCAGCTCTCGGCATTCCGGGCCTTGGGCCGGTAGCGCATCAGGCTTCGTTACCGAAAGGTGGATAGCCGCAACCGCTGATTCAGGCGCTTGTTCAGGCTGACGGGAAATCGCAATATTTCAACCGGATGTAACGAAGCGCTCCAGCTTGCCCAGCGTTTGCAGGCCCAGTTCCACCGCACCGAATCCTTTCGCCTCCTGGAACTCGGCAGCCGTGCTGAACACCATGCCCAACGTTACCTTCGTCGCCCCATCCTGCTCCTCGAACGAGACCCAAGCGTCGGCATGTTTCGGCCCGTTTTCGCCCCAATGCAACGTATAGCCGATCCTCTCCTCGGGACGGATCTCGTGATAGCGATGATGGTTCGGGAAAACCGTGCCGTCAGGCGCGATCATGTCGAACACCCAATCACCGCCCGTTCGCAGATCGATCCTCTGCGTCCGACAAGAGAAGCCATCAGGCCCCCACCATTGCGGCAGCGTTTCAGCGTTCATCCACGCTCCCCAAACGACGGATCGCGGCGCCTGAATCCGCCGCTGCAGCACCATGGTCCGTTCAGCCGTGCCCGCGAGATTGTCCAGTCCGGCGCCGAAGCCTTCCTGATAGCCCGCCTCCATGTCCTCTGCCAGCGAGGAAAGCTGCACCGTCAGGGCCAGCCGGCTACGTTCCTGCGTTCCCGAAATATCCGCTGTCACCAGCGCGACCGATTGCGTCACGCCTTCGGATGAGATCACCTCGTAATTCACGCTGCGCAGCATGGGCTGCAACTCCAGCCAGCCGCACTCGCAGCTTATATCCGGCTGGCCCGCCACCTTGCAAAGCGACAGCTCGCGCCCACCCACTCTGGTATCGGCCTCCAGGAACTCCACGGTGACCGAAGGCGATGGCGCAGCCCAGATCGCCCGCGCCGCCGGAGCCGTCCATGCCTCCCACAGCACGGCCAATGGCGCGGCCACCTCCCTGTCAAAGGTAAGCGTCGCAAAGCGGCCCTTCCTGTCATCAGACATCACGCGGGACGCAATGTTTGTCGCGGGGTTCCGTGTCATTCTTTGCTTTCCTTCATCACATTCATCACAAATGCATCCAGCCTGTCGAGTCGGGCATCCCAGATGGCCCGCTGCTCATCAAGCCATGTCCGCACCGGATCCAGAGCCTGGGGCACGATGGCGCAGGTGCGTATCCGCCCGTCCTTGGACGTGGTGATCAACCCTGCCTGCTCCAGTACGGAGAGATGCCGCATCACCGTGGGCAGCCGCAGTCCCGTAGGCCCGGCCAGATCCGTTACCCGCGCCGGTGTTTCGGCAAGCCGGGTCAGGATCGACCTGCGGGTCGGATCGGCAAGCGCGTGGAAGAGCAGCGAAAGATCAGGATCATGCTTAGCCATATCGCTAACTATTCACGAATTTACCGGCGACGCAAGTGAAAACTTCGTCAAGTTGCTAAGTTTTCGCTTCAGCCGGGCGGCGGTCGCAGGCGGACCGCTTTTCAATATGTGTCACTCAGGGATCGCGACCCCAAAGTTGCGGATTCTCCTTGAAATGTTCGATCAGCATCTCGGTCAGGATCCGCACCTTCCGCGCAGGATGCTGGCCCGGGGGACGGATGACATATGCGCCCGCCGGTGGGGGCGGAAAGCGCGTCATGACCGGAACAAGTACGCCAGTCGACACCAGTTCATGGGTAAGACAATCCGGAAGATAGCCAATCCCCAACCCTGCCGCCGCCGCAGCGGTAAGGGCTGTGCCGTTGTCGGCCTTGAAACGCCCCTGCGGCTGAACCGTGATAATCTTGTTGCCATCCAGAAGCTGCCAGGATTCGGTTCCCTGCATGAGAGCCTGATGGGTGACGAGCTCTTCCGGAGTCTCGGGGGAGCCGTGGGTCCTGATGTAGTCCGGACTTGCGACAAGCTTGCCAGCGATCGGCCCGATGCGTTTCGCGATCAGGCTGGAATCCGCGAGATAGCCAACCCGGATCGCACAATCAAAGCCCTCGGCGATAAGATCGACAAAGCGATCGCTGTAGGAAGCATGGACCCGAAGCTGCGGATGGCGTTGCGCCAGCTCGGTCAGCACCGGGGCGAAGTGGGTCGGGCCGAAAGTCAGCGGCACGGCAACTCTCAGGCGGCCGCGCAGGTCGCCGGTGGGAAGTATCGTCTCTCTCGCAGCTTCGATCTCGGCGCCGATCCGGGCTGCATGATCCCTGAACGTGGCTCCGGCTTCCGTGAGAGCGGCACCGCGGGTCGTCCGGACAAGAAGCTGGACGTCGAGTTCCGCCTCGAGCTTGAAAAGCCGTCGGCTGACGATCGATTTCGAGACGCCAAGCCGGCGGGCGGCAGCCGAGACCCCTCCGGTATCGGCGACTTCCACGAATGTCTGCAGCTCTTCGATATCCACTTTCCCGTTCCCCATTTCGCGACACAGCTTATCACAAGGCGGCACTATCGCATCGCGCAGGGGAACGGCAATACAGTTTCCAGCCGGTGTCGCCACCGCGCCTGCCTCGCAAAGAAACCAATGCCGCTCACAACGGCAGCAAAGGATGTATCCATGACCCTTCGTAACGGACTTTCGTCACTGCTTCGGCCCGAAGACTCGGTCCTCGTTCTGATCGACCACCAGCCTTACCAGCTCGCGAATCTGAACAGCCACGATCCGCATATGGTGGTCAACAACTCGACGGCTTTGGCCAAGGCTGCCAAGGCTTTCGGTGTGCCCACCATTCTGACCAGCGTAATCGCTGACCGGGGCGGTCTCATCTTCCCGCAGATCACCGATGTTTTCCCTGACCAGGAGGTGATCGACAGGACATTCATCAACACCTGGGAAGATCAGAAGGTGGTGGACGCGGTCAAGGCGACAGGCCGCAAGCAGCTGATCATCGCCGGTCTGTGGACCGAGGTATGCGTCGCGATGCCGACGATCCACGCGCTTGGCGAAGGCTGGGACGTAACGGTCGTCACCGATGCGTCCGGCGGCACGTCGGTTGAAGCCCATGAGGTCGCCATCCAGCGCATGATCGCGGCTGGCGCAAACATGTTGACCTGGCTGGCCGTGGCGTCCGAATGGCAGCGTGACTGGGCCCGGACAGAGCATGCCGCCGAATTGGCGGAATTGCTTGTACAGCATGCCGGTGGCAGCGGCATTGCATTCCTGTGGGAACAGCAGCTGCTTAACACGCCGGTTCCAAGCGCCGAGGGCTGATCGGGGTCGGGATGACGGCGCGAGAAAGGGCCTTTCGAAAGCTTGGCCTTGATAAAGCCTCGTCATTCCGATTTTGCAGGCAAGACTTCGTGTTTCCGGAAGCTGTTAAAATCCTGCCATGCGCACCGGAATGACGAGGCAGAATCCCATCATATGCGAGTTGTCGCGGCTTTCGGGGGCTCAGCTTAACCTATTCCGGAACAGCCAGGCCGCCAGCGGCAATGTCACGGCCGCGACCGCAAGCAATGGCACGAAGTCGAAAGACACGTCGCGAAAACCCGCGCCCTCCAGATAGACCCGGCGAACCAGATCGATCCCGAAACGCAGCGGATTGGCATAGGTGACCCATTGCAGAATGTCGGGCATGTTGCGCACCGGGGTCAGCAGTCCGGACAGCAGCATCAGCGGCATGATCAGGATGAAGGTATACAGCATCGCCTGCTGCATGGTCAGCGCCACGGCCGAAATCGACAGCCCCAGCCCGACCGCCGCCGTGGTGAAGGTGATCAGCCCCAGATACATCAGCCAGACCTGACCGTTCATCGGAATGCCGAACCAGTAGCGGATGATCAGATAGATGATCGTCGATTGCAGCAACCCGACAAGGATCGAGGGCAGCGCTTTTCCGATCAGGATCTGGGTCGGCGTCAGTGGCGTGACCTGAAGCTGATCGAAGGTGCCCTGTTCGCGTTCCCGCGCGACCGACAGGGCCGCCAGCATCAGCGTCTGCAGCATGGAAAGCGAAGCGATCAACGCGGGCATCAGGTTCCAGCGGGATTCGAAATTCGGGTTGAACCAGGCCCGCCTGACGATAGTCAGCGGAGTCGTCGCCCCCTGATCGGCATTATAGGCCGCAACAATGGAAGACACATAGGCCGAGGCCAGACCCGCCGTCGACGAATTGCGCCCATCAAGGATAACCTGCACCGGCGCCTCGGCCCCAGCCGACAACCTGGCGGCAAAATCCGGCTGAAATTGCAGCACCAGCAGCGCATCTCCGCTTTCGATCTGCTCGGCGATCTGGCTGGTATTGTCGAGCGTTGCGATCCGCTGAAACACGCCAGTACCGTCCAGCCGGGCAATGATCTCGGTCGAGGCTGCGCTGCGGCTCTGATCCAGCACGGCATAGGGCGCATGGGTCAGGTCATAGGTCGCGCCATAGCCGAACAGCAGCGCCTGCATCAGCGCCGGCGCGAAAAGCAGCGCCCGGCTGGAGGGATCCTTCAGGATCGCCCGCAGCTCCTTGCGGATCAGAGCGAAGAGTTGCGCAAGATAAAGCATGGCCTAATCCAGCCTTTTCGCCAGAGTGCGATGCGTCGCCCATATCAGCACGGCAGCGTAACAGGTCAGGATCACCAGACCGCGGATGACGGTTGGCCAGTAGTCCCCGGCCAGGAACAGGGTCTTGATGACCGACATGAAATGCGTGGCGGGCAGCGCCTGGCTGATGACCTGAACGGCAACCGGGACATTGCGCAGATCGAAAACGAAGCCCGACAGCATCATCGCCGGCATGAAGCTGAGCAGCAGCGCCATCTGGCTGGCGGCGAACTGGTTGCGCGTCACTCCCGAAATCCACAGGCCCAGACCAAGCGACACCAGCAGGTAGAGCATCGAGGACAGCACCACGAGCCAGAGCGAGCCGCGTATCGGAACCTCGAACAGATATCGCGCAGCCAGCAGGCACATGATCAGGTCGATCGCGCCGATGATCAGGTAGGGGGCAAGCTTGGACAACACCAGTTCCAGCGGACGCACGGGCGTGACGAAAAGCGATTCCAGCGTGCCCCGCTCCCATTCCCGCGCGATCAGCAGCGAGGTGAGGAAGGCGCCGATCAGTGTCATCACCAGCACGATCAGGCCGGGAACAAGGAACCAGGTGCTGTTGCCGGCCTCGTTGAACCATGTCCGCGTCACGACCATCACGCCGCTGCCGGTGAAGCGCGTGTCGGACCGGTCGGCGAGATGTTCCAGAGCGTTGGAAATCGCGCCGGTGGCGTAACCCTCGATCGACTGGGCGGTATTGGAATCGACCCCGTTCAGGATCAGTTGCAGCGTCCCGCGCCCCTGGGCCAGATTGGCGGTGAACTCTGCCGGGACGCGCAGGATGGCGTCAGCCTCTCCCGCGCGGATCATGGCTTCGGCCTCGGGCATGGAATGCAGCCAGATCGGGCTGAGATAGTTGGTCCCTTCCAGTCCCGCGACGGCGTTCAGCGTGATGGGGGAACTGTCCTCCAGCACGACGGCGATACGGGCATCGGTGACATCGAAGGATAGGCCATAGCCAAACAGCAGGATCAGCACCAGGGGCAGCAGCAGGCCCACGACCAGATTGCTGCGGTCGCGCAGCATCTGACGGGTTTCCTTGCGCGTCAGTGCGATCAACCGGGGAATGAAGCCCGACCCGCTCATGCCGCCACCTGCCGGGACCTGCTGTCGGCGCGGTACTGTTCGACAATCGCAATGAAAGCGTCATTCATCGTCTGCCCCGCCCCATCGCCAGCCTGCGCGCGCACCTCCCGAGGGGTGCCGATGATCAGCATCTCGCCCGCATCCTGAATGGCGATGCGATCGCAATATTCGGCCTCTTCCATGAAATGCGTGGTGATGATGATGGTCACGCCGGTTTGTGCAAGCGCCGTGATCGTGCGCCAGAATGCCCGCCGCGCCAGCGGGTCGATCCCGCTGGTGGGCTCGTCCAGAAACAGGATCTCGGGCTGGTGCAGCAGCCCGGTCGCCATCGCCAGACGCTGTTTGAAGCCGGCCGGAAGCTGTCCGCTTTGCGCAGACGGGTCAAGGTCGAATTGCGCAAGCACCTCCCGGATGCGGGTTTTCAGGGCGCGGCCCCGCAATCCATAGGCACCGCCGAAAAATTCCAGGTTCTCGCGCACCGTCAAATTGCTATAAAGCGCAAATTTTTGCGCGACATAGCCGATCCGGGCGCGGGCCAGCGCGCGGGCGGTGCGCAAATTGCGCCCCGCAACCTCCAGATGACCACTGGTGGCTGGCAGCAGCCCGCAAAGCATCCGGAAGGTGGTGGTCTTGCCTGCGCCGTTGGGGCCAAGAAGCCCGAAGATCTCGCCCTGCGCGACATCGAAGGACGTGCTGGCGACAGCGGTAAAATCGCCGAACTTGCGCACCAGATCACGCACGACGATCACCGGCTTGCCGTCCTTGATGGCCTGCTTCCTTCCCACGGCCCCGGTCTCGACGCTTACCTCTCCGTCCTCCTGCTCCTGTTCGCGCAGAAGCATCATGAAGGCATCCTCAAGCTCCTCTGTCCGTGGTTCCGTGTCGATCTCGCCCAGCAGGTCCCGCAGATCGGCCTCATCCGCGCCGGGCTGTTTGATGAAACGGGCATTGCCCGCCTGGGGCATGGCGTCGACGATCAGTTCCCGCGCGTCGATCAGTCTGGCCTGCAGGTCGCGGGCGGGCATTCCGGACAAGGGAATGGCAGTATAGGTCAGCCCTTTCGCGCGCGCGGTAAGCTCGGCGGGCGAGCCATGAGCCAGCAGGCGCCCCTTGTCCATGACGAAAACCTGCGCGCAACGTTCCGCCTCATCCATATAGGCGGTGCTGACGATGACGCTCAGTCCTTCGTCATCGACAAGCTGCTGAACGATCTTCCACAAATCACGGCGCGACAGCGGGTCGACGCCGACGCTGGGCTCATCCAGCAACAAGAGATCGGGCGAGCGCACAAGCGTGCAGGCAAGCCCGAGTTTCTGCTTCATTCCGCCCGACAGCTTGCCCGCCGGACGTTCGGTGAACCGCGCCATATCGGTCATCTCCAGCATCCGGCCGAAACGCTCCTGCCGCTGATCCATTGGCACGCCATGCAGGTCGGCATAGAGGTCGAGGTTTTCCTGAACGCTCAAATCCTCGTAAAGCCCGAAGCGCTGCGGCATATAGCTGATCCGGTCCTGCACCGATTGAGGGTCTCGTGCCACGTCGACGCCAAGCACCGACAAGCTGCCCGATTGCGGCTTCAGAAGGCCCGTGAACATCCGCATCAATGTTGTCTTACCCGCCCCGTCGGGCCCGACCAGAGCCGTCAGTTCGCCCCTGCGCACGCTCATCGACAACCCGTCAACCGCCACGACTTCGCCGATACTCGGATCGTCGAAGGACCTGCGCAGATTTTCGGCGGTGACGGTCAGGCCGGTCATGTCCCGGCCCCGGTCGTCAGACGGACCGTCACCGGCTGGCCAAGCCGCAGCCTGTCGGCCTGATCCGACATGATCACATGCACCTCATAGACAAGACTCGTGCGCAACTCTTCCGTCTGGACGCTTTTCGGCGTGAATTCCGCGACCGAAGAGATATAGCCAACCTTGCCTTCAACCGGCTGGTCGGGATGGCTGTCGGCAAAGACCTCTGCCTGCATGCCGGGCCTGATCCTGCCCAGATCAGGCTCGCTGACATAGACGCGCACCCATTTCGGCCGGGTCAGTGCAAGGGCAAAGACCGGCGTGCTTGAACTGACCATATCGCCCGGCTCGCGCAGCCGCGACCGAATGACGGCATCTTCGGGTGCAATCAGTTCTCCCTGACTGATCTGATGGCGCAACAGGTCCAGCTGGACTTCTGCCGATCGCAGCTGCGCCTCGGCTTGAGCGACATCCTCGGCACGGGCTCCGGCCTCGACCAGATCGAGTGCCGCTTGCGCCTCCGCCACTGCGGCCATGGTCGCCTCGGCCTGCGCCTGCGCCTGTTCAAGGCTTTGCTGGCTGGTCGCACCACTGCGAGATGAGCGAAGCTGGCTTACACGCGCCAGATCCTGCCGGGCCAGTTCATGCATTGCCCTGGCGGAATCCAGCTGTGCCCGCGCCTGCGCGATCTCCTCGGGGCGCGAACCGTTCTTCAGCTTCAGAACGGCCTGCCGCTGCGCTTCGACGGTCGATTCCTGCGCATCTGCCTGCAATTGCAACGTTCTTATGTCCAGCAGCCCGACGACCTGTCCCTTTTCTACCTGATCGCCTTCCTCGACATGCAATTTGCTGATGCGTCCGCTGCCATCGAAGGCAAGGGTGATCTGCCGGATATCGACATTTCCATAAAGCGTCAGCTGCCCGTCATCGGTGGCGCTACGCTGGCTCCACCAATACCAGCCACCGGCAAGAGCGACGAGGATGACAAGAACGGGGATCAGCTTCTTCATCGCAAGAGACTTTCGATTTTGGGTTACGGCGCCATGATTCTGTGGCTTGACATATAGTTTAAATTAGATTTAAATTAAATCCAAGTTAAAATCGCAATCGCAATTTCAGAGAAACGCAATGGAATCCGAAACCTATTCCGGCCCCGCTGAAAACCGGCGCCGATGTGCTGGGCGGCACGGACGGGCTTCTGACGGCGGTTGCGCAATGACATATTATCATATTATTCGGTCAGCCTGACCGGACAGCCCCTGGGCTGCCCGATGGTGGGTGCGGCCTTTTTTCGGCAAGGGGTTCATGCATAAGATGACCAAAGCAAGACGTGCCGATGGCAAGGCGACTCGCAAGCGCATCCTCCAAACCGCCGGAGAATTGATCGCCGTCAATGGATTTGCCGGAACGCCGAACAAGATGGTTGCGGCGAAGGCCGGGGCCGACATGGCGTCAATCAACTACCATTTCGGCAACCGCAACGGGCTTTACCAGGCCGTTCTGGTCGAAGCGCATCGCCGCATCATAGACAGGGCCGATATCGAGCGCATTGCGTCATCAAAGCTGCCCGCCCGCGACAAGCTGAGAACGCTGATAGAATTCTTCGTTGCCAGCGGATCGGGCAGCGATAGATGGCCCGTCATCGTGTTGTTCCGGGAACTGCTCGCCCCCGGCCCGCATATCGAGGTACTACGCGATGTCGAGGTGGTCCCGAAGCTCCTGCTGGTCCTGCCGATACTGGGCGAGATCACCTCGCTTCCGCCTGACGACCCGGCACTGTGGTCTTGCCTGCCCTGCGTGGGGGCGCCATGTCTGGCGCTGCTGCTGGTCGGCCGTCATCTGCCATTCAGCGAGATCATGCTCGACCTTTCCCGAGAGGAACTGGTCGAACATCTTCATACATTCGCGGTAGGCGGGCTTGAAGCCGTCGGCGACAGATATCGGCAGAAATTGATCAAACGCGCAGAAACAGGTCCGGATTATTCTGCATTGGACTGATATTTTACCGGTTCTTGCAAGCGAAAATCCGATGCAGGTTCGGCATGACGTTCAAATCCGTCTACGAATTGCGGTAGAAAGCATGATGCCGGGAGTCAAGCTACACGCCGCGGTCTCGGGGGCCAACGCAAAACGCACCAGCCCGAATCTCTCCGCTGTGCAGGAGCATCTCGATGGGCGTGACCGATGGCGGGCGGCGCGGAGACCTCCCATATCGAAGCGCCATCCGCCTTTGCGCGGCAAAGCCGCACAAAGGCTTGCGCCTTCAGAGGTTCTGTTCAAGAATTGGGCGCAGGTTTCGGGCAGACAGTCCAAAAATGCTGATTCACAACAAGCTGCGTGTTGAGAAGGCAATGGGTAACAGGTTGAGTGATTTTCTAAGCAAGCTTCAAGGTAAGCCCGCTCCGGTTTTGACAGCCATCCTCGAGCGTCTCTCCGATACGCCGGGAGATGATTTCGAAGCCATGAAAGAGATTCGGCAAGAATGGGGACAACTTGGCCGACAGAACAAGGGATTCCTGCCCCAACTTTACGGTAAGCGTTGCATCTGCCCCCTGCCACAAGCTCTGAGAACCGGTTTGCGACGATGTTATGCTGCCCCGAATACGGAGGACAGCATGACCGATGACAATCCACCCTTCCGGCCATTCGGCTTCACAGTCCCGATCAGCTCGACCGGACGCCGGATCTGGCCGACCGGTTTCAAGAAGTTCATTATCGAGAAACTGGATGCTGGCGAATTGACTGTCCAGCAGGTCGAGCAGGAAGGTCAGGTCACGCGATCTCTCATCTATAAATGGCAGGCAAAAAGCGGTGCTGACGAAGCAGCCGACAGGCCGAGAAATCCCTTCGCGCAGGTCGTATCGAGGATGCTTCAAAAGGAAACTCGGCCCCTGTGACCTGCCCGCCGCTGGTCCCTCGCTCATGACGAGAGTCTGCGGGTTTGATTTTGGTAGTCGTCGGTCTCGGGTTGCCTGCTTCATTTGGGTCACAACAGAACGGCCTGAGTGCAGGATTTAAGGTATTGTTTTTATTACATATTTTTTGGTTGCAGGGCTGGCTTCAGCCGCTGTCATAAGGAGGGCTGGCGGCCCTCCTTCCTCAGCCCTGGCAAGACCGAGGATGCCCATCAGTTCGCCGCGTAGTGCGGCATGCACCTCGCCATGCTTGTCACCGGGGGTGAGGGTGATTTCCCCGATGAGCGAGCGCAGCGCCTCTGCCGCCTGCATTATTTGGAAACCGTCAATAATCCTTGGCGATAACTGGCTTCCGGGTTCGCGACAGGATGCGATCTCACGCGATAAGGTCAAGCACTACTGGCATACTGGGTGGAATGATCGCGCACCTGTTAATCCTTCGCGAGCGTCAATTCGCGCAGGCAACCCAAATGAGTGTGACCTATGACACCAACAAAGGCTTTCCAGATAGCGATAGCAGTCTATGATACTTATGCGGATCGCTTGCAGACCTTCGCATACCGCATCGAACGAGGCGAAATTCAAGGGACTAAAGCGATCCAATGCCTTGCGACACCGACAGTGTCGGGGGCCGATATCCATGCGCTCTCCGTCGCCGTACGGCGCATCGCGCGCCAAGCAGAAACACAACTCGCGAAGCCGGATGTGGGCCTTGCGTTAATCGCCTTGGTCAGTGGAGTACGGACACTCGCGCGTCGAGGTTATGACATCTTAACTGAAGATTGTCCGGACATCCAAGAGCCGGGTAGCGCGTTGCAACCGGCTATGGACGCCATGGATACGGCGTTCCCCAGGCCTCCAGAGGGCGCGGTCACGACCCCTGATATCGAAGCTTATCAACGC
The DNA here is from genome assembly GCF_003591515.1 of Paracoccus onubensis. Taxonomy (GTDB): domain Bacteria; phylum Pseudomonadota; class Alphaproteobacteria; order Rhodobacterales; family Rhodobacteraceae; genus Paracoccus; species Paracoccus onubensis. The sequence goes on from NZ_QZCG01000008.1 coordinate 237,560, forward strand.
CAGTTGGAACAAACAAATCCGTGGCGACCATGAGCTGAGGGAATTATGAGATATATCACGAAGTTTTCTATTCTTTTGGCGCTCCTTTTTAGCACTTCGGCAAACGCTCAGGCAGATGAACAGATTCCAAACGAAATCACCCCAAGGAAGTGGCTACTTGGCCGACACGGGGCGACAAGCGGCGAATGCACAAGGGTCTGGTGTTGACCATCGAGCCGTTCCTGTCCCGAGGCGGGATCTGGGCAACAGCAGGCGAGGATGAATGGACCCTTTACAGCGAGCCGATGCTGACCGGCAGCTCGGGCCTCCGAGCAACATCCTGCGGCACAGCAATCGTTGAGGTTCGCCTGGCTCAGCCGATCTGACCCGGGAACCGGCGACGCCGGCCCACTGCAGACATTCGCAAGGCTGGCCATTGCTGCGGTGCAGCTTTCTCGAACCGGCCTTTCTTATCACCGCGCAGCATACTCGGACAGGCCGAGGTCAGCGGTGCGCAGGCCGCGGTACTCAGCGAATTGCTGCAGCTTGACGTCAGCTAAATTTGGCAAAGGTGCTTTAGTGAGCTGTATGGAGGTTGGTGGTGGGCCATAGCCGATGTTGCCCGCAGGCATGATACGACCCGCTGGCAGGTTTACGATTGGCGCAAACAATTGCGCAACGGCAAGCTGGCGCTGCCCGAAAGCGTGTCGGCCCTGCCGATGTTCGCCGAACTGGTGGTTGAGGAACCCGCTTCTGTTGCCGTCTGTGCAGGATAGTTCCGTTATCGCAATTGTGGTTGGCGACGTCGTGATCCGGGCAGATGCGTCTGCCTAGGAAGGTCGGCTGACACGCGTGATCCGTGCGGCACGGTTTGCCGTTCGATGATATTCGGGCGGGCAGGACCGGTAAAGGTTTTTGTGTTTCGGGCGGAGCGGGCTGACAGGATCAAGCTGCTGGTTCGGGATCAGACAGGAATGGTGCTGGTGCACATGCGTTATGAGCCACCGCGGCAACTGTCACGACAACGCCGTCGCCGAAAGCTTCTTCAACCTGCTCAAGCGCAAACGGATCCGGCGCAGAACTTACCGGACACCGGCAGATGCAAGGCAGGACGTGTTCGATTTCATTGAGATGTTCTACAACCCGAAGCGCAAGCATGCGAGGAACGGGATACTGTCGCCCGCAGAGCTCAAGCGACGGATGATGATAAGACGCGAAGGTGTCTAAGAAACTCGGGGTTATTCAGTCCATCAGGCTGTCGTCGTGTTCATGATAGAAGTCATCAACATCAGCACTTCAAGAACCCGGCCTCAGATTCAATGATCAATCAACACTCCAAGCCGAATACCCGACTATGGTAAGGCTGTTTTTTACCTTGCAAAACATATTTCCTTCAACAGCCTATGATAGGTTCACCCAAAACGTGTCAGCCGGTCATGAATTGAGCGGATATGCATCTCCATCGCTTTACCGGCGGCGATCGCATCACGCTCGGACAGGGCCGCCAGAATGAGGCGGTGCTCGTGGCGATAGAGCTCTCGCGTGGCAGCAGAGAACGAGCCACGCTTGAACTTGTCCCATTCGGGAGTACTGCGCAGATTGCGCAGCATTTCGTCGATGCTGGCAAAGATTGAATTCTGTGTCGCACGAGCAACACCGCGATGGAACTGGATATCCCACTTCTCGAATTCGCTATATTCATCGGCGCGTTCGAAAAGATCCAACAGTTTCTGCATCTGCTCAAGATCAGGTACCCGCGCCCTGAGGGCAGCTTCGCGCGCGATGACTGGCTCGATCAGCAGCCGCGCATCCATCAATTCGATGGGAGAGGACGCCGCGGCGATATCCTGCGGCAGTGCCGCCATCTCGGCCACGAAAGTTCCGCGCCCGACATGCCGCGTGATGCGCCCTTCGTATTCCAGACGGGCAAGCGCCTTGCGAATCGTTGCACGGTTGACTTGCAGCCTTGCTGACAGTTCGCGCTCGGTCGGAAGTCGCGATCCGGGCGCGAATTCCTCTGACTTGATCAGTTCGCTCAATGCATCAATTGCACGGTCAGAAGTGTTTATCGGCATAATTGGTTGACCAATCTGGAATTTTGGTTGACTAATACTAAGCTATGCATAAAGATTGGTTCAAAATTGGTCAATCATACCAAGTGATCATATCCGACCTGGGGAGGAGAATCGGACATGAAGAATTTCGTCAGAAACGCAGGCTTCACCGCCATCGCGGCAATGGCGCTTGCCACTTACTTGAGCGTGCCCGCATTGGCACAGGATACGGATTATCCCGATGGCAACATCTCTATCACGATCCCGACTGGCGAAGGCGGGGGTGCCGACAGGGATGCGCGCGCGATTACCAAAGTCTGGGCCAAATATTTGGAGCGCAACTCCGAATTCAGCTATTACCCCGGCGCTGCGGGACAGGTAGGCTATGAATTCTTCATGAAGAGCAAGGCCGACGGGACCCATCTGATGTTCAGCAACATTGGCCCCGAAGTCATAATGCTGGAGCTCCAGGACGTGCCGATCACGATCGGCGAGGACCTGGTGTATATTCAGAAGACGAGCACCGAGCCGATGGCGATATGGGTTGGCGCAAATTCCAAGTTCGAGACACTGCAACAGTTGATCGAAGAGGCGAAGGAACGGCCGGTGACGATTTCTGTCAGCCGGTTGCCGCATCCAGCCTCGATTGGGATGTTGGCGCTGGGCGAGGCGACTGGCGCAGAATTTAACCTGATCCCGTATGGAGGCGGCAATCCGACCGCCATGGCCGCAATCACAGGCGAGGTCGATGCTTCTGCGTTGCCGCTCGCCAACCCGATCACCTTAGGACCGGAGGCCCGCGTTCTCGGCATTTTCGCAGACGAGAATCCGGTGCCGGACCAGACTGGCAATGCACCGACCGTGAACGAAGCCGCCGGAACCGATTTGCCGGCATTGACCAGTTCACGTGCCTTTGCCGTTCAGGCTTCGGTTCTCGAAGAATATCCTGAACGGGTCGAACTGCTGAAGAAAACCATCCGCGAAACGCTGGTCGATCCTGACTACGTCGCTGCGGTCGCGGCAGCTGGCGTTCCGGTCGAATTCATTGATCCGGGCGACCAGGAAGCGGCGATGGCCGAAGCAGCAGCGACGGCAGAACTGGCGACCAAATACCGTGACCTTCTGACCGGCGAATGATCGCTGAACTGCGGAACTGATTTTTTCAAACGGCTGTTCCGTACCTTTTCATCTTTCTTGTCTGACATCACATGAGGGCAATTCGATGACCGAGAAACAGGCCGCCTCGAAACCGGTCGGTGCCGACCTTATACTGCCAGTCTGTGCCGCGCTCTATGCCCTTTACTATGTCTGGTCGGTCTGGGATTTCCCGGCCGAGGCGCAGTTCAGTGGCATCATGCTGGCAGGATTGCTTCTTTTGCTGGTGACCATCTACCTGATCCGCGTACTGCGCGGCCTCGCCAGCGCCCGTTATTCAATGGGTTTCGGTGATTTGTTCGGGCCACGTGAATCCCGGCGAAGCCGCTCCGTGTTCTTCTGTCTCATGCTGGCGGCGCTTGTGCTGGTGCCTTGGCTGGGCTTCACCCTGACCACATTCAGCTTTCTGGCTTCTTCATTTATCGCGCTTGGGGTTCGCCCGTTCTGGCGTGCAGTCCAGATTGCCGCCGTCGGCGGATTGGTCGGGTGGTTCTTTTTCATCTTTCTTTTGGGCACGCATTTTCCCAAAGGCCCGTTCGAGCTTCTGGTCGAGGCACTGATCTGATGGAATACGATCTCGCTACGGTCTCAGGTCTGTTCGGTCATGCCTTCAGCATGTGGTGGATCATGATCCCGGCGATCATGGTCGGTCTCGTGGCGGGTGCCGTACCCGGATTTGCGGCGCATAACACGATCATCATCCTGCTGCCCCTGACACTGGCTTTGAATGTAGAATTGGCGCTGACCTTCATGGTTTCGCTTTATTGTGCATCGCATCTTGGCTGCGGCATCCCCGCGATCCTCGTCAACATTCCAGGCACAGGCGGCGCGGCGGCGACGACGCTGGACGGCTATCCGATGACCAAGAACGGCCAAGCGGTAAAGGCACTGGCACTGTGTTTCGTTGCATCAGTACTTGGCGGGCTCATCAGTTCAATCGTCACGCTGTTCGCTTTGCCGATGCTCTCGAAAGTCGGATATTACATCCACAGTGTCGAAATGGTCGTCGTCATGCTGTTCGGCCTTGCGCTGATTGCCTCTATTGCGGCGCAAGATATGCTGAAGGGACTGATTGCGGGGGCATTCGGGTTGATGCTGGGCGCAATGGGTGCGGACCATATCTATGCCACGCCCCGCGGCACCTTCGGCTTTCTGGCACTGTTCGACGGAGTGCCGCTGGTTCCTGCACTGATCGGGCTTTTCGCGATTTCAGAAGCGCTGGTCATGCTCGAGGAAACGACCCTGGTCAAACAGGGAAGTCAGTCCAGAGGCCGCGTGACATGGCGAGAAAGCGCGAAAGAAATCTTTCATGCTTTTACCTATTGGTGGCAGATCGTCTGGACTTCGATCCTGGGATTGATCATCGGTGCCTTGCCGGGTGCAGGGGCAAGTATCGCCTCTTTCGTGGCGTATCAGCAAAGCCTCTTCTTCTCGAAGACACCCGAGAAATTCGGCACGGGCCACCCGCAGGGCGTGATTGCGCCAGAATCCGCGAACAACGGCGTCACCACAGGCACGCTGGTTCCGCTTCTCGCGATTGGTGTTCCTGGCGGCAGCACGGCAGCGGTGATGATGATCGTGCTGCAGTTTCATGGTGTTCCCTTTGGGCCGCGTCTCTTCGTCGAACAACCTCAGCTGGCCTATGGGGTGATCGCGGTGATGGCCGTGTCCTATATCATGATGATCCCGTTCATGTTCCCAATGGTCCGCTACATGTCGCGGATCACTGTGATCTCGACGGTTTATCTGGCGCCCTTCATTGTGGCCTTTACTCTGGTCGGCGCGTTCGTCCCGCGCGGATTCATCTTTGACATGGGTGTCGCGGTCGCATTCGGGGTAATCGGCTATATCGCGCGCAAGACCGGCTATCATGTCGCGGCGATCCTGATCGGTGTGATCCTCGGGCCACTGATCGAACGATCGTTTCTGCTGGCGATGCGGATTTCAGGCAACGATCCGATGGTCATGTTCTCGTCGACCATCGGCAATGTCCTTTGGGTCATGCTGATCCTGACCCTCGCCCTGCCTCCGCTGATGCAGCGGCGTCGCGCCTGGCTGGAACGGCAGACGTCAAAGTCGCATGCAGGGCCGGATGCATGAGTTCCGCCAACAAAAATCACAGCGCCAGACCGCCACATGCTCACCGTGTACGCGAGATTGCAGCACTGGACATTCCCGGCGGCGGCCAGGTGGTGGTTCAGGGCAATCATGTGTTTGTCGGACATATGAAGCCGCCTCACGGCACCACGATCATCGACGTGACCGATCGCACCTGTCCACGCATTGTAGCGCGGATCAGGCTGGATGATGACAGTTCGCATACCCACAAAGTGCGTGTGATCGGCGATCTGATGATCACCAATGTCGAACAGAACGACCGCCATGCCAAACGCCGGGCTAATGCCATTCCCGGCGCCGAGGCGGCATTGCGAAAAGAACTGGGCCGCGACCCTGACGAGACAGAGATCGCGGCACGTATCGGAGCCGAAGCTTCGGACATGGCAAGGCTGCGGATCATGACCGGTCAGATCTATAACGAAGGCGGCTTCAGGCTCTGGGACATCAGTGATCGCACGAACCCTCGGCTTTTGACGCATCATCGGACCGGAGGCGTCGGGGTTCATCGCTTTGATGCTGACGAACGCCATGCCTATATCTCAACTGAAATGGATGGCTACAAAGGCAACGTTCTGGTTGTCTATGACATCACCAAGCCAGCGCGACCGGTTGAGATCGGTCGCTGGTGGCTACCCGGCCAGCACCTCGCCGGCGGCGAACGGCCGACATGGACCGGGCTCAGGCACAGGCTTCATCATGCGATGAAATGCGGCGATGAATTATGGGCAGCGGTCTGGCATGCCGGGTTTCAGGTCATCGACGCCCGCGATCTGGCACAGATGAAGACAATTGGCAGCTACGATTATCATCCCGCCGTACCGGAGCCGACACACACGGCCATGCCGTTCGAACAACAGATAGGCGGCCGCCGGGTCGCTGCCGTCATCGACGAAGAACACGACCACCTTCATGGTCGCCTGCACGGTTTCCTTTGGCTTTTCGATGTGACCGACCTCGGCAACATGAAACCGCTGTCGATCTTCTCACTCGATGAAAGCGCCTCACCCTACAGCCGCTCGCCGGGCCGGTTTGGGGCGCATCAGTTCTATGAACGGCTGGACGGCACGCTGATCTATGCCGCGTGGTTTTCGGGAGGCCTGCGGATCATCGATGCTGCCGATCCGGAACTGCCGGTCGAGGTGGGATATTTCGTACCCGAACCCATGGGCGATGAACCTGCCCCGCAATCCAACGACGTTGCCGTGGGCGACGACGGCACCATCTATCTGCTGGATCGCAACCGGGGTCTCAGCATCCTGACCTTCGAATAGCGCATGGCGGGCGACCGCCCCCACGCAACGCCAACTCATTTCAAAAGGAGGGCAAAATGGATGAGCTATATACTGCCGAGGCCGTAGAGGGCATTGCCCACGAGTCTGTGTCGCAGGGTCAGAAGCTGTTCATCTGGCAGAAACCCAGGGTGTTCGACGGTCCGTCCCGCGGAACCATCCTGTTCGTCCACGGCTCGTCCATGGCCAGCCAGCCAACCTTCGATCTTCAGGTCGAGAGCAAACCCTACGCTTCGGTGATGAACTGGTTCGCCAGCCGCGGCTTTGACACCTGGTGCTTCGACTGTCGAGGTTATGGTCGGTCCTACAAGGGCGACGACGTGCTGGCCACAATCAGCGACGGGGCCGACGATGCGCTGGCTGCCGCCGAATATATCGCCGATCAGGGCGTTGAGGGACCGCTTTTGGTTTATGGCATCTCGTCGGGCGCGTTGCGCGCTGCCCTGTTTTCGCAGCGCAATCCCGACCGCGTTGCCCGCGTCGCACTGGATGCCATGGTCTGGACCGGTAAGGGAAGCCCCACGCTGGAACAGCGCCGGACAAAACTGGACCAGTGGCGCGGCACCACGCGTCGCCCGCAGAATGCCGAATTCATGTGGTCAATCTTTAACCGCGACCACCCCGGCACAGTCCACGACGATTTCGCCCAGCCATTCATCGACCAGGTGCTGGAACTGGACGATTCCATGCCGAACGGCACCTATATCGACATGTGTGCGAACCTGCCGCTTGTCGATCCGGCCAAGCTGGCCATGCCGGTGGCAATTATGCGCGGTGAATACGACGGCATCGCCAGCATGGAAGACCTGCTGGATTTCTTTGCACTTCTGCCGAACGCCGACAAGGAATTCGCGGTGATGCCCGGTATTTCTCATGCTTCGTTCGCGCAGAAGAATTTCATGATTGCCTACCAGATCCTGCATGCGTTCTACACGCGCCCCAAGCAGTTGTATCGAGTCGGAGATCATTGAGAAGGTGTATCAAGAAAGGAAGACAGAATGAAATTTGTGTGCTACCGCGATGGCGGCGAAGAACTTCTGGGTCTGGTCGAAGATGACATGGTTCGTGCCCTTGACGGCTACCGTGGTGATCTCGTGGGTCTCATCGAACAATTCGACAGCTTGAAATTCTCGCTTCAACCCAAGGGCGAGGCGATTCCAATCGACGATATCGAACTTCTCGCTCCGATCCCGCGACCGCGGCGCAACATCTTCTGCGTGGGCAAGAACTACCGGGAACATGCCCGCGAATTTGCCGGCAGCGGCTATGAGGCGGGGGCGAAGAAAGGTGCAGAAATCGACGAATTTCCTGCCGTCTTTACCAAGCCTGCCTCAACCGTCATCGCCTCTCGACAGGATGTCGATCTGCACGCCGACATAACCGATTCCGTCGATTACGAAATTGAACTGTCCCTGATCATCGGCAAGCGCGGCAAGAACATCGCGGCCGAGCGGGCGTATGAGCATATCTGGGGCTATACGATCATCAACGATGTGACCGCCCGGGACCGTCAGAAGCAGCACAAGCAATGGTTCTTAGGCAAGTCACTGGACACGTTCTGCCCGATGGGACCTTGGGCCGTGACCGCCGATGAGATAGAACCGGAAAACCTGGATCTCGAGACACGCGTAAACGGCGAAATACGCCAGAACGCAAACACGCGCGACCTGATCTTCAGCATTCCCAGTCTGGTCGCCACGATCTCGGCAGGGCTGACGCTTATGCCGGGAGACATTATCGCGACCGGGACACCGGCTGGCGTTGGCATCGGGTTCAACCCGCCCAAGTTTCTTCAGTCGGGTGACATAGTCGAAATGGGCATAACGGGACTGGGAACACTGACCAATACCTTCAGATGATCTTGCCCAAAAGAACCATGCGAGAGGCGGGTATGGATACGCGCCTTTTCCACATCTCCATAGTTGCAAGTAACCGCTGTGCAATGTCCGAAGCAGTCACAAACCGCCCGAATGCCGCCTGACGCTGCTTACACCAACTGTGCTCGCACTTTTAGCGAATTGCTTTCTGTACATTGCTGCCCGCTGCGCAGCCCACAGCATCCTGATGCGCCATACCGGCAGTTGAAAGTCTGCTTCGGAGAAAACGGCTGCTGAATCTTGCAGATGAAGTGAAAGCAATGCAGCGCGATAGCCGAATGTCGTGAAAGGGTAGCACCCGATCTTCTGCACTTGCGGAACAAACGAAACAAACGCGATAATCAAACCTTCCGCTCATCCCGACCGTCTTTCACCGCCGAGTTTCTGGCGGAACAGGCTAGCGCAATCTCAAGACCGGAGACAAAGCCGTGATCCAAACGTTTCTACAGATACTGGCACCATCGGGGGTCGGCGAACTCGCAATGGCTGCGCTGCTGGCGGCGAGCTTTGTGGCGTCGTTCATCACGGTGGCATTCGGACTGGGTGGCGGTGCAGTTCTGTTGGCTATCATGGCCTCGTTGGTTCCTCCGGCTGCGTTGATCCCCGCGCATGGCGTTATCCAGGCCGGCTCGAATCTGGGCCGCGCCGCGCTGACTCTGAAGCACGTTCACTGGCCAGCCATTCCGACCTTTGTCCTGGGTTCGATCATCGGTGCGGCAAGCGGAGGAATGTTGGTCATCGGCTTGCCACCTGCGCTCGTGCAAACCGGTGTGGGGTTGTTCATCATCTGGTCGGTGCTGGGCCGCCCGCCCCGGCAGCTGCGTGACTGGCCCGTTCTGGTTGGCGCGTTTTCGTCCTTCCTGACGATGTTCTTCGGCGCGACCGGCATGTTCGTCGCGGTCTATACAAAGGCGCTGAAACTGCCCCGACATGGCTTCGTCGCCACCCACGCAACACTGATGACCGTTCAGCACGGCATCAAGACGATAACTTTCGGACTACTGGGCTTTGCCTTTGCCGATTGGCTGCCGTTCATAGCCGCAATGATGATCTGCGGTTTCGCCGGGACGCTGGCCGGCCGGATGGTGCTGAATCGGCTCGACGACAGATGGTTCCGCCGCATCCTCGACACGATCCTGTTGCTTGTCGCCGCCAGGCTAGTGATTGCCGGTGTCGTTGATCTTTTCAGGCTATCATGACAGAGGAAACGGGCCTTATTGCACAAATTGGCTGAGAGCCGAATGTGAATCAGCGTGAGGTCTTGGCGCCGATAGGCGTAATAAGCCGTTGAATTTCCAAATGAGGGCGGGGTCAGACATCGAAGCCGATTCACACCGTGGGAAAGAAGGGGGAAGGCATCGCATTTGCTGAGCTTTCAGCCAGAAGTATCGCTTGTGGCTGGCGTCACCTCGAGGTTCTGGTGGTTAGAGCAACAGATCGGACCGGCGCGATGACAGCGGGTCCTTTTACCGGTTGGTGCGGGTCTGGTAACCGTATCCCTGATGCAATGCGGCTCCAGATCGGACAAACTCCTACTTCAATGGGGGTGATCTGTGTATTCAGACCATTTTCAGCATGACGGGAACGGCGAACGGTCGCCCATGACCCTATGCAGGGACCGGCTCACGCGCAGCTTGCAGTGACCGTCCCTCAGCATCGAAGCGATGGAGGTTCGCGGTGTCGAAATCAAGTTGCACCTCATCGCCGGGTTGCGGCCCCTCCTGCCCTTCCGAAAGCACGAGGAACCTTCCCGCCCCCTCCATCTCTACATGGAGAAGCGATCCGCCCCCGGTATATTCACTTAGCGCGACCTGCCCATTTATGAGTCCACCGTCGGGCACGATCCGCAAATGTTCGGGCCGCAGGCCGATCTGCTCCACGCCTTCCATCGGAATCCCGGCGCGGGTCAATTCAGGGGCAAGCGCGTCAGCGGAACAGATATTCATCTTCGGGCTGCCGATGAATTGCGCGACAAAGATATTGTCCGGATGGGCGTAGAGTTCCTTCGGATTGCCCACCTGCTCGATCCGGCCGTCGCGCAGGACGACGATCCGGTCCGCAAGCGTCATCGCCTCGATCTGGTCATGAGTGACATATATCATGGTATTTTCCAGCCGGCGGTGCAGGGATGCGATCTCGGCCCGCATATGCACGCGTAATTCGGCATCCAGATTGGACAGCGGTTCGTCGAATAGGAATACTTTCGGATCTCCCACGATGGCCCGGCCGATGGCTACCCGCTGCCTCTGCCCACCGGAAAGCTCGCGCGGATAGCGATCGAGCAGTTTTTCAAGCTGCAGCGTCATGGCCGCTTCATCTACCTTACGCGCGATGCTGTCGGGCTTTTCCTTGCGCACCTTGAGACCGAAGCCCATGTTCTGCCGCACGGTGAGATGCGGATAGAGCGCGTAGGACTGAAACACCATGGCCACCCCGCGACGCGCGGCCTGCACCTCATTCACCTGCCGTCCGCCGATCCAGAGCTCGCCGCCTGATATATCCTCAAGTCCGGCGATCATCCGCAACAAGGTCGATTTACCGCAGCCCGACGGGCCGACAAAGACCACGAATTCGCCTTCCAGAACATCGAGATCGATGCCGTGGATCACCTTGGTCTTGCCGAACGTCTTGGTCATGTTTCTGAGTTTCAGACTGCTCATGTTATACCTTTCCGTGTTTCAAGAGGGGCATCAGCCCTTCACCCCGGACATTGCAAAGCTTTCGATAATTTGCCGCTGTGCGATCAGATAGACAATCAGGATGGGCACCACGGCCAGGCTGGTGGCGGCCAGCTGCAGGTGCCAAAGCGGCGAACCATAGGGATCCGTAAAATTCGACAGCGCCAGCGGCAGGGTGAAATTCTCGATACTGGAAAGAAAAACCAGCGGTTCCAGAAAAAGATTCCACGAGAACAGGAAGGTAATGATCGCCACCGCCGCCAGCGCCGGGCGCGACATTGGCAGGGCGATCTTCCACCAGATCCCCAAGCGTGAGAGCCCGTCCATCTTTCCCGCCTCTTCAAGCTCCTTGGGCAGCGACACGAAATACTGCCGCATCAGAAAGGTCGCCATCACCCCATGCGGTCCGAAGACCGGCAACAGGACGAGCGGGATATGCGTATCCATCGCTCCCAGCCACTTCATCAGAAAAAAGTTTGGCACGATGGTCACCTCTTCCGGCACCATCAGCGCCGACAAGAGGAAGAGCATCAGCAATCCGGCACCGGCGAAACGCATCCGCGCCAGAGCATAACCCGCGAGCGAAGACAGGATCAGCGTCAGGCCGGTCACCAGAACCGCGATATAGATCGAGTTGAAATACTGTCGCGCGAAGGGTTGATACTCGAAGACCTCAACGAAGTTGCGCCACCGCCAGACATCGGGGATGAGATTGGGCTGACCAAAAATCTCATTCGCGTTCTTGAATGCCGAGGAGATCATCCAGAGGAACGGGAAAAGAAACGGCACCGCCACCACCGAGAGCGCCAATGTCCAGCACAGTTTCTTGACGATGGCGGCCTGTCGTATCGTCAGTTCCATCACGCGGATCCTTTCTGCCGCAACATGATCTGCACCAGCGCCAACACCAGAACGATCGCGAACATGATCATCGCCAGCGCGGAGGCATAGCCGACATTGAAGAACTCGAATGCCTGCTCATAGATGTAAAAGGCCAGCACCAGCGTGCCATTCTCGGGGCCGCCACCGGTCATCAGATAGATATGGTCGAAGACCTTGAACGACCCGATCGTGGTGATCACCATGATGATCAGCGTGCTGGGCGCGAGCAGGGGCCATGTCACCATGCGGAAGATCTGCCAGTTTCCCGCGCCCTCCAGCCGCGCGGCGTCTTCATAATCACGGGGAATGGATTGCAGCGCGGCGATATAAAGGATCATGTTCAGTCCGACCATCTTGAGCACGCGGGTGACGATCACCGCCGCCATGGCCCAATCGGGCTCTCGCAGCCAGTTGGGTCCGTCGATCCCTATCACGGCCAGCATCTGGTTCACCGCCCCCGCCTCTCCCTGAAGCAGGAACTTCCAGACGATGGCCCATGCCACCGCCGAGGTGACCACCGGCGCAAAGAAGGCCGTGCGGAAAAACACCACGCCTCGTCCCGGACGACAAAGCGCGAGGGCAAGAGCGAGGGCGAGGGTCATGTTCAATGGCACCAGCCCGGCGGCGAAGATCACCGAATTGCGGATGACATGCCAGAAGTCGGGATTTTGGATCAGCGCGTCCCGGTAATTCGCCGTGCCGATATAGGTCATCTGCTGGCTGAGCAGGTTCCATTCCGACAGCGAATAGATGATGACCGCGATCAATGGCCCGAGAAAGAAGATCAGGAACCCGATGACAGTCGGGCTGACGAAAAGCCAGCCTTCGAACATCTCCCTGCGACGAAGGGTCAGCCACGGCGCGCGCGTCGCCGTGGTCCCGGTCCGAATATGGCCCGTCATGCCGCCGCGCTCACAATTGGTCTTCGATCGCGGTGCAAACCGCTTCGAGCGAAGCCTGGACATCGGCGTCCGCACGCCAGAGCGCGTCCATGCGCGGCTTCATCGCCGCGTAGATCTGGGCGTAGCGCGGATGGCTGGGCAACACGTTCCCTTCCTCGATCGCCTTGCCGACATAGGCCATCTGCTCGCTGGGGATCAGATCATTGGCGGCGACGAAGGTATCGCTTTGCAGTACCGAAAGACGGGCGGGAGGAAAGAATTCCGCCATAAGCTCGGAATTCTCGGGATTGGTCATATAGGCCACGAACTCCTTGGCCAATTCCTGTTTCTTGCTCTGAGAAAAGACCACGATCCCGGCCTGCCCGATGATCGGCGAAGCTCCTGCGGGGCCTGTCGGCAAAGGCGCGATGCCCCATTCGAAATCGGCATCAGCCAGCAGCGAGGCTCGCGAGATCTGGTTCACGGTCATTGCCGAATTTCCTGAAAAGAAATCCCCCTGCTCACCGGGTGGTACGATGGATTTGTCCTCGAAGACCATATCATGCAACTGGGTGATCGCCTCGACGGCTTCCGGTTCGTCGAAACCGCAATCTCCGTCACGCCAAGCATAGCCGCCATAGGCGCGGATCGGGGGCATGATCGCGTGCAGGATACGCGAATCGTAAGCTTGCCCGTCCTTGAATTCGAACCCCCATTTACCGGAATTCGCCTTGGCAAGCGCCGCCGCGACCTCGCGGAATTTCTCCATGTCCCATTCGCCCTTCGCGGCCAGTTCGGGCGGCGTCTCAAGACCGGCGGCATCAAACATGGCCTTGTTGTAATAGATCATGAAGGGCGAGGTAGAGAACGGGACGCCGTGAATGGCATCTTTCTCGCTCCAGAGGGCCATCGCTGGTTGGGAAAAATCTTCCAGCTCGTATCCCTCGGCGGCTTCCAATGCCGGGCGCAGATCCTCGACCACACCCGCCTCGACGAAACCGGGAATCACATCCTCGAACATCCAGCCCAGATCGGGCGGATTGCCGCCCGCAAGCTGGAAGGTCAGCTTCTGCGTATAATCCGCTGCGGGAATGGACTCGAACGAAACCGTCACATCTGGATGGGTTTCGGTAAAGCCCTCGGCGATCTCGTTGAAAATCGCCAGATGGGCATCATTTCCCGTCCAGAGCGTGAAGCGCAGCTCTTCCGCCGCAAGCGGTGCGGTGATGAACGTCATGGCCGCAAACGTCGTCGCGGCAAGTCTCCTGGGGTGCATCTGATCTCCTCCCATTCTTTCGTTCGGTATTATCAATCCTGTCCTGGCAGGACCGAGACAGGCGTCGGCAATGCGCCCGCGGTTTCAACCTCGAATGCCAATAACGCGCCAGCGAGTGGCTCTCGTGCCGGATCACGGTCCTCTGGCAGAATCGACATGCTGGTGACGCAGATGGTGCGCAGGTCAGGCCCGGCAAAAGCCAGTTTCGTAGGCCGGCTGACTGGCAGTTCCACAGTCGCGATCACCCGCCCGTCAGGAGCCAGGCGGACAAGACGTCCGGCATCAATCTCCGCGAACCAGTAGCAATCCTCCGCATCGATCGCGGCGCCGTCGGCGCGGCCCGCCCGGGGTTTGTGGAAAACCCTCTGGTTCGATAATGCGCCAGTCGCCCGATCGAGATCGAATGCCCAGATGGCATTCACCTCCGGATGACTATCCGAAAGATAAAGCGTGGTCCCGTCCAGCGAAACCGCTAGCCCGTTCTGCGTCCGTAATCCGCCAAGCACGGGCGCGGCGCCCGCTGCATCCAGCCGGTAGAGGCAACCTTCCACCCCCGAACCCCTCGGCTCCTCGATCCGTCCGGTCCAGAAGCGACCGTCGCGATCCGTGCAACCGTCATTCATGCGCCAGCCCTCTCCCGATCCCGAGGGTGCGGCGAGCGCGGTCAGCCGGCCATCGTCTTCAAGCCGGTACCATCCGGTGCCGGCCGCGACGATCACCTTGCCCGTCGTGTCAAGAGCGAGTGCGGCGGGGGGAATGTCAAAGGTCACGCTGCGCGGCTCGCCCCCCTCAAGCGGCATCCGATGTAGCATCCGGGCAAGGATATCGACCCAAAGCAGCTCCCGGCGCTCGGGATGCCAGATCGGCCCTTCCCCCACCATGTCCGGGCCCCGATGAAGCACCCTGATTTCGGGCGTCAGCTTCATCTCCTGCCCTCCGGCAAAGCACCCGGCGCATCGCCAAGGGTCCAGCCGCCATCGACCGGGATCTCTGCCCCGGTGATATAGGAAGCGGCCTCGGAGCAGAGCATCAGCACCGGCGGCACGCAATCTTCGGGGCGTCCCGGCCTGCCCGCCGGGATTTTGGCAGTGACTGCCGCCATGAAGTCGGAATCGGCATATTTCGCGGCGTTGCGCTCGGTCTCTATGGCGCCCGGAGCGATGGAATTCAGCGTCACCCCTGCCCCCGCGACCTCACGCGCAAGTGCACGCAAAGCCGTAAGCTGCGCCGATTTGAGCGAGGCATAGACGATGGTCTCGGCCCGAGGCCGCGCCGCCATGACGCTACCCACAGCCACCACGCGCCCCCAGCCTCGTTCTGTCATCCGAGGCAGAAAACGCTGGCAAAGCGTCATCAGCGAAGTGAAATTCGCCGCCACATGATCGGCCACCGTGCCGGGCGTGACATTCCGCCAGTCTCCCCGCCGCTCGATTGCCGCATTGGCAATGAGAATGTCGATATGGCCATTCTCCAATACGCGCTCAGCCAGCGCCTCAGCCGATCCTGGCAGGGTGAAATCCGCCTCGTGTGTTTCGGCATCCGGCAGCGTGTTCCGCACGTGATCGGCACCGCCAAGGTGATGTATCACCACCTCCACGCCCTGCGCATGCAGCGCCCGGGCAATGGCCCGACCGATCCCCTGATCCGCCCCGGTCACAAGCGCACGACGCCCTTGCAGCAAGCCGATCTCAGGCATCATCGCCATCCATGTCAC
Source organism: Paracoccus onubensis (assembly GCF_003591515.1). Classification (GTDB taxonomy): domain Bacteria; phylum Pseudomonadota; class Alphaproteobacteria; order Rhodobacterales; family Rhodobacteraceae; genus Paracoccus; species Paracoccus onubensis. Next base: position 253,463 of record NZ_QZCG01000008.1, read on the forward strand.
CCGCGACCTCGAAAGAGGCGATATCGGCGGCCTCGTAATGCCTGTCGATCATCTCGACCGCCTTCGCGCCATCGCCATCGCGAATGGCGGCAAAAAGATCTTCATGCCGCACGACGGTCGCGTCCCAATCCGTCGGGCTGCGGTTCGAGCGGCGCGAGAACAGTTCAGACACTTCACGCTGAACCGACCGCATACCCTCCGCCTGCATCCGGATCATCGTGTTGCCCGTGGCCTCGGCCATGCCCAGATGAAAGGCGATATCGGCCTCGATGAAGATCTCCGGTTTGCCGACGCCCTCGCGCATTTCCCGCACCGCTTCGTGCATCTCGGCGACGCCCTTCTCTGCGCGCCGCTCCGCCGCAAGCCGGGCGATCCCGGTCTCGAAAAGATGGCGCATCTCGTTGGCTTCACGCAACCGCGCCAGGCTCGATCGGACAGCATAACCATAGATGCGGTCCAGCGGTTCTCCGGTGATCGCCGTGGCGCGAGCGACCTTACCACGCTGCGTCTGAATGAGGCCCACACCCGAAAGCTGACGCAACGCCTCGCGTGCGATGGGTTTGCTGACGCCGAACTCTCGCGCGATCTCACCCTCTGACGGCAGCTCATCACCCGGCGTGATGCGCCCATCGAAAAGCGCCGTCGCGATCGCCTCTGAAACCGTGTCCGCAAGGCGCGGCGGGGTCAAAAGCTTGGCAGAAAAAAGCGGCTTGTCACTCACGTTATCAGGCATGGAGTTCCCTCATCTCCGCCATTGGGTAGCACAGCTTAGTCAACATAGCAACTATGTTTATAGGTTGCTTAGTTAGAAAGATCACGTTACATAATCGGCAATTTCAGTGAGCCAGGGATTTACGCCATGCCAGCGCAGCCGTCGGGGAAGCCAACGACATCCACCAGCCCATCGGCCCACGACACTGGGGGCAATCCGGCAGGAAGGACGGCCAGATGACGACCGGCAGCCAATCGGGAATCCGCATCACCGACGTGATTGCCCACCCCCTGACACAGCGGCTGCCGCAGCCGACCATCACCTCGTGGGGCAGTTATTCCGAAGTCTCGATCGTGCTGGTGGAAATACGCACCGACGCAGGTATCACCGGTGTCGGCGAGACATTGGCCCGCTTCGCGCCGCGCGCCTATGCCGAACTGATAGAGACGTCGCTGAAACCCCGACTTCTGGGGCAGCCGGTGCAGAATATCGCCGCGCATTGGGCAACGATGCGCCGGGCCCTGTCGGGTCGCGCCGGCGGCATGCTGATCGAGGCGATTTCGGGAATCGATATCGCGCTTTGGGACATCCTGGGCAAGATCGCGGGACTGCCTATCCACGCATTGCTGGGCGGAGTTGGGCGCGAACGCATCGATATATACGCCGCCGCCGTTAACTGGCGCGAAGATCCGAAAATGGAAGAGGAGCTCGACGCACTCATCGCGCAAGGCTTCCGGCAGATCAAGGTCAAGATGGCCCGCCCGGTCAGGGATGCCCGCCGCCGGATCGAACTGATGCGACAGCGAGCCGGCGACGATATCGCCCTCTGCGTCGATGCGAATTGGGCATATGACCTCGACGAGGCGATTCAGGTCGGCCGCGCTCTCGCGGATTGCGGTTACGTCTGGTTCGAAGAGCCACTGGCCCCCGAGAACGAGCAGGGCTACGAGGAATTGCGCCGCCGCTGCGATGTGCCGCTTGCCGCCGGAGAAAGCAACTTCACGGTCGATCAGGCGAAACGGCTGGTCATGAACCGCACGCTCTCCATCCTTCAGCCCGATGTTGCCCGCGCCGGAGGCATCACCGAGACCCGGAGAATGGCCGAACTCGCACAGGCATTCGACATTGGTTACGCACCGCATATCGGCATGTCCGGCATCATCTGCGAAACCGCTTCGGTACATCTTTCCGCCGCCTTGCCCGGCTTTCGTATCATGGAATGCGAAGGCGACCGCAGCCCGTTCAAGACCGAACTCGCCGATCTCGCCCCCGGCTGCATACGGCAAAAGGACGGCACGCTCGACGTGCCGCAGGCCCCGGGCCTGGGGCTCGAAATAAACTGGGACGCGGTCGCCCGCCTGCGCAGTCCCGAATGACAGACCTCATGGAGACGCATATGCTGAACGCCCCGCCAACCGACGATCTCGAAGCAACCCTGCTCAGGGCAATGCGCCTTTCCAATCCGGAACTCAGCCGGTTCGAACCGTTGCGGCGGATCATCAGCCATGACGATTTCTCACGGGGTCATTGTGGCTGGTCGCAACTGGTCGGCAACTACGAGGACACATTGGATAGCATGCTTCCGGGCTATGCGCAGCACACCTCCGCGATGCTTTCGACACTGGGTCATTGGGATGCGGGCTCGCATGGCGGAGTCGACAGTTCCTATGCCCTGAAGATCGCCACCCGTCCCCGCCCCGGCGCGCAGAACGTGGCAATCAAGCGGCTGGCCATGCGCGAACGCGGGCCGATCCGTTTCGAGGCCTATGTCACCTTCAAACCCGAGGCAACAGAGCTGAAGCTGGGCGATACCGATGTGCGCTCCTTCGGTTTTCTGTTTGACCTTCAGGGCGGCGACCGCGATCACGGGGTCGAGCGTGTCATGCCGCATATGCGCTTTCTAAACGCCGGAAACGGCAAGCATGTGCAGAAATGGCAGTTCAAGTCGCAGCTCTCGGAGATGCGCAAGCTGGGTGACACCGACAAGACGGCGACACATTACCATCTTGCGCCAGACGGATGGGAGGACCTGCCGAACGGCGATCAACGCCTGTGCTACAATGAGATCGCGACCAAGGTGAACTGGAACTACATCCGCTTCGACTTTGACCTTGCCGACATGCGGGCGACAAGCTTTCGCTGCAATGACCGTGAATTCGACATCTCGGGTTTCGAGCCAATGCGCATTCCCGCCATGAAGAACCTGTGGTGCATGCTGAATTTCTGCTTTTTCGCCGAAACGGATGTCGCCAAGCGCGCTTTTCTCTATGTCGATTCAGTCTGCATTTCGGGGGATTTCTGATGCTGCCGGAAAATATAACAGCCATCCTCGCACGTAACGAAACCTGGACCGGCGAAGCGGCCACCGAACCCTATGAGGCAGGCTGGGCCCGCGAAGCGGTGCTGTTCGTCCGCGCTCTCAGGACCCCGGTCGGGAGACAGCCAGAGGCGGTCATCGAAATTTCCCCGGACGGCATGCGTTGGCTCCCCGAAGGCAGCACACTGACGATGCCCGCCGAAAAGGACGGGCTTGCCGTGGCGCGAATAACTCATTTCGGCAATTGGCTTCGCCTTCGGACCCAAATGCCCGATGGCGCCGCGACAACGGTTCTGGTGACTTTGCACCTCAAGGCCTGAAAATCCCGATCTGCAATGTCTGCCTGAACTGATGCTGTGGATGATCGCGCAGTGCGCCCATCCAGAGGGAGCCCACTGCGTAGGCGATGCCGTATGGCTGGGCCTAAGTCGGCTTCAGCACAAAAATCGGTTCTTCGCCCTGACCCGCCCTCCGCGCGCTCCGTCAGTCTGAAGTACAGCCTGCTCAACCGTGAAGAAGCAGACGTATAAGGAAAAGCCGTTTCAGGCAGAAGGTCTACCCTACCGATGTCGCGATGATCGCCTTGGCCACTGGAAGAGGCCGTCCGCGCAAAAACGCCATTCCCGATGTTAGGTCGATATCGGCCAAAGGGATGCTGGAGACAGCGGCGTGACACAAGGTCAATTGGCGACGGGGAACGATGGGGCCTTTAACACCTGCGCCGCGGCCCGGACCACCGCGTCAGGAAGCTTGATCCAATGCGCACGCCGCAAAGCTGCCGGCCGGCTCTGGGTTGCAAAATTGTCGAACGATTACTACCTTCAAGTCATCCTAACAGAGAAACTATAGCTATGGATCTGAACCTCGCCGCCTTTACCCCCTCGATTTTGCCGCGAGAAGTCCAGATCCATGCCTGTATTCGTTTCCCTCTCCAACCTGTCGTGGTCCACGCCTGACGGCACACCGCTTTTCAAGGACCTCAACCTGAGCTTCGGTCCCGAACGGACCGGCATCCTTGGGCGCAATGGCTCTGGCAAAAGCACGCTTCTGAGCCTGATTTCCGGCGATCTACATCCCGCCTCGGGTCAGGTGCAGATTTCTGGTGCCATGGCGATGATGCGTCAGGATGTGATGGGTCATCCTGACGACACGATCGCCGACCTGTTCGGTGTTCAGTCCGCCCTTGATTTGCTGGACCGGGCCGAGGCAGGGCTGGCTCAGACCGATGAACTGGCCGATGCGGACTGGACATTGCCCAGGCGGATCGAGGCCGCGCTTTTGCGCTGTGGCCTGTCCATCGAGTCGCGTACACTGCTTGCGACACTCTCAGGCGGACAGCGTAGTCGTGCTGCCCTTGCCTCAGTAATCCTTGCGGAGCCGGACTTCCTGTTGCTGGACGAGCCCACGAACAATCTCGACCGTGACGGGCGCGAGGCGGTGATCGACCTCATCCGGCGTTGGGCAGGCGGGGCGATCATCGTCAGCCATGATCGTGAGCTTGTGGAGGAAATGGACGCCATCGTCGAGCTGACATCGCTCGGTGCGAGCCGATATGGCGGAAATTTCAGTGCCTTCCGCCAGCGTAAAGACACGGAGCTGGATGCGGCGGCCCGTGATCCCGCGTCACGTATCGACGACCTCATGCCGTGGGTATTCCAAAAGCCGTCAAACTGAAACAACCAACGGGGTTCCGACACCGCTTACGCTTTACGAACAAGATCCACCGCTTCGTCAACTCGCATGGTTTGTCCATGAGGACGAAGATCACGCCGGGCTAGACATCCGATTATCTCGGTTTCGACATGGTCATGGTGGAAAAACTGCCCCAAACAAGCATGTTGCTGGCGGATCGGGGCTATGATGCCGACAGCATCAGAGCGACCATGGAGGAGCGAAAAATGCTACCCATAATCCCGATGCGCAAGTCCCGCAAAAAGCGTGTTGGCGTGGACCGGGCACTCTATCGCCTGCGCAATCTAGTCGAGCGATGCTTCAGCAAGCTCAAGAACGCCCGTCTTGTCGCAACCTGCTACGACAAGACGGCGGAGAGCTTTCTGGGCTTCATCGACATAACGTCCATCCGGCTCGGGTTCCGCAATTTGTTAACATGACCTGGCATTACAGTTGCATTTAAGCTTGATATGGGCGCGTCTTGCCGCCACCTGATGAGCCCTTGGCCAAAGTGACCATGCGATGATTTGTGCGGGTTGGATCCGGTGTTGTGCCATGCGGTTGGCGATGCGGCGGAAATCCAATTTTAATCGCGCACATCCCCCCAGCGTCGTGGGTTCTGTTCGTTGGCTCGGTTTTTTTGCGGACCATCTTGATATGGCATCATTGCATTACGAAAAGTCATTTATGGGCAGCAGAGGCTGTGTTGTAGCCTCGCTGGAAGGTTGGGGTATGGCGGTTTGATATGCTGTTCGGAGAGTGGCTTGCCGATGGTGCCGGTGCTCGGGGAACTGGCGATACATTGGATGACGCAGCATCCATGGACCAAGTGAATCCGGCCATCTGAAGTGGTCGGTAATTCGATGCGAAGCAGGGGATTAGATTATTGCGTGAAGACAAGATCCGTCTGGGTGGATTTCTCTATGAAACCGGCCACCATATCGCCGCATGGCGTCATCCGCAAAGCGATGAACACGGCGGGAATGATTTCGACATCACCCGCAAGATGACGGAAACGCTTGAAGAGGCGAAGTTCGATCTGTTGTTCTTTCAAGATGCCGCGGGGATCCGGGACTGGGATCACCCCGCAGCCTGCGGGCGTCTGGCGCGGGCCTCTTATTTCGATGCCATTACGCATGCCGCAGCAGTTGCGGCGGTGACCAAACATATCGGCATCGTGGCGACCGCCTCGACGAGCTTCAACGCGCCTTACAACATCGCCCGGCAATTCGCTTCGATCGATCTGATTTCGCAGGGGCGCGTGGGTTGGAATGTCGTGACATCGACCGTCGACGCCGAGGCGCGCAATTACGGCCTTGATGCGATGGCCCGCCATGCCGATCGTTACGCCCGGGCCGAAGAATTTCTGGATGTCGTGCTTTCCCTCTGGAACAGTTGGGAGGATGGCGCGCTTGTCGCCGACAAGACCACTGGCCGCTATTTCGAGACGGATCGGGTGCGCCCGATCAATCATGAGGGGCAGTTTTTCAAGGTGCGCGGCCCACTGAACGTATCACGCTCGCCCCAGGGTCAGCCGGTGATCGTTCAGGCGGGCGCCTCAGATGTCGGACGGCAACTTGGGGCCCGCACCGCCGAGGTGATCTTCACCGCCAGTCCGGCGCTTGCCGATGCGCAGGAATTCTACGGCGACGTCAAGGAACGCATGAAGAGTTATGGCCGTCAGGAAAGCGACCTGGCCATCATGCCCGGATTCATGCCGGTTGTCGGTGCGACCGAGGAGGAGGCTCGGGCAAAATATCAGGAATTGCAGGATCTGATGCATCCCGATGTCGGCACCGCCTATCTATCCCGCAGTCTGGGGTTGGATCTGTCCAAATTCGATCCTGACGGGCCGATCCCGGATGTGCCGATGACCGAAGGTGGCAAATCCCGCCAACAGTTGATCGTACAGGCGGCACAGCGCGAGAAGCTGACGATCCGCCAGCTTTACCTGCGGATCGTCGGTGCAAGAGGCCACGCCCTGATCGTTGGCACTCCTGCGCAGATCGTGGATGAGATGGAAGAACGCTTCATGATCCGGGGCGCAGACGGGTTCAACATCATGCCACCAACCTTGCCCGGCGGCCTGCTGGATTTCTGCAATCTCGTCGTCCCGGAACTCCGCAAGCGCGGGCTCGCAAGAGAAAAATATACGCATAAAACACTCCGTGGAAACCTCCAGACAAAGCCAGGAATAACGAGGTGATACGGCCATTAGTGGATAGTCGGAGCCCGACGTTTTGAAGCAAAAACAACACAACATGCGAGGTAAAAACTATGAACTTGAAAAGAAGACATCTTTTGGCTGGCGCGAGTACCCTTGCTTTTGGCGGATTCCTGAATGGTTTCCCAAAGATTGCCTTTGCGGAAACGCCGGTAAAAGGTGGCACGATGGTCGTAGGCCAGCATCAGAACAATATCAAAACTCTTGATGCGTCGCTTGGGGTTCAGCCGGACGAACGTCCGGTCATGTATGCGATCTACAATTCTCTGGTCAGCATTGCGTCTGATTTCAGTCTTCAGCCTGAATTGGCCACCGAATGGGTTGTTGAAAACGAAGGTGCGCGTTATGTCATCACCTTGCGGTCCGGCGTGACATTCCATGACGATACGCCTTTCGATGCCGAGGCTGTGAAATACAATCTCGAAACCCGTCTCGACCCGGCAAACAATTCTCCGCATCGAAGCCAGCTTTCAGCCGCAATTGACTCCATCGAAGTGGTTGATCCGATGACCGTGGCGGTTAATCTCAAATTTCCTTGGCCTGGGTTGATGGCAATCCTTTCGGATCGTGCGGGACTAGGTCATGTTGACAAATGACGGAGCCAGAGGCGGATCGACGTGATGTCAATGAAGCCTAGAAAGCTTTCCGCCGTCTTGTCGTAGCGGGTCGCGACACGCCTGGCGTTCTTGAGCTTGTTGAAGC
>NZ_QZCG01000009.1 GCF_003591515.1 Paracoccus onubensis
CCCCGAATATCAGCACATCGGGATAGTCTTGCGGCTCCGGTCCTTTGCGATCAAGGCCAAGATGCACTCTGCCCCCGCAGCATTGGCCGATTTCGGGGCCAAGAGGGATATCCATCTCGGCCTGGGCCTCGCCCGCTTTCAGCATCTGCCGGGCGCGGTCGATGGCCATATATTCCAATTGTCCGCCGCCGATGGTGCCTTCGACACTGTCAGGCCCAACGAACATCTCGGCTCCTGCTTCGCGCGGGGTCGAGCCGCGAGTAGATATGACCCGGACGCGGATCATCGGCGCAACCGCTCTACCGCCATCAGCACGCGCTCGGGCGTGGCGGGGGCGTCAAGACGGGCGGGTTCGCGATAGTCCGCAAGCGACGCCACGGCCATATTGATCGCCTCGAACACGCTGATGCCCAGCATGAACGGAGGTTCTCCCACGGCCTTGGAACGCTTGATCGTACGTTCGGCATTCTCGGACCAGTCGGCAAGCCGGACATTGAAGATACGAGGACGATCCGAGGCCAGCGGGATCTTGTAGGTCGAGGGCGCGTGCGTGCGCAGCCGCCCCTGCTCGTCCCACCACAATTCCTCGCAGGTCAGCCAGCCGGTGCCCTGCACGAATGCGCCCTCGACCTGTCCCTTGTCGATCGCCGGGTTCAGACTGCGGCCGACATCGTGGATCACATCGGCGCGGTCGATCACATATTCGCCGGTCAGCGTATCGACCGACACCTCGGACACCGCCGCGCCATAGGCGAAGTAATAGAAGGGCCGCCCCTGTCCTGTCGCGCGGTCCCAGTGGATCTTGGGCGTCTTGTAGAATCCAGCCGCAGACAGATGGATGCGCGCCATATAGGCCGCGTTGATAACGGCGTTCCAGGGAACCGCCGTATCACCCGCCATGATATGACCGGGAACGAAACGCACATCCTCACGCGGTGCCTGCCAGCGCTCGGCCACGAATTCGACCAGCCGCGCCTTGATCTGTTCGGCCGCGTCAAGCGCCGCCATGCCGTTCAGATCGGTGCCGCTTGATGCCGCCGTCGCCGATGTATTCGGCACTTTCTCGGTCGTGGTGCGGGTAATCTTGATTCGCGAGATATCGCATTGGAACGCCTCGGCCACGACCTGCGCGACCTTGGTATTCAACCCCTGCCCCATCTCGGTCCCGCCATGGTTCAGGGCGATTGAGCCGTCGGAATAGATATGGATCAGCGAGCCCGCCTGATTGAACCATGTCGCGGTGAAGCTGATGCCGAATTTCACTGGCGTCAGGGCAATCCCCTTGCGGATCACACCGCCTTTCGCATTCCAGTCCAGCACAGCCTGTCGGCGGACCTGATAATCGCTGTCAGTTTCCAGCTCCTGAAAAATGCGCGGCAGGATCTGGTCGGTGACCTCCTGATGATAGGGGGTCAGCTGGCCATTCTCATACAGGTTCTTCTGCCGGATCTCATAGGGATCTCGGCCAAGCGCATAAGCGATCTCTTCGACCATGCGTTCCGCCACGATCACGCCCTGCGGACCACCAAAGCCCCGGAAAGCCGTGTTGCTGACGGTATTGGTGCGCATCGGATGGCTGCTGATCCGCACATCGGGGTAATAATAGGCGTTATCGGCGTGAAACAGCGCCCTGTCCGTCACCGGCCCGGACAGGTCGGACGAAAATCCGCAGCGGGCATACCAATCGCCCTCGACAGCAAGGATCCGGCCGTCATCGTCAAAGCCTACCTCGTAATCCACCACGAAGTCGTGACGTTTGCCGGTGGCGGTCATGTCGTCGTCGCGGTCCGGGCGGATTTTCACCGCGCGGTTCCATTTCTTCGCGGCCACGGCGGCGACGCAGGCGAACAGGTTCATCTGTGTTTCCTTGCCGCCGAAGCCCCCGCCCATGCGGCGCACATTCACCACGACGGAATGCGAGGGCACATTCAGCACATGGGCGACCATATGCTGCACCTCGCTGGGATGCTGGGTCGAGACATTGACCGTGACATCGTCATCCTCGCCCGGCACGGCCATCGCGATCTGACCCTCCAGATAGAAGTGGTCCTGACCGCCGATCCCGAAACGCCCCTTGATCCGGCGCGGTGCGGCACTCATCGCCGCCCCGGCATCGCCGCGCTTCAGTGTCAGCGGTTCGGTCACGTAGCCCATGCCCTGATCGCGGGCGGCAATGGGGTCCAAAGCAAAGGGCAGTTCCTCGTAATCGAGCTTTGCCTTATGCGCCGCGCGGCGCGCCTGATCGCGGGTTTCGGCCAGCACCGCAAAAACGGGCTGTCCGTAGAAATGCACCTCGCCATCCGCGAACACCGGCTCGTCATGCTTGCCGTTCGGCGATACGTCGTTGACGCCCGGAATATCCCTGACGGTCAGCACTCCGACCACACCGGGCGAGGCGAGCGTTTCGGAAAAATCCGCGCCAGTGATTCGGCCATGAGCGCATTGCGACAGGCCCAGATAGGCATGGATCAAACCAGCCGGTTCGTTCAGATCGTCGGTATATTCCGCCCTGCCGGTCACATGCTTGATGGCGGAATCGTGGATGGTGTCGCTATGGGCGAGGCCCTTGATCTCGTCTTTCATGGTCATTCCCCCACTGCATATTTCAATCGCACGGGCAGATCGGGTTCGGATTGCTCAAGCCAGAAGCGGCGAAACAGGTTCCCCGCCACCGCCCGGCGGTAATCGGCACTCGCCCGCCAATCGGAAAGCGGCTCGAAATCCTGCGCCACGGCCATTGCCGCCGCCTCGAACGCGGGCGCGGCAAAGGGCTGGCCGATCAATGCGGCCTCGGCCTGTGCGGCACGTTTCGGAATGCCAGCCATGCCGCCAAACGCAATCCGCGCATCGGTTATCATACCATTCTCGACCGTGACGTGGAAACCTGCGGCAACAGAAGTGATGTCGCTGTCGCGGCGCTTCGAGATCTTGTAAGCGGCAAGTTTCGCTTCGGGCTGGAGCGGAATGATCACCTCTTCCACGAATTCGCCCGGTGCGCGATCCTGCTTGCCATATTCGATAAAGAAATCCTCAAGCGCCACATCGCGCCGCGTCTCGCCCTTGCGCAACACGATCCGCGCGCCCAGCGCGATCAGCAAGGGAGGCGTATCCCCGATGGGCGAGCCATTGGCGATATTCGCGCCGATCGTGCCCATGTTCCGCACCTGCCAGCCGCCAATCCGCAGCAGGTAATCATGCACCGCCGGGATATGCTGACGGATCAGCGGAGCGGCCTCGCTATAGGTCACGCCCGCCCCAAGCCGGATCTCTCCATCCGTCACGGTCACGTCTTTCATCAGATGCCCGATGAAGACTGCCGGAGAGATATCGCGCAGGAATTTCGTCACCCACAGCCCGACATCGGTCGCGCCCGCGACAATGATCGCCTTGGGGTTTTCTTCCAGCACGGCGGCAAGATCATCCACATCAGCCGGGATGATCGCCCGCTCGCCGCCTTTGGTCAGTTCGACCCGCCCCTGGCGCATCTGCTGTAACCGCGCAGCGACGCTCTCCCGCTCGACCGTCAGGGCATCCTGCGCCTGCCCGCCTTCTGCCCCTGCGGCCAGCGCCGCTTTCACGATCGGCTCATATCCGGTGCAGCGGCACAGATTTCCCTGCAACGCTACTTCGATGTCGCTCGCCCCTGCTTGCGGATTGCTCATCCACAAGCCGTAAAGCGACATGACGATCCCCGGCGTGCAGAAGCCACATTGGCTGCCATGATGCTGCACCATCGCCTTCTGGATCGGATGCAACCCGCCATCCGGTCCGCTCAAATGCTCGACCGTAACGATATGGCAGGCATGGCACGAGGCCAGAAAACGGATACAGGCATTGATCGGCTCATAGATCAGCCCGCTCTCGGTCAGGCGTCCCAGCAACACCGTGCAGGCACCGCAATCGCCCTCGGCACAACCCTCCTTGGTGCCGGTCAGACGGCGGGCCACACGCAGATAATCCAGCAGCGTGTCCGAAGCGCCGACCTCGGTCAGTTTGACCTCCTGATCATTCAGCAGAAAACTTAGCTCGGGCTTCATCGCTCTCTCCCTGGCACCGGCACTGATCAAGGCGGGTCCGGTCAGAACCCCACAACCCGTCAGCATAACATACAGCTATTCTTCGCCTGAAAGCCTAAGCCGGAAAGAATCCTTGCGAAATCGCTTTCAACGCGGAAGACTTTACACGATTCCTTGAAAACGAGCTATTCTCATGTCCTATCTTGAAAGTCTGCGGGTCTTTGTTCGGGTGATCGAATTGGGTTCGATCACCGCAGGGGGACGGGATTTGCGACTTTCACCTGCCGTCGCCTCGAATCGTATCAAGGATCTTGAAAATCGTTTCGGCGTGCGGCTGCTGAACCGCACCACCCGCCGCCTGACCCCGACCGAGATCGGCCGCGCCTTCTATGATCACGCCCGCCGGGTGATCGACACGCTTGACGAGGCCGAAGCGATGGTCAGCACGTTCTCGGGCAAGCCACAGGGCGTGATCCGGCTGACCGCGCCGCTAGGGTTGGGCCGAAGGCTGATCGCCCCCCTGATACCACCCTTTTGTCACGACAATCCGGGGGTGGAGTTCCGCCTGCGACTTTCGGATCGCAACGTAAATATCGTCGAAGATGCCATTGATCTGGCTTTCTTTTTGGGCGAGCCGGCCGATTCCGCGTTGAAATGGCGCAAGATCGCGGATTGCCCGCGCGTTCTGGTTGCATCTCCCGAATATCTCTCCCGGCACGGGACACCGGCGCAGCCCGAGGATCTGGCTGACCACAACTGCCTGCTGCTGCGATATCCCCGCAGCCCGGAATATTTCTGGGTGCTGCAAACGGATGAAGGGCCAAAGAAAATGATGGTATCCGGACATTTCGATACGGATGACGGTGATGTCCTGACCTCATGGGCGCTTGCGGGCGAAGGTATCGCGAATCGTCCACGATACGAGGTCTCCGACGATATCAAGGCAGGCAGGCTGATCGAGGTGCTGGCCGACACGCCGCCACCGCCCGCGCAATTCGGCAGTCTGACCCCTCATCGCCGCCTTCAGGACCCCAAGGTCCGCATGTTCGCCGATTACGCCGTGCGGGAGTTGAAAAGGAAGTTCTGAGGTTTTCGAACAAGATTCGATCCAGCCACTTGCAAGCGTGGCCCCAGATTCACGACCGGGAGCGGATACTGCCGGCAAGCTTATTGCCCGTCGTAGCTGACCAAACTCGCCTCCGCCACTGTTTCAAGAGACCTGCCGGCGACGGGCAGCCCTCCGCCAACACGAGACGCAAATAAATAGTGTTTCCAGTCAAACGAGATCTGCTCTCACGTTCAGCCCGGAACCGTTACCCGGGTCGTCAGCGAACTTAACCCTTCGATCTCGACGGTAACGGTCTGATCGCCCAGAACCGCACCGACACCGGCGGGTGTTCCCGTATAGATCAGATCACCCGGCGCCAGAGCCACGAAACGCGACAGATAGGCGATGATTTCGGGAATCGCCCAGATCATGTCGGACAGATCCCCCCGCTGGCGCGTCTCACCGTCCACAATGCAGGTAATCGCGCCGCGTTCAAGCAGCCCCGTCTCAGCCACCGGATGCAGGACGCCGCAGGCGGCGGAATGATCGAAGCCCTTCGCCATATCCCAGGGCCTGCCCTGCTTTTTCGCGACGGCTTGCAGGTCGCGGCGGGTGAAATCATTCCCGGCGGCAAATCCCCAGATATGATCCGGCGCCGCATCCGCGCCGATATCATGCCCCGCCTTGCCTATGGCGACAACCAGTTCGGCCTCGAAATGCAAATCGGCGGTCTGCGGAGGATATGGCAGATCACCCCCATCGGTCAGCAGCGCATCCACCGGTTTCGAAAAGAAAAACGGCGGGGCACGATCGGGATCGCTGCCCATCTCGCGGGCATGATCGGCATAATTCTGTCCCACGCAGTAAATGCGGCGAACCGGAAAACGATCCGACCCGTTTGCCACGGGCACCGAAGCCAATTCGGGCGGGGTGATTACGTAATCGGTCATCTTGCCTCCTGTCTGGCGATTTATCCGTAACAATCAGCAACAATCAGGCGGGGCACATATCCCCGGAGATCCGGGCGCAAAACTCATTCCCCTACCTGCATTTCCGTCACGATGGACGGCTGATAATCCTCGAAGGTGATATTGTCCGCAAATTGGCGGGCCGCATTTTCCTCGGCGGATGACCGCACCGTCCAGCACAGGACGGGAATGCCCTGCGCCTTGAGCGCATCGACGCGGGGATTGGCCAGATCGCCCTTGTCATGCGAGATGAAGCAGGAACCCGACTGATCAAAATCGGCAATCGCCGCAAGATGGCTGCGGGTCTTGTCGTCAAGCAGCGGCCAATCCTCGGCAGGATAGCCGCATGAGGTGATGCCGACCGGGATATCGGGCCTGATCTCGTGAAACGCCCGGACGGTATGCGGATTGAAGGACATCACGGCGACCGGTCCCCGATAATCGTCAAGATCCTCGGCAACGCGCTGGTGCAACTCGCCGATATCGTCACCCAGCCGCCCGTCCTGATCCTTGATCTCGATCAGCAGGGGCACGCGCCCGGCAACCAGTTCCAGAAATTGCGCCAGGGTCGGAATTGCCTCATCGCTGTCCAGCAGGCGCTTTTCGGCCAGATCCGCAAGAGAATACATCGCAATCGCGGTTTTGTCCCCGGTCAGACGCACAAGATCGTAGTCGTGAAACACCATCGGCGTGCCGTCGGCGGCGGGCTGGATATCCAATTCGATCCCATAACCCGCTTCGATCGCCGCCCGGGCTGCCGCCAGTGAGTTTTCCGGCACGCCCGGTCCATGCAATCCACGATGGGAAACCGGCAGGCGAAGAAAGTCAGACGGCAGCCGGCTCATCATTCGACCTCGAATATCGCTTCGATCTCGACTGCGACTCCCAAAGGCAGTGACGGCGCGGAAACGGCAGCGCGCGCATGGCGGCCCGCATCGCCGAATATCTCGACCATCAGATCCGAGCAGCCGTTGATGACCTTGGGCTGTTCGGTAAAATCCGGCGTCGAATTGACAAAGCCGGACAGCTTGACCACCCGCTTCACCTTGTCCAGTGAACCCGTCACAGCCTTGAGCTGCGCGATCAGCGCCAATCCGCAGCGGCGTGCGGCGGCAGCGCCAGCTTCGGTTTCCATATTTTCACCCAATTTGCCGATAATCAGGCCGTTCTCATCCGCACTGATCTGCCCCGAGATGAAAATCAGATTGCCCGATTGGGCAAAAGGAACGTAATTCGCCGCCGGAGCAGGCGCGTCCGGCAACGTGATACCCAATTCGGCCAGTCTGTTTTCGATGCTCATTCGGTCCTCATTCATTGAAACGTTTACGGAAATCCGGAAGCAGGATTCGCAGCGCAGACTAGAGCGGAACCGGAGTGGAAGGAAAGAGGGGCGGGTATTTCTCTTCCCGATACATCTCGCGCGGTGCGAAGCGTGGCTGTGGCGTGACTTTGCAGCATCGCCGGAAACAATCGTCGGGAACAGACCGGGCCTGTCCTGAATCACGGCGGAAATTTGCGCGGAGGGCCTGTAAGCCGGATTCTGTCCTCCGGAGTCGCCCCCGGATGGATGACCATTCCTCTGGTCCGGCCGTTACCGGCCGGATCAAGCTGCCTACCCGGATCTGCTGGGGCAAGGCGGCCCTGCAGGTTTCCCCGCGCGCGATCCCTATTCGGCATTGCTCCCGGTGGGGCTTGCCATGCGGGTTCCGTTGCCGGCCCCCCGGTGGGCTCTTACCCCACCGTTTCACCCTTACCCTGCGGATGCAGGGCGGTCTGTTCTCTGTGGCGCTTTCCCTGGGGTTGCCCCCGCCGGGCGTTACCCGGCACCGTCGCCTCATGGAGTCCGGACTTTCCTCGCAACCGCGCAGGTGACTGCGGGTCACGCGGTCATCCAGCCCTCCGCGCAATGTCGATATGGCGCGGATGGGGCGGGCCGTCAATGGGGGCGCTGCCCCGTCGCGCCTGCGCGCGACTCCCCGAGGTATTTCGGCAAAGAAGAAGCGTTATCGTTTTGAACGGTAGGAAAGATAGCCCGAGATTCCGCCGCCGCCGTCTTGTGGATGATTGCGTCCATCCATAACCGTGACATCTGGAAAATCGAACGGGCTGACACCTTCGATACAGGCGGTGTTGATACCATACTCGTTGGGATTCGAGCGGCGGCGGTGATGGGTGTAGATGCCGCAATGGCGACAGAAGTAATGTTCGGCCACATGGGTACCGAACTGATAGAGGCTCAGCGCGTCCTTTCCTTCGCGGATCGTCAGCCCGTCAAGCGGTACGCTGACGACGACCGCACCACGCATCCGGCACATGCTGCAATCGCAACGGCGGGCGGTATGCAAGCCGTTGGTGAACCGGAGATGCAGGCGGACGGTTTGGCAATGGCAGGCCGCGTGGGCCTCGGTCATGTCGAAATCGGTGGGCATGGCTGTGCATTTTCCTGATATAGAAGCGCCGCCCCGGCAGCGCGGCGACGGTCAGCGACAGTTTCGGAGCCGTTGGCCCAGGGACGGAAACGCAGACGAAAGGCGGAAAGACGCTCTGTCGCGGAGCAGGCAGGATAACCGATCGCGTCAAGACTGGACGCCAAGGGCATATCGGGACCGTCGGCGGGCCAGAGTGCCAGCCCCTCATGCGCAAGGCGCTGCCAGTCGAAACGGGGACCGGGATCGATCTTGCGGCCGGGCGCCAGATCCGAATGGGCGATCACCGATGCCGGGCCGATATGCCAGCGGGACATGATCCCGCGCAGCAGCTCTGTCAGGGCATCCATTTGTTGCGCCGTGAAAGGCCGGTCGCCGGGATTGGCGATCTCTACTCCGATGCTGCGGGAATTCACATCCCCGCGGCCTTGCCATGCGCCCGCACCGGCATGCCATGCCCTGCGGGTTTCAGGGACAAGCGCCTCGGTCCCGCCGGTCTCGCAGATCAGCCAATGGGCACTGACCTCGGCTCCGGAATCGCAAAGCCGAGCCCGTGCTGCGGCCGCATCTGCCATGCCGGTATAATGAAGCACGATCAGTTCGGGGCGCTGCCCGCGCCGGTCGCCGTGATTCAGGCTGGGATAGTCCGCCGTCACTGGGCAGGTTTGGCCGCCGGAGCCGCTGCAGCTGCGCGAGCGGGCTTTTTCCGGCCTGCGATATCGGCAGCAGTCGGCGCCTTGAAAGGCCGCGCGACCGGAATGACCTGCGGAGATTCATTGCCCGCCATCAGAGCGGCCTCGCGCGTGGTCTTGTATTTGCCGTAGGGCGTCGCGCCATATTGGTAATTCGGATTCCAGCCCTGATTTTCGGCACAACCGGCAAGCGCCAGCACCATGATGATCAAACAGCCGCGCATTTTGAACCTTTCCCTTTTCCCTGTCCGCCGCAGCTTACCACCAGCGTTCCGGCTTGGCCACGAATCCCGCCGCGCGCTCCAGCACCAGCGCCTGATTAAGCAATGCACCCTCTTCAAAGGGTCTTCCGATGAGTTGCAGGCCAAGCGGCAATCCCTGACGGTCCAACCCGACCGGAACGGAAATTCCCGGCAATCCTGCAAGATTCAGCGTAACGGTGAACACATCGTTCAGATACATCTGCACCGGATCGGCAGTGTCCATCGCCCCAAGGGCAAAAGCCGCCGAGGGCGTCGTCGGCGCAAGAATCGCGTCGATTCCATCCGCATAGGCATTGTCGAAATCGCGTTTGATCAGGGCCCGGACCTTGCGTGCATGATTGTAATAAGCGTCATAGAACCCTGCCGACAGCACATAGGTGCCGATCATGATCCGGCGCTGCACCTCGGGGCCGAAACCCTCGGCTCGGGTTTTCTCGTACATTTCGGTAATGCCGTCGCCCTGCCCCAGACCTGCCCGACGACCATAGCGCACCCCGTCATAACGCGCGAGATTGGAAGAGGCCTCGGCCATTGCGATGATATAATAGGTTGGCAAGGCGTATTTCGTGTGCGGCAGGCTGATCTCGACGATCTCGGCGCCTGCATCGCGCAGCATATCCGTGCCCTTCTGCCACAAGTCGTCGATCTCTTCGGGCATGCCATCGACGCGGTATTCGCGGGGAATGCCGATCTTTTTGCCGCGGATATCGCCGGTCAGAGCGGCTTCGAAATCGGGGACCGGGATGTCGGCGGATGTCGAATCCTTTTCATCGACCGAGGCCATCGCCCCCAGCATGATCGCCGCGTCGCGAACCGATTTCGTCATCGGCCCCGCCTGATCCAGACTGGAGGCATAGGCGATCACGCCATAGCGGCTGACCCGGCCATAGGTCGGGCGCAACCCGACAGTGCCGGTAAAACCTGCAGGCTGACGAATCGAGCCGCCGGTATCGGTGCCGGTTGCGGCAAGACATAAATCCGCAGCCACAGCAGCAGCCGATCCGCCCGAAGACCCCCCCGGGGTGAGGTCGCGATCATCGATCTTCCAGGGATTGATCGCCTTGCCGTAGCAGGAATTCTCATTGGCCGAGCCCATGGCGAATTCATCCATGTTCAGCTTGCCCAGCATGACCGCGCCCGCATCCCACAGGTTCTGCGTCACCGTGGATTCATATTCCGGAACGAAGCCCTCCAGAATACGGCTGGCGGCCTGAGAGGCCACGCCCTGCACGCAGAACACATCCTTGATCCCAAGCGGGATCCCGGTCATCGGCGCCGCATCGCCCGACTTGATCCGATCATCCGCGGCAAGCGCCATCTGACGGGCCTTGTCCGGCGTGCCATGGACGAAAGCGTTCAGCGCCCCTGCCGCCTCGATCGCATTCAGACAGGCATCGGTCAGTTCGACCGAAGTCACATCGCCCTTGTGCAATGCATCGCGGGCCTCCGAGACGGTGAGTTTGTTCAGATCACTCATTCCACCACCTTCGGCACGGCAAAGAACCCTTCGCGCGCGTCGGGCGCGTTCGACAGGATCCGCTCGGGCATTCCGCCAGTCGTCACGACATCCTCTCGCCGCTTGAGCCGCATGGGCATGACACCGGTCATCGGCTCGACACCTTCGACATCGACTTCCTTCAACTGCTCCATGAAATCCAGAATACCGCTCAACTCGCGTGCAAGCGCGGGCAGCGCCTCATCCTCGACCGCGATCCGTGCCAGTTTGGCGACCTTCCGGGCCTCGTTTTCGGTAATCGACATGGCTTTCCCTTTCGTTATCCGGCGGTTTACAAGGCTGTGCGCGGCACTGCAAGAAGCTGCCGCATTTCACTATCCCCCGTCGCAGTCACGCGTCCTGCATGCCGCCGTTGCGATACATGCCCGCCGTCGAGCTCGTGGCTCTGGCATATGCGGTGAGGGTGCCATTGCCGGCCGGCACCGGCAGCTGCGGCAAGCGCATCCGGCCTGTCGCATTCAGCGATCCGTCGGTGATGACGGCGGTCCTGCTTCCCACGAGAATATCTGTTCGATCACCATGCTGCTACCCTGCTCGCCCGCGAACATGTCGGAGTCCGGACCAGGAGTCACGAAGCATGCTATACGCCGAATCATCCGGACAATCCTTCCCGGCCCGCTGATGCGGGAATGTCTTGCGGCATGGGAGCCAAGCCCCGTCCGACATCCGGTTGTTCGAAAGGGTTCCGGCTCCCTTGGGGTAGGCAAGCCGCGCCATCCACCGCGACATGACCTCTGCAGCCAATTCCGCTTGCACATTCCTGAAACCGAAACCGGAGGATGAAAAATCTTCAAATCAGCCCGTTTTTTTCCCTTGCACCCGCCAGTATGCTCGCCTAAACACCGCTCCACGCAGCCGAGGGCCTTGGCAGCGTTAAAGGTGGCCCGTTCGTCTATCGGTTAGGACGCCAGGTTTTCAACCTGGAAAGAGGGGTTCGATTCCCCTACGGGCTGCCACTCCACCAAAATAATCGTTTAAAATCAATCGAATTCCTGTAAGTTTACAGATATGAGCTAGCGGTTTACAGCTTTCCCGTTTTGTTCTGATCCCCTAACGGCCGCGCGACGGTCCGCTTCGCGGGTATAATGCTCGACCTCTTCCAGCGTAATGTGACCTGTCCACGCCGCGATCTGATGGACCGTTGCCCCGGCCTCTGCGAGCGCTTTTGCGCGGGCCTTGCGCAATCCATGCGCCGACTTTTCGATATCAATTTTCTTCGCAGCATCCGAGACAACATGCCCCAATGCTTTTGACGATCTGGTTCGCCCGTGAGCGGTTGCCAGAAACGTCATATGCCGTTGCTTCCTTTCCGCCAGTGCGGAGTGCATGATCTCCCGATCTGCCAGCATCTTGCCTGCATAGGGTGGCAGTTGGCAGGTCCACGGAACAAACGCCGGCTCGCCTGTCTTTTGCTGAGTGAATTGCAGCACCCCGTCCCGACCGACCATTCCAGGACCGATCTTGACCGCGTCACTGATGCGGGCTCCGGTCCAATAGATCAATTCAAAGCATAGGCGCTGGACGGAATAGATCGGCCATTTGCTGCGAAACAGATCAACTTCGGCGTCCGACCAGGCGGGATGCCCGATCGTCTTCGGAATCGTCTTTCGGCGCGCAGCAAGGGATGGGTCGACCTGAAAGAATCTTTTCCGTTTTCCATATGCGCAAACAGCCCGCCAGCATTTCAGCCGATCGGCTGCGGCGTTAGGAGCCAATGGGTCCAGATCGTCGGTGATATCTTCGGTTGTCAGGTGTTTTGCCAGGGCATCTTCTGCCTGGATCAGAATTGCTTCTGAGTGCCTGCGCATCGTGCGCCGATACGATTCGGACCTCTCGAGATAATCACCGCTCCCGAGATAGCCTTCGATCATCTGGGCAATGCTCCCCGATTTCGCCTTTGACCTCACCGCAACAACGCTGAGTGCGGCTGAATATGCGGCAAGGAACTCGGGACTGTCGATCGGCAGGTCAGGAAGCCTTTGGCGCTTGGCGTTTGGCGCCCTGAGGTAGTGATACGCTTTACCCCCCTTATATATTGTCTGGAGATATTTAAGCGTCACGACGCTCGCCGTCCGAATTTGCCCCGGCATGTGTTGACCTCAACTCCAGTGTCCAAGCCTTCCATGGTCAGGGAATCCGCGTATTCGTCAAGTGCAAGCCGGTCATAGAGGCGCTTTCCTCCAAGCACTTTGCGAGGAATATTCAGCCCGCGCAGGGTGGTTTCGCTGACACCAAGATATGCGGCCGCCTGCGGAGAAGGCAGGAGCCGCGGCGCAAATGTCAGTTCGGCCCGGGCCATCAGAACATTTCCTTCCCTTCATAATCCCCTGCCCTCTCCAGCCGCTTCCGGCATGGCGCAATCCAGCCAAACCTCGAGCCGAAGCGGTCCGCTGGGCAGTACTGCATCCAGATCAACCAAGAATAGGCGGTGGCCGAACTGCCCGTGGCGGTCAGCTTGCCCTTGTGCATCACCACCCGTTCAGAGAATTGCAAAATCACCGTGGGCGGGCAGACATCATACAGGCGTTCAAATCGCCCGACCCCTTCAAGGAATGCGCTTCGAACGATCACTGCGACGCCCTGGCGAGAAGTCCGCAACGCACGCTCGATGAACTGTTCAGCCAGGCGAAACGGCGGATTGGTGATCGTCCAGTCGACTGGCTCCGGATCAGGTCCGAACAGATAGTCCTCCACCCGAAAGCCCGCTCCGTAATCGTGCACATCCGCCGCGTCGACCTGAGGGAAATATTCCAGCAGTGGCCGGACCATGTGACCGCGATTAGCGGCGGGTTCTCGGCAACTGTCCATGATGGCATGGGTTTTCAGCCACTCGCACAACGCCCGCGTCGCCCATGGCGGTGTCGGGAAATCGTCGAGGCTATCGTGAGGCTCAGCACGTTGCTGCATTACGGCACTGCTACGGTTCTGACTCATGACTGCACCAACCCCGCCAGTTCCATCCACCGGCCGAGTGCGTCAGCCACAGTCGCCTCGGCCGCCCGAACCGACTTGGCAGTCCCTTGCTCGTGGATAAGATCCAGAAACCATGCCGCCCGACCATCATCGAAAGGATAGATGCGCCCTATATTGGCGCCGCCGATCGACACAGTGACGCGAGCGGTGTCATGCGTTTCATGCGGTTTGTGGAAGGTCAGGACGGGTAAATTGCGGGTCATGCCGCTGCCTCCAACGCGTACCCGCCCCACTGATCGGCGCAGGCCTCCGCTATCCCTTCATAGGTGCGACTGCGTAACTTCCAGCGATCCGGCCCGGGCGGGGCCCGGTGAACGGCGTTCCAACTCTTCCAGTCGTCACTGCCGCGCTCAGGCTCGGCCAGCTTATTGGTCGGTGACAATTGCGGCAGACCGCGCAGGTAGAAGCCTGTTGCCTTGTAGGCGGGTTCACCGAACCAGAACGGCTGCACCATCTGAGGCGCAGGTAGATCATTAGGCATGCGGTCGCGGGCGAGATCATTCATTTCGGGGTTCTCGATCGCCACGCGCTCGATCGGCGCACGCCAGCAGGCGATGAACAGGGCAACGCCTTCCTCAAACTCTGTTTTCATGCTGTCCCAACTGCGCCCGCGGGGCAGTTGCTTTGGCGGTGTCCATTTTCCCGGCCCGGACATCCAGCGCCGACCAGAGCGGCAAAGTCGCGTGCAGGGTGGATGCATGACGGCCAGCAAGTCCCAACCGTCATCGAGATAGTCACGCACATCGCCCCGAATATGCCGGTTGCTGCCATCCTCGGCAGGAAGAAGATCGCACGACCAGACATCATGACCGCGTGCGGCGAAGGCACGGCGCATCACGCCCGAGGTTTCACAGCCGATCAGGATGCGGAGAGGGATCATCTACGCACTCTTTTTTCGATCATTATACGAGCGGTCAGCTCAGTGATTAATGAGATCGTAATTTCCGTGCGCTCATTTTCCCTAGCGCAGATATATTTATCCGTCATTACTCGTGCAAAATCATGTAGATCGGGATATTCTTTCAATGTGGTATTTAGAATGGAGCTATCTGGCATGTTGCAATTCCCCATCGATTGTCCTCACTGTGGAACGAAAAAGTCGGGCGCCACCTTTCACGAGGTATATGCCAGCACGGCGGCCCGCTTGGCTGTTTTTGGAAGTTGCAATACATGTTTCGGGGGCATCCTGGTTTTTGGAAACACGAGGGGCCTTCCATCCGACTATGCTCGCCGACCTTTGAGTAAATACGTTAAGAATTGGCCTGAACTTGTTGAACATATGGAAATTATAGGAATGGCCCCAAATTTCCCGAAACCCAGAAGTATCGCTCACCTTCCATGTCAAGTGGAAAATGCCTTCCGAGAAGGGGAGCAAAATCTCGCGGATCGAAGGTACCTTAGTGCCGCGGGAAACTATCGGACGGCTCTTGATCGAGCGATGAAAGACATTGCACCTGGGGGCACAGGAACACTCTTTCAAAAGATTGAACGCCTCGCCGACGCAAATGCATTGCCAACATCTATGATTGACCTGATGCATGAGATCCGATTTCTCGGAAACCAAATCCATGACATGGACGACCCCGATCCAGAGGATGTTAAGGCCGGAGCAGATTTCATCACGCTCCTTCTTTCCTACCTCTATGAACTTCCCGGACGAGTGAAAATCGCTGCCGAAAAGCGGGCCGCTGCGAAAGCTGAGTAAAGAAGCAATTTGATGTATCTCGCCCAAGGTCTTACTGATTAGATCAGGACGCTTCATGACTTGCCTCAACCGCCTGCCCAATCTCCGCCGCCAGCCGCTCGATCATGTCATCGCTGGCAGCGACACCATGTTTTTCGAGCAGATACATCGCGGCGGCTGTCGTGCCGAGATCGCCGGAATAGGTTTGTTTGACCTGAAAGGCGTATGCCTCGCGCAGCTGCTCGGGGGTGAATGTGGGGCGATCGGTCATTTCAGCATCCAAAGCGCAATCAAGCCGCCGATCGCTGTTCCGACCGCGCCGAACACGACATAAATCAGATCACGCCAGGCCAACCGATAGGATGGGTCAGCATTGGCCATGTCATCGTAGAACGCGTCGAAGACATGCACGGGTGCCGATGTGTTCAGATCATCGCAGGCAGGCAGGTCGATCGGTAGCGACCAATTGGGCGCTTCGCTCTCAGGGCCCTGATAGGTGATATGACCCAGATGGCGGGTGACGAATGGATCAGGCATGGACTTCGTGGCATTCATGGATTGCCTCCCTTTGACTGTTCTGGATGGCCGCCCAACGCAGGGGCGGCGCACCGGAAAAGTCAGGAAGAGCCTACTTCGGGCACACCCATCAGCAGCTGGACTTCGGTTTCGGCCTGCGCCCGGTTCATCGCCTCCCGCGCGGCATCGCGCAGCGCGACATCGGCGTTATACAGGCTGACAATGAACCGGATGTCGCTGCCCGACTTGCGATAGCGGAACCGCACGGCCAATCGATACAATGCACCTTCCTCGAAGACCGGAATGGCAATCATGAACAGGTTCGGCAATGTCAGCGGCTGTCCGTCCGGATCACGGTGCTCGGTCAGAAACTGGACCTTTTGTTCACCTGTGTCGCGGCTGGTCTTGACCTCCAGATGCCCGACCTCGTGAACCTTGAATTCACGCGAGAGCAGGTTGAGGGCAGCGTATTGGCCGAAGCGGCCCTGAAGCTTGCCCGCAATCTCGATCATCCGCATTTCCCACGGCTCAGCATCGGCAGTGTTCTGTCCGAGCAAGGCGGGCGTCGGATCAAGGAAATCATCGGCGTTATCTTCGATGAACTCTCCGAACTCATCTTTCGTCAGGCTCTTGCCATCGATGCCGGTCCAGCGCTTCCATTCCTCGGAGACCGGGAACGTATAAACGCCGGTGTGGCGACCATGGCTTGCGTTCGGGTCACCATTCTCGGCATCGATCACCGGCGCTCCACCGCCGTGATAGTCGATCACCGAAACCAATTTGGGCGTGGGATGGATCTGACCGAACAAGGCGGTGGCATCGCCCTTAAAGCGATTGGTCCAGGCAATCAGACTGTCCAGATCGGCCAGCTGCGCCTTACCCTTGCGCTGGAGCGGCCGCAACGCCTCGATCACTTGCCGATGCTGCGCAGTGAGATCATGCAGCCTCATCGCCTCCGGAGCCGCAACGATATACGGTACTTCCGGCGCTTCTGCAGTCGGCATTGCGAGGATTTGCACCTCGCCTACGCGCTTCATTTCCTCGATCACCGTCTCGGCGATGTTCTTCGGGGTTTCCGTGGTCACTGTCCGTTCTCCTTATTCGGCTGTGCGCAACTCGCGACGGCCGTCACCGGCATCGCGGATTTCCATGCGGGATTGCGCGGGGTTATGGGTGGTCAAAGCACCCGAGCCGGTGATCCATCCCACCGCCCTATGCTTGGGCGGCTTCGGCCCGACAATCCTGTCTTCGATCGCCATTTCGATCTGGCCAAAGCGATCAAGCTTCATATCGATGGTGATCGTGATCTTGCCCTTGGCGGCGGTCGAGAAATCCTGCGAGAACTGACGCATCTCGATATTGTTCGCTTCGATGCGTTCCAGCAGATCGGGCAGGTAATCCCCGTTGTCAGCCAATGACAGCAGCTGGTCGAGGCTGCGCAGTTCGGGTGTCTGCGACATGGTCAGATCCTTTCGTCGTGAGAAAAAGACCCGCGACCGCGCATGGTCGAAAGCAGCTGCGCGGCCGCAGGCCAGTTGGAGTGCGAAGCAGTTCGGCACCCATTCGTTGCCTGGGGAGGCTTCATGGCTTGAGAGATTAGGGACAGCCTTTCATCATAAGATTTGACTGCCTCCCCAGACCCGCGCCCACCACGGGCGCGAAACCGGAAATCAATATGTTGCGTAGATTTAGAGATCACCCCATAATTGTATGGGCGGGGTCCGAGAGTACCACAAATACCCTCGAACCCCTTCATCACCTTATGACACAACCACAAGGAGACGATCAGGATGGAAGAAATCAGATGGTCCAACGCAACGAAACAATGGCCAAGCGCCCCGAACACCAAGGGGTTAGGTCCGCGACAGCCTACGCCAAGACCGACGCCCAATACGGGGCCGGGACCTCGCCAGCCAACGCCCTCGGGACCGCAGCCGAAGAAATGAGCAGCCCGACCGACCGCGAGAACATCCGCTTCAACGTCCTGAGAAACGCGCTGTACCACACAGCGCGTCGCCGCACGATGGAGCGGTGGAACCGCATCTTCAATTTTCTCGTGATTGCACTGGGCACAGCGGCAGTTGGCAATGCCTTGGTCGATTGGGGCGTTCAGGCATACTGGGGAGGGATGGCAGTTGCGATCACAGGGGCACTCCAGCTTGTTCTGGACTTCGGAGGACAAGCTCGCAACCATCAATTGTTGCAGCGTGATTACTACCTGCTTCTTGCCGACATTGAGGAAATCTTGGAGGCCACAGAGGAACAGCGCGCCTCGTGGCAAGGGCGAATGATCCGCATCACAGCAGATGAACCGCCGATGCTCCGCGCCATCGATGCAAAAGCCTATAACGACGCGATTGATGCAACCGGGTACTATGACGAGGATCAGCGGCTTGTAGTATCGTTCTGGGATCGTCTGGCAGGCAGTTATTGGGCGTTCGAAGGTAAGCAATACCCTAAAATCTGTGAAATCAAGGCCAAGAAGGCCATGCCCGAAACCTGAGTTTATTTCAGGTACCACGATCACCACCCGAAAACCTGCCGCACGGTTTCACCGCCCCAGCGGATCAACAGCGCCATGAAGAACGGCAGCGTCAGGAAGAGCGTGACGATCAGTGAAGCCTGGGCGGCGCGGAGGGCGAGATACTGCGCGAGGGTCATGACGGATCCTCCGCGTCATCGAGCCTGAACGTCAGGCTCTCGACCTCGGTCAGGTTGATAACGAAGCCAACGTACCCAATCGCCTTGACGTGCAGCGATCCCGTGAAGCTCGCGCCGTCATGAACATCTGACAAAAGCTGATCGGCCTTCGAGAACGACACGCCCGGAAAGCGATCAGTGTTGCCACTTCGATACCTGATAATCAGCGTTCCGCTCGGCTCCTCCGCATCGACGTCGGCGATCTTACTAATGCGGGAACGCTTCGCATCGGCGTAGGAACGTCTCGCCTCAAGCTTGGCGATATCGACGTTCGTGAGCGTTGAAGTGAGTTGCATATTTCTCTCCATTTCCGCGATTGCTCCGTTGCCGTTCTGGCGAGCGGGTTCTCCTGCGGCATGAAGAAACAATAAGTGTGATACATCACACCGTCAATATATAAAGTGTGATTTATCGCACTTCGGTTCGCACCCTTCCCCGCGCTGTGGTAGAATCGGGGCATGGATAAGAACCAATAGCACATGAAAAAGCCCGCTGATTCGCGGGCGTAGGAGTTGAGATGAAGCTAAAGGATAATGGTCACACGTATTCGGTCGAAGCATCCACTAGCGACGAAGAGAAGCGGCTGAACTCGATCACCGAGCGCCAGTTATGGTTATTGAGACAGCAAGCGTGGAGTTAACCAGTCAATCACTTCCTGGCTGTTCCGACCGCACCATGGCTTCGAGAGCCGTATAACCAACAAATGGTCATTACTATCCAGAATCTGTTTAAACCGATCATACACTTGATCCGAAGTGAGGGTCGTATCAACCGCATATGAGCTTTCTGATAGCCTCGCCCAGCTACCAAAATCCTTAATCTTATCAACGATCTTAGGGCGAACGGTTTCCTTGTTTAGATCATAGGTAATCAGAAAAACGGTCATATTATCCTCCCTGACAGTTTTCTGATTTCAGGGTCTGTCACTGACCTTGATTCTGCAAGCGTAAATCCGCCGATAATCTTTCCTTTGCCTGTCGAGGCTTATCCTTACCATGACAATTTATCGCCTCGGGTTGGCGGCTACCCGCTCACACTATCTAGCCCGATTCTCGAAACTGTCACCAACCTATAGGCGCATACACAACCTGTTGTGTGGTTGTTCTTTCGTTCTCACTGGCTATGCAGGAAGCGCCATGGGAGAGGTGGTAGATGGAACCGACGCAAATCGCAGAAGCGACCGAATTTCAAATCTTGCTTGCAATCATTGCTCTGACGCCGGCGCCCGAGGAAGGGATAAGATTGCCTCTGCCAGTCGCTCTTGCTCGTCTGGACCGTATTTCGAAAGAAGCTCTAGTAGGCGCGGCGCAATAACCGCATGGGGAGCATTCCCGGTTAGCTCATCAATGCTAGCGTTGAGTGCGGTTGCTAACTTGTAAACCGTCGAAAGCTTAGGGCTCTGCGAATTTCCTTCGAGAATATCCCGAACGGCACGGCGGTTCATGCCGGCCTTCTTAGCTAGGCTATCAGGATTATCTCCCTGAGCCTTCATTTCAGCTTCAAGCCTTCGGCGGAATATCTCGTTTATCTCCATGCGGGATTGATATTCCGGGTGTGAAGTTTCTGCGAGTGTGAAGTTTCTTCTTGCTATGTGTGATTATTCACACTACGTTGCGAGGCATGACAGATACTGATGCCCTTCTTAATGAGATGAAAAGAGCGGCCGCTGACCTCAATATGTCGGTCTCTACGATTGGCAGATTGGCAGGTCAAGGTGGGCGCTTCCACGCCCGCCTTGAGGCAGGAAAGCGGGTATGGCCGGAGACGGCTGAAAGGGTGCGGGATGTCATTGCGCGCCTTCGTCATGAACGCGCGCCCAATTCCTGCAACCAGGAGGCGCGGGGATGAAACTCGCCGCGCCCCCGTTCTCCAATCCAACTCCAGTTTCACCATCACAAATGAAACATGGAGACTCTTCGATGAAAAATCCTGCCGAAAATCCACGAAGGTGGTTTCGCAACATGCTATGGCGCGCTTTTCCATCGCCATCCGAGCATGATCTGACCGTCAAGGCCGCGGGCGTCCTCGATGTCTCGCAGCGCCAAGTGAAGAACTGGCTACGCGAGGAACATGACGCTTCGCTGAAATACGTCATGGCCGTTCTGGCTATCGCGGGCGCCGAAATCGTCTTCGGCAAGATCGAGAGGCGGTGATGGGCAAGCTCTGCAATTACCTGCTGTATCGCTTCTACAGGGCGCGGTCTGTCCGCGCCCTGAACCTGCATCATCGTTTCAAAACGACAGCGGAAAAATTCTTCCAGCGCGGTGGCTTCGATTGGGATGAGGGGGATTAATGAAGAATAGACCTGCCATTACTCGCGCGCGCGTCCGCGAAATGCTCCGGAATCGTAGCGTCGACCGCGTTGCGGCCGATCTGAAAATGGATCCCGAGGAAATTGAGCAGATTGCCGCGCTCACTGGCGGCGTGGTGCTGCGCTGTAACGATACCGGCAGCCAGTGGCGGGCAACGGGCTGGCGCGGTGCATATCGGCAGGTTTGTATGCGCGGCCTGACGGATTGGGATTGGTGGCCGATCGGCGGTGACCCAGCATGATGGTCGATCACCAATATCAGCACCTGGCTTCAGTCTCATGCCGTGCCCTTTGGTGCGCCGTTCTGGCGAATGCATGGGTTGAGGCAATTTACCCATCATCTCGTGCCCACCCAGTCGAGATCCAGCAATCCCGCAACTGGTTCGGTAGCTCAGACTTCTTTCAGGTCTGCGCATTGGCCGGCGTTGAACCCAGCCAGGTCATGATGAAGTTCACAGCAGCTATCGCCTTGCGCAATCAGCCGACCAGGCGTGTTCGCGGGAGGGTAAGGGTATGAGTGAAACCACAGAGTTCTGGGCCTATCCCCTCAAATTCGGCGACACGCTCAAGAATTTCGAGTGGATGCCGCTCTTCACGAAACGGCTGCTGACATCGCATTTCGTCAACGCGGCTGTTTATGCCGGCCGTCGCGAAGATATAGGTACCGCGCTACTCCTATGGGCTGCCAGTATGGAAAGTGACCCAGCAGGAACGTTGCCGGATGATGACGTGGATCTGGCGCAAGCCGCTCGTTTCGGAGCGGATGTCGAGGGCTGGCGCCGCGCGCGAGCCGGCGCTCTATATGGCTGGAAGCCTGTCCATATCGATGATGCGCCGCCGGGCGCGCAACCTCGCCTCGGCCATCCTGTCATAGCGGAAATCGCCGCCGATCAGTTCAGGCGCAAACGCGGACGTGAGCGGGGTCGCGAAGTTGCCGCCTGGGCCACGGTGAAATCCCGCGTCCGATCGAAGCTCCGGGAGGCGAAACAGGCGCGTATTGCGGAAAATGAGCACGCCGTCGAGCAGATCGCGCAATGGCTCAAGGACAACGATCTCTACGTCACGGGCGAGAATGTTCGTGTTGCGCTCGAGGAAGTCATGGGCGGGCCGAAACTGGTCCACCTGAACGGGAGGGATGTCTGACGCCGGTGTGATCCGGTCCTTTAAGTTGCTGTAATGCTGCTGAAATCAACTGAAATGAACTGTAATGATTTCACTTCGTTTCAGATGGATTTCAGCAAGATTTCAGGTCCGCAACTGAAATTGCCCTACAGGACAGGGACACAACATCACACCGACAATGACATGGACAAAGACATAACACCTTTACAGGGCCGGCAGCGCCGCACCTGTGGATAAGTCAGAAAAAGAGCTGAGAAAGGAGGGATGATTGCGATGTCGGGTGTAACAGCGGAAGCGAGGGCGCGGGTTGATGCGCTGTTGTTTGAACCATTGGCGGGTTTGGCGCGTAAGCGCGGGGTGAGCGCCGAGAAGCATGAGAAAAGCTTGGATCGCTTGCGCGGTTGGCTCAGCTACATGTCGGATGACAATCTTCGGGCCATGCGCGACCTGATCGCGCGGCATGCAGTGAAGGGCGTCTGGCCCGAGGAAGGGTTGATCCGGCATTGGTCGATGACATTGCAATGCCCTCCTCCGCGCGATTGTGCCTATGCGCGCAGCCTGATCAAATCTGCAATGGGTCGCCAGGCAATGGCAGAGGGCTGGGCGGTCGAGCTGTTCCAGATCGCGAAGAAGCTCGGCCCGCCCCCGGGCAAATACATCATATCCCGCCTCAAGCAGGATGCCGACAGCAACAGGCACAAGCGGCGCGTAATCCGCGAGAACATCGAGGCCGGGCGGGCAACACCTGATGAAAAGCGCTGGCTGGAAAGCTGGCATGCCGAACTGGCCGAAATCGAAGCCATCCAATCCGCCGTGGAAGAAGGGACAGCAGCATGACAATGATCGACCGGGCGGCGGGCGCAGCGCGGCTGCTTGATGAGCGTGATCGTCTCGCAAGGCTGATCTTTCGCGCGCACCCTGCGGAAGGTTGCGGCCCGGCTATTCCGGTTGCGCCGGCGCGCGGGCCGCAACGCAGTGTGACGCCGCATGTCATGATGCCCGATCCGAAAGACAAAAGCGGCTGGAAGGTCGAGGAAACCGGTTGGCGCGGGTTCAAGGCGGCGCAGGCCATGGACATCTTCGACACGCTGGCGCTCAAGGCGGCGAAGCGGAAGGAGGTCCCACCCTTCACCAAGGGACAGGTGAATGTGGCTCGGCTCTATCGAGACCTTGTCGAACGGCATGATGCCGGCGGCATGAAGCTGGCCAGCCTTGAAGGCAGGGTAGCGTCCGGATCAGGCAAGGGCGGTGATTTCATGGATGCCTTCCTTGCCGAGGGCGAGGCGATCCGGCGGATGCAGCGAGCGATCGGCAATGGGGTCGCAATGCAGGTTCGTCGGGTTCGGCCATCGGTTCGGGGCGGGAAGTCGGCACGCAACATTCGCGATCGTGATCTGGTCGATGCGATCTGTCTGCATGGGAAATCGTTTCGCCAGGTGCTGGAGGTGCATGGGTGGACAGTCACCGGTCGGAACGTGCAATCGCTCATCGGGGCGCTGGGTTGCGTTTTGAACCGCATGCAGCAATATTGAGGCCGTCAAAACGCCAATAAAGTAATCCCTGTGCTTATTCCCTTTGCTCAGACCATGCAGAAGGCCTCATAATGCAACAACAGCCCAAGTATTTTTACACGACATTACACGTTTCCAAAGGTGGCGGCGTTTCTGCAATAAGGAATAAATCCAAGGGCAGTATCGCCAAACTGGCACAGGACATTGCCAGCGTTATTGGCTTTATGGTCAATCAGTGGAAGATCAAACAAGAGATGGACCGCTTAGAGCCAGAAATCGATGAATATATGTCGACAGATGGCGGTGTGCTCGTTCAATTCTCATATGCCGTCCCTCCGCTTGTCAGTGGAAACAGTCATAATCCAATGTTTCAAGGCGCCAGTATCGCCGGATATGGGTGCAGTGAAGAGCAGGTGATCAAAAAGTGGGAAAGCCTGCAAAAGTTAGGCACAATCAGACCATATTATGGGGAAGGCTGGACATGGGAAACTTCGCTTGTATGGGTCACGAGCCAGTAAAACACGCAAAGCCAAATATGTTTTAACGCCGATGGGAAAAATTCTTCCTTGACGGCTTAGGACACACGGGCGCATAAGTATTGCCATCATCTAGACGTGCGCCCGCCGGGATCAGCCTCCCCGCGGGCGCTCTTCGTCTCCGCGCTTTTGCCTGTGCCCCTCCCGTTCTCCATTCGGGTCGTACTCACATACTTGGGGCACAGACATGAGCGCGGCCCCGCGGGATGTCGGAGGGACTTTCCTCAATCGCCGCGCTCTTCGGTTTACAGGAGGCAATCATGTCGCGCTTCAGTCTGTACAAGACGACGCGCTGGAAACGTTCCCGCCTCGACCATTTATCTCGTGAGCCGATATGCCGATACTGTCGTCAGATGGGGTTCGTGAATGACGGTTCACTGACCGCCGCCGGTGAACGGCAATCCAATCCGAAGCGGCGATTCCTGGTTGTTGACCATATCGTGCCCCATCGCGGAGACCTTGCCCTGTTCTGGGATCAGGCCAATTGGCAGACGCTATGTCCGGATCACCATGACATCGTCAAGCAGCGCGAAGAGGTCAGAGGCTTCTCCAATGCTCGCGGGCCGGATGGCTGGCCCCTCGATCCGCATCACCCGGCCAACCGGTAGGGGGTGTCGGAAAGTCCAGGAGGGCATCGGCTGGGGACCGGTGATGTACAGGAGTATGATCAGCACTATGGGTATCCCCAACAGGTAAGCGATAATTCCCTTCATTTTCGTCTCCTCGATGGCAGAAATGAACTGTCCGGATGAGCCGATTAAAGCTCCATCCGCGCCCTAGTCGCGCTCATGATCTGGAGTGTGCGTCCGCCGAGTTACCCCGTGCAGACGCACTTAGTTTCGCAAGCGGTTCTACTTTTTCGACGACTTCTTGGCATCGTTCACTGCGGTGACAGCGAGTGATGTCAACTTGCTATTCGCCGCCTTCTCTTCGTCAAGTATCGAAGTAAGGAGTGTATGCGCTTCATCATGACCAAGTTCTTTGGCCCATTCCCGAAGCGTACCGTACCGCGCGATCTCGTAATGTTCGACTGCTTGTGCCGCACCGATCAACGCGACATCGAGCGCATGACCCGATGCCTCTTCAATCAGCCCATCGGCCTCTTTGAGCAAACCATCCATTGCATCGCATTTTTCGCCCTCGGCTTTCTTGCCGATAGACTTGAACACGGCTTCCAGCGTTTTGATGTGGCCCTTGGTTTCTTTCAGGTGGTCATCTATCGCCGCCTTCAACTCGGCATTGTTGACCGATTTCGATACCATAGGCAGCGCTTTGGACAAGGCATTCTCGGCCCAGTAGATATCTTGCAAGGTGTGTTCGAAGGCATCTGCTAACGTTTTCATCACTATGTATCCTCTTTTTGCGTCCCTCGACCGCTCTAACCAACGTTCAACTGAAAGTGAGGTTCCAACTCTTCAACCGCGCCGCCTGGATCATCCCCTCGCAGGTGTTCTATGTTTCCGCGTTCTGGCAGCGTCCTGACATCAGGCTGGGCTTGCTTATGCTCCCCGGCACTTCTCAGGACGCTTCCTGATCGCGGGGCTCAGAATCTTCAAGGATTTGTACGACCCGCACAGCCAACTCTTTCGCGTCGCCGCATTCGACCTTCAATTCGCCGCACGCTCGAATAACGGCCGTCATGATGTCTCGCCGCACAATACCGTCAAGAATTTCCACATCTTTCGTCATATGGTCTCTCCCTTGTTTGGCTGGTTCTGCGTGTTTTGTCCGCAGTCCCATTAAGCGCATACAATAATAACTCGCATGCGCTATTTGCGTTCCGCTCGTTTGCCGCTTCACCCCTGATGGGACTGTATATGCTGAAAATCGCGATTGAAGACCGACAGCTGCGCAAAAACATGCGCCAGTTGGCAGAGCGTGACGTCCGGTGGGCGGCAAAGTTCGCGCTGGACGATACAGCGGTTGATGTTCTGACACATGTGCAGGATCGGATGGGCGAAGTCTTCGACCGGCCAACCCGGTTCACGAAAAACGCCTTCATGGTGAAGAAGGCACATACCCGCGACCTTGAAGCACAAGTCACAGAGCGGCCATCCGTCGGCAGGCGTCACTACCTGAAGGCGCAGGAGTTCGGCGGTCAAAGACGCCAGACCGGGTTGGAAAGCCTGCTGGACGCACGACTCGGATACGATGGAATCATCTCTGCCGTCACTCCGGCCGGCGGCGCTAAGCTGAATGCCTATGGCAACTGGTCGACCGGTGAACGCAACCAGGCGCTGTCGGCTGTGCAGGCTCAGCGGGATGCCACGGCAAACACGACCAAGCGGTCACGGCGCAGAAACAGGAAGCGGGCCGGTTTCTTCGTGCCGCGCGCTGGCTCGAAGCTATCGCCCGGCATCTGGAAGCGGAATGCGGACGGCTCAATCCAGAAAGTGATGCACTTCACGCGAGCCATTCCGGTGTACGATGAGCGCCTGGGCTTCTTCGATGGTGCCGAGCAGGTTTGGCGTGACCGCCTGCCCCTGCATTTGCGGCGGACCATCGGGCGCGCGGTCGATCGAATGCACAGCCGCGCCTGAATTTCGGCGGGTCCTTCCAAGCCCTGATCGCTCGGGGGTTATTCGCGCCCCGATGGTTCAGTGCCCCTTAACACTTTGGAAAGCCTTAACCGGCTTAACAACTGGAATGGTAAAGGAACATGTCGAACCTGAATGCCACTGAACTTGCGGCCAAGCTGGATGTCTCGAAAGCACGGATCAGCCAGTATGTGAGCGAGGGAAAGCTGGACGGCTGCTATACCGGCGAAGGACGGTCGCGCAGATTCGACATCGAGAAGGTTTCTGCGGCGCTTGGACGTCGCCTCGATCCTGGCCAGATGATGGGCAACGGCTCTGAGACCCGCAAGGCGCTGCGCAACATCGAAGCCGGGGAATCTCCGCCGCCGCGAGCGCAGAAAGCCGACACGCCGCTGCCGCCGAATGATCCGGACCGCTATGAGTTGGCCCGCATACTCAATGCCGAAGAGGATGCCCGCCGCAAGCGTCGGGATAACGAACGTGACGAAGGCCGATGGGTGCTGGCCGAAGAGGTTGCCCGGCACACCGCCCGCACGATGGCGCAGGAGGTTGCCCAGTTTGAAACGGCATTGCGCGACGGGGCCCGAGCGGTCGCCGATGCGCTTGGCGTCGATTTCCGCGAGGTGCGCAAGATCATGATGGATCAGTGGCGGGCGCACAGGGCGAGCCGGTCGGAACAGTTGCAGGCTGAATCTTCGATCGCACCGATGTCGGACACCGAAACCGGGGCGCAGGTCTGACATGGGGTTTCTGTCGTCTGCCGAGGCTGCGGTTCTTCGCGGTCTCGCAAACGCTATGACACCCCCGCCACCGCCGGACATTACCCGGTGGTGCGAAGACAATATTGTGTTTGATGAACGATCACCCTTCCCCGGCCCTTTCCGGATCGACCGTTTTCCTTTTCTGCGAGATATCCACGAGGCACTTAGCCCTGAACATCCGGCACGCGAAGTCACGCTGCGCGGGAGTGCCCAATGGGGCAAGACGATTTCAGTTCTGAACCCGACGATTGCGGCATGGCATGAATACGGGCCGCTCGATAGTCTGGTCGTTCACCCGACCACCTCATCCGCAACGGAATGGGTGCGCAACAAATGGATGCCGATGCGTCGTCAGGCCCCGAGCCTGCGCGCGGTATTCGGCGAAGGTCGCGGAGAACAAACAGACACGTTGTCCAATCAGGAAACCCTGCGTCGGGACGGGTCGCTCAAAGTGGTCAGTGCCGGGTCGCCAGACGATCTCGCCGGCACGACACGCCGCCTCGTGATCATGGATGACGTGGCCAAATTCGAGATGACGCCGAAGGGCGATCCCGAGCAGCTGGCCGCCAGCCGCGCTTCGGGTTTCGAGGATGCCAAGATCGGCCGGATTTCCACTCCGCAGATCGCTGGCACATGTCGGATCACACGTGCGTTCAACCGTTCGACTCAGATGTTCTATCACGTGCCCTGCCCGCATTGCGGTAACATGGCGCCGCTGACCTGGGAGAATTTCCGCAAGAATATTGACCCGGAAAACCTGCATGCCGCGCATTTCACGTGTGAGGCGTGCAACGAGGCCATCTCTCACGCGCACAAAACCGCCATGGTGGCGGCAGGAAAGTGGATCGCGCATAATCCTCGTGGCGATCATCCGGGGTTTCACCTTTGGCGGGCGTATGTGCCGCAGCGGGATTGGGCCTCGATCGCCGTCGAGTTCGCCCAGGTTATGGGCTGGACCGGTGTCCAGGCCGACATCAAAACCGAGGACGAGACGCGCGAGAGCGTCGAGGAAGAAACCGAGCAGACTTTCTGGAACGATGTCCTTGGGCTACCATTTGAGCAGGCCTCGAAAGGCCCGGACTGGGAAAAGCTGCGCGACCGGACGGAGAATGCCGAGGAAACGCAGGTGCTGGCTCGATCGATCGTTCCGGCATGCGGGGTGCTGTTGACCGCCGGGGTCGATTGTCAGGCGGATCGGATCGAGGTGACGATCTGCGCCTACGGGCGCAATTATCGTCGCTGGGTGATCGACCATCGGATCATCCCGCATCATATCGGCGATGACGAAGGCCGCGCCGGCCTGGACGCGCTGCTGAAATCGACATGGCGCACTACACTGGGGCTGAGATTGCCGCTGGACATGATGGCGGTCGATGAGGGGGCCTTTACCGAGGATGTGCGGGACTGGGCGAAAAAATATCCCTGGACGCGGGTGATCTTGATCAAGGGATCGTCCTCGGCCAATGGTCCGACGCTGCGCCCGCAATCGGATCGCCGGGCCAATGGTCGGGTGATCAAGCGTCAGAAGCGCGGCTGGATGTTGAATGTCAGCCAGATGAAGGCGGATTTCTACGCCTGGCTGGCCAAGGAAGATCCTGAAGAACGCGGTTTCGTCTCCTTCGCCCGTGATCTGGGCGATGAATATTATCGCCAGATCACCTCCGAAGTGCGGGTGCTGAAACGCGCCCCCTCGGGCGTGATGGTGTCGCGCTGGGAATTGGTCGAGCCGTCGCGGCGCAATGAGTGCCTCGACACGATGATCTATTCCGAGGCCGCCGCCCGAAAGAAAGGCTGGACGGCCATGACCGATGGTCAGTGGGATGTCCTCGAGGCTGCTCGCGGCGTTGCCGCGCCAGAAGATCAGGGAGACCTGTTCGATGCGGCCATGCCGGTAGTGCCGCTGTCCGAACGGGCCATGCCGGTGGAACCGCAACCGGAACAGTCACCGGAGGCTGAAGCCGCGCAGGAAACCAGACCGCAGCCAGGTGGATGGCTCGGCAATCGCAAGGGGAAATGGTTGTGACCACACCTTGGACGATCCAGCAATACCAGACGCTGGTGATGATGATCGCCAAAGGCGTCACCAACCTCGAAGTGAATGGTGAAAAGGTCGCCTATCGCAGCCTGGATGAGATGATGCGCATCAAGTCCATGATGGAACGCGATCTCGGCCTCGTGTCCGTCTCGCGCCAGCAATATCCGGCATTCCGGAAAGGGTGATCTGATGAACCTGATCGACAAGACCATTGCGGCGGTGGCACCGCAGTGGGGCCTTCGCCGTGCCCGCGCCCGACTGGCGATCACCGCCCATTACGATGCAGCCAAGGTTGGCCGGCGGACATCCAGTCTGCGTGCATCGCGCACGGATGCGGATGGTGCTGCGCGTGGCCGGGACCGGATGGCGGCTTTCGGTCGCGACATGGTGCGCAACACGCCATTCGCGGCACGGGCGCAAACGGTGATCACCGGTGCCGTGGTTGGCGACGGGATCATTCCCAAGGTCACTTGCGCCTATCCCGATCTGAACGATCAGGTGATCAAGCGCATCCGCCAGCGCGGGTTGCGCCGGATTGAACAGCATCTCGACAGCTGCCTGATCGACCGGGCCGGTCGCCTGAACCTGTATGGTCTGCAACAGCTGGCCATGCGGACCATTGTCGAATCTGGCGAGGTGCTGATCCGGTTGCATAGCGAGGATGTGCCGGGCGGGCTGCCATTCCAGATCGAGGTCCTGGAACCGGATTATCTCGATACCGGGCGCTATGGCTGGACATCGGACGGTGCGGAAATCCGCGAAGGGATCGAATTCGATGCTGCCGGACGACGTGCGGCCTATTGGCTGTTCCCCGAGCATCCGGGGGCGGACTGGTCGCCGCATACCAGATCGGGCGTATCGGAGCGCGTCCCGGCGGATGAGGTTTGGCATGTCTATCGCCTCGACCGGCCCGGCCAGAATCGCGGCGTGACATGGTTTGCACCGGTGATGATGCGACTTCAGGACCTGGGCGATTTCGGTGATGCGCAGTTAATGCGCCAGAAGATATCTGCCTGTTTCGCGGCCTTTCGGATCGGGGGCGACGAGTCGAAGGCGTCGGAGTTCACGGAACTGGCTCCGGGGCTGATCTATGATCTGGGTGACGCGGAAGAGGTCAGGTTCGCCGAACCTCCCGGCGTCGATGGCTATGACGAGTTCACCCGAAACCTGTTGCGTTCGGTCGCAGCGGACATGGGCGTGACCTACGAGGCTCTGACTGGCGATCTTAGCCAGGTCAATTTCAGTTCTGCCCGGATGGGACGGCTGGAAATGGATCAGAATATCAGTGCCTGGCAGCATCTGATGCTGATCCCGCAGATGATGCAGCCGCTGGCCTCGCTGTTCGTGAAGGCGTGGCAGTCCGTCGATGGAGAAGAATTGGCCGATGCGGGTCTGCCTGGAGATATCTGGGATCACCTCGACCTGTCCTGGGTGCCTCCGCGCAAGATCATCGTCGATCCCGCGCGCGAGTTCTCCGCGCTGCGCGAAGCGGTGCGCTCAGGCTTTGCCTCTCGCCAGCAGGTCATTCGCCAGCTTGGGATCGATCCCGAACGGCTGCTGGAGGAAATCGCGCAGGATCGTGATGAGGCGGATCGCCTGCAGCTGCCATTCGACAGCGATCCGCGAGCGGATGTGTCACGCCAGACTTCGGCAGGCATCGGCGTCGAAGAGGTGATCGAGGAAATGCAGGCACGCGCGCGCGCCGGGCAAGCCGAAGGCAAGATCAGGAGAATACGATGAACGAACTTCTGCTTTACGGAACAGTGGGCTCGTCTTTCTGGGATGAGGAATTTTTCACGGCAAAAACGGTGCGTGAATCCTTGGCCGGAATGAGTGGCCCGTTAACGGTCAGGATCAACTCGGGCGGCGGGATCGCGACCGAAGGTCAGGCAATTTACACGGCACTGCGCGCATATGATGGCCCGGTCGATATCGTGGTCGAGGGCATCGCGGCCTCCGCCGCCAGCTTGATCGCGATGGCGGGCGACTCCATCACAATGTCTCTCGGCTCGATCATGATGGTCCATGACCCGGCCAGTTGGTGGATCGACGGGCGCGGTACCGAGGAAGACCATCTGCATGCTGCCAAGGGTCTTGGGGTCATCGCCACCGCCTATGCCGGGATTTACGCCAAGCGTGCCGGGATCACCGTAGACGAAGCCCGCGCCATCATGAAATCGGAAACATATTTCGATGGGCCCGGCGCCGTTGATGCGGGCTTTGCGACCGCATCCGATGATGACGGCGATCAGATCGAACCCGCCGCATTCGATTACGGCCTGTATCGAAACGCACCTGCCAATCTGAAAGCCGTCTCGGGAAGATTGTCTCGCGACCGGCAACGCTCCGAGGTCTTTGCCATGATGGCAGGGCCCAATTTCACCAGTGGCAAGAAAGGGAAACCTATGCCGAAATCCAAAATGACGGCCAGTGCGGTCGCTGAAGACGACGACATCGCGGCGATCGAGGAAGACGATACCGAGATGCAGGGTGATGAGGATCAGGTCGATCCGGAAGCTCGCGCCGAAGGTGATCAGCCAGAGGCCGAAAACGATGACGATCCTGAGGCGGAAGAAGATGAGGATGCTCCCAAGGCAAGCGCCTCGCAGATCATGGCCGTGGTCAATATGTGCGCACTTCATGGTGCGCCGGATCGCGCGGCCGATTTTGTCAATCGCGGCCTGACGCCGAAACAGGCTTATGCCGAACTGACCAGCAAAGGGGACAAGAAGGTGAAGATCAATGGTCGCGGTCCCAGTGCCCGCATCATCCGTGATGAGCGTGCAACGCGCCGGCAGGGCCTTGAAGAAGCGATCGTCGCGCGCATGTCCCGGACCGGCGACGTTCGTGGTCCTGGCCGCGAATACATGTCGATGACCCTTGCCGAAATGGCGATGGCCGGCATGGGCCGTCGCGATCGCGTCGCGCGCGGCGGAGGTGAGCAGCGCGCAATCGAAATGGCGT
This sequence comes from Paracoccus onubensis, assembly GCF_003591515.1. GTDB lineage: Bacteria > Pseudomonadota > Alphaproteobacteria > Rhodobacterales > Rhodobacteraceae > Paracoccus > Paracoccus onubensis. Next base: position 32,580 of record NZ_QZCG01000009.1, read on the forward strand.
TTTCGTCGCATACCACCAGCGACTTCCCCGCCGTCTTCGAGAACGCCATGAACAAGCGTCTCGCGACGGCCTATGCCGCTGCGCAACCGGTCTACCGCGCTATTGCCGAACGGATTGACTTCACCGATTTCCGTCCCCATCCGATCGCGCAAGTGGGCGACTGGCCGACGCTCTTGCCTGTCGAAGAATCCGGAGAGATCAAGTACGGCACCGTCAGCGACAAGAAGGAAAGCGTGGCCCTGGTCGCCTATGCCCGCGCATTCCGGATCACGCGCCAGATGATGGTGAATGACGATCTGTCTGCCATCGACAGGATCATCAACACCCGCGGGCGCGCGGTGGCGGCCTTCGAAGACGCAACCTTCTTCGCGATGATGTTGTCGGGATCGGGCAATGACGGCCCGACGCTTCTGGAAACCGGTCGCCGGGTCTTCAATACCACCGATGGAACCAAGGCCGGAACGGCCTCCGCAATTACTCCGGCGGGCGTGTCGGCCGGATATGCCGCAATGCGGAAGCGGAAGGGCGTGTCCGGTGAATCCTTCCTGGCCGTCGAGCCGAGAATCCTGCTGACTGGTCCCGACAAGGAATTCGAGGCCATGCAACTTCTGGCTCCGATCCAGGCTGCGCAGGCATCGAACGTCAACCCCTATGTCGGAAAGCTTAACCCGGCGACGACACCTTATATCACCGGCAATGCCTGGTACATGTTCGCGGACCCATCGGAGGTTCCCGTGTTCATGTACGGCTATCTGCAGGGCGAAGAAGGTCCGCGCCTGCGCACTGATGAGCCGTTCGGCCAGCAGGGTGTCGCCTATTCGGTCGAACTCGATTTCGGCTGTGGCGCTACCGATTTCCGTGGCGGCTTCAAGAACGCCGGCGCCTGATCGGGCGGCGACATCCAGATGACGAAAGGGCGCCCGCAGGCGTCCTTTCGTCATTCATGCATCATGAAGGGAAAATAGTCATGGCAAAGAATTTCGTTCAGCCGGGTCATGTGGTCACCCTGACCGCGCCCGGTGCGGTGACCAGCGGAGCGCTGGTACAGGTTGGAATGCTGGTTGGAGTCGCGCAGTTCGACGCGGCCTCCGGTGCTCCGGTAGAATTGGCCCTTGAGGGGGTTCACGAGTTGTCCAAGGTTTCGGCCCAGGCATGGACTGAAGGTCAGGCGATCTATGTATCCTCGACCGGACTTGCGACCACGGCGGCGACCGGTAATGTCCTGATCGGTGCTGCTGTTGCCGTTGCGGCCAACCCCTCGCCCACCGGCATGGTCCGTCTGAATGGCGCGGCACCGGCGGCAGCCGCGACCTGATGACTTCCGTCTTTGACGGCATGACGGGGATCCTCGCCGATGTGTTCGGTGCCCCCGTCACCTGGCATCCCGCCAATGGCCCTGCCGTCGAGATCCAGTCGATCTTTCGCGAAAGTCCGATCGAGGTTGACGGGGCTGATGGTCAGATCGTCAGGATTGAGGCACCGACTTGGCGGGTGGCACGTGATCTCGCCCAGGCGGTGGCGCGCGGAGATCAGGTTACGGTTCCCGACGGGCGAAAATTCCGGGTGATGGTTGTCCATAATACCGGGTCCCCCGCGCGGGACGCTTTTTTCATCTGTGAACTGCAAATCGCTGCGGGTGGCTGATATGGCGCATTATCGATCGCAATACCGTCAGGTCGCACTTGCGGCACTCACCGCGCATAGCCGGTTCGCGAGTTTCACTCGGCTCAAGGTCTGGGCTGGTTCGATCGACGACCAGACTCTGCCGGTGATTGGCGTGTTGACGCCGCAGGAACGCCGTGAGCAGCCTGGCAAACCATCCGTCACCTGTCGCACGCTTCTGCAGGTCGTTGTCCGTCGCCTCGGCCACGATGACGTGGAAGATCAGCTCGATGATGACAGCGAACTGATTGAAGCCATTGTCTCGGACAGCTTTCTCAAAATCCGTCAAGGCTGCTTTCTCGAGGACCTGTCTGTGGTCACCAATACGGACGGTCACAGCAACGTCGCCACGCTGGTGATGAGTTTCCGCCTGACCTCCTTCCGCAAAATCCCGTCCCTGCCTCCCGCACCATGATGCAAGGGCGCGACCTGCCCTTCATCACATTCCCCATCTTCAGCACCCATTGGAGGGTTCCATGAGCGACGCAATGATCGGTTACGATACAGAGTTCCGCATCAAACCCACGCCGGCTGCGGCCGAATTCACACCGCTGGCCGAGGTTTACAGCGTGACGCCACCTGAGGCGTCGATCGACCAGGTCGAGGTGACAAGCTTCAAATCACCCGGTCGCAAGCGCGAATACATTCCCGCGCTCGGCGACAACGGCACGGCATCCTGCGAGATGAACTTCGTTCCGGGATCAGCCACCGATCTGCTGATCGAGGCCCTGATCACCTCAGGCAGCGTGGTCGGTGCGGAAATCGAATACCCCAACGCCACGGTTGTGGCGTTCAACTGCTCGGTCTCAGGCTATTCGAAAGGTGTCCCCGTCGATGATCGCATGACCGCCACCGTTGAATTCCAGGTTACCGGCGCGGTGACGATCACTCCGGGTCCGGAGGTCGCCAAGGCGGCGGGCTCGGTAACCGAACCTGTGACGACCGGCGAGGAGGGATGATCATGGCGAATGGTTTCAAAGGCGAGATACGGCTGACTTATGAGGGGCAGTCCTTCACTATGGTTCTCGATTTCAACGCATTGTGCGATTTCGAGAGCGAGACCGGTAAGAACGCTCTGACCGAACTTGAGGGAATGGAGGCCGGAAATCTGTCGGCTTCGGATACCCGCGCCCTGATGTGGGCCGGGCTGCGCCAGTGTCACCCTGACATGACACTGCAACTGGCAGGCAGTATTCTGAGCGAGAATGCCGATGCGATCCAGCGCGCAACTGCCGTCATTGCGGCGGAGGCCGAGAAACCGGAGACGAAACCGGGAAACCGGATGCGCCCGACCAAGGCTCGGGCGTAACAATCCTCGGTCTGCTGGAAAATTATATTGCGGCAGGGTTCAACCCCGACGCCTTCTGGCAGCTGACACCGCGCCTCTATCAGATCCATATGCGGGGCGCCCACAAGCGGCTCGATCGCGAAGCGAAAGAAATGGCCTGGGCTGCCTGGCTCACTGCGGTACTGACGCGCGCCCAAAAGATACCCCGGCTTAATCAATTCATCCCGGCGGAGAAGAAAGCCGCGTCCAAAGCCACGACCTGGCAGGCACAGCTTGCAGCGTGGAAGGACTATGCAGAGAGGAAGAAGAAGTAATGGCATCTTCTGTCATCGGTGCGTTGCGGGTCAATCTCGGCCTTAACGATGCCCAGTTCCAGCGTGGGATGGGCTCGGCCAATAGTCGGTTGTCGCGCTTCGCGGCGATGGCGGGGAAGATCGCGGCAGGGTTGGCTGCATCATTCGGCAGCGCCGCTGTGGCCATGGGGGCATCAGCGATGAATGCCGCTGCGGAAGTCGAGCGGCTGTCGCAGGTGGCAGGAACCACGCCTGCGCAATTTCAAGGTTGGGTGGCAGGCGCAAAAACCGTCGGCATCGAGCAGGAGAAACTGGCAGACATCCTGAAGGATGTGAATGATCGGGTCGGCGATTTCGTCCAGACCGGTGGCGGCCCGATGGCGGATTTCTTCGAGAAGATCGCCCCGAAGGTCGGCGTCACCGCCGATATGTTCCGGGACCTGTCCGGTGCGGATGCCTTGCAGCTCTACGTGTCCAGCCTGCAAAAGGCCAATGTGAACCAGCAGGATTTCACCTTCTATATGGAGGCGATGGCATCCGACAGCACCCTGCTGATCCCGTTGTTGAAAAACGGCGGCAAGGCAATGGCCGAATATGCCGATCGCGCCGAGAAGATGGGTGCGATCATGAGCAACGAGATGATCGGCAAGCTGAACGAAGGCAAGATCGCTGTTTCGGAAATGCGCATGGCAGTTGACGGGATGAGGAACACCATCGGTGCGCAGGCCGTTCCAGCGATCAGGGCCATGGCGGCGGCTGTCGCCGGAGCGGCGATGTTCTTTCACCAGCATGCCGACACGATCGCAGATGTCATGCGCACTATTGCCGGGACTGCCGCCGTGGTCGCGGCCATGTTCGCCACGCGCTATGCGGTTGCACTGGGCGTCACAGCGGTCAAATCCATGATTTCTGCCTGGCAGTCCATGGTTGCCCTGAACATGGCACTGGGCGCGCAGTCACTTGCGGCTGCCCGTGCCGGCGCGGCGGTGAAGTTGCTGAGCGTTGCGTTACGTGGACTGCGCACGGCCCTTATCTCGACCGGGATCGGGGCGGCCGTGGTTGCAGCCGGTTACCTGGTCGGAAAGTTCGTCGAGCTGGTCGGTGCCGCTGGCGGATTCGGCAATGCCATGACCCTTCTGGGTGAAGTCGCCGGCCTCGTCTGGCAAGGCATCCAGGACAGCGCGCAAGCCATTCCACCGGCGCTCTCGGCTGTCTGGTTGAAGGTGAAATCCGAATTCCAACGTTTCATTTCCGACCTGTCCTATGCCTGGGCGGATTTCCTGACGTTCTTCAAGGTTGGTCTTGAGGCGATCGGTGCCGTTGAAACCGCCAATGCACTCGCAACCGGACCGATTGCGTCCGCGACGAAAGCCGGAAACGACGCATTGGATGCCTCCGCTACAGCTGCGGGCAATGCTGCAGCAAAACTGGCCGAGGCCGGAGCTGTCGTCAAAGATGCATTCGGACCTGCAATCGCGAAGCTCGGCGAGTTGAACAAGGTTGCCGAGGGGACAGCAGCAGCTGCCGGGGCAGCGCAGACCTATAGTGGCGCATTAAACGGTGCTGCAGATGCGGCGGGCGGCGCTGGCCGGTCTTCAGGCAATGCCGCCTCCGGTGTCAACAAGCTTGGCAAATCACTTGATGACGCATCGAAGAATGCCGAAACGCTCGGTAAGAGATTCGGCGATACCGCTGCGGACATCATCACCAAGTCCAGAAACATCGGCGATGTTCTGAAGCAACTCGGCCGGGATCTGCTCGCTTCCGGGATCGGAAGCCTGTTCACGAATTTCCTTGGCGGCGATGGTCTGACCCGAGCGCTACGCGGTGCCGGGTTGAATCCCACGGGCGGAATTCTCTCCGGCCTGATCCCGGGCTTTGCCAATGGCGTGAGAAATTTCAGCGGCGGGCTGGCGGAAATAAATGAGCGCGGCGGTGAAATCGTCGATCTTCCGAGCGGAACCCGGGTCATTCCTCATGACGTATCGATGCGGATGGCGGAGAAAGCGGCGCAGGATAGCCTGAATGTCGCGATCACCATGGATCCTTCGACGGGCGCGCTTGGCGCCATCGTCAGAAACGAGGCGGGAAAGATTGTCGCTGAGGCCGCGCCTTCAATTCTGGCCCAGGTGCCCGAGGTTATGAACAACCACGACAAGCGGTGGCGGCCATAATGCAGGTTACCTTCCCTCATCAGCAACTCTTCAAAGAGGTGCAGTTTTATCCCGTGGGCATGTCTCTCGATCCGCAACGCTCCATCAGTGGCGCAGAAACCATTGTGCCGACAATGCGCGGCCGTTGGATTGCGGCAGCGACATTTCAGCTTATCGGCGAGGCGGACTCGCTGGAATGGCGCGCATTTCTCGCCCAGATGGAAGGCCGGGTCGGAACAACGCTGGTTCCGGCGCTTTCAATGTTCCGCCCGAAAGACCGTGATGGTCATGATCTGGGTTTCGGTGACGCAGCCGGCATTGCCCATGCGCAGAGCTGGGAACATTTCGGCTTCGAGAACGGGAATGTTGAGCGAATGACTGTGGCCGCGAACGCGCCGCTGCGAGCCATGCAGATCGATGTCACCCTTGGCAATACGACCGGCATTCGCCCAGGGCAGGATTTCAGCATCGGGGAACGTCTCTACCGGGTACAGGCACATTGGCAGCCCGACGCGAATACCCATCGCCTCATGATTACGCCGGCGCTGCGTGAGGCCGTCACGGCAGGCGCACGGGTTGAGATCGAGAAGCCGGTCTGCCGGATGCGGTTCGTTTCCGAAACGGAAGGTCAGTTCCCGGAAAGCAAAGAGATCGGAGCCATCGTCACATGTAATTTCGAGGAAGCGATCTGATGGCCGCGCGTGACGATCTTCTTGCCATCCCGGATGAATTCCTGCGCAGTGGTCGGGTCGGCCAGGCTGCCCTTGTCTTCATGGATTTCCTCGATGCACCGAAGCGTTGGTGGTCTGGCTATGGCGATCTCCCGGCGGGCGGGTTTATCTGGCAAGGCCTTGGTGATCTGATCAGTATCAGTCCGATCAGGACGTCATATTCTATTTCGGCAGAGCAGGTGACATTCGAGCTCGCCGCGACACCTGAAATTCTGGCTCTGGCCCTTGCGGCCAAATCCCGCGTTCGGGATCGCGCAGTGACCGTTTATGACCAGCTCTTCGCGATGGAAGATGTTTCGATTGATTCCTCGGAGATTCAGCGTGGTCAGCCAATCGGTTCGCCATTTTCGATGTTCAGTGGCACGATGCAACGCATGCCATGGTCTGCGAACGGCCCCAGTGAACGGACAATCCGCCTTGAAGCCGAAGGATTGTTCTTCCGCCGCAACGCGGCGCCACGCGGTCGTTGGAGCGATGCCGATCAGAAATCCCGCTACCCGGGTGACAGGGGGCTGGAGCGCTTGCCGATCTACGCGAATGATTACGAGACCCGATGGCGAGGATAAGGCCGGCAGGCGCCACCGATATATTGCGCGTGGTGGATATGATTGAGGCGTTGACCGTCGCCGTGAACGGTCCTGTGGCCGTCAACCGGGCGCATACCGCCAAGACTGTCGCAGCACTCATCAGCAGCCCTGATGGTGCTGTCTGGGTATCGGAGGGCGGATTTATCGCGGGTGTCATCCGTTGCACGGTCATCAGCCCGGAGCCAATCGCAACGGAACTCGGCTGGTATGCGTCCGATGGTTCGGGCCTCCGCCTGCTGAAAGCCTTCGAAAAATGGGCGACGGATAAGGGTGCGCGATTGATCCAGATGTCAACCGGTGCGGAAGGGATCGACTTGTCACGGCTCGGCTATCGCCTGGCGGAAAGAGCCTGGGTAAAATAATGGCGGTATTCACGCTGATCACTGCATTCGTCCTTCCCGGCGCGGGCGCGTTCTCGCTCTTCGGCCTGTCGCCTGCGGTGACCAGTGCGATCTTCACCATCGGGCGCGGCGCGCTCTGGTCATTAGCTGGAGCCGCCCTGAACAGCCCGAGCATTCCGCGCCAACAGGTGCAGGCCACGATCAGCCAGACCGATGCCGCACGTTTACGGGCTTATGGCCGCAATCTTCTCGGCGGGCAGCGCGCGTTCTTCGAGGCCAATAACGGGCAGTTGCACCAGATCGTCGTTGCGCATCATGGCCGGGTCAATGACCTGATCGGCTTCTGGGTCGATGGTGAGCCGGTGACGCTGGATACCGAAGATAAGGTGAACCGCTATACCGAGCTGTTCTTCCGGAACGGAAGCGGTTCTGGTGGCGATTATCAACGGGTGATCGACACCTTCCCCACACTCTGGACGGATGATCATCGCTTGCAGGGTCAGGCAACATTCTATGCTGTGTTCGGCGATCCTGCTGACGAGGATTTTCAGGAATTCTTCCCGAAGGGACCGCATACCAATGTTCAGGTTGAGATTAAGGGATCACTGGTCCCGAGCCTCGCCGGCCCGCTGACCTATTCCGAAAATGCCGGCCTCTGCATTCGCGATCTTCTGACCCACCCGGATGGCTGGAATATTCTTCCCGCGCGGTTATCCTCGGCCAGCTGGTCGGCATTCGTGAATCTATGCGATCAGGCCGTTCCCCTGGCGGCGGGCGGCAATGAGCCACGGTATCGGCTCTCCGGCTATTACAGCCTTGACGATCCGCTGAAGGATGTCACAGCCCGGATGCTCGCGACATGCGACGGGCAAATATACGAGACGGCAGAAGGCGAGATCGGTATCCTCGGCGGCGCATGGTCGGAACCAGATGTCACCATCACCGCCGAAGACATCCTGTCGGTCGAGATGCAGGACGGCTTTGATCCATTTACCGATTACAACACATTGGGTGGATCCTTCGTCAGCCCGGATCATGCATATCAACCAACACCAGTAAACGACATCGAGGATCTGGTTGCGCTGCTCACCCAGGAGCGGCGAGCAGATCAGCTGGATCTGGAAATGTGTCCATCAGGGTCACAGCTGCAACGCCTGATGGCAATCAAGTTCGCCAAGGACCGCCGTGACCAGGTCGGAAAAATTCGGACGAACCTGGTTGGCCTGAAGGCCCGCTTCCCGAAAGGTGACGGAATCCACACCATCCGCGTGCAGGCCCCGGAATTCGATCTCGATGCAGTCTTCGAGGTCACCTCGCACAGCTTCTCGATCCCGGACAGCTTCTGCGAAATCGGCATCGCCAGCATCGAGAATCCCTATCCCTGGACCACGGCAATGGAGAGGCCCATCCCTCCGAGTGTGAGCGAGATGAGCAAGCCGATCCACACGCCGCCCCCGCTGGAGGGCATCACGCTCACCCAGGAACTGACACAGCTTTCATCCGGTGTGACCGGGGTCAAGCTCGTGGCCCGCCTCAATGATCCGGGCCGGGATGATCTGGAACTGCGGGCACAGGTGGCTGAGGGAACTCCGCTACCGTCCGACAATTCCGCCGGCTGGTCGGAAATGCTTGTCGCCGGGTATCGCGCCGAAACCAGCATTCTGAATGATGGCCAGCAATATACCGTGCGCCTTCGCTGGAAAGGTCGGGGAAGCTGGATTTCGGCCGGCACCGTCACAGTCGTCGCCAATCCGACGCCCCCTGCCCCACCTTCAGAGTTTGGGGCGATGGTCACCGGCAGTGATGTGTATCTGGACTGGATCAACCCGGCCGCCGATTTCTACCGGACGCGCATCTACCGAAACACGGTGAATGATTTCGGAACGGCGGACCTGATCGCGGTGGTCGACGGGCTTGAAGGCCAGCCGGCCAACTATACCGATCAGGCGCTCGCGTCTGGCACGTATCATTACTGGGCCGTGACCCTGAATCCGTCATCCGTAAGCTCAGCGCCAGCCGGTCCGGAAGCCGTCACCGTCTGACATCTCGAAAAACAACCCGATAATCGCCCGCCTTTGTGCGGGCTTTTTGCTGTGAGGCCACATGTCCGTTGCACTGATCAATGAAGTTCTGCGAGATTTTGAGCGCTATACCGGTGATGGAAAGCCGAATGCGCCCATTGGCCATCCGCTGCCGATCGGCGATCCCCGCAGCGGCATCCACAACCCGGCCAAGTTTCGCCTGCGCGAGCTGCTGATCGCCATCCTGCAGGCTATGGGCGATCCCGACGCGCTTCAGGACATCCTCAACCAGTTGGGCGGTAAGGCCGATTTGAATCTGCTCAATGCGGAAATTTCTTCCCGTCAGGACGTTGATAATCAACTGGGCGTCATTCCTTTGTCGAACATCGCCGCGGTTGTTGCACCTGATGAAAGCTCCACGAAGATTACTGCTGAAATCCCCGAGAGTTTGGCGACCAAGGGCGTTTCGATAGGCGGTGGTGCAACTGTCCGTATTTTTCTGCCGGGCACCTTATCTGGCGCTTTGAGCCTTCAAACCGTGGGTGATGACGAACGCCCCTTGAGGACCGAGCAGAACGATCGCCAGCTGACCGCCGATGATGTCACCGCCGGATCGACCATCCTGCTCGATCGTCGTGGGGGAAACTGGTGCATCGTTTCGGGGGCAGTTGGAACGGAACAGAGGCCGGCGCTTTCGCAGGCCGGAATTATCCATCTGATCAATCAGGCTGCCACGGTGACGGATGGGAATACGCTGATCACTGCCGACATGGCAGGCGCTTCGCTGAGCGCGAAACTGACAGTCGGTGCAGGAACCAAGGCGCTGGTTGTCGTTCCCAATGATGCCGAGGGCGCTCTGTCGCTACAGGTCAACGGGTATACCCCCCTGCCGATCTACCTTGAGAAAAACACCGCACAGGCGACCGCAGATGATGTTGAGCTGGGGGCCGCGCTTCTTGTCCGTCAGCAGGCAGGGCGCTGGATCATTCAGTCCGGCGCGGTCGGAACAGCCACGATTGCAGGCCTGCGCAGCTCCATATCTCTGGTCGGCGCACCCGTCGACGGTTTCGAGAATGCCAACAAGGAAGGCTTTCTGACGATCGGGAACGGGCAGATTGCCAGTGCCTCGGCAAGCTGGACCTATACCGATTTCATCCCGGTCAGAGCGGGCCAGGTTGTCGAATATGTCGGCGGCATCAACCGCGATCAGGGCGCAGCCATCGCCTATTACGACTCCAATCAGGGTTACGTTGCAGACGGCTTGGTCGCCGATCCCGCCGGGTCCGGGCCGATCCAGAGCCTATCCGCTTCCGTTACCATCCCCGCAGGAGTGTCTTATCTGCGGGCAGCGACGATCAACACCGGGACATATAGACTGACCTATATCCCCTCCGGCTCGACCTCGCCGGAGGCGTTTGCAGAAAGCGTGATTTCCACCATGGAACATGCTGCCGGTGTTGAAAAAATTCGCCTGCAAACGGCCCTTAACGCATTGTTGAGCGGGTCAGCATTGCCGTCGAGGCTCACGAATTTGCCCGGTATCGGTGACAGCTTTACAGTTGGCGCGAACGCTTCTCCGGCGTCTAACCGGTTCCTGAATCGCGTTGCTTCCGCACTGGGAGCGACGGTCACGAATTACGGCATTGGCGGCACGGTCCTGCAAAACAGCAATGGCTCAGGTGAGGTGCCGCTGAACAACAACGGCCGTGACCGTTTTCGCGGTCTCTTCACGGGCGGCAGCAAGAAAGACTTCGCGTTATTTGCCTATGGTTTCAATGATGCCCGCTACACCGTGGCCCCAAGTACCTTCAATGCCGCAGCTTATAAGAACGATTACCGGGAGGTTCTGGCCGGCTTGCTTTGCGACGGATACCGGCGCGATCAGATCCTTATCGTCGGGCCGCATTATATAACCGATATTGGTTTGAAAACCGGATCGGAGGGCTTCACTGGCCAGACCCGCGCAGGCTTCGAGGAATATGTGACCGCCGCGCGTGACGTGGCGGAGGAATTCGGCACCCTTTATTTCGACAGCTATGCGCACATGCGAGATTACATGCGCGATAACGGGTCTCCCTACGACATGTCCACATTTTCAGACAATGCCGTCTGGGATATAGGGGATGGTTCAGCGACGTATGTCGGGACGCTTACAACGGTGTCCAACAATCAGGGGGGCAATATATCACCCGTTCCGGAGGGCGAGTTGTGGATTTCAGCCGATATTCGCCGTCTCGGAGGAACGACCGGACGCGCGCGAATTCAAATCCGCTGGCTAAGCTCAGAGAACCCCGACACCGTAATTTCCACGACCAGTGGCGATTACATTACGCTTTCGGACACGTCTGTTCAAATATTCACCAATGAAGGGACATCTCCGGAAGGAGCGGAGTTCTATGACCTTATGCTCACGGTTGACGGTGCAAATACTGACGGACAGGTTCAGTTTTCGAACATAACTGTGGGTCAGGGCGTCATATCAGACGACAACATCCATCCGACCAATCTGGGGCACGAGGTAATCGCGACCGGAATTTTGCAGGAAACGTCCGTTCTTAATCAGCGATCGGGTCCAGTGATCACAGGGTGGAGCCCCTCGGGCAGTGACATGCTTCTGTCATGGGCGCCCGTAGCAGGTCCCGTGTCGTATGAGGTGGCGATTGTGGAGTTTGACAGCCTGGTCATTCCGGTCGCCGAAGCAGTGTCAGCTACGCAGCACAGGTTTTCCGCACCGCCGACAGGACGTCATATCGGAATGGTGCGAGCTGTATTCTCAGACGGGCCCGGACCATGGTCCGTTTCGAACCCGGCGGCGATTTAGTCTCGGACTCATCATCTGCATGATCATCCATGAGGCCCTTCGCCAGATCCTTCTGGATCTTCCGCCTTTCCCGCACCTCGCGCAAAGCGCGCTTATTCGCCAGCTTTTCAAGCGCGTCTTTGAATTCATCCATGGGTCATACCGATCCTAGCCATAGGCGACAATTCGCCCATGACTGCACGTTATGCAAGCGCATGTCGGCTAGTTCTTTGTGTCCGCAACTTAGCGACGTTTCATCAGCTCCGTCTCGCGCGGGGCTTTTTCATGCCTGAAAGGAACCGGCAATGCCGAGAATCGACGCCACTATCTCATTCGGTAACATCATATCGCTTGTCGGCACGATCCTTACTGCGATCGGAATGGCTTCCGCTCTATTCGTCTGGGGTGGCCGGTTGAGCGAGAGGGCAAGCAACTTCGATACCGAGTTGTTGCGCCTCCAGTCTACCGCCCAGTCGCATGAAACCAGAATCCGCACAGTCGAGCAGATGTCGGCTCGGCAGGATGAGCGACTGGTGTTGATCCTCGATGCGTTGCGAAAGATCGAGGCTCGGCTTGATCGAGGACAGTGAGCCATTCGCGCGACGTTCAATCGTCTCGAAGATCGCCCTGTTTCTATTCCTGCAGCCGCAGGAGCTCACGTTCGATCGCATCCAATCCTTCGGGATCGCCGGCACGCGCAGCTTTGATTGCAATGTGGATTCGTTCCCAAGACGGATGGTCGTCGGCAATCAGCCGGCCCTCCATATGCGCGACGGTCAAGGCGTGCGTGTAGACAACCCGGTAAGCCGGACGCCGGATCGCTTCGTCACGCATATCGCGCAGGCGTTTGTATAATCGAAGAATAGTCATGCTGGATAGATAGTGCGCTTAACACGCGGACCTAGCCCATGTTTGCCGGAGAAAGCTGAACTGGGGCGCGTTAAGGCCCCAGTAAATTAGCTTGTTATGACTTGTCGCGGAAAAAATCGTCGATATGGCGATCGGCGTCCTCTTTCGCCCAGCCATACTTTTCTTGCAGTTTCCCGGTCAACTTATCCCGATCTCCTGCAATCTGGTCGATCTCATCGTCGGTGAGATCGCCCCACTGCTGCTTCACAGAGCCCTTAAACTGCTGCCACTTACCTTGAATTATGTCCCAGTTCATCTCGCGTTACTCCTTTCAGTAATGCGGTTGATCAAACAGGACGCGCGTCCACTCTCTACATGTGCGCAATTGCAGAAGATCAACGCCGCATGCGCGTTCAGGTTCCCCTAAGAAATCGCGCGAAACTTGGCACAACACGGCTAAACCCTTGTCTTTACAATTCAATTCTTGCCCGAGAATTTAGGTTCTGGGCGGCTTTATCATGGAGAACAACATGCCTCAATTCCTGTCCGCGCTCTGGGCGTGGATTGCCTCGCTGTTTTCGTCCAAACGCAAAGCGGCGACCACAACCGGCGCTGCTGCCGTTCTCGCTGCCGCTGCCGCGTTCGTCGGCCCGTGGGAAGGCGAACGCACGGAAGCCTATCTCGATCGCGTTGCCAGCCCACCGGTCTGGACTGTCTGTTACGGCGAGACGCGGGGCGTCAAGCAGGGCGACCGCTACACTTCGGCCGAATGCAGCAAGATGCTGATGACCGCCTTGGCATCGTTTCGAGACGGGCTGACGAAATGCATCCCTGCCCTGCCCCAGCAACCCCAGGACGTTCAAGTCGCGCTGGTGTCCTGGTCTTACAATGTCGGCACCGGTGCTGCGTGCAACTCGACGCTGGCGAAGCGCGCCAATGCGGGCCAATGGCGCGATGCCTGCAATGAATTGCCACGCTGGAACAAGGCTGGCGGAAAAACCGTGCAGGGTCTCGTGAACCGCCGCGCTGCGGAACAGCGCATCTGTCTTGCAGCCATTGGAGGTTAAGTCATGAGCATCATCGACAGCATGCAGAACATTCTGCAACCAATCATCGTGGATTATGCCGTCTGGCTGATTCTGGCGGTGCTGGCGTGGTTTTTCCGTCGCCTGCCCGAGCGCTGGCGGATCGACATCGAGGCTAAGCACCGCGAAGCACTGCACTGGGCGCTGTATACCGGTGTCGGCCTGGTCATCGATAACTTGCAGCGTCACCCGTCGATCGCGGTGCCGGATCGTGCGGCCAGCGAGATTGTGGATTATGTCCGCCGGTCAGTTCCCGGCGCGATACGCAAGCTCGGCCCGTCGCAGAAGCAGCTGGAACAGATGGCACGCGCAAAGCTACAGGAACGGCTGGATGCGATCACCGGGCGGGATCGGCTGGCTGAGGCGTTAGAGCGTGCAGGGGCGATGCGGCAATAGCAGGATATTGTCTAAGTTCGTTGTGGCGGGTTGTCCTGGGCGGCGAGTGGTTATCTAAAGATGCCACATACTCCATTTGCTCAATGTCCGTTCCTGGACGGAACGCTGCGAAGGACAATAAGGCCTTGACATCCAGCAAGCCAAACCGATTTATCTGTTAGACACAGCAAACGACCGAGAGTGATTATGTTACCTTCATTAAACTTGCGCTTGGTCTGGTTCGTTCAGGGCACGCAGGCAGGCCAAGCACGAGAACTTTTTTCTGATCTCTTTGGCACGGAGCCTGATCGCTCCACACAGGTTAAAAACACGACTCCGCAGTCTCCGTTCTATGAAACTGCCGGCGGAACAATCGGAAATTTTGATGCTGAGGTGCAAAGGCAAGGGGCGCGAATCGATCTTGTAATTCAAAAGACTCTTGCCTCAAGCTCAAATCCATTTGGCGCTCCGCCATTAATGAACACCGAGGAGGCTATAAATTTCTTAACTGGCGTTGTAAACCAAGCTAAACGGCTGCCCGTTTCACGGCGCGTATCCTTAATTGTCGTCGTTAATTCGATAACAGAAACCCTTGATAAAGCAAAATCTAAATTTTGCGATTTCACAGGGTTTAAACTTGATCTAAGCAATACCTCAGATCATTTTTTTCAGATCAACCGTCGCTTTGAAGCACTTAACATGCAGATGAACAGGGTAATACAACTATCCGTTACTGAAGGACAAAGCATACAGTTTTCTATAGTTTCTGGAGCCCAAAGCGCCCAGAGCGTCAAAACGATCCCGTTACTCAGCATTACGTATGATTTTAACACTGTGCCCAATCCAAACGATGCGCCTTATTCTCTCGATCTTCAAAAACAGATAATATCTCGAATTGCAGATGAGCATATTCGTGCTATTTCCGCTGAGAATCTAGAATTTCTGAAAGGATAACGCGATGTTTTCATCAGCAGTTGTGAATAACCCAAATGGAACTGTAAATATATCAGAGAATTCAACGGATGGTAATATTCTTAGTACATATTGGCTTGCAGCGTCCGAGAACCCTAGTCCTGTAAGCAACTGGCGGAATCATGAGTATCATGAAATCGTTTCAGCACTTCAAAATATGTCTGAACTAGATTCCGAAGATGCTTTTCATGTAGGCAACGACGTGATGCAGCGAGCAATTGAAGTTATCAATCTCCTGAGGGATTTCGCTGATGTACCATATCCAAAAATTCTTCCAGAGGGGGAAGACAGCCTTTCCCTGACATGGAAACTCAATGATTTTAAACAGTTTTTAACAATTTATAACGATGAACTTGAGAGAACAATTTATAACGGCGTTACCGGAATTCGATGCATTGAACAGATCAGTGAAGGCTCCGAACTAAGCCTTCATGACGTAACGAAGATTTTTCCATTAAAAGTAAGGTCTCGTACTGCAGAATGAACTTTCCAACTGACAGATTCTGTAGGCTTGCAAACCACCCAAGCTGCTTGAAAGCAGATCGCTTTGATGAAGCTGCCCTTTTGACATTCTCGCCCCTGGACAACAGTTCTCGAGCTCTATCTCTCGCCGGTTGGGATGTATGCAAGGATGAAACTGGCGTTCACGATTATGGTTTATCTGTTTCCATACAGAAAAATGACAGATTAAAAGAAAGATATGGCCAAGAGCCCGATATAGATAAAAGAAGCTATTACCTTGGATTTTACGATATCTACGCCCGCCATATAAATTTTGACATTCTAGCAAACTCTCGTGGGGCCCTGCGTCATGCGCCTGAAGATGGCGACCACAGACACTTCCATATTGAACTGCACCCGACTGATGAGGCTCTCTCAGCACGGAAGCCCGAAAGGAAAGTTAAGGAAGATGAGCGGCTTTTGCGAACTGAGCTGATAAAATTACTTTCTGGACCTTCGCTCCTTCCACCGGATCATTGCTGCGCACATCAGAAAGAGTTGCAAAACGAGTTCATGCCGACACTTCCGCGACCGGAAGAATAAGTACACTTTCTTAATTGGCAGGTAGAGAGCGACGATAAACATCACTCACAAATCTGGCCTGTAATATTGGATCTCGCACCGATCGTGCATGATCAGGTTGTTGTAACGATGGAACTGCCGCCATTGCTCGATCGCTTTCTCACACCCCATTTCTGCCGCAAACTTCGTTAGCGCACTTGGCGAATGATCCGTGCCGGCAATCTCATAGAATCGGTCCCGGCGATATCGTCCGTGCCGGTTGCACATCTCGCATTTCACCTCAATCCATTTCATGCCGCCTCGCTCGTTGCGTCTCGAAACACCACTCGCGGACGCAATATTGACTCAAATGTTCCTCTTATGTTCTCATTGGGTCTTGATTCGTCAAGAGGTGTGAACATGGTCACATATACGGTTTTCAACATCGCCTCCTGCCCGGGCGAAGATGTTCTCGGCGGCCTGACGTTGCTCGGTGCGATCGGGCGCTTGATGCGGCTCTCCGGCTGCAACTGGTGGTGTAGCCGAGATAACGGCGGCGTCATGCGCATGGAGATATTCCCGGAGGCGGCAGTAGTCGGCGATGCCCTGTCATCAAAAAACCCAGATGACGATGCGGCCCGTGACGAAATATTCGGACGGATCGCGAATGGCCGAGTCGTCTTGCCGTCTACTTATGTCATCGTGCCGGACACACAATTTCAGCGAGGGCCCTACCTTCGCCGGACGGAGGCAGCGGCATGAGACGCTCCACGCCACAGAAGAAAATCGACGATCGCGCGTTCCCCGTCCGCGTTATCGTCGCCCTTCCCGAAATCGGGAAGCACAGGCCACTCGATGAAATGTATCAATGGCTGGACCAGAACATCGGCAGAGGCGACTACGCTTGGCATTCCGCCGGCGGGCACACCATATTCAACGATCGCGAGGCCTTTTATTTCCGTGATCCTGCCCCGGCTGTTGATTTTCTTGCCGCGTTCCCCGAACTAAAACTGGCGGACGGCACCATATCTCCAAGCTATACTTCTCCACACCGAAGCTAATGCCCGCCGTCCCGTCCTCCAACAAGTTCCGAAATCGCATGGTCTATCACTGTGCGGCGGACAGGATGCTGATGACCGTGTATTGCGGCGGTTGCCGCCGACGCGTGCACTACTGGGCGTCCGACCTGGTGAAGGTTCTCGACCGGTTCCACGAAGCGCACGATCCACCGTGGCCCTGTTCCCGATGTCGAAGCCGGGAATATCTCGCCATGACCTGGCATGTGCCCTCTGCGGCCGAACTGGCGAGCGGATTGACTGTGCGCCGCCCAGTCAAGAAGATCGAGAAATGGATCTGGCGCAACGAGAGGGCGTGAAGCATGTGCAATCTCTACAGCAATACGACCTCGCAGGAACTGGCCCGGAAAGTATTCGATCGGATTGACGATCGCGCCGGCAATGTTCAGCCCGGCGAGGTCTATCCGGATCAGCTCGGGGCAATCATCCGGCACGATGGCGACGGCTTCGAGCTGGTCAAAGCGCGATGGGGCATGCCTTCACCGATATTCGCCCTGAAAACTGCCCGTGATCCGGGCGTCACCAATGTCCGCAACCTATCATCTGGCCATTGGCGGCGCTGGCTCGGCAAAGAGCATCGCTGCCTGGTGCCGCTGACCAGTTTCGCGGAACCGCGCGGCAAGGGGAAAGGCAATCAGTGGTTTTCCCATGCAGATGACAAGCCAATGTTCTTCGCCGGCATCGAGGTCCGAGACTGGACATCCGTTCGCAAGGTAAAGGAAGGCGAGACTACAGATGATCTCTATGCTTTTCTGACCTGCGAACCGAATGCCGAGGTCAAGGCGGTTCACCCAAAGGCAATGCCGGTCATCCTGACCGAACAAGAAGAATGGGACAGTTGGATGGGCGGCATATCGGCCGCCGAGCTTCAGAGGCCGCTACCAGATGGATCTCTGAAGCTGATTGAAAACCCCGTTTAGGAGGTCGTAATGGCAGACAAAGACAGAGAGTTGATCATCGAGGTCTGCGCCAGCGGCACTGAACCCGCAGAATGGCTGGTGTCAGGTCCGAAATATGAAGGCGAGGAAATTACTGGCGGCGACGTCATCCGCAGCACCCGCGAAGCTGCCATTGATGAGGCCAGGCATCGTGCGACATGGGTGAAGAAACAGCCGGTCCGCATCGAAGTTGCGGCCGGGGATGGCCACGACGCGGAAGAGTGGGTGGAAGACACCGCATCTTCGTAGGTAATCTTACGGATAGGAGCGCCAGCGCAGACCGGCTATTTGTGGCCGCGTTAACTACTCTCTTTGATGTAGGCATAGCAGTTCAAAGTAAGCCCGCGCTCACCCTCATGTAGCGCGGGCTATTTTTTGCTCAATGCTACGTAGGTAATCTTACGGATTGGATCACGCAGGCGGACCCGATATCTTCCCTGTATTAGGCACTCACAATTACGATTAAGCCCGCGCACCGTAACCAGCGCGGGCTTTTTTTGCGCTCTGTCAGTCGCAGCCGCCACTATCTCCACCGCCGTCATTTCCTGCGTCGCCTCCTACCCAGTGATGACCATCGTGGGATGATCTGCCGCCGCCATCTACGCTGCCGCCTCCACTACCCTTTCTGACCAGCACCCAAGCTAAAACGACAATCGCTACGTATCCTGCAACACTAAGCATAAACAAACCTCCTCGTTAATTCCTGTCTAACACGGATCATGCGCGACAAAAGCGCCTTTTCGGCCGTAGATCGCTGCAGCAAGCGGCGCGGGCTTTGTCACGGACCGATCTCCTTCTCCAGCTTCTCCAACGCCTCGATCGTCGCGTCATAGACGCCCTTCGCCTTCGAGAACTTGGCCCGCTGACCGCGGTAAAAGGCCAGCTGCTTAGGCAGTTCTTCGATCGGAAATGTTCCTGACCAGTACCGTCCGGTCAGGGTGAATGTCTTGTCGTCGTGAGTCGCTTTCATGGGGCGGTAATGGCAAGAATGCCGAGCGTAGGCAAATCGAATCTTGAGTTTACAATCGACCCCGCAAGTCATTGAAAAATATAACGAGGGGAACAAATGATTTTACAAGATAGCGCGTTGAAAACACGGAAATACAGTAGACCCCTACGGGCTGCCACTTTCTCTCGTTAAGCCATTGATACGCATGGACTAATCCTTCTACTTGCCCAACTTTTCGGAAAAGTTTGGACAATCTCCCGAGTTTCTCAAAGCCACTGTCTGCCAATTTCGAGCGGTTGGCCCTAACCGGCCCATCCAAATCGGCGTATGCACTGGGCATTTTCTTGCTGGATTGTCAAGTATTTACGCAATCCTCGTTGAAGGCCTAATAATACCGTAGCTCGAATCTATATCCATTACGTCTTCTCTGTAGCGATCATCCATGAAAGATATTTCGTCCTTACTATACGGAGAAAATTTTGGATATATCTCTCCCGCAGGGAATTTTTTCGCCAGTCGCCTTGTCAAAATTGCCCTTTCTTTTGGATCGAGGAACTCAGTACAAGCCTTAAGTGCCACAAATGCAGCATGACTCAAAGATGCCCTGGCAGTATTCGTCTTTATCTGACCCATCTCAGCAATGGATTGATTAGCAATCATCTTTATGTAGAAACTTTCATTGCCTCTAAAATCTTCATAATCCCAAACTCTTATCTTGAAATTTGGCAAGGCTGCTGCAATCTCACCCAGGTAGTCATTCCATGTGCGTTGGGGGAAATTAACTTCAAATGAGCTAGTCGATACTTTACGCAAATTTCCCTCAATCCAGCAAGATGGAAAGAATTCAGAATACCTCCTGATACACACATGAACTCTTCCCGAAAAGTTTCTAAATATTTTCAAATTATTATGAGCTCTAGGATATAGGTTCAGTCCACCCAGCGCCGCGCCGGATAAATTCTCTTCCGATATGACAACATGATTATTCTTAAATATATAATCCGGTAGTTTCGATATTTTTTTTCGACCTATCTCTCTCCCAAGTCCCGATCTGAATTCTTGCATGGGAATGTATAGCGTTCCCGGGCGGAATTTTGACATCCTTAAAATATTCTGAATATAAGTTGTTGCCGTTTTATGAGCGCCAATGTGCAAATCAAATTCGGTTACAGTCAAAGTTCTCTCCCCCTTTTTTCGAATCACCCATTAGCTTTTATTGACCTACAAACGGTATAATTCTTGCGTTCTGTGCGCCATGTCAGGAGCGTGAACCGCATATATCATGTGTGTTAGCTGTTCTTGATCTTAGAAGATAGTATGTTTCAGTGTCTTGGTCAAATTCGTCAATCCGAAACCTGAAAATCGCTCGGGGGGACGTGGTCGCGATTGCACCTATGGAAAGGGGCTTGGCCACCTCGTTTTCGAAGGATTCTTACTCCCCAGCACAACCCAACGCCGACTAAATCAAAAAACATCGCCCCACCTCGCCTCGAGTGGGTTTTTCTTATACCTGAATCGGAGGTCCAATGCGCGCGAGGAAACACAAACGTTCTGCTCCATCATCGCAGCA
This sequence comes from Paracoccus onubensis, assembly GCF_003591515.1. GTDB lineage: Bacteria > Pseudomonadota > Alphaproteobacteria > Rhodobacterales > Rhodobacteraceae > Paracoccus > Paracoccus onubensis. Next base: position 53,272 of record NZ_QZCG01000009.1, read on the forward strand.
ATCGCCGGCACAGGCATTTGGCTCATTCGCCTGAAGAGCAAAGTGAGCGGCAACATCAGGAATATCAATCGAATGGAACAGCGGATTGATTGACTCCACGGATAATTTCAAATAGATTCAAAAATCGAAACGGCAAGTGATGCACAGAGGTATTTTTTTCATTAGGGCTCCATGTAATGATTATCGCATCTGCCAGTGAAATTCATTCGGTTAGCAACACTGTATTGGGGGAAGCGCATTCTGAGCTATACTCGATTTTTGGCCCAGAGGGATTTGAGAATTTCTCTGAAAATCACTCAATAAGAGAATTTAATCCGATATACGGTAGGTTTGCTGTAATTGAAAGGAAGGGAAATAGAACCACCATATCCACAGATCACTTCGGATTATTTCGATTATTCGTTTACCTTCATGGAGACCATTGGGCTCTATCAGATAGTATCTCTGACTTGGCAGCGTTTGCAAACTCCTGCAATCTTCCTCTCACACCCTACCTACCATCTGCATATTCCTTCATGATCCAGAAAGGTGTTGGACAACAGCTTTCATCTTTCAGAACACCAATCTCGGAAATCAGCTTAGTACCTCACTGGAATAATGTAGTTATTACGGAATCAAAAATTGGATTCGCAAGGAAACCCGACCTGCGCTGGTCACCGGATTTACATGAATCGAACTACGCTGCCGGAAAGTTTTTCGCGTCTCTTATGAACTCATACCTTGACGCGGGGATGAAACCAGTAATGCGGATGAGCGCAGGGCTTGATTCAAGATGCACCCTGGCATCAATCCTTTCTTTAAAGAACATAGATAAGCTAAGCGCAGTTCAACTGTTCACAAGCAGGCAGCCCCAATTTTCCCATGAGCACGATATCGTAATGTGTATGTTGGAAAAATTACCGTTTGGTGGCACTACTGATTTGCAAGCCATTGAGTATCCAAGCATTGAGGATTGGAAAAATCTCTACCTCGGCGGCCAATCTCAAATTGCTGCTTTTCCAAAATACGGTCCACCATTGCCCGTCTTCACGGGCGCATGCGGCGAATTAGCTCGAGAATTCTATTCTTGGGATAACTCAACGAGTAATATTACCCGACACCCATATATTCCGCGCGATATATGGAAGGAAATTATCAATGATATTGATTTATCTCTTTCTTCGTTTGACGGTCAATGCAAACAAATTCTCACTGTAGAAAACAAGCACTATCAGACATTCAGAAACCGTTTTCACTTTGGCAGAGAAGCATCTGAATCTGTCATGAATTTCCCTCCGTTAGTTTACTCTTTACTTTCAAATGGATCCGGGCGAGGTAATAACCTGCCAATACATCGGTTGCTCTTTGAGCTCGGTGGTGAAGATATACTCAGGCATCCGTTTGATGACGATTCCAAGTGCTTTAATGGTAAAATTCCAGTTGATTGGCAAAGAATCCGCATTCCCGAATCTGATCTGTACACAAGAAAAATTTTCGCGCCTGATATTGGAAAAGAGGGCGTATTCTCGGGCGGGATGATTGATGAGAAAATTCGAAATGTGCGCGCCAGTCGGAAAAAATTTATTACCGAAAGTTTTATTTTTGAAATAGAAGCGGCTATTGACTCAATCGGCAAGCATGGGCTACTGCCACCAAATATGCTAAAAGCATCTCGAAACGAGCTTCAACGGCTGAAGGAAAAAGCTGAATCCCCTAATCCTGGGCTATATCCTGCTATCGCCGCTGTGCTTTCGTTAAATATGATAGCGAATTGAAGCAGACCTCCAGCTCTCTGTGAAGCACAGGCGAAAGCAGGTCTATCGTGCAATACGTATGATTGCTGTGTTCGTATTGCTGCGACATTAAGCATCAAAACTCATCCTTTTGAACCTCCCCGGGTTTACCGGAGAGTAAAGCTCTCAAATGGTAAGCCACATGACGGAGACGAAACACACCCGAGTTATACGGCCGAGTTCCGCGCGCGCAGGGCGTCCGGCTTTTCCAAGAACATCGTTCCGATCACAGCAGCGTCAATGCCGCCTACCGGGCAATTGCCTCGAAGCTGGGCCGTTCGTCTTTCAGCCTGCGGGACTGCTGCCGGGGTTGAACCGATCAGCGGGCCTGTCGGATTTCCTTGATCTGACGATGGCAGCCCGCAGATCGGCCATCGTCAGAACTTCAGCGCGGCACGTCAATCGGCATTGACGAAAGCGGCCAGTTCCTGATTATCTGCCACAGCCTGCATATAGCCGGGCTCGATATAGGTTTCAGCCTCGGGCGCTTGTGGGATAGTGCCGACACTGGTCATGAATTCGGCGATCTGCGTCATCCAGCCGTCGACCTGAGACGCGCCTCCGTCGCGCGCCATCATCGCGACCTGTTCTTCCAGCGTGAAAGTTGGTCGCAGTTCGAATTCGGCGCTGGCTCCCTCGTCCGAAATCTCGACACCGCCTTCGGAATAGAAATCGACCAGCAGCTCCTGCGCCTCTTCCGGGTTCGCCTTGATCCAGCGGATGCTTTTCAGATAGACGGCGAGAAATTTCTGAACCGTCTCGGGATTCTGCTCGGCATAGTCTGAACGCGCCACCAGCGCGCCCGGCACCACCGCATCGGCATCCGCGCCCGAACACAGATAGTCGTAACCAGCGCGTTCCTGCAGCGTATAGGTATTCGGTGCCCAGACCCCGGCGAAACGACCATTGCCGCTGATCACCGCCGAGATGATCTGCGCCTGCGCCAGATTGACGAACTCCACGCCTGACGGATCGACGCCCCATTTTTCAAGGCAGGCGCGTGCGGTGTAATCAGCGGTCGAGTTAGTGGTCAACAGCAGGCTGTCGATCATTGAAGGATCGGCTTTGATCGCCTCGATCTCGTCCTTGGCGGCCATGATCGCATTGGTCCGTGATTCGTCATTGGTCAGTCCGATGGTGGTCAGCCCGTACCGCGCCGCCCCAAGGATTGCCGGGACCGAACCGGTGCCGCCGACATCCCAATCCTGCGCCTGTGCAGCTGCGATCTGCGGCGCGCCCGCAGGGAAGGTGACGAATTCGGGTTCCAACCCGACCCCGGCCCACCAGTCATTTTCGGTCGCGATATAGAATGGCAGCGCCCAGTACAGCGAGGGCTGATAGCTGATGCGGATCGTTTCCGCATTCGCCGTCCCTGCCGTCACCACACCCCCTGCCACCGCGACGCACAGCGCAAGACCCGTCGAAATTCTGGTTTTCATTTATTCCTCCCAGGAATGGCATTCGTTTGGTTTTGTCCCTCAGGCGATTTCCATCGCCTTTTCCTGACGCAGGCTGCGCCAGATCTGGGTGCGGAGATGGACGAAGCTTTCCAGATCCATCACATCCTCGATCTTTTCATGCTCGTCCCAGCGTTCAGCCTCGCGGACCGAGCGGATATCGAGGATCTCCTTTATCCGGCCCGGCTGACGCGCCATGACAGCCACGCGATCCGCCAGATACACAGCCTCTTCCACCGCATGGGTAATAAACATGACCGTGCGCGGGTTGCGGCGCGCAAGGCGCACCAATTCCTCTTGCATGACGACGCGGGTCTGCGCATCCAGAGCGCCGAAAGGTTCGTCCATCAGCAACACATCGGGATCAAGCACATAGGCCCGCGCGATCGAGACCCGCTGCTGCATCCCACCCGACAGCTGATGCGGAAAGGCATCGGCATAGCTGGTCAGGTTCATCAGCGCCAGAATACGCTCGATCCGGTCGTCACGCTCGGCCCGTGCAATGCCGTTATTGCGCAAGCCCAGCTCGATATTGCCGCGGACGGTTTTCCACGGCATCAGCGCGAATTGCTGAAACACCACCGCACGATCCGGGCCCGGGCTGGTTACCCTGACGTCATCGACGCTGACCGTGCCGGATGTCGGCTGATCGAACCCCGCGACAAAGCGCAGGCAGGTGGTCTTGCCGCAGCCCGAGGGGCCGACCACCGCCATGAATTCCTTGTCGGCGATATCCAGATGGACGCCTTTCAGCGCCTCGACGCTGCCCTGCTTGCCGCCATAGACACGGCCGACATTGTCAAAGCGGATCGCTCCCATTCGTCCATTCCTTTCAGATTATGTTGCAAGGCCACGGCGGCGCAGGATTGCGGTTTCGGCACCGCGCAGAACAATATCGATGACCAGCCCGATGATGCCGATGCCGATCATTCCCGACATGACGGTCGTGGTCGAAACATTGCCCTGCCCCTGCACCATCATGTAGCCGATGCCCGTAGAGGCCACGATCAGTTCGGCCCCGACCAGCGATTGCCACCCTAGCCCGGCCGAGATACGCAACCCCGCAATGATCGACGGCACCGCCGAGGGAAGCAGCACCTCGGAAATCATGCGCAGATCCGGCGTGCCCAGCATGCGGGCGGCCTCGATCAGCCGGGGATCGACGAATTTCGCGCCGCGATAGGCGTTGATCAGACAGGGCGGAAACGCGCCGGCAAAGATGATCATGATCGGCCCGCCGATGCCGGTGCCGAACCACAGCGCGGCAAAGGGCACCCATGCGATCGGCGCGATGAAGCGGACGGCATCGAACAGCGGCGTTACGATGTCGTCCAGCAACCGGAACCAGCCCATCAGCAGGCCCAGCGGGACACCGATCAATACCGCCAGGCCGAAACCGCCCGCAAAGCGCAGCATGCTGGCCCAAAGATGATCAAGCAATGTTCCATCCGCGAAACGGTGGGACAACAGATGGATAAAGCGCCCGGCGACCTCAACGGGCGAGGGCAGGAACAGCCGTGGCACCAGCCCCGACAGGCTCAGCAGCGTCCAGAGCGCGAGGAAGCTGCACAATCCAATGGTCCCCAACAGGAAAGCGTTGTCGGTCTTGAGAATGCGCGTCATGTCAGTCCAAAGCCTTTGCAGCGGTGTTCCAGGCAAGTGCGTAGCGCTCTGCTATCCCCAGAGCGACCGTCATCAACCACCCGCACAAGGTCACAGCGATCATTCCGACAAGGATCATTCCGGGATAAAGATCCTGCTGCGCCGCGTTCAGGACCCGTCCCAGCCCCGTCATCGCACCGACCAGTTCGGCGGCGACCAGCGTGGTCCAGGACGCCTGCAAGGATAATCGCAGCCCGGTAAAGATCATCGGGCTGGCTCCCGGCAACAGGATCTCGCGCATGAAAGTCAGCATAGGTGTGCCCAGCATCTGCGCAGCCTCGATTAACGTCCGATCAAGGCTGCGCACCCCGGCATAGGCGTTGATCACAGAAGGCACGAAGGCCGCGAACCAGATCACCATGATCTTTGCCATATCGCCCAGTCCCAGCCACAGAATGGCAAGCGGAATCCATGCCAGCGGCGGGATCGGGCGAATGATCAGAAAAACCGGGTTGATCAGCGCCTCGGCCCTGCGGCTCCAGCCCATCAGCAGCCCCAGCGGCACCCCGGTGCAGACCGCCACCAGAAAGCCCAGCGTCACCAGCATGACCGACCGCAGAATATGCTCGGTCAGCACGCCGTTGGCATAGCCCTTGCCGGTGATCTGGACAAAAGCGAGCCATGTATCCGATGGCGACGGGAACCTGCCCGGCGAGATCACCTGCGTCACCGAAGTCAGCAGAAACCAAAGAGCAAGCACCGCAAATATGGTCGCGCTTCCGATCACCGTCTTCCGTGACATTCCGATCCTCCCCATCTATGTAAGCGGTTACATAGATGGAAATGACAGTCAATCTTTTTTCAACGGAGCGGCATCGCAACGCGCAAGCTGATCTACAATTGAGCGGATTTCAAAAAATTAATTATATAAATCAATAAATTATGTGCGGGACCCAATTGTGATTGTGCCAGATACGGCAATATGCCGCCGGATCATGCGTTCCTGCACGAAGGAGGCGGCGCATGGGTTCCCCGCGCGACGATTTTCGTCGGCAAAAGAATGCTCTGCCCCGATTTTCCATCGATCAGTTGCTGCAGCAATGCGGCGGCCTCTTGCCCCATCCGCTTATGCGGCACCCGCACTGTCGTCAGTTCGGGAAAAGTGATCGAAGCAATGTCGATATCGTCAAATCCGGTAATGGTGACATCTTCGGGAACCCGCAGTCCCATGCGATGGGCGGCCCGCAATGCCCCGGCCGCCAGAACGTCGTTACCGCAGACGACCGCCGTAACCGCCCGATCCGCCATCAACTCGGCAAAGGCTTTCGCGCCGTTTTCCAGCCCATAGGGAACTTCGGCCACGCCCCGAAACGACAGGCCTTTCTCTGCCAGCAGCGCACGGGCGCCCTCCAACCGGTTCCGGGCCCGGTCATTCCCTGCGGTCAGCCCCGAGAGCATCGAGATATTGCGATGGCCAAGATCCAAAACCAGACGCACCATCGCGACAATACCCGCGACATTGTCGAACCCCGCATAGGGATGCGCATCACCACAGGCCCAGGCAAGCACATAGGGAACTTTGCGAATCGCCAGCCATTCGTAAATCGCCGGATCGCGGTCGAAACCCACCAGCAGCAGCCCGTCCGCCCCGCGCGCGACCAATGCCTCGATCTGTTCCCTTTCGCGCTGCGGATCATAGCCATAGGACGCGACCAGCAATGCAAACTTCCCTTCCGGCAGCGCATGTTCGAATGCGTCGATACCATGCGCAAAAACCGCATTTTCCAGCGTCGGCACCACCGCACCGATGATTCCGGTCCGCCGCGACGCCAAGGCCCGCGCGCCGAAATTGGGCGAATAATTCAGTGTGCGAATCGCCTCCATGACCTTTTTTCGAGTGGCGGGCAGAACCCGGTCGGGGTCGTTCAGACAACGCGAAACGGTCGCTGTGGATACCCCTGCAAGCGCCGCCACATCGTCCACCGTCGCATGCATCGCCCTGTCGCTCACAGCCCGCCCCCGTCCATCCCGCAACGTGGCAGGCAGTTTCGCAGCCTGCGCGGAATTTGACCAGAACCGATCACGAGGGGGTTGCAACAATCGCATGAAAGCGCTTACATCACGGAACGGTCGCAGGGAAAAACGTTCCGTGGGAGGTCTTGTTCACCCCGCCAAAGCCCACGGCCGATCATAAGAAGACCGGAGGATGACATGGCCCTACGCTACCTGAAAAAAGCCCCGAAGACCGCGGCCACCGATGCCGGTGAAACGCGTCGGATCGTCCAGAAAATTCTTGATGAAATCGAGCAGGGTGGTGACAAGGCAGCCCGCAAATATGCGTTGGAACTGGACAAATACGACGGCAACATCGTCCTGACCCGGGACGAAATCGAGGCCGCAAGCGCACAGGTTCCGCAGCGACTGCAGGACGATATCAGGTTTGCCCATGACAATGTCCAACGCTTCGCCAGGGCGCAGCGCGATTCGCTGCGGGATTTCTCGGTCGAGCTGATACCGGGGCTGACGACCGGCCAGCGCGCGATCCCTTGCCGCTCGGTTGGTTGTTATGTGCCGGGTGGTCGCTACAGCCATGTGGCCTCGGCGATCATGACCGTCACCACCGCCAAGGTTGCAGGTTGCCAGAACATTACCGCCTGCTCACCGCCTCGTCCGGGTGTTGGCATCAACCCCGCAATCATCTTTACCGCCGATCTTTGCGGAGCGGATCGCATTCTGTCGCTTGGCGGCGTTCAGGGTATCGCGGCCATGGCATATGGTCTGTTCGGCAGCCCCCCCGCCGATATCCTTGTCGGCCCCGGCAACCAGTTCGTGGCGGAGGCCAAGCGCATCCTGTTCGGGCGCGTCGGAATCGACATGTTCGCAGGTCCGACCGATAGCCTGATTCTGGCTGATTCAGGCGCCGACCCGATGCTGGTCGCCGCCGATCTGGTCGGACAGGCCGAGCATGGCTATAACTCGCCGGTCTGGCTGCTGACCGATGATCAGGCGCTGGCCGACAAGGTGCTGGCGCTTGTCCCCCGGCTGATTGCCGATCTGCCCGAGGTCAACCGCATGAATGCCGACGCCGCCTGGCGCGATTACGCCGAGGTGATCCTCTGCGCCGACCGCGAGGAAATGGCCTCGGCATCCGACGATTACGCGCCCGAGCATCTGACCGTGCAGGCAGCCGATCCCGATTGGTGGCTGAATCGGCTGCAATGCTATGGCTCGCTGTTTCTGGGCGAGGAAACGACGGTCGCTTTCGGCGACAAGGCATCGGGTCCGAACCATGTTCTGCCCACCTCCGGCGCGGCGCGCTATACGGGTGGGCTGTCAGTCCATAAATACATGAAATTGGTGACATGGCAGCGTGCAACCCGAGAAGGCGCGCGTCCCATCGCCGAAGCCACCGCCCGCATCTCCCGCCTCGAAGGGATGGAGGGCCATGCCCGCACCGCCGATATCAGGCTGAAAAAATATTTCCCTGACACCTCTTTCGATCTGGACGTGGCCAAATGATGCCGTCCGATCTGTTTTCCGTCAAAGGCCGTATTGCCTGCGTCACCGGCGCCAGCAGCGGTCTTGGCCGCCATGCTGCCCTGACGCTGGCGCGGAACGGCGCGCAGGTCGTGGCCATTGCCCGCCGGACGGGCGCACTGGAAACGCTGGCGGCAGGGACCAAGGGGCATGTCCATCCGTTGCCCGCCGATCTGGCCAATCCGGACGACATCGCCGATATTGCCGCCGCCGCTGCACAACCCTTTGGCGCGCCGGACATCCTGATCAACGCAGCGGGCGTGAATCTGCGCCAGCCAGCCGATCAGGTCACCCGCCCGGACTGGGATCTGACCTTGACGCTGAACCTTTCAACGCCCTTCTTTCTGGCGCAGGCTCTGGTCCCGGCGATGCGTGAACGCGGCTGGGGCCGGATCGTCAATTTCGCATCGCTGCAATCCTATCGCGCCTTCGCCGCGGGTATCGCCTATGGCGCATCCAAGGGCGGCATCGCCCAGATGACTCGCGCGATGGCCGAGGCGTGGTCCGGTTCCGGCATCACCGCCAACGCCCTTGGCCCCGGTTTCTTCCGTACCGAGCTGACCGCTGCCGTCTTTGCCGACGATGCCCTTGCCGCGCGCAATGCCGGGCAGACCTGTATCGGTCGCAATGGCGAGTCACAGGACATGGATGGGCCGCTGCTTTTTCTATGCTCGGAGGCCTCGGCCTATGTGACCGGGCAGATCCTGATGGTCGACGGAGGATTCACCGCGAAATGAAAGCCCTGGTCTATACCGCTGCCGAAACGCTCAGGATGGCCGATCTGCCCGACCCGGTCCCACAGACGGGCGAAGTTCTGGTACGAGTCGAGGCGGTCGGCATCTGCGGATCGGACATGCATGCCTTTCTGGGCCATGACGAACGCCGCCCCCCGCCGCTGATCCTCGGTCACGAGGTCGCCGGTACCATCGCCAGCGGTCCCCGCAAAGGCCAGCGTGTGACCGTGAACCCGCTGGCGACATGCGGCGCCTGCCCCGCCTGCCTGTCGGGGCGCGACAATCTTTGCCCTGATCGCCATATCATCTCGATGCCGGGGCGCGAGGGCGGATTTGCGGAACTGATCCGTTCGCCCGAGCGCAACCTTGTGCCGCTGCCCGACCATGTGCCCGCAACCGTCGCCTGTCTGACAGAACCGCTAGCCTGCGGTTGGCACGCGGTCAGGCGAGGCTTGCAATCGCTCGACGGCGGCGCGGACCGGGTTCTGATCCTTGGCGGCGGAGCCATTGGTTTCGGCGCGGCCCTGTGCGCCCGCGCCCTTGGCTGCCACAGCATCACTATCATTGAGCCGAATCCGCTACGTCGAGAAAAACTTGCCGGGGCCGACAGCTTTGAGGTTCTGGAACAACCGCCCACCGATATCGCCCCGGATCTGGTCATCGACGCGGTGGGCATTGCCGCAACACGGCAAAATGCCTCGGATCTGGTCCGTCCCGGCGGGAGTATCCTGCATATCGGTCTGGGTCAGGCCAGTGACGGGCTGAACATCCGGCGCATGACCCTGCAGGAAATCACTTTCATCGGCACCTATACCTATACGCAGCAGGATTTCCACGATTGTGCGCAGGCGATCTTTGATGGCCGCCTTGGCCCCTGCAACTGGACCGAAACGCGCACCCTTGGTGACGGCCCGGCAGCTTTTGCCGATATTCTTGGCAATCGCATCGCCTCACCCAAGCTTGTCCTGTTGCCATGACCTATCCACTTATCCGGATCTGTGTCTTTTGACAGGTAATGTAAAAAAATCTTACAGTTCATATAAGAATTAATCCGTTTTTGGCAGCGGAGATTTCAAATACATTGATTCTGCCGGAACAAGGTTCAGCACAGGGCACGATGCAGTCTGTTCGGGCAAGACCTGAATTCAGGGAGGGATTTTTTCGGTTTCGCCCAAATCCGCCGGCTTTCACCTTCTGACTTCCCTGCCACAGTCGGGGAACACCGCCAGCATCGACGGGCCGCGTTGGGAGACGTGGTTCAAGCCAGACCAGTCCAGGGAGGAGACATGCAACACAAGGATCCATTGCTGACCGTGCAGGGTGTCACCTTGCAATACAAGACGCCCCATCATCTGATCACGGCGACCTATAGGGTCAGCTTCGACGTCATGCAGGGCGATCGTTTCATCTTGCTTGGCCCGTCAGGCTGCGGCAAGTCCACGCTGCAAAAGGCGGTGGGCGGCTATATCACCCCGACCGAAGGCGAAATGCGCCTGAAAGGGCGCAAGATCACCCAGCCCGGACCTGACCGGATGATGGTCTTTCAGGAATTCGACCAACTTCTGCCATGGAAGACCGTCAAGCAGAACGTGACCTTCGCGCTGCAGGCATCGGGGCGGATGAACAAGCGCGAAGCCGAAGAAAAGGCGATGGAATATGTCGTCAAGGTCGGTCTGGAAAGCTTCGCCGACAGCCATCCGCATATGCTGTCGGGCGGGATGAAACAGCGTGTCGCCATCGCTCGCGGCATGGCGATGGAACCGGATATCCTGCTGATGGATGAGCCCTTTGCCGCCCTGGACGCGCTGACCCGGCGCAGGATGCAGGACGAATTGCTGAAACTGTGGGACGAAACCCGCTTCACCGTTCTTTTCGTCACCCATTCCATCGCCGAGGCAATCAAGATCGGCAACCGCATCCTGCTGCTGTCGCCCCATCCCGGCCGGGTCAAGGCTGAGCTGAACAGCACTACCGACCCGGCCCGTGCCACGGAACTGGAACAGTATATCCATCAAATGCTGTTCGCCCACGAACCCGAGGAGGCCGAGCATGTCTGAAGCGGTTGCACAATTGCGCTCTATCCGCCCCGAACCGGACGAGCCCCGTCCCGAAATCTTTCACGACGAGATCGACGGTGACGATCTGAGCGTCGTCGAACAGCGCCTGTCCCTGTTCGAAATCCTCTATCGCGAAGCATGGCTGCGCAAACTGTTGATCCTGATCGTGCTTGCCGTGATCTGGGAAATCTATGGCCGTTCACTGAACAACGATCTGCTGTTTCCCACCTTCTCGGCGACGATAGCGGCGTTTTTCCGGGCGGTGATGGATGGTTCGTTGCCCGCCGCCGCGTGGTCCTCGGGCAAAGTGCTGTTGATGGGTTACGGTCTTGGCATCGCATTGGCGGCAACGTTGACGGCGCTGGCCATGGCCTCGCGGATCGGCACCGATTTTCTGGAAACCATGACCTCGATGTTCAACCCGTTGCCGGCCATCGCACTGTTGCCGCTGGCGCTGATCTGGTTCGGGCTGGGCAATGCCAGCCTGATCTTCGTGCTTGTCCACTCGGTGACATGGGCCATCGCGCTGAATACCCATTCGGGCTTTCTCAATGTCAGCCAGACGATGAAAATGGTGGGGCGCAACTATGGCCTGCGGGGCCCCCGCTTCATCGCCAAAATCCTGATCCCCGCCGCCTTTCCAAGCATCCTGACCGGTCTCAAGATCGGTTGGGCCTTCGCATGGCGCACGCTGATCGCGGCGGAACTGGTCTTCGGCGTCAGTTCGGGTTCGGGTGGGCTTGGATGGCTGATCTTCGAGAACAAGAACATGCTGGACATCCCCAAGGTCTTTGCCGGGTTGCTGACCGTCATCATCATTGGCCTTGTCGTCGAGAACCTGATCTTCCGCACTATCGAGCGGCTCACGATCGAGCGCTGGGGCGTGCAGCACTGACAAGACAGCCGACCCCCGCAACAACGCCGGGGGTCCGCCATCACAAGTCGGCACATGGCCGGCATCAGGGAGGAAAAAATGAAACATTTCAAACTAACCGCGCTGACTCTGGGTCTGGTCATGACCGCCGTGCCTGCTCTGGCCGAGGTAACGACCGTGCGTCTCGCCAAGCAATTCGGCATCGGCTATCTGCCGCTGACCCTGATCGAGGAACAGGGCCTGCTGGAAAAGCACGCGCAGGAGGCCGGGCTTGAGCTAAGCACCGAATGGCTGCGCTTTACCGGTGGCTCGGGCATGAACGAGGCGCTGCTGTCGGATAATCTCGACATCGCGTCGGGTGGTGTCGGACCCCTGCTGACGATCTGGGCGCGCACCCAGAACAACATGCAGATCAAGGGGATTGCCGCACTCGAATCGATGCCGCTCTATCTGGTGACGACCGATCCCGAGGTGCAGTCGCTGGCCGATTTCAACAGCTCTCACAAGATCGCGCTGCCGGCGGTCAAGACCTCGATTCAGGCGATCACGCTGCAAATGGGGGCCGAGAAGTTGCTGGGCGAGGGTCAGCATGGCGCGCTGGACGCCTTTACCGTCTCGATGGGTCATCCCGATGCGCAGCTTGCCATGATGGGCGGTCAGTCCGAGATCAACGCCCATTTCGGCGCCCCGCCCTTCCAGCAGCAGGAACTGAAGGATGAAGGCGCGCATAAGGTTCTGGACAGCTTCGAGGTGCTGGGCGGCCCGCACACCTTCAACCTGATCTGGGCCAAGAACGACTTTATCGAGAACAACCCGCAGGTGACCGCCGCGCTGATGGGCGCGCTTGAGGAAAGCATCGCCTTCATCAAGGAAAACCCCGAGGAGGCCGCACGGATCTGGGCCGAAGCCGAGGCAACCAACCTCACCCACGAAGAAATCGTCGAGCTGATCACGGATGAGCGGGTAAACTGGACGACCACGCCCGAGGGCATCCTGCCCTATGTCGAATACATGTCGCGTTCAGGGCTGATCACGGTCTCGACCGAGGACTGGCGCGATATCTTCTTCGAGACCGTCCACGACACGGATGGCAGCTAAGGGCAGACAGCGGCATGCCCTGCCCCGCCGGTTCGGCCGGCGGAGGCACATTTAAGCAAAACTGAACAATCCCGTAACCTGCGTAAAGCTCGTGTAAATGACTCTTTCGGGATGCGACGGTAAAGGATGAGCCTGCGCGGGCATCCGGCCCGTAGCTGCTCAGGAAAGACGGATCCCATGTCCATCAGAATGCTCAGGACACTGATCGCCATCGCGGATCGCGGCACGTTCAGTGCGGCGGCAGATGCGGTGTTCGTCACCCATGCCGCTGTCAGCCAGCAGATGCGTGCGCTGGAGGAGGAATGGCAGGTGGCGATCTTCAATCGCTCGACCCGGACCCCCGAACTGACCCCGGTCGGCCGCGACATCGTCGCCAAGGCGCGCGAAGTGGTGCGCGCCTATGACGACATCCTGCCCTCGGTGATCGGTAATGACGGGCTTAGCGGCCGCTTCTCGCTGGGATCTGCGCCCACGGCGCTGACCGGGCTGGTGCCGCTGGCGACATCCATCCTTCAGGCGCGTTATCGCGATCTGCATGTAGCGCTGTTTCCGGGTCTCACCACCTATCTGATCCATCAGGTCGAGCGGAACAGCCTTGATGCGGCACTGGTGTCGAAACCGCCGATCCTGCCCCGCGATCTGGTCTGGCATCAGATCGCCAGCGAGGAACTGGTGCTGATCACATCGCAGCGCGTCGACAGCGACGACCCGGCCGAGATCCTGCGCACTCATCCCTTCATCCGCTTTTCGCGCGATGCCGTCGTCGGCACCATCATCGAGGGCTGGATGCAGGCTCATGACATCCATGTCCATGACAGCATGGAGATGGTCGGACTGGATGCGATATCCAGCCTTGTGATGGCGGATCTGGGCGTATCGATCATTCCACGTCCCTGCGTGCAGGTGCTGAACCCGCTGCCGCTGCGCCATTTCTCGCTGGCCGCCAAGGATCCGCCGACACGCGAGCTGGGCCTGATCCATATCCGCGACACAAGCAAAAGCCGCGCCATCGAAGAACTGGTCGGCGCCATGCAGCGCGCGGTCGTGATCGGCAAATTCTCTCCCGATACGATTACCGGAGCATCGTGACGTGACGACAGGATTCATAGCCGCCCTGATGGCGGGCGCCCTTGCCGGAGGCTTCATCAACGGGCTTGCGGGATTCGGCACGGCGCTGCTGGCGCTTGGCATCTGGTTGCAGATCATGCCGCCACCGCAGGCCGTCGCGATCGCTGTGGTGATGTCGGTGGCCAGCGGTTTGCAGGGGGTCTGGATCGTGCGCGGCAATATCCGTGACAACCCGCGCAGGCTGGCCCGGTTTCTGCTGCCTGCTATCTTCGGCATTCCGCTGGGGGTCACATTACTGTCGGTGATCGGCACCTTCACGCTGAAGATGACCATCGCCGCTTTCATGATCGTCTATGGTGGGTTCTTCACATTGCGCCGGTCTCTGCCCCGATTTGACCGCCCGACGCCGGTCGCGGATTCCACTATCGGCTTTCTGGGCGGCATCCTTGGCGGGGCAGCCTCGCTGTCAGGTGCGTTGCCGACGATGTGGTGCGCCATGCGGCCCTGGACCAAAGGCGACACCCGCGCCGTGCTGCAACCTTATAATGTTTCAGTTCTGGCGCTGACGATGCTGTTTCTGGCATGGCAAGGGCAATATACCCGCGAAACGCTGCTGCTGATCGGGCTGGCGCTGCCTGCCACCATGATCGGCGCACAACTGGGCATCACCCTGTTTCACCGGCTGGACGATCTGGCCTTCCGGCGGCTGCTGATCGGGCTGATGTTCGCCTCGGGCCTGCTGCTGGCGCTGCGCGAGTTGTTCTGACGGCTCGGGGATCAACCGATCAACTCGTCGCGGCGATCATCCGTCTCGCCAAAGCGCTTCAGCGTGGCCGGTCTCGTGCCCTCGTAAACCCGTTCCAGATTCTCCGCGATCTTGGCGTTCTCGCGTTCGAAGAGGCAGTTCCCCTCCAGATCCGAAGCGACGAGGAACGGCCCCATGCGGTTGCATTTCAGCACCCACATCGCCTGAGCCAGCCCCAGTTCCTCGTGCCAATGGACGGCCTCGACATTCTCGACCCCGCGCCCCAGCAACGCGCCGGTGCCATAGCCGACGGTGGACAGATAGATCGCGCCATTCGGAACGAAATATTCCTTGTAATCCTTCGAGGACATGCCGCCCTTGCCGACGATCAGCCGTGCGCCGGTTCTGGCCATCCATTCGGGCAGCCATTTGGCAAAACGGAAACTGGCGGTCGCGGTCACCGCGCCCATGTCGAATGTGCCGTCCTCGCGGATCGAGGCCGCGGGCGAGCAATGGAAATTCGCCGCGCTTTGCGAAGGCAATTCCATCGGAATATTGGCCCGCCCTTCCAACGCCCTCATATAAACGCCCTCACGCGCCGTATACATCAGCCCCTGAAGATAAACGACATCGCCCAGCCGCAACGCGGCGATATCTTCATGCGTGGGGGTGGTGGACAGGATCACTTCACGCAGTTTCATCCGGCAGCCTCCAGCGCCATATCCCAGTCGACGCCCTCGCGCCGCTGATAGGGGGTGAACCAGTCGGGATCGGTGCGATGCTCGACCCGTCCATCGGGAAAGATCCGCGCCACAGCCCGGCGCGAGGACAGGCAGAATGCGTGAACCGACATCTGCATGCCCCCGGTGTGACAATAGCCGACCTCGATATGAGCATCGATCACCATGTTCTTGCCGACGAAACCCATCGCGCCCATGCCGATGGAATTGCCAAGCTCTTTCAGTTCCTCCTCCAGCGCGGCGATGCGGGGATCGCTGTTGCGGTCGCCCACGGTGCGCAGACAGGCGGCACGTTTGCCCAGCACCATGCAGCTGTCCTTGCAGCCGCCCAAACCGATGCCGATGATTGCAGGCTGGCAGGCCAGGCCCCGCTTGCCAAAGGCCACCAGACTGTCCAGATAAAAACGCTTGATCCCCTCGATCCCATCCGAAGGGAACAGCATCCGGTAATCGGTCCCGAACAGCCCGCCCTTGTGAACGGTGATCAGGTCGATCCATTCGCCGCCCGGCTCATAGCCATATTCGATCTCGGGCGCACCGATACCGACATTGTTGTCATGGTCGGTTCGCCACAGCGGATGCACCCGGTTCGGCCGCAACGGCACGGAGCGTGTGGCATCGGCGGTCGCGCGGCGCAAAGTCGCCTCCAGTGCGATCGGGCCGCCCTCGATCCGGGTATCGTTGCCCATCTTCACATACCAGCGCGGAGTTCCCGTATCGCCGCACATCGCGCGCCGGTCCTGCTTCGCCGCCTCGTAGTTTTCCAGCATCGCCTGCAACACGAAGGAACTCAGATCGCCGTCCTCGGTCTTTGCGGCAGCCTTCAGCCCATTCAGATAATCCTCGGGGATCTCGATGGCGGCCTTGGCCATCAGGGTTCCGGCGGTGGCTTCTATAACATTGATCGGAATCATGTTCGCTTCCTCCTCGGTCGGCTATTGCGCGGCGACCAGCGTTTCCGGCTCGCCTTCGGGCAGGATGGTTTCGCCGGGCCGGACGATGGTGAAGCGCACATCCTCGCGTTCCAGCTCCAGTTCATTGCCCTTCTGGCGGGCCACGGTGAAATAGGATGCCTCCATCTCGCCCGGCTCGGGGAAATCCTCGCGGTAATGCGCCCCGCGAGAATTCTCGCGCAATTCACCCGCACGCGCGATGACGGCGGAAATCTCGGTCAGGGACGCCATGTTCAGCCAGTCATGCCATGTCAGGTTGAAGGCGAGATTAGACGGATCCACCCCGGTTTCCATCAGTTCCGCCCGAATTTCCGCCACTCGCCGCTGTCCGCGTTGCAGGCCGGGGCCGGTGCGCATGACGCCCACATCTTCCCACATCGCCTCTTGCAGCTTGTGGCGCAGGTTCTGGATATGGCCCGGCTTGCGCCGAAGCGGATGGCAGGCGCGCTCGATCTCGGCGGCCAGCACCTGTTCGTCGGGATCGCGCAACGCTCCCATGCGGCGCATATCCATGCCCATGACATCCCCCGCGACCCCGCCATAAACGGTCGAATTCGCCACGCCATTGCCGCCCAGCCGGTTCGAGCCATGCGCGCCGCCCGCATCCTCGCCGGCAACATACAGCCCCTCGATCGCGGTGCGCGTGTCGGGATCGACGACAACGCCGCCCATGAAATAATGCGCGGTAGGCACCACCTCGACCTTGCCGCCCGCCAGATCGAAACCGGAATCGGCGCAGCGTTTCACCATCCCGGCGAATTTGCGGCGCACATTCTCGGGGCCCAGATGACTCATTGAGATGAACATGCCGACCTGCTCGGGATCGTTGTTCTTGCGCATCTCGGCATAGATGCCGCGGCTGACCACATCCCGCGTCGCCCGTTCTCCCTGCTGGTCATAATCGAACATGAAGCGGTCGCCCCGCGCGTTCAGCAATTGCCCGCCCGCGCCGCGCAGACCCTCTTCCAGCACGGTCCCGGTCATGCGGGTGTCATCGCCCGCCAACAGGCCGGTCGGGTGGAACTGCACCATCTCCATATCGCGCAGGGGAAGCCCGATGCGCAGCGCCATCGCCAGACCGTCCATCGTCTTGTCGCCCGATGGCGTGTGATATTTATACATGGTCGGCCCGCCGCCCGTGCCCATCATCACGCATTTGGCCCGCACAAGGCGGAACCGGCCCGTGCGCATGTCGATGAACAACACCCCGGCCAAAGCAGAGCCATCGCGCGTCGGAATCAGCCCGATGGCGCGATGCTCTTGCAGCTTGCGGATTGGGCGGGCCAGAACATGCTCCATCAACCGGCTGATGATCTCGATACCGGTCAGATCACCCTTGTGAACAGTGCGGTCAGCGGTCTGACCGGCAAAAGCCTTTTGATGCAGCGACCCGTCGGGATTGCGGTCGAAGAAACAGCCAATCTCATTTTCCAGTTCGCGGATACGGATGACGGCCTGTTCGCATAACCGCCACGCCATGTCCTGATTGGGCAGCCATTTGCCGCCCTGTATGGTATCCATGAAATGCCGCTCGACCGTGTCACCGCCGCCAAGCGCAACGTTATAGCCCCCCTGCACCATCCGCGTGCAGCCGCATTTGCCGATCAGCCCCTTGACGGCCAGCGTGATCCGGGTGCCCTCGGGCGCGGACTGCTGGGCGTGTAGCGCGGCGAACAGCCCCGCCCCGCCTGATCCAAGGATCAGGATATCGGTGTCTTCGCGTTCGATATCGCGTATTGACGTCATATTCACACCGCCTGCAAAAGGAATGCGCCCGAGATCAGGAACGCCCCGGCAATCGAGGCCGCCGCCAGCGTTTTCTGCCGCGCCGACCACGGCAGGAACTCCAGCGCCAGAAGGCGCAGCCCGCCGAAGAAATGTACCGCCAGCAGGAAGACCAGCCCGAACTCGGCCAGTTTCACCCCCGGATTATCGGCAAGGCCAAGAAAGCGGTCAAGGCTTTCGGGCCGCGTGAGCGCCAATGACAGCACATGGAAATGCACCGGCAGGAACAGCGCCAGCGCCAGTCCCGACAGCCGATGCAGCATATATGCAAGCCAAAGCGGATGATTCCTGTGCGCTTTCAGCATCATGCGAATGTCACGGCCAGAACGGCACGCGCCCCCATGATCAGCAGCAACACCCCGATGCCGCAGGTAAAGACCTCCAACCACCGCCCGCGCAGCCCGGTCATCTCATGCAGGATCACCCGCAGCCCGATCGCCGCATGGACCGAAACCGCAAGGACGAAACTGCCGTAGAACAGGAACCACCAGACGCTGCCCTGCGTGCGCCCGAGAATTTCGGCGGTCGAAAGCCCGCCCTGCACGGCATAGATCATCACCGCGATATGTCCCAGCACCAGAGGCGCCATGACCATCGCGCTCAGCCGTTGCGCCATATACAGTCTGATATTCAGCATTGCCTTATTCTCCGCGCCTGAAGAATGACCGTGCGCTGGCGCGTTTCAGCCCGGCAATCGCGCTTAGTGGATCCAGTTCATTGGGGCAGAAGCGCGTGCAGCTGCCCTGCGAATGACAGTTATGGCACCCGCCCGCGCCCGATACGCTGTCCAGAACCGCCTGCCGGTCCTCGACCTTCGCGTCATTATACAGCGTCCATGCCCGTTGCAGCGCCGCCGGACCCAGATAATCGGGATTGCCCGCAACCGTATCGCAGGCGGCATAGCAGACCGAACAGTTGATGCACTCGATCCCCTTGTTCGCCTCGACACGGCCCGGATCGTCAGGGGGCACCTGCTGGATCGGATCGTTCCGGCTGCGCGAGGGGCGATGCACGCCACCCGCCCTGATCCATTTGTCGAAAAAAGGATCCATGTCGGCGGCCAGATCCTTGATCACTGGCAGATTGCGCAGCGGCCCGACCTGCAAGGCGCCATCGCGCAGCACCCGCTTGACATGAGTGCGGCAGGTCCAGCGCGGCACCCCGTTCACCATCATCGCACATGACCCGCACATGCCCACCCGGCAGGCATAGCGATAGGTCAGCGACGGATCGGCGGATTGCTGGATCCAGCTGACCACATCCAGGACCGTCTGGTTATCCCGCGCCGGCACCTGAAATGTCTCATAGGCGCCCTCATCACCCGTCCCGCGCCAGACGGATACCTCCAGCAATTTTGACCTGTCGCTCACAGCACACCTGTTGGCTTTCCTTGTTACAGATGTAAGCGGCAGATGAGCTAACAAAAAACGAGTAATTTTAATTATTCATGTAAGATATCCTTACGCATAACCCATGTCTGTTCGCTCTCACAGCAAGTGGACTTCCTCAGGACCGCCACTCGAAAATAATTAAGATGATACTGCATATTGACAGTAAAGCATTGCGAGTGTCTACATAGGGTATGTCTTGGTGCCCGCGACTCATCTCGGGTGAAAAGGGAAGCCGGTGAGAAACCGGCGCTGCCCCCGCAACTGTGAGCGGTAAGCCCAGGCCCATTATTCCACTGGCAAAGATCGCCGGGAAGGAGGGTCGAAGCGACTGAACCGCAAGTCAGGAGACCTGCCAGGACGACAGTAACGAACCGGTCGGAGGGCCCGGAGACGTTGTGCAATGCGGTCCGCCGCATGTGTTCGCGTCCCTTATGCCTCTCGATCATAACAAGGCAGAAAAAAGGGACAGCAGATGAGCATTACCGTTTATTCCAAACCCGCCTGTGTACAATGCACCGCCACGACTCGCGCGCTTTCGGCCAGGGGCATTGCATTCGATCTGATTGATCTGACCGAGGATGACGAGGCGATGGCCCGGGTCACCGAACTTGGTTATCGGCAGGCGCCTGTCGTGATGACCGCCGACGACCACTGGGCCGGATTCCGCCCCGACAAGATCAGCGCGCTCAGCTGATAGTCCGATGGGCGGGATCGTCTACTTCTCTTCGCGGTCGGGAAACACAGCGCGCTTCGTCGCCCGTCTGGGACAGACGGCGAGCCGCATCCCGATCCCGCCGGAAGAGCCGATGCCCGCTCCGCGCGCGCCCTTCGTCCTGATCACGCCCACCTATTCCGACGGGCTGGGCCGGGGGGCGGTCCACAGGCAGGTGATCCGGTTCCTGAACGATCCGGACACAAGGCATCATCTCCGCGGCGTCATCGCCTCGGGCAACCGCAATTTCGGGGCGACATTTGCCCTGGCGGGCGATGTGGTGGCGCAGAAATGCTGTGTCCCCGTTCTCTACCGGTTCGAACTGGCCGGAACAGAGACCGATATCGCCCGGGTCAGCGAAGGACTGGACAGGTTTTGGAAAACGCACTTCTCGACCGCGATCTGAACGATGCCGCGCCCGCCAAGGCGGTGCCCGCCGAATGGCAGGGGTTCGACTATCATGCACTGAACGCGATGCTGAACCTTTATGACGAAAAGGGCCGCATCCGCTTCGACGCCGACCGCATGGCCGCGCGGCAATATTTCCTTCAGCATGTGAACCAGAACACCGTGTTCTTTCACTCGCTGGAAGAGAAGCTGCGTTATCTGGTCGATGAAGGCTATTACGAGGCACAGGTGCTGGCGCAATATGAGAACGCCTTCATCGCGCGGATCTGGGATGCCGCCTTCAAGCTGAAGTTCCGTTTCCCGACCTTTCTGGGGGCGTTCAAATATTACACCAGCTACACGCTGAAGACCCGTGACGGGAAACGCTATCTTGAACGGTTCGAGGATCGCGTGGTGATGGTTGCCCTGACCCTTGCGCGTGGCGACGAGGCACTGGCCATGCGGCTGATGCAGGAAGTGCTGAATGGCCGCTTTCAACCCGCTACGCCGACTTTCCTCAATGCCGGCAAGGCGCAGCGGGGAGAGCTGATATCCTGCTTCCTGCTTCGGATCGAGGATAATATGGAAAGCATCGGGCGGGCGATCAACTCGTCGCTCCAACTCTCAAAGCGAGGGGGCGGCGTCGCGCTGATGCTCACCAATATCCGCGAGCATGGCGCAGCGATCAAGGGTATCGAGAACCAGTCCTCCGGGGTCATCCCGGTGATGAAGCTGCTTGAGGATTCCTTCAGCTATGCCAATCAGCTTGGCGCGCGACAGGGAGCGGGAGCGGTCTATCTGAACGCGCATCATCCGGACATCCTGCGCTTTCTCGATACCAAGCGCGAGAATGCCGATGAGAAGATCCGGATCAAGACGCTTTCTCTGGGCGTGGTGATCCCCGATATCACCTTTGAACTCGCGAAGAAGAACGAGGATATGTATCTTTTCTCGCCCTATGACGTGGAAAAGGTCTATGGCGTGCCCTTCTCGGAAATTTCCGTCACCGAAAAATACCGCGAGATGGTGACCAACGCAAAGATCCGCAAGAAAAAGATCAACGCGCGGCAGTTCTTCCAGACACTCGCCGAAATCCAGTTCGAATCCGGCTATCCCTACATCATGTTCGAAGACACGGTGAACAAGGCCAACCCGGTGGCGGGCAGGATCACCATGTCGAACCTCTGTTCCGAAATCCTGCAGGTGAACGAGGCGTCGGTATTTAACGACGATCTCAGCTACAAGCATCTGGGAACCGATATTTCCTGCAATCTCGGCTCGCTCAATATCGCGCGTGCGATGGATGGCGGCGATCTGGGCGAGACGGTGGAAACTGCGGTGCGCGCGCTTAACGCGGTAAGCGAGATGTCTGCCATCGACTCGGTGCCTTCAATCCGCCGCGGAAATGACGAAAGCCATGCCATCGGGCTTGGCCAGATGAACCTGCATGGTTTCCTTGCCCGCGAGCATATCCATTACGGCTCGCCCGAGGGAATCGACTTCACCAATGTCTATTTCGCCACAATTCTCTTTCACTGCCTGCGCGCCTCGAACGCACTGGCAAAAGAGCGGGGCAAAAGTTTTGCGGGCTTCGAAGCGTCGAAATATGCCGATGGCTCCTTCTTCGACAAATATGTCGAACAGGACTGGCAGCCCGAAACCGATACGGTGAAAACCCTGTTCGAGCGCTTTGCCACTGCCGCGCCCAGCCGCGAAGAATGGGGTGCGCTGAAAGAATCGGTGATGAAGCACGGGCTTTACAACCGCAACCTTCAGGCGGTGCCGCCGACCGGCTCGATCTCTTATATCAATAACGCCACCTCTTCGATCCATCCGATCACGTCGAAGATCGAAATCCGCAAGGAAGGCAAGATCGGCCGCGTCTACTATCCGGCCCCCTACATGACCAATGACAATCTCGAATATTACCGCGATGCCTATGAAATCGGTGCCGAGGCGATCATCGATACCTATGCTGCGGCAACCCAGCATGTCGATCAGGGTCTGTCGCTGACATTGTTCTTCAAGGACACGGCCACGACGCGCGACATCAATCGTGCCCAGATCCATGCCTGGAAGAAGGGCGTCAAGACCATCTACTATATCCGCCTGCGCCAAATGGCCCTGGAAGGGACCGAGGTGCAGGGCTGCGTGTCCTGTTCGCTGTGAGAAACCCCATGAAAGACCTGCCCCCTACCCGCCCCGTCCCGCCTGCGATCAACTGGAACCGGTTGCAGGACGACAAGGATCTGGAAATCTGGAACCGGCTGACGGTGAATTTCTGGCTGCCCGAGAAAGTTCCGCTGTCGAACGACATTCAAAGCTGGTCGCAACTGACCGAGGACGAGCAGCGGCTGACCATCCGCGTCTTCACCGGGCTGACCCTTCTGGACACGATCCAGAATTCCGTAGGTGCGCCCTCGCTCATGCCCGACGCCATCACCCCGCATGAAGAAGCGGTGCTGACCAATATTGCCTTCATGGAAGCCGTCCACGCGCGATCCTATTCCTCGATCTTCTCGACCCTGTGCTCGACCGCCGAGGTAGACGAAGCGTTCCGCTGGTCCGAGGAGAATGTACAGCTTCAGGAAAAGTCGCGGCTTATCCTGAAGGAATATGACGCGACGGCGAATCCGCTGCGCAGGAAGGTGGCGAGCGTCTTCCTCGAAAGCTTCCTGTTCTATTCCGGCTTCTATCTGCCGATGCACTGGTCAAGCCGGGCACGGCTGACCAACACCGCCGACCTCATCCGGCTCATCATCCGCGACGAGGCGGTGCATGGCTATTATATCGGCTACAAGTTCCAGCGCGGATTGGAGCGGCTGGCCGAGTCCGAACGGCAGAGCATCAAGGATTTCGCTTTCGCACTGATCTTCGATCTCTACGAGATCGAGTGCCGCTATACCGAAACGCTTTATGACCCGCTTGGCCTGACCGAGGACGTGAAGGCCTTCCTGCACTATAATGCCAACAAGGCACTGCAAAATCTGGGTTTCGAGTCGCTCTTCCCCGATGAGCTTTGCCGCGTGAACCCGGCGATCATGGCCGCGCTCAGCCCCAATGCGGACGAAAACCACGATTTCTTCTCGGGCTCCGGATCATCTTACGTGATCGGCAAGACAATGGCGACCGAGGATGAGGACTGGAATTTCTGATGGCTGACAAGGCTGAAAGAGACACGCTTTCGATCGTGAGGGAATGGCACGAAGCTTTCGACGTGCCGGTTGTGGAAACCCCATCGATCCCTGAAGCCCGCGCTCCGATGCGGCTCGCCATCCTCGAAGAGGAAGTGGCCGAACTGCGGCAGGCCGTGGAGGCAGGCGACATGGTCGAGGTGCTCGACGCGCTTTGCGACATCCAATATGTTCTCGACGGCACCTTCCTCGAATTCGGCCTGCACCCGCTGAAGGCGGCGGCAATGGCGGAAGTGCATGCCTCCAATATGTCGAAACTTGGCGCCGATGGCCGCCCGGTCCTGCGCGAGGATGGCAAGGTCCTGAAAGGACCGGATTTCTGTCCGCCGGATTTGACAGCTGTGCTGGCCAGGGAAAAATGATCCGATCATCCTCACGGCACCAGACGAAACAGGGACCGCGCAAGGTCCGCTGATCATGGGGCTGGATCGGAACGCAGAATGAGCGATGGCTTAGAGCCTGTCGCGCCTGTTCGGATTCGCTTCTTCCTCCCCTTCTTCTTTGTCCAAATACCTCGGGGGTCCGGGGGCAGCGCCCCCGATCATCGCGGGACGCAAGTCACCGGCGTTTCCGATTCAGCGCGACAGGCTCTGGTTATTGTAACCCGCCCTCCTCAGGCTTCATGCGATACCGGTTTCCTGCGGGCATAACCCGCCAGCTCCGGATGATCGGCGCGTGGACTTGTTCCGCGAAACCAGCCGCCCGGCTCGTCGAGCTCGCCTTCCGCGTTCAGGAAGACCTCCCGGTTGATCCTGGCGAAAACGGCATTCTCGGCATCCAGCTCGTCGTCATAGCGGATCGCATCGACCGGACAGATGCTTTCGCACATGCCGCATTCGATGCATTCCGTGGGATGGATGTAGAACATCCGCTCCCCTTCATAGATGCAATCGACCGGGCAGGAGGTGGTGCAGATGCCATCCTTGATGTCGATGCACTGACTTTGGATCACAAGCGCCATAGCCTCTTTCCCGGCTTACCTGCCGCGCCAGACCGGCGCACGTTTTTCACGAAATGCGCGGACACCCTCGTCGGAATCCTCGGATTTCAGGGCTGCAATCAGGGCAGGACGGCGCAGATCGCGCGCTTCGACAGGACTGAGATGAGCCGTGGCCCGGATCGTGTCCTTGACCGCGGCGACCGAAAGCGGC
The DNA here is from genome assembly GCF_003591515.1 of Paracoccus onubensis. Lineage (GTDB taxonomy): Bacteria > Pseudomonadota > Alphaproteobacteria > Rhodobacterales > Rhodobacteraceae > Paracoccus > Paracoccus onubensis. The sequence goes on from NZ_QZCG01000009.1 coordinate 78,529, forward strand.
GCACAGGACAGAATGTCAGCCACCCAACCATCGATCTCGGCATTCAGATCCTCTGGCGGAACCACCGCATTGACCAGCCCGTAGCGTTCGGCCTCTGCAGCGTCCAGCATCCTGCCGGTCATCATGAGACCCGCGGCAATATTGCGCGGGATCAGCCGCTGCAATGCGACCATGCCGCCATCCAGCGGCAGTCGTCCGACCCTGGCCTCGGGCAGCCCGAATTTCGTGCTCTGCGAGGCGATGACGATATCGGCGCCCAGGACCATCTCGAATCCGCCGCCCAAGGCCAGCCCGTTCACCCGGGCGATCACCGGGACGGTCAGCGTCTGACGCAATGCGATACCGCCGAAACCATTGGGATTGGCCGCCGCCCAATAATCAAGGCCGCTGGACCCGCCATCGGCTTTCAGATCCGCGCCTGCACTGAAGGCCCGGTTACCCGCGCCCGTCAGCACCACGCAACGGATATCATTCCGCGCTTCGATCTCGCTCCAGATCCGCTCCAACTCGGCCTCGGTCGCAGCGTCCACCGCGTTCATGCGCTCGGGTCGATCTATCGTCACGCGGGCGACATGATCGGTAATCTCGAAAAGAACAGTCATACCGCTTCCTTCCTTGCCACGGCGCGCAGGCCGAATTCGCGGATGACCTCATCCGTATGCTCGCCAAGCCGCGGCGGTGTGTGGCGGATGACGACCGGCGCATCGCTCAGATGCACCGGAGAGCCGACAAGCGTGATCTGTCCAAGGATCGGATGCTCGATATCGACAAGCATTCCGTTCGCCTGCGTCTGCGGATCGTCCAGCGCCTCGCCAAGCGACCGGACCGGGGCGCTAAGCAGATCCTGCGCTTCCAGCCGCGCCATCCAGTATTCGGTGCTGTTGGTGGCGAAAGCATCTCGAAAACGCCCCTGCAGATAGGGCTTATGGGCACGCTGCGTTGCCAGATCGGGATATTCCGGGGACAGATCCTCGATTCCAAGCGCCGTGCAGATATCGCGCAAGGGATTCTGCTTGAAGGCGCCCACGACCACGACCGCGCCGTCGGAGGTGTCAAAAACACCGGTCAGCGGCATGGCGGCCCAGTTCAGCACGTCGCCATGTTTCGACCATTGCGCCGCTTCCTGCATCTGCATGGCTAGCATCGAGTCGTAAAGCGACACGCCGACCTTCTGACCAAGCCCGGATTTCTCCCGCGCCAGAAGCGCCGCAAGAATACCCTGAACCAGATGCATGCCCGCCGTGTAGTCGCAAAGCGTTGTGGGATAGATCGATTTCGGCACTGCCGGATCCTGGGTCTTTTCCATGACGCCGGTCATCGCCTGAGCCAGCACGTCCTGCCCGCCTTTATGCGCATAGGGCCCGACCTCGCCAAAACCGGTCCCCGACGCGCAGATGATCGCCGGGTTGATCTTGCTAAGGGTATCGTAGTCGAAGCCCAGCCGCTTCATGACCCCGGCACGGAAATTGTCCACCACGACATCGGACCCGGCCACGAGATCGTAAACCATCTGCCGGCCTTCCTCGGATTTGGTGTCGATCTCGACCGAGCGCTTGTTGCGGTTGAGTGAGGCAAAGACGGCGTTGTTCATCGCCTCTTCCGACGCGTCGCCGAAAAAGTTGCGCGACAGATCGCCCGCGCCGGGCCGTTCGATCTTGATAACGTCGGCCCCGAAATCGGCAAGCATCTGGGTTGCGCAAGGCCCCATCATCACCTGGGTGAAATCAAGGACACGGATGCCCTCAAGCGGAAGTTTCTGCTCTGTCATCTTATCCTCCTTCACGCGTCCACTCGTTCGTCAATCAGCGCATTGGCCGAGGGCACGTCACCCGGATCGGCACCCTGCGCGCGCATCTGTTTCTGGATTGCGGTCACATCGACATCGCGCAACGCGCATCCCGCCTCGATCGCCTTGGCCACGGCGATGCCTGCCGCCTCGCCCTGAGCCATGCAGGGCGGAATTTCCCGGGACTGCTTCTGCGCCTCGCTTTCCACGGAATAATGCCGGCCCGCGACGATCAGATTGTCGATGCCCTTGGGAAGCAACGCGCGATATGGCGTGTAATAATCGCGACCGCGACAAACGCTGTCAGCGAAGTGGCGGCGCTTTTTCACATCGTCCTTGGTGACGATATATTCGCCCTGCAACAACCGCGTTTGCCGGATGCCCATCTGCTCGGCCGCGCCCAGCATTCTGGCGTTCTCGAAGCCGGGCAGATTCTCGCGTGCGAAATCCAGCAGCGCCATCATCCGGCGGCGGCCTTCATACTCGGCCTCGACCATATGTTCGGGCGAAAGACCGTCGTAACCGGGCATATGCGGACAGTTGCACCAGACCACACCGGGCAGCGGCGTCTTCAGCCACCACATCCCCCAGGCCCCGCCGATGATCCGCCGCGCCTGCCGGTCAAGCTTCTTGTATTCCTCGGGCTGCCCGTATTCGAATGCCTCGGCCTTCGCGGTGTCGACATCCATCAGGCGGAAAACCGTGGTGACGATGAACTGCCCGGTCGTGAAGGATGCCCCGGCGGATGCCGCCACATCCAGATCGCCCGAGGCATCCACCAGCATTTTCGCCCGGATCGCCTGCCTGCCCAGCTTGGTCTGGACGATGACACCGGTCACCCGGCTGTCCTCGACCAGCGCTTCCGAGAACCAGCTATGTGTGCGCAGTTCGACCCCTGCCTCCCGAACCAGATCCAGGCTGACGCGTTTCCATGCGTCGGGATCGAAGGCCACGGCATGGATGATCGGTTGCGGCATGCCCTGCTTGTGAAAATCGATGCAGCCCCAGCGGGACCACTTCTGCCACATCTCCCAATTGGTCAGGCAATCTTCTGGCGGCGGAAACACTACCGCGTCCTGCCGTTGCATCCGGTCGACAAATTCGCTGACGATGCCGGTGGTGACGATTTCGTTGCCGTCGTTCACCATGTCATCCAGCACCAGCACCATCCCACCGGAGGCCATGCCGCCAAGATGGTGATAGCGCTCTACCAGCGTGACCCGCGCACCATTGCGGGCGGCCGAAACAGCGGCGGACAGTCCCGCCGGCCCCGCTCCGATCACCACGACATCGGTGTCGGATATAACGGGCACCTGGCTTGCGCCGGACATGACGAAATCCTTGATACGGTCAGTCATTTGGACAAACTCCTCCTGTCGCGCCGCGGCGGCTTCACATCCGGGCGCCGTTTTCCTGAAATGAATCTCTTAGGCTACCAGCGGACGATCCGGCGTTCGGCCAATGTCACCAGCGCGAACATCAGCACCGACAGGCCGGACGACATGAACACGGTCGCGTAAAGCAGCGGCGAGTTGAAATTGAAGGTCGCGTCGATGATCAACGCTCCCAAGCCCAGATCCGCGCCCACCCATTCGCCGACGATCGCGCCGATGACCGAGGTCGTCGCCGAAATTTTCAACGCCGAAAACAGGAATGGAAGCGAGGAAGGCAGGCGCATCTTCCAGAAAATCTCGGATTTCGAGGCCGAGAGGATCCGCGCCAGTTCAAGCGTTTGCGGACTGACCGATTGCAGGCCGCGCACCATGTTGACCAGCGTCGGGAAGAAACAGATCAACGCAGCGATCACGACTTTCGCGGTGATGCCCGGCCCGAGGATCAGCACAAGCACAGGCGCGATGGCCAGAATCGGGATCGTATTGACGAAAACCGCGATGGGAAAAAAGGCGCGTTCCATATGCCGCGAATGCACGAAGGTGACGGCGATCAGAATCGCGGCCAGATTTCCGACAGCGAAACCGGCCACGCTTTCCACGAAAGTCGGCCAGAAATTCTGCATCAGGACCGGAAACTTGTCCACAAAGGTCGCTGCCACCGCCGAGGGTGCCGGGGCGATATAGGTCGGGACACCGAACCCCCTCACACCGACCTCCCACAGCAGGATCAGCGCGGCGGCAGTTGCGATGGGCACGGCGGCGGTCATGGTTCTTTCCCGTCGCGCCGCCGCGTGGGCATCGGCAACGGGATCAGGAACGGATACGGTTTCGACAACAGCCATCAGCAGGTCTCCAGCAAATCGCGCAGATATCCGCAGTAACGGGTGAATTCCGGGGTATCGCGCAGTTTGGTTTCGCGTGGTTCGGGCAGGTCTATATCGACGATCTCGCGCAGCCTGCCCGGATTCGCCCTTAGCATCACCACCTTCTGGCCAAGGAACACCGCCTCTGAAATCGAATGGGTGACGAACAGGATCGTAGTGCCCGTCTCGCGCCAGATATCCAGCAACTGAAGATTCAGCCGGTCCCGGGTCATCTCATCCAGAGCGCCAAAGGGCTCATCCATCAGCAGCAATTTCGGCTGGCAGACCAGCGCCCGCGCAATGGCGACGCGCTGCCGCATTCCGCCCGAAAGTTCGTGCGGCAATGCATTCTCTCGACCTTTGAGGCCCACAAGCTCCAACAACTCGCGCGGGTTGCGGGGACCCGTCGGGATATCGATATTGCGCTTGCGGCCGATTTCCAGCGGCAGTTCCACATTTTTCAACGCCGAGCGCCACGGCAGCAATGCCGCATCCTGAAAAACAAAGGCGAATTTACGGGCCAACCGCGCTTCTTCCGTTGTCTTGCCGAAGATCGACACCTCGCCTCGTGCCGCGGGAATCAGATCAGATACCAGCCGCAGCATCGTGGATTTGCCGCAACCGGACGGGCCGAGGATCGTGTAGAAAGAACCTGCCTCGATCTCGAGATCCAGCTTGTCGATGGCGGTGAAACTGCCGAAACAGACCGACGCAGCCTTCAAAGTCGCGGCAGACCTGCCATAAGGGATGGCCACGGCGGCCCCGGTCAGTGACTCTTTCGTTTCCATCATTTCTTTCACCCGTAGGTTGGCCGCGCCGAGGAAATATCCTCCAGCACCGATAGGGTCATGACGTCGTCCACCGCCGGAGCGCCGTTCTCGAACTGACCAAGGCGATCATAGATATCGATCTGCGCCTGCCAGTTTTCGCGGGTCATGGTTCCCCATCCGCCGCTAACCGTCGCCTCGCCGAAGCTGAAATCGATTACCGAATCGACCGCCGCCAACTCGCTTTCGCGGTCGAGATTGGGATAGCGCCCGACAAGAATATCCACCGCCGCCTCCGGATTGTCATGAACCCAACCCCAGCCACGGGCGATGGCGCGCAGCATGCCGCTCACCTGATCGGGATGCTGCGCAAGCGAGCTGTCCGTCACGTAATAGGGATTGGCATAAAGCTGGATCCCGGCATCCCACAGGGTCATATCCACCCGATCCTCGCCCAGCACCGACAGGGCGTTGATATTCGTCTTCCAGCCGGTAACCACATCGGCCTGCCCGGTCAGAAGCGGTGACATGTCCGCGCCCATCACCAGAACTTCGACCTGATCTTCAGAGATGTCATTCGCCGCCAGCAGCGCCTGAAGCAGGATACGCGCGGTGCCGTTGGTCGCCACGGTCTTGCCGACAAGATCCTTCGGTTCGCGGACCGGGTTCTTTTCCAGCGAGAAATAGGTGAATGGGTGCTGCTGATAACCCGCAGCGATGCATTTGACCGGCAATCCCTGCGAGCGCGCAAGCATCAGGGACGGGCTGGAGCTGATCGAGCCCAGATTCGCCCGCCCCGACGCGACCGAGGCAACGCCGTCGATATTCGGCCCGCCCGGCACGACCTCTAGCGTCAGACCTTCTTCGGCAAAGAACCCTTGTTCGTCAGCCGCAAGCTCACCCAGAATTCCATTACCGGCCAGCCAGCCCAGCTGCAGCGTTACAGCGAAGGTATCGGCGCCCCATACGCGGTCGATTCCGACAACGGAACCGGTAAAGGCTGCGCCTGCGGCAACCCCCATGTTTCGCAACAGATTGCGGCGGGACAGCCCGTCCAACATGTATCTCGTCATTTGCATTTCTCCTGCTGGGGATGGGAAGCGGCCCTTGGTTCGGCCTTATGTTATTCCACTCTATCGCCGGGATGGTGATGCAGGTAGAAGAAAGATCAGCCAACAGTGGTGCGATTTTTGCACCACCCACCCGGAGGTTGCGATGCATTCCATCTTCCTGAAATATTTTGACGAAGTTGCCAGGCAAAAATCGATCCGCAAGGCGGCGCTTCTGCTGAACGTGTCGTCGACCTCGGTCAATCGCAAGATCCTCAGCGTCGAGGACAGGCTGGGCGTATCGCTGTTCGATCGCACGCCCGAGGGCGTAGAGCTGACTTCGGTAGGGACGATTCTGCTCGAGCATTGCCGCAAGGTGCTGCACGATTACGAACGTATGAAAATCCTGATCGATGATATGCGGGACTTGCGTACCGGCCATATCAACATCCACACCATCGATTCCATCGCGGTCGGCTGCCTGCCCCGCGCGATGATCGAATTCGGCAAAATCTACCCGGATATTTCTATTTCTGTCACAACGGCCCAACCGGAAGACGTGGTTCAGCAAGTGGCCGAAGGCACGGCCGAGATCGGCATTGCCTTCACCTTTTCCCAACATCCCGATATCAGGCTGTTGTCGGAAAAATCGGCGCCTTTCGGTGTGCTGGTACGACCTGATCATCCCCTTGCCGGGCGCGCCAGTGTCACGGTCGAGGATATTTCGCATTACCGGCTGGTGCGCACCATCGACGCCCGGGGCGGCAAATCGATCATCGATCAGGCGATCGCAACCCTGGTCACTCCGTTATCCACTCATATTTTCACGAATACCCTGTTTCTCTCGAAAGAAATGATCCTCGCCAACCGCGGTATCGGGCTTTACACAAAAATCGGTTTCTATGACGAGGTGGAGCGCGGCGATCTGGAATTCGTTCCGCTGATACAGGAGATGCTCGCCAATATCCGGGTCGGGATTTTTGTCTCGGCTACAAGCGCCATTGATACCGCAAAGCGGCTGATGTGCGATATGCTCGCCAAGGAAATGAGCCGCATGCGCCTTGATTCCTAAGAAGAAATTCTTATCGCGTGACGATGTCTGATCGACAGGCAGGATTGTCGCTGGAATGGACGGTATGCTGCGGCAAGAAATCAGCAAGGTTATTCCGGATCGGGTCACCGATCCGGAACTCATGCAGATGGCTTTTGCATTCCGTTGAAACCACGGCTCTATGAAATCAACGCCGATTGAGGAGATCCCGAAGGCTCTGGGCACCACGGCTGTAGTCAGGCCCTCTCCCTCAGATGGTTTGGTCCTTCGAGATTGCGCAACTCGTCCAGCGAATGCTGGTGTTCGGTGATCCTGTCCACTGTCTGGCGGCAAGCCGCGTCATCGCTATGCAAAGGCCGCGCCGCGCGCTCTTCCAGCGGGGTCATCACGTCCGCAGTCGGCAAGACCCGTTCTTTCTGGGCGGTGATATAACCAAGCGGCCGGTTCTCATGCAGGAACATCTCAAGCCAGGCGCCAAGATATTCGTTTTCAAGACCGATGACGGCTTGCTTGGGATCGAGAGCGTAAACCGAGATCACACCATCCCGCCCCGCCTCATGGTTCGGGCGTTCCGGCACAGGTATAAGATCACCCGAGATTTCGTAGCGCCCAAGCATCCAGCGCATGACCTGCGCCGGCGCAGCCCGCAGGGCCGAGGGCAGATCCTCTACTCGCCCCGAACGAAACGCGGGAAGATGTGCAGTATCGAAGCAGCGCCATTGATCGGCCAGCTCGGAATGAAATATCAGCAGGAATCGCATCGTCAGCATGCCCGTTGTTCTGTTGTCGCTGCCGGCGGGTTACGGCAAGGACGTAGGTATGGATGCCCATGCTTGCAAGGGCGGCGATCAAAACCCGCAAATCACGCGTGCTTGTTCCCATTTTTCCGCGAAGTGCTCCGGATAGTATTTACGCCGCTTCCTTGACCGAACGGCATTCAGCTTTCGGGGGCAATCGGCAGATGCCCGCTGTTCAAGCCAAGCTTGCGGACACGATTGTGCCTTCATGACAATGCCGAAGCGAATGCCCACGGCGTGAAACCATTCGATGCCGCGGGCTGTTCGCGCGGATGTCCTTCACGACAATGTTTCCCGGCGACATCCTCGGATTGACCCAGGATATGGGAAACCGGCTTGCGGCGTCCGTGGATCTCTCTTAATATGTTATGATATAACATTTCAAGGAGAGAAATATGCAAAACACGGATACACGCCTGCCTGTTACAGTCTTGTCGGGCTTTCTTGGCGCCGGGAAAACCACCCTCCTGAACGATGTGCTGAACAATCGCGAGGGTCGGCGTGTCGCCGTCATCGTCAATGACATGTCCGAGGTGAATATCGATGCCGATCTCGTGCGCGGGGGCAGTGCCGATCTCAGCCATACCGAAGAAAAACTGGTCGAGATGTCGAATGGCTGCATCTGCTGCACGCTTCGCGACGATCTGCTGCAAGAGGTCCGGCGGCTCGCCGGCGAGAAGCGCTTCGACTATCTGCTGATAGAGGGAACGGGCATCGCAGAACCCCTGCCCGTTGCCGCGACTTTCGAGTTCCGCGACGAAAACGGCAAGAGCCTGTCGGATGTCGCCCGGCTCGACACGATGGTCACCGTCGTGGATACGGTTAACCTGCTACGGGACTATTCCAGTCACGACTTCATCCGCGACCGGGGCGAAAGCCTGGGAGAGGAAGACGACCGGACACTGGTGCATTTGCTGGTCGATCAGATCGAATTCGCCGATGTGGTGGTGCTCAACAAGATCAGCGATGCCGGTGTCCAGAAACTCGATGCGGCGCGCAAGATCGTCACATCGCTCAATCCCGACGCCCGGATTATCGAGACCGATTACGGGCATGTCCCGCAGGATCGTATCTTCGATACCGGACTTTTCGATTTCGACAAGGCCCATCTGCATCCGATGTGGGCGAAGGAGCTTTACGGGTTTTCGGATCATGTCCCCGAGACCGAGGAATATGGCGTTTCATCCTTCGTCTACCGGGCGCGCCGTCCATTCCACCCCCAGAAAATCCACGATGTGCTGAACGGCCCCCTGCCCGGCGTGCTTCGCGCCAAAGGGCATTTCTGGATTGCCACGCGGCCCGACTGGCTGGCGGAATTCTCGCTTGCCGGCGCGCTCAGCAGCATCAGGCCGATGGGCATGTGGTGGGCAACGGTGGCGAGAGACCGTTGGCCTGATCATCCGCAGGCGATCGAATATCTGAAGCGGAACTGGCTTGAGCCTTTCGGCGATCGACGTCAGGAACTGGTCTTCATCGGCTCCGGGATGGACCAGACCGCCATTACTGCCGCGCTGGATTCATCCCTGATCGGAGACGAGAGCGAATTCGCACCGCATCAATGGACTGATCTGCCGGATCCATTTCCCGGCTGGCGAAACGCGCCGCAGGCCGCCTGATGCCGCCGACGGTCAGGACAAAGCGCGCATCCGCAATCCGGCGAAAGCCGCCTTCTGCCTACCGGCAAGGTTGCGAAGCGGGACAATTGGCAGCACCTCGCACAAGCCCCAATACCAGAAGCACCCTCCGACGCCGCCGGCGGGCCAGTGACTCGATGGCAGCCTATGACCGGCTGCCTGCCGAACTGCGGCTCTGGCTTGCTCAGGCGGCACTGCCCTGGTCGGCGCAATCGGCGCTCCGCGTCTGGCGCCGCGCGCTTCGGGACTGCGATGGAGATGTGACCAGGGTGCATCTTCACCTCACCCGGATCGAGCGCAAACAGCTTTGCAGGGATGTCTGCCGCATTTGGGGAAACGATCACCCCGCAGCCTCGGTGGCGCCTTCATGATCCCGCGCCCGGTCACGATCCTTACCGGCTTTCGCGGCGCGGGCAAATCCACGCTGCTGAAAAGCTGGATTGCCGACGAAAGCTTCGGCGACACCGCTGTGATCGTGAATAAGGTGGATACGGTGGGGTTCGACGGCCAACAATTGCACAGATGCAATGAGCGCCCCATGAACTCGGCGACGTCCAGTCTCTGCTGCTCGATCCCGGGTGACATCCGCAAGGGGCTTCTTGCGCTCGCGCAGGCTGCCGATCGCGGAGAGGGCCCCTCATTTTCCCGGGTCGTGATCGAAACGCCGGGGATCGCGGATCCCGCGCCATTTCTTCTAGCCTTCATGGCCGATGCCGAACTCCGTCGACTCTTCTCGCTGAATGGCGTGGTGACCTGCGTCGACTCGGTCAACGCGGAAGCGACGCTGGCTCAGTTCGAAGCGGCGCGACGGCAGCTTGCCGTCGCGGATCTTATCGTGCTGACCAAACTCGACATTGCGATCACTGGCGATCACGTGACACTGGGCGCATGGCTTCGACATTGGGCGCCGAATGCGCTGCTGCTGCGCGGTGAGGACACAAATCCTGCCGATATCTTCTCGATTGCGGCATTCGATCCTGCAGGCAAACCGCCCGATACCGCATATTGGACGGCGCATCATGCCAACCGTATAGGATAGCGACGGCGGTATTTGATGACTTCGGCCCCACTCTGCCAGCCGGCGCCTATCTTGGCGCAACCACTTCCGATGCACAACATTCTTACTCCTGCCATCATAACATCCGCATATTCCGCGGAACTATCACATTGCCGATAGACGAATGATTTGCCATCCTTCGCGGGTGAAGTTGCAGTAAGGTCCCGACGGGAGGGTCAGCCCCTGCAACCGGAAGAAGCCGGCAGCGCCCGATTCCCGGGATGTGCCAAGCCACGAAGGAGGAAACATGTCTGAACAGTCTGGAAACGCCGGAGCAACGCGGGATGCGGACGCGCCCGACAGGTCGCGTCGCGGCTTTCTCAGAACAAGCGGCCTGACGGCGATGGGGGCCATGCTGGGCATGACCATACCCTTCGAGCGCAATCTTCCGGCAGGCTTGTTTCCCGTGGCTCTGGCCCAGGATACCGGACTGGATCTGATGGCGGCAAAAAAGGGGCTGGTGGTGTTGGGTAACCGCCCGCTGAACGCGGAAACCCCGGCACATCTGCTGGATGACGATGTCACGCCCTATGAAAAGCTGTTCATCCGCATGAATGGCCTTGTCCCGCAAACGGCGCTGGATCAGGACGCTGCTGGCTGGACGCTGACCATTGACGGGGAAGTTGACACTCCATTGGAACTGACAATCGAAGATCTGAAGTCACGTTTCGAAAACGTCACGCGGCGGCTGGTGATCGAATGTGGCGGAAACGGGCGCGCATTCTTCCAGCCGGGGACATCGGGCAATCAGTGGACTGTCGGCGCGGTCGGCTGCCCGGAATGGACCGGCGTCCGGCTGGCCGATGTGCTGAAAGAGGCGGGCATCAAGGAAAGCGCGGTCTATACCGGACATTATGGCAATGACGCGCATCTGAACGGCGAAGAGGGCAAAGAGGTCATTTCACGGGGTGTCCCCATCGACAAGGCATTGCAGGAAGATGCGATCATCGCCTGGGAAATGAATGGAGAACCACTGCCCGCGTTGCACGGCTTTCCCCTGCGGCTGATCGTTCCGGGATATCCGGCATCGGCGTCGCAGAAATACCTCAATCGCATCTGGATTCGCGACAAGGAACATGACGGCGCGAAAATGACCGGCGATTCCTATCGCATCCCGGCCTATCCTGTCGCGCCCGGCACTGAGGTGCCCGAGGAGGACATGGTCATCCTTATGGAAATGCCGGTGAAATCCGTTATCACCTTCCCCGAAACCGGCTTCGAGGTCAAAGCCGGCGAAACGGCGGAAGTGCGGGGCCATGCCTGGTGCGGCAAGGGGGACGTCGCCGCGATGCATGTTTCTCTGGATTTCGGCCAGACCTGGCAGGAAGCCGAACTGGATCCCGCGCCAAACCGTTTTGCATGGCAACGCTGGCGCGCGAATGTGACTCCGCCCCAGCATGGCTATTATGAGGTCTGGGCCCGGGCGACCGATCAGGATGGCATCAGCCAGCCGCCCCTGTCCCCGGTCTGGAACCCTCGCGGTTATGCCAACAATATCCAGCACCGCATCGCGCTTGTCGCGGTTGCCTGAGCGGATGAGGCGAGCGATGACCATTATTACGAAATGCGCGGCCGGTCTGGCCGTGCTGGTGCTTGGGGCGGGTCTGGCCGCGGCTGACGCAAGACCCGATCCGATGAGCGCGCTGGCCGGCAGGCCGGCAGGCTCGGACCCGCTTGATCCCATGACAGCCATTCGCGCCAAAGCCGATACCGGTGACAAGGGGGCAGGCAACGAAGAACTGGGTGGCCTGCCCGATGGCGTGGGTGCGGAAGAGACTTTTTACCAATGCGTCGCCTGCCATTCGGCCGAAATCATAAAGCAGCAGCGCGTGACCGATCACCGCTGGAACGAGTTGTGGACATGGATGGTCGAGGCGCAAGGCATGGTCGAACCGGATGAGGAAACCAAGGAGATCATCCTGACCTATCTCAAGCAGAATTTTTCGTCCGAGAGATAGGAGCCCCGGATAATTTCCCCCGCCGGACACTCGCTGAGTTCAGCATTTCCGCTATCGGCTACCCTTGCCGAAGCGGAATATCCATGGCTTTCAACTCTTGCCCAGAATCTTTCTGGCCGAGCGTGTCAGCCGCTGGCCACCTTCAGGCGTCACCACAACCGTCTCGGAAAACCCTAGTCCCCGCGCGGTCGTATAGACGTGAAAGACCATGTTTTCCTCTAGCATCCAGGTCTGACCAGGCAGGAAAACACGGGAAAAATCGCTGCTGCGGGGCGTTCGGATATAAAGGCCCAGCGTGTAGGCGGTGACATTTTTATATTCGTCGCGCAGCCCCGCCTGCAACGCACCTTGCCGCATGATACAATCGACATCGGCCACGACCGCGCCCGGTTTCATCGCCGCGATCTGTTCATCCTGAAGTGCCACGAGTGTCTGCGCGGCCTCGTATTGCCCGACCGAGGGTTCACCGATCACGACAGGCCGCATGAGTCTTGCCCCGTAGCGAGAGACATACGGGGTCAACTCCACATGCAGCACATCGCCTGCCGTCAGGCTATTCGTTTGGAACAGGCCGTGAAGGAATTCGTGGCTGCCTTTGCCCAAAACGATCGGACCGGTCTCGCCGATATCCGCGCCCGAGCGCAGGAAACAGCTTGCCGCAATCGCTGCGGCATCGCGCGTGGTCAGCCCCGGCTGGGCGGCGGCAACGATTTCCGCCATCGCCTTGTCCGCAATAATGGATGCCCGGGTCAATAAATCGATCTCATGCGCGGATTTTATCCAACGAAGCGATTCCGACAGGCTCCGCAAATCGATGAAAGCTGCGCCCGGAAGCCCGGCAGAGAATGCCTCCATCCTCGCCGGGTTCCAGCTGATCGAATTGAAATCGATTCCGATCCGGACATTTCCGAGGCCTCGGTCCCGGATCTGAGCGATCATTTCGGTCACCGGGCACGCATCATCAGCATAGCCGATGATGTCGCTGATCCAGCCGCCCTCGCGGCAAGGCGCCATGTCAAGTTCGCGCAATACGAACCAGGGATCGCCCTCGCGCGGAAGAAAGATCGCCCGATACATGGTTTCGGAGACGGTGAAGCCCGAAAGCCATGCCATGATCTCGCCGCTGTCAAGGATCAGCAGATCGCAACCGGCCCGGTCCATTTCGGCCCGCGCCCTGTCCAGACGCCAGCGGTATTCCTGCGGGATATCAGGCATCCTCATCGATACCGCAGACATTAAGGATGGTAAGCATATAGACCTTGATCATGTCGATATAATCGACAATATCGACACGCTCATCCGGCATCGTATTGTAGCGCCCGCCACAGCCGCAGACGATGCCTTCCATCCCGCCTAATTCGTATAGATGGCCCGCATCCGATCCGTAGAAGCGCGTCGGCGTAATCGCTCCGGTGGGCTGTTCCTCGCCCCGGACCTCCTTGTAGGCGGCGTTGATCGCGGTCACGATCCCGCTGTCGCGCCGGACCTCGTAGGGTGGCATCAGGGAAAGCCCCTGTTCCTCCATCGCGTCCATCGAAATCAGTTCCGTCTTGAGCCCGGGGAAACGGGAACGCAGCGCCGTCAGCTCCTTTTCCATATCGGCCAGTACACCCTCGCGGGTTTGTCCGGGCGCGTAGCGGGCAGACCCTTTCAGGACGCAATAATCCGCCACTTGCGGCGGACGCCATTCTTCCATCTCGCGGCCAAGCGCGCCTTTGAAAACACCCACATGACAGCGATTGACCGAGGCGTGTTCCGGCGACATCGCCCCCGAGAAAGTCATCGCGTTCAGGCGCGGCACCAGATCGCATCCCGCCATCACCGCATCGACGGCATCTTCCCGCTTCGACAGGTGGCGCGTATCGCCGATCAGGTTGATCTGGAACTTCAGCGCCGCGGAATGCATCGTCACCGCCACCAGATCGCTGGGTTCACAATTGACGAAATAATCGGCCTTCAACCCGTCGCGGATCAATGCCTCGGTACCGACTCCGCCCTGCAACTCCCCGACCACGAATGTCAGGATCACGTCGCCCTTCAGTTTCACGCCAGCCTGCTTCAACGCCCTCACGGCGCAAAAATAGGCCGCATCGGATGATTTCATATTCGACACGCCGATGCCGTAAATGAAGTTTTCGTCGACCAGCCCGCCCCAGGGATCGACCGTCCAGCCTTCGGTTGCCGGATTCGTATCCAGATGGCCGTTGAAAATCAGGCTTTTGCCGCCGCCACTCCCCTTATATGTCCCGACCGCATTGCAGCGCCCTTTGCTGCCAAAATGATGAATATGCGCGTCCAGCCCGACAGCCTGCATCTCTTCGACCATGCGCTTGACCAGAATGGTCTCGCCTTCGGTCTCTGAATAGGTCTTGTGCCTGACCATCATCGACACGAAGTCGAGGCAAGCCTTCTCATCGACACTGTCAAGCAGTGTTTTACGGTCCATTATCTTCTCCTGAGAACAATCGGGCCAAAGGCCCCCGGTAGTAGATGTCGTACTGCCTCCGTCACCCCCCAAGCGCCGAAGCGGGCGCTGTCACCGCCGACAGAAGCTGCTGTGTATAGGGCGCGCGGTCGGAATCGCCGATCCTGTCCGCCTCGACGACCTCGATCAGATCGCCGCGATACATCACCGCGATACGATGGGCGATCTGGCGGATCAGGTTGATGTCATGGGTGATGAAGACATAGGCCGCGCCGGTGTCGCGATGCAGTTCCATCAACAGATCGATCACCGAAGCCTGAACCGAAACATCCAGAGCCGAGGTGATCTCGTCGCAGATGACCAGACGCGGATTGGACAGGAATGCCCGGGCGATGGCGATGCGCTGCTTTTCTCCGCCCGAAAGCTGATGCGGATAGCGGTCGATATAGCTTGCGGGCAACCGCACCCGCTCCAGCATGGCTGCGATGCGGTCACGCGCCGAACCATCCGCACGGTCACCGTAAAGACGGATCGGCCGCGCCAGGATCTCTGATATCTTCTGACGCGGGTTCAGCGAGGCATCGGGATGCTGAAAGATGATCTGAACGTCGCGGCGGTAATCGCGGTTCATATCGGTCAGGCCGCGCACGGGACGACCGTCGAATTCGATCAGCCCGTCAAAGCGGTTCAGCCCGGTCATGGCCTTGGCCAGCGTGGATTTTCCCGAGCCGCTTTCGCCGACGATGCCAAGCACCTCACCCGGGCGGATATCCAGCGTGATAGCGCGATTGCCGACCACCGCCTGAAAATCCCGGCGCAGGACGCTGTCCAGAAGCGATTTACGGCCATAGCTGACGCTGACATCGCGAATGGTCACCAGCGGCGGCGCACTTGCCGCTGCCAATGGCTGCACCAACCGCCGTTCCGGGCGGGGCACGGCATCGATCAGGGCACGGGTATAGGAATGCACCGGATTGCGGAACAATTCGCGCGTCTCGCCTTCTTCGACGATATTGCCCTTTTCCAGAACCGCGACCCGACCCGCCGTCTGCGACACCAGCGCCAGATCGTGCGAGATATACAGCGATGCCACACCGGTCTCGGACTGCAATTCCGCGAAAAGATCAAGGATCTGGCGCGATGTGATCACATCAAGAGCCGTCGTCGGCTCATCGAAGATGATCAGTTCGGGATTGCAGGCAAAGGCGGTGGCGATCACCACCCGCTGCTTTTCCCCACCCGAGACCTCATGCGGCATGCGGTGCATCATCTCTGCCGGCGTCTTCAACCCGACATGAGCCAGCCGCGCCTCGCCCTCGCGCCAAGCCTGAGCCCGGCTCAGTCCGCGATGACGGATCAGAACCTCTGCCAGTTGTTCGCCCAGGCGAAGGGTGGGATTCAGCGAGGTCGCCGGATCCTGAAACACCATGCTCATCCGCCTGCCCCGGATATCCGACATCGCCCGTTGGGTTTGCGCGCGCAGATCGGTATCGCCAAGGAAGATCCCGCCGTCATTTTCATGGGCATTGCCGGACAGATAGCGCATGACCGCCCCCGCCAGCGTGGATTTACCCGAACCGCTTTCCCCTACAAGGCCAAGGATCTCGCCCCTTTCGATCTGGAGGTTGATACCCTTCAGGACCGGCACAGGTCCGGCAGGAACATGATAGGCCAGCGAATAGTCGCGTATTTGCAGGACCGGTTGGCTAGAGTTGGTCATCGTCAATTCCTCAGGTCCGGGGGTTCAGGGCGTCGCGCAACCCGTCGCCAAGCAGGTTGAACCCAATGGCGGTCAGTGCGATGGCGGCACTTGGCCAGAGCAGGATCCAATAGGACCGGTGCAGATATTGCCGCGCCTCGGACACCATCAGCCCCCAATCGGTCGCAGGCGGCTGTGCCCCAAGCCCAAGAAAGGACAGCGTCGCGAACAGCATCACGGCGAAGGATACGCGGATCGTCATTTCGACAACGATCGGCGCAATGACATTGGGCAGCATCTCGCGCAGGATGATATATGTGCTGCCCTCGCCGCGGGCGATGGCGGCACTGACGTAATCCTGCTTGCGCACGGCCAGCGCGACCGACCGGCTGATCCGCGCCATGCTGGGCATGAAGGCGATGGCGATAGCCAGAAGCGCATTGGCCGAGCTTGACCCCAGCAATGACACGACCAGAAGCGCCAGCAGAAGCGACGGGATCGCCATCACTGCATCGACCGTGCGCATGATGAATTCATCCGCGCGTCCGCCCAGATAGGCCGATCCGGTACCAAGAACGGCACCGCCCAGCGTACCGATAAAGGTTGCCAGAAGCGCCATGACCACGGTCGAGCGCGCGCCGTCCAGCAATCGGCTGAGGATGTCGCGCCCATATTGATCGGTGCCCAGCCAATGCTCGATCGACGGCGCGCCATAGCGGGCCAGAGCCTGCATGTCGGCAGGGCCATAAGGCGTCAGCCATTGTCCCAGAGCGACAGCGATCAGGATCAGGCCGACGATCAGACTACCCAGAAAACCCTGAGGTGTCCGCAAAAGACGACGGAGGAAGTCAGTCATACTGGATCCTCTTGTCCAGCCACGCATACATCAGGTCGGCGGCGAAATTGACGATGGAATAGGTGGCCGCCATAATCATGACACCGGCCTGAATCACGGGCAGATCGCGGTTCTGGATCGCCGACATCAATGATCGGCCGATGCCGGGGATGGAAAAGATTTCCTCGACCACGATCACGCCGCCCAGCAGATAACCCACATCCAGCGCGACGATGGTGATAGTCGGCAACAGCGCATTGCGCAGCCCGTGGCGGAACAGTACCCGGCGCGGATGCAGGCCCTTCAGCCGGGCGGCCCGGATATAATCGGTATGCATGACATCGACCAGCTCTGACCGCACCATGCGCGAGACATGGGCGATCATCATCACCGAAACGACGACAACCGGCAGGATCAGGCGTTCCAGCCCGCCCCAGAAATCCTGCGACAACGGGATATAACCGGCAGGCGGTAGCAGTCCCCACATATCCGCGACCAGCATGACAGCCAGTGTAGCGGTCACGAATTCCGGCAGCGAGACTCCGATATAAGAGATGAAACCCACGATCAGATCGGCGGGTTTGCCCCGGCGTATGGCGGCGATCACGCCCATCGGCATCGCCAGGATCAGCATGAAGATCAACGCGAACCCCGCCAGCGTCAGCGAGGTCCCAAGGGCCGAGAACAGCGCGGGTCCGACTGGTTGACCGGTCCGCAGCGAGGTTCCGAAATCACCTTGCAGCACGCCTCCGGCCCAATGCAGATATTGCATCCAGACCGGGTCGTTCAGGCCCATGCGCTGGCGCAGGGCCTCCAACGCCTCTTGCGTGGCGTTTTCGCCCAGCATCATCACGGCGGCGTCCGCTGGCAGGATCTGGGTGATCCCGAACACCAGCACCGAGACGATGAACAGCGTATAGAAGATCAGCGCGATGCGCTTGAGAATGTAGTTCGCCGACACGTCAGTTACCCATATCGTAAGCCGTTCTTCCCGTTGGAATCATGCCGCCGGAATTATCCGGGCCGGCCGCTCTCGTGCTTATCCCTGACGTGTCGGCGCAGTGCCGTCGAGCCAGGCAAAATCAAGCCGGAAGACCGATCCGCGCGGGTGGATGTCGTAGCCCTGCATCCAGCTGCGCTTGGCGCCCAGCATATCGAAGAAGGCCGGGATGATCGACGGAGCCTCTTCATTCATCAGCGCCTGCGCTTCGGTGTAAAGCGCCGTGCGCTCTTCGGCGGCACTGACGGCGCGGGCCTTGCCGATCAGCTCGTCGAATTCCTTGTTGTTCCAGCGGGTCTCGTTCCAGGCCGCATCCGATGTGAACAGCAGGCTGAAGATGCCGTCCGGTGTCGGCTGCATGTTGTAGAAGCCGATATAGAACGCCCCCTTGGTCCAGACTTGATCAAGATAGGTTGCATGCGGCATCGTCGTCACATTGATGGTGATGCCCGCCTCGCTCGCCATTTCCTTCAAGGCGACGGCAAGCTGGGTACGGATTGCCGGACGGTCTGACGCGATCAGTTCCGCCTCGAACCCATCGGGATAACCTGCCTCTGCCAGCAATACCTTTGCCCGTTCGATATCCTTTTCGCGCTGTGGCACCGGCTGGAAGAACGGATAGGCTTCGTTCAGTGGCGTGTCGTTGCCCATGGTGCCGAACCCTTCGGTCATGAAGTCAACCATGGCCTGGCGGTCGATGGTCAGAGCCAGCGCCTGACGCAGCCGCACATCATCGAATGGCGCCATATCGCAGCCGAAATTGACATTGCAGAACTGCCCCGAGGCAACGCGCTGCGCATCGACGCCATCCTGCCCTTCGAGCCGCATGAAATCATTCGGCCCGATGGTCATCACCAAATCGATATCGCCCGCGATCAGCGAGGACACCTGTGCCCCCGGATCCGGGAAGACATGCAGTTCGACCCGGTCCAGATAGGGACGCGCCGGATCGTAGTAATCCGGGTTGCGTTCGACCACCACAAGCCGGTCCGGCTCGTAGGAAACCAGCTTGAACGGCCCGGTTCCGATCGCGGTGGATCGCAGGCTGCCGAAATCGTCGGAGATCACCGAGGCGGGAATGACCCGCGCATTGTTATAGGCCAGCGCAGCCGGGAAATCGGCATAGGGTGACGACAGGGTGAATTTCACCGTTGTCGTGTCGATGGCCTCAACCGTCTCGATCGGACCGACATTATTGCTCGCCGGTGAGGCCAGCTCGGGGTTAAGGATCGCCTCGAAACTGGCAACCACGTCCGCGCTGGTGCAGTCGGAGCCGTCATGGAACTTCAGACCTTCTCGCAGGACGAAGGTCCAGACGGTCAGATCGTCATCGGCTTCCCACGAGGTCGCAAGATCTGGTTCCGGCTCCATCGTTGTGCCCAACCGGGTCAGGCCGGAATACAGCAACTCTCCCGCCAGATATTCTGGATTCACCCGTGTCAGCAGGGGATGGATGACACTGATGGCCTGATCAACGGCCACACGCAGCGTCCCGCCCTGTTCCGGCTCTGCCTGCGCAAGTGCCAGATGCGGGGCCGCGACGGCAAGGGCGGCGATGGCGGTGCTTGTCTTCAGGAATGCTCGACGATTGAAGGACATTCTGGAACTCCTCGGTTGGACTTATTTATCTGGATTAAGCTCGGCCGCGAAATCATCGGCCAGATAGGCCAATATCGCGCGCGACAATGCGGCAAGATCGGCGCGGGTGGTGTGTTCTTCGGCGCCATGCGCATTCGCGGCAGGACGGATCAGCCCGCCAAGAATGATCTCTTGCGCCACACCGGCCTGCTGAACGTAGCCTGAATCCGATGCGCTGGCGGCGCCATATTTCACGAACTCTTCCGCGCCATAGCCAAAGCCGTGCTGAACCGCTTTGATCCAGCGCGGGTAATGCGGCCCTTCGGGATCTGCCGTGGGGGTCAGATGGCCGATCAGGTCGAAGCGAGAGCGTGCGCCTGTCGGGCAGGCGGCAGAAAGCACGGTTTCGATCTCGGCCCGGGCGGCTGCGAAATCTTCCTCTGGAGCATAGCGGCGCGAGACCACGAAGGTAAAGCGGTCAGGCACCTGACCGCCGCAGGTTCCTCCATTCGCCACCGTGACCGCAATCTGCGGGCGCAGCGGCTCTGCTCCGGGCTGCACTGGCAGATCCGAGACGCGTGCAGCAATAGACGGCCGCAGATCCTGCACCGCCTGCATCATCGGCAATGCCGCCTCGATCGCATTCACGCCCCGCTGCGCACGGTCGGCGGCATGTGCGGCGAAACCGTCCACCGTGACCTGAAGATTGAAGCTGCCAAAGCAGCCTCCCCAGATCCGCGGCCCGGCCGAGCCGTTGAAGTTCAACAGATGTCCGTCGATCAAGCCCTGTTCCGCCAGATAGCGAATGCCGGGATAAAGTCCGCCTTCCTCATCGGTGCATAGCAGCAGTTGCGGACGATAGGCCAATTGCAGGCCGGTTTCCTCGGCTACGCGCAGGGCGTGAACGGCCGCGGCAATGGCGCCTTTCATATCGGCGGCGCCAAGACCATAAAGAACGCCCTCTTCTTCGGTCAGCCGAAAAGGATCGCGCTTCCAGCCACGCGCGGCGCAGACAGTGTCGACATGGAAGTAAAGACTGCAAACCGGAAGATCGCCCTGCATGTCCGCGATCAGGTTGGTCCGCGCGCCAAAGGCCGGTCCGTCTTCGACATGCCATAAATCCTTGGGCACGGTGACCCGCCGTGTGGTCATCCGCAATGGTGCCAGAATGCTTTCCATCAGCGCGGCAAACGCGTCATAGCCCGCGCCGGGCGGGAATGTCGTATCCGTCGCTACCATCCGTGCGAGGTCCGCCACCGCCAGGCTGAGGTCGGTCTCGATCAATCTGTCGGCCCGGGCAAATGCCGTGTTCTGGGTCATTCCGATGTCGCTTGCTTCCAAATGGGCGCTTGCGGCGCATGATGAAAACTATAAACTATATAGAAATAAACAGAACTGCGGGCTTGACGTCAAGACCGTTGCCGCGATCAGTTCAATGAAATGCCAAAGGCGGTCAGCCGGAACGATGGGAGTGATGAAATTTTAAACAAAGATACTGCCTACGCCCCGATGTATCGGACGGTTGCAAACCAGATTGCCGAAAGAATCACTTCCGGCGAATGGCAGACAGGAACCGTCCTGCCGTCTGAAACCGCGCTTGCGCTGGAATTTCGTGTCTCGGTCGGCACGATCAGACGCGCTTTGGGCGAATTGGTGTCCGAGGGGACGCTTGCAAGACGGCGCAAGACCGGGACAGTCGTTACCGGGCGCACACCGCGTCATTCGCTGCGCTTTTACTACACATATTTCCGGCTGCATTCCCGCGCCGGTGACTTGCAGAACTCCACCGCGCGCGTATTGGAGCTGCAATCCCGCGCAGCGACCACCGACGAGGCGCGGCGGCTAGCGATTCCAGAGGGCACCCAGGTTCATGCATTGCATCGTCTGCGTCTGGTGAATGACCGTCCGGTCATGCATGAGACGATCGTGATACCTTGTCGGCTGGTCCCTGGTTTCCCGACAGACCCCGCCCGGGTTCCGGCGCGGCTCTATCCGATGCTGTGGAACGAATATGGGCTTAAAATTTCAGCCATTCGCGAACAGATCGAAGCAAGTATCGCGGATGCTGAAGATCACGCATTGCTGAACCTGTCGCATCCCGCCGCCGTGCTGGTGCTGCGGGAGGTGGCTTATGACGAGCAGGCGCAGCCCATCCTGCTGAACTCACATCGCGCGACAACAAGCGACGATGTCTATATCAACGAGATTCAGTAATTGCCTTTCAGACACGCCTGACCCACGACATGGCGCCATCTACCTTGAAAGACGATGTAAAAATGCCGCGCAGAAAGACCCATGCGAGCGACATCAACACTCGCATAGGCCCGCCCGGTGCTGGTGATGATATCAGACTATTGCAGCATTTCCTCGGGCAATGACGCGCCGTGATATTTCTCGTAAATGTCGTTCAGTTTGCCATTTTTCAGATTGGTCTCGACCCACTCGTCAAGCTTTGCCTTCAGTTCCGGTTCATTCTTGCGCAAACCGATAGCCAGATCAAAGGTTTCGATCGTGAATTTCGGCTCAAACGCAAGCTGCGGATTGCGCTCGCCGATCTGCTGCACCAGCGTTTCGGAGGTGGCCACGGCCTTGGCCTGCCCACTGACAGCGGCGGTCACCAACGTGGCGTCATCCTCATATCGGGTAACGGTGAAACCACGCTCTGCGGCCTGAGGCGTCAGATGGGTGTCCTGAGTGGTGCCGCGTGTTACGGAAATCGCAAGGCCCTGGGTATCCTCCCAGCCCGAGATATCCGAATCTGCCGGAGCGCCGACAACTGACCGAAGCGCGGCATAGGCTTCGGAAAAATCGATCACTTCAGCCCGTTCCGGCGTGACCGACAGGGTGGAAATGACAATATCCGCCTTGTTGGTCTGCAGGTTCGGGATCCGTGTGGCACCCGTGGTCTCGACGAATTCCAGTTCCAGCCCCCAGTCTTCTGCGAGCAGACGCGCGGTTTCGACATCAGATCCGATAGGTTGCAGATCGTCATCGAGCATACCCGATGGCGGAATCGCAAGATCGGTGGCAACCCGGATCTTTCCTGCGGCCATGATATCGGCATATTGATCCGCCATAGCCGTGACCGGCAGCTGCGCCAATACGGCGGCTGCCATACCGGCGGCCAGCATCTTTCCAAGATTCTTCATCATCTTCTCCTCCACAATATGTCGGGCATTCAGGCTGCCCGATTGTCAAAGTTCGTTCGAAACGAAATCGCGCAGCTCGGGCGTGGCGGGCGCAGACAGAATCTCCGCGCCGCCCTGTTCGTGTACTCTGCCGTCATGCATGAAGACGATCCGGTCGGCGATACGCCGCGCAAAATTCATCTCATGGGTCACCATGATCATCGTCATGCCACTGTCGGCAAGCTGCTCGATCACGCGAAGAACCTCGCCGGTCAGCTTGGGATCAAGGGCCGAGGTCACCTCGTCGAACAGCATCACCTTTGGCTGCATCGCCAGTGATCGCGCGATCGCCGCCCGTTGTTGCTGGCCACCCGAAAGCTGTTCGGGATAGGCAGAGGCCTTGTCGGCCAGCCCGACCTTTGCCAATACATCTGCAGTGATCTTCCTTGCCTCGGATTTCGGCATCCGCTTCACCGAAACCGGTCCCAGCGTGATATTCTGTTCGACCGTCAGATGCGGAAACAGGTTATAGCTTTGGAAGACGATGCCGACATCCAGGCGCAGCTTGCGCAGATCCAGATCGGCACTGGCGACCTGATGGCCGCAAACCTCGATCCGGCCGCTATCGATCTGCTCCAGCCGGTCGATGCAGCGCAGGGCGGTGCTCTTGCCGGATCCGCTGGCGCCGATCAGGGCCATCACCTGCCCCTTCTCGACCGAGAAGGACACGCCATGCAGAACCGTTACTGCACCGAAACTTTTTTTCACATTGTCGAGGACGACGATGGACATGAGGCGCTCCGATTTGAAATGTCAGGCTGAGACGAGTTCGATCCTCTGCGCGCGAGCAACACCCGTCCGCTCAAGCCGTCGGCTGAGCAGAGAGACGGGAAAGCACAGGCAGAAATAGAGACCGGCGATGATCAGATAGATCATGAACGGCTCGAAGATCGAATTATTGATAAGCTGGCCCGCGCGGGTCAGTTCGACAAATCCCACAACCGAGGCAAGCGAGGTATTCTTGATGATCTGGACCGAAAAACCCACGGTGGGCGGGGTGGCGATCCGGATTGCTTGCGGCAGGATGACCTTGAACATTCTTTGCCCGCGACTCAGCGCCAGGCATTCGGCAGCCTCCCACTGGGCCCGCGGCACGGACTGAATGGCCCCGCGCCAGATTTCCCCCAGATAGGCACTGACATAGATGGTCATCGACAGGCCGGCCGCAAGCAGGGGCGATATGGAGAAGCCCAGTGTCGGCAATCCGAAATAGATTACGAACATGATGACCAGCAGCGGCGTGCCCTGAACCAGCTGGACATAACCCGTTGTCAGGATGCGGATGATTCTCTGCGGGGCAATCCGCCCCATGGCGACGGCAAAGCCCGCCAGACCGCCGCCCAGGAAAGCCATCAGCGACAGCACAAGCGTCCAAAGCGCGCCATCAAGCAGGAACCCGATATGGTTAAGGTTGAGAGCCGTATCCATTTTCAGATCCTACAAGCTGGTTCCAAGGCGTCGGCGTCGGGGAAAGATGATCATGCCGATGCCCCAGAAGACCACGCGCATGGCCAGCGAAAGCGCGACATAGATCAGCGCGATCAGCAGATAGGTTTCGAGGGGGCGATAGGTCTCGGACTGGATGAAATTTGCAGCCGCCGTCAGTTCCTCGGTCGAAATCTGCGAAGTCACCGAAGAGGCCAGCATCAGCAATATGAACTGGCTGGACAGGGACGGATAGACCCGCTCCATCGCGGGCCGGAGCGCGACATGCCAGTATTGCTGAAACTTCGTCAGCCCCAATGTCTCGGCGGCCTCCCACTGGCCGCGATGGATCGAGTCGAACCCGGCCCGCATGATCTCGGCGGTATAGGCTCCCACATTGATCGTCAGCGCGATAATGGCGACCGTGACGGCCGACAAGGACAGACCAAGGCTCGACAGGCCGAAATAGACAAGAAAGATCTGCACCAGAAAGGGCGTATTTCGGATGGCTTCGACATAGAGTCCCGCCGTGGATGCGGCAAGGCGGAAGCGGGACCGCCGCGCCACGGCGCAAAGAGTTCCGACCAGAAAACCCGTCAGCGTCGTCACCGCGGCCAGCTGAACGGTCAGCCAGGCACCGTCCATCAGCATCTGCCAGCGGGCGATGATAAGCGTGAAGTCCAGTATCATGTGAGGCTCGCGGGGGTGTCGGGCCGGGTCGGCCGTCCCGACATGCGGTCATAGACCCGGAACAGCGCCTGATTGCCGTTCGCGCCCTCGCCATGGGCCTGTGCGTCGATATATTGCGAGGTGACGAGACTGGTCGCCGGAAGTGGAACGAGGTTCTGTTGCGCAGCGCCCAGCACCAGACGCAAATCCTTCATCATCAGATCGATACGGAATCCGGCCGAAATATCGCCCTCGATCATGGCGGCACCCAGATTTTCGAGCATCCACGAATTGGCGGACCCGCCCATCAGGACCTCTCGCATCTGGACAAGATCGATGTCGCATGCCCGTCCCAATGCAAAGGCTTCGCAAATGGCCTGAAGATTGATGCCGCAGATCAGCTGGTTGCAAAGCTTCACCGTCTGTCCGGCCCCCGAGGCGCCGACATGGTTGATCGTCGAGCCCATGCCCTGCAAGAACGGGCGCGCCCGCTCGAAAGCCGCCGCCTCACCGCCGGCCATGATCGTCAGCGTGGCATCCCTTGCGCCCACCGGGCCGCCCGACACCGGTGCATCCAGCATCTGAACCCCCGCCTGCAGCAGATCGGCCGCCAGTTTGCGGGTCGCCTCGGGGGCAATAGTGCTCATGTCCACATAGAGCCCGCCCCGCGGTGGGCTGGACAGCAATCCCCCGTCTCCGCGCACGACCTCTTCGACCTGGGGCGTATCGGGCAGCATCGAGATGACGATATCGGCATCGGCAGCTGCATCCGCGATACTCGCAGCAGGGGTGACACCGGTTTCCGCCATCGCATCGATCGCAGCCGGAACAACATCATAGGCCTTTACACCAAAACCGGCCGCAGCCAGATTGCGGGCCATTTCACGCCCCATGACCCCCAGCCCAAGGAAGCCAACACTTCCCTTCGTCTGCACAGACATCGCCTGTCTCCTCCCAGATTTCACTTTTCCGGCGCAATGCAAAGCGATGGCTTGGCATCCGCCCGATCGTCAATTTTCTTCTTCCAGCTGCGCAAGCTTCTCGACACGGCGAATGAAATCATCATCCTGCACGAAACGTGCATCCAGAAACGACTGGACCAGATCCCGCGCCAGCCAGGCTCCGACGATCTGCGCCCCGATGCACATCACGTTCACATCGTCATGTTCGACCGCCTGATGGGCCGAATGCACATCGTGGCAGACAGCTGCCCGGATCCCCTTGATCTTGTTGGCCGCAATGACGGCCCCGACGCCGGTGCCACAGATCAGCAGGCCACGCTCGCCCTCTCCGCTACGAATTTTCTGGCAAAGGCTGCGCGCGATATCGGGAAAATCCACCGGATCGGGATTGAAACTGCCGATATCGACAAGGTCGTGACCAAGCTCACGCAGGAAATTCACGACACTCTCTTTCAGGTGATACCCGGCGTGGTCGCTACCGATCACGATCTGCATTCTGTTCTCCTTGGATGATATTGGTCTCTGACGCGCTACTGCGAAGATTGGCGGCCGCACTGCGGAAGCCGGCCCGCCGCCTGAAATCAGCGCCGATCTCGAAATGACGCGTCAGCAATTCGTCGGCGACGCCCGCATCGCGCGCGACGATCGCCTCGAAAATCTTGCGATGATGATCGATCAGGAATTCCGTGATCCCCTCGACCTGGATGATCTGCTCGCGGCGATCCAGATGCGAGCGCATCATCAGAGAGGCGATCGAGGAATAAAGACTGATCAGCGTCGGTGAACCGCCCGCCTGCACCAATGCTTCGTGAAAGCGGAAATCGGCATGCCCGCCCGCCTCAGGATCGTGGATGGTCTCCACGATATCGTACAGACGCTCGGCCAGGCGGTCAAAATCGGCCTGCCCGGCACGACGACAGGCAAGACGGATGGCGTGGTGCTCGATGGCGATCCGCGCTTCCATGATATCATCGATCACCTCCGACTGCTGCGCCAGCGCGAAGGTGAAGAATTCGCCCAGGGTCGAGACATCGGGCCGGCTGACGATGGTGCCGACGCCATGGCGGATCTCGACCGCGCCAATCATCGCCAATGCACGCAAGGCTTCCCGCAGGACCTGGCGACTGACACCCAGACGGGCCGAAAGCTCTCTTTCGGGCAAAAGGCAATCACCGGTCTTCAACTCACCCGAAAGCAATTGTTCGCGCAGATAGGCCACGACGCCTTCATAGCCCCCCTTGCCTTCCGCCTTTTCACGAACAATCGACACAAATCCGTCCATTCATCTAACCGTGGTATGACCACTGGTATCATAATGGCATCCCCAGTCAATGCGCGATGCGCATGATCAGCGATATTTAACGGTTCTTTGAAAATTTTCTTGCCGCGCAGATCGGGTGCAGCGCGGCCGATGGCCATGTCGGCCGGACGGAATCATCCGGTCACATGCATGCAACCGGATGAGAATCCGCCAGATATCCGCGAAGAATTCAGGGCAATTCTTTTGACAGATCCATATTTTCCACGGCCGGATCTACCCGGAACAGGACCTTCTCGACCCGGTTTCGGGTCAGGACATAATGATCTACCGCCAATTTATCGGCAAGTTCGACGTCACATGCGTCGATTGCGGCATATAGGGCACGATGCTGGCGTTCGGTTTCCGCCAGATGCGTCGCAAGCTCTTCTTTCGTCGTGGGGTTCAGATATTCAACGGTGCTGATCTGAGCGAAACAGGCCCTCGCCAGACGAATCGTCCCAAGCAGCGCATTGTCGTAGAAAGTCGAAAAATAACGGTTATGCGCCGCACGCGAAATCGCCAGATGAAATTGCAGATTCGCCTCGGACCTTTCGACACCGTTGGATACATCCTTGCTGCGCTCGAAAGCCAGCATGGTTTTGTGGATCGCGGCCAGATCCTCGTCGGTCCGGTGTTCGGCGGCCAGCCGGTGAATCAGGCGGCTTGAAACAAGCAGGGCGTCATAGAGCTTCGGAACTTCGTCGAAATCCATCGTGGCGACAATGGCCTTGCGACCGTGGCGATGCACCAGCCCGTCGGAGATAAGCTGAATGATGGCTTCGCGCACCGGTGTGCGTGAAACATTCATCTGTTCGGCAAGGTCCGCTTCGTCCAGCGTCAATCCCGGCCGCAATTCCAGTCTCAGAATGGCCTCGCGGATCTTTCTGGCGACCTTCTGACCATCCCTTTCGTCCACCGATTTATTCATTTTTATCCTGAAACGCTTTGAATCAATATTCACGGCCAGATGCATTCATTCAGGCCATAGGGCACACCAAGGATGTAGCGGGGGATTCGACCTCCGTCCACTCTGCATTATGTTCCGCGGAAATCGCGATGGCCTGCATGGCCGCGACACCGCTCAGTGCCTGATGATACGTCACCGGATAAGATTGATTCGCGAGAATATTGCCCCCGAATGCGTCAAGCTCCCGCGCAAGGCCGTCGCAGGGATCGAAACTCCTGCATTCCTGCGTCCCCGCCAGATCACAGGTGATCAGACTGGACTGATCCGGCATTTGCGCCCAGCCCTCCGAGCCGAAGACATGGAGCCGCCAGAAGCTGCCGGTGGTCATCAGCGTCGACAGGCTGCCAGTCGCCCCGCAATGAAAATCCAGCATGACACTGGTCACATCCTTCAATTGCGCAGGCGCCGCGATGCGGCGGCTGACGGTCGATACCCTGCGCACAGGGCCAAGCAGGGCAATCATCGCGTCAAGGATATGAATCCCCATAGCGGCCATGCCACCCGCCGGATTTTCCTGCGTGTCACCGCGCCACATCTGATCGGTATATCCATAACCGAAACTTCCCGAAAACGCGCCCTCGACATGCAGGATCCGACCCAGCGCACCGGCATCAACGCTTGCCTCAAGCTGCTGAAAGGCAGGCAGGAAACGGCGATTGAACCCAACGCAAAGCTTGACATCCGCCGCCTGTGCCGCGGCAACAGCCGCTTCGGCTTCGGCAAGGGCAAGTGTCAGGGGCTTTTCCACCAAGACATGCTTGCCCGCGCGCGCCGCCCGACAGATCTGCGCACCATGCTGACTATGCGGGGTGGCAAGGACAACGGCATCGACCCGATTACTGCCCAGCACCTCTTCAAGGCCCGGCAGCAACTGCAGCCCGTATTCGCGGCAGAAAGGCCGCGCCTTGTCGGGCGTTCCTGTGGCGGCATGGGTAAAACGCAGCGCAGATGCCGGATTGGCGGCATTGGCGGCCACAAGGTTTCTCCCCCAACGGCCCAAGCCGATAATCGCCGCCCGGACGGATGCGTCTGAGGTCATAATTTCGCGCCTCCGTCGATAACCAGTTCGCTGCCGGTCATGAAGCCGGACAGGTCCGAGGCAAGATAAACCGCAAGTTCGGCAATCTCGGCGGGGGTGCCCATGCGGCCAAGAGGTTGCCGCGCGTCGAAGCTCTGCCGCGCGGCCGCGCTGTCGGGCATGGCCTCGATCCGCGCGGTCATCGACGGTGTCTCCACCGCCGAGGGGCAGATCGCATTGCAACGGATATTGGCCGAGGCATAATCAAGCGCAACCGATTTGGTCATACCTATCACCGCCGCTTTCGTTGCCCCATAGGCGAACCGGTCCGGCGCGGCCCCGATCGACGAAATGACCGATGCGACATTGATGATGCTGCCGCTTCTCTGCCGCAGCATCAGCTCCACCGCCGCGCGCATCATCAGGTAGACAGAGGTCACATTCAGATCCAGCGACCGTTGCCAGTCGTCGGGAGTGCATGCGTTCAGATCACCCACCGCCACCATACCGGCGCAGTTGAACTGCACATCCAGACGTTCCAGCCCAGAATGAAACCGGCTCACCGCCTCATTATCAGTGATGTCGATCTCGACCACATGCAATTCGCGGTATTGCCGGGCCAGAAGCGCCAGTCCCTGTCCGTCTCGATCGAGGACATGAACCGTTGCGCCTTCGCGCAGATAGGCAAGCGCGGTTTCCCGACCGATGCCAGATGCGCCGCCGGTCACCACACAGACCTTTCCGGTCAGCCGGTTCATGGCAATCCTCCGCCACTCTGGAACAGGTAGTCGGGCAGCCACAGGACGATCTCGGGGAATACCGTGATCAGTGCGACGCCGAAACACATCAGCAGGAAGAAAGGCACACATGCAGCGATGATCCGCGTGATGGATACCTTGGTCAGATCCTGAAGGATGAACAGGTTGAAACCCACGGGCGGGGTGATCTGCGCCAGCTCTGCCATGAGGATCAGGAAGATACCGAACCAGATCGGATCGAAGCCCGCGGCCAGGATCAGCGGCAGCGTGATCGGCAGGCTCATCACCATCATCGAGATACCCTCAAGGAACATGCCCAGCAACAGATAGAACAGCACGAGAATGAAGATCAGCTGATAAGGCGACAGTTCCAGACCGTCGATGACCCTGGCGATATTGTGGGGTACATGCATGAAGCCCATGGCGGTGGACATGAATGCCGCCGCGATCATGATTGCCGAAATCATGCAGCTTGTATGAACTGCTGCCGTGAGGCTGGAAATAAAGGTATTCCATGACAATTGCCAGGTGCAGGCGGCATAGATCAGCGTTACGGCAACCCCGATTGCGGCCGTTTCCGATGGCGTGGCAAGGCCGGAATAGATTGCGCCAAGGACGACCCCGATCAGGATGCCAATGGGCGCCAGATTGCAGACACCCGTGATCATGTCCCTGAAGCCGGGCGCATGGGAATCCGCCGGCGCCACGTTGGGCCGGAACAGGCTGTAGATGATCACATAGACCGAATAGATACCGGCGATCATCAGACCGGGGATCATACCGGCGGCAAAAAGACGCGAAATGGAAACCTCGGCCAGAACCCCGTAGACGATCATCATGATCGAAGGCGGAATCAACAGCCCGAGACTGCCTGCACCGGCAAGCGAGCCATAGGACAGCGCATTCGAATAGCCGCGTTTCTTCAGTTCGGGGATCGTGATCTTGCCGACGGTCGCCGTGGTCGCCGCGCTTGATCCGCAGATCGCGGCGAAGACGGCGGAGCCGAGAATATTCGTATGCAGCATCCGGCCGGGAAGATAATAGGTCAGGGGCGACAGCCCTTTGAAAAGCCGGGTCGATACATCTGTTCGCAGGATGATCTCTCCCATCCAGATGAACATCGGGATGGCGGAAAGTTCCCATGCGGTCGAGCTGCGGATCACCAGTGGCGCGAGAATGGTTCCGATACGGTGGAACGGCATGTCGATGAACAAGACCAGACCGACAGTGCTGACCAGCAGCAGGCCGGCAAAGACCCAGACGCCGATCCCCAGAAAGAAGATGACCAGCGCAAGAATGCCAAAAGCAACAATCAGGGATTCCATGGCTTATTCCCCCTCGATCTGTTCTTCCGGGACACCATTGATCACGGTGTCGATCGCCGAAGCCACAAGCTGAATCAGGAAAATCACCAGGCCGGCGAAAAGCGCGGCGTCGATATACCAGGTCGGCGTCGCCATCAGGCTGGGACTGACTGAACCGCGCGTATAATCGCGCATCAGGATCAGCCAGATATAGCGGGTCATGAAAGCGAACATGGCGAATGTCGCCATGATGCAGAACAGTTCGACGGCAATGGCGATCTTTCCCCTGAGAAAGCGGCGTAGCAGGCTGACGCGCACATGCTTGCGGCTCATGAAGGTGTGGCCCATCGCCATAAAGGCCATCGCGCCGGTCGCATAACCGACATATTCGCCCATCGAATTGGTCGAACTTGCGAAAAAGTTCCGCAGGATAATTTCAAGGATGATGTGAATGACCATATAGACCAGAAGGGCGGCCGCAACCGCGATTCCAGCGCCCGAGCAGATCTCGGACACACGAATGACTGTACGCGAAAGCATGTTTCCAACCTCGGGAATTGAGTTGCGGGCGCGCAACCATACGCGCGCCCAGTCAGATTACGACCCACGCTTTTCGGCGTATTCGTCCAGGATTTGCTGTCCGACAGGCCCGACATTACTTAGCCATTCATCGTAAACCTCCTGACCGGACTGGCGCAGAAACTCAAGAAAATCAGCGGGAACGTCAGTGGTGATGGTGACGCCATTGGCGCGCATCTCTTCAAAGTTCTGCTCCACACGCTTTTCAAGATCTTCCCAGGCCGCGTCGCTCGCCTTTTCGGCGGCGGCGCGGATGATGTCCTGTTGTTCAGGGGTCAGGCTGTCGTAGATGTCCTTGTTCATATGGGTCATGTTCAAGGCCATCGAATAATTCACCGCGGTGAAGTCATCGAGGAATTCCCAGAACTTGGAACTTGCCCCGCCATCTGCGGAAGTCAGGACCGAATTGATGCTGCCCGCGGCAAGCTGCGGGACGGTATCCGCCCAGCTGATCTGGACAGCGGTGGATCCGGCATTCGAAAGAGTCCGCACGCCGCTGGCGTCCCAGCCACGGATCTTGAGATCCTTCATTTCCTCGGCAGAAGTGATTGGCTCTTGCGCCCAGATACCTGAAGGCGGCCATGGCGTCGCCCAGAGCAATACCTGATTATGCTTGTCGAACAATTCCTCGTAATGCGGGCGCGCGACCTCCCAGAGAAGTTTCGCATCGGCATTCGTGTTGGCGATAAACGGCAGCGACGATAACAGGAACAGCGGCTCTATGCCCGACAGCGAAGTGGTGATGGTATCGGCCATATCCAGCGCGCCATCGCCCACCGCATCGAACTGATCGACCGATTTATATCCGATCGAGCCACCGTAATGGCCGGTGATCGTCATTTCGCCCCCAGAGGCTTCCTGCACCGCCTCGATAAACACCTGATCCGCCTGCCCCATGATGGTGCTTTCACCGTATTCATTGGCAAGATCCCAGGAATAGCTTTGCGCCATGGCGGCCCCTGACATTGCCATCAGGGAAAATGCCGCACTCAGGATTCTGTTCTGCATGTTATTTTCCTCTCTGTTGATTTGTGGACAACGGCGGTTCTTATCGTTACGCGACCTTTTCCGAGACATAGTTTTCGGCAACGAAAGTCTCGGTGAATTTGCCCGAGACCAGATCCTCGCGAATTGCCTCGGCCGTCCGCTCGCCGGGGTCGCCGTAACCTCCGGCTCCGGGGGTTTCGATCACCACCACGGTTTCATCGGTCACAAAAATTCCCGTGACCTTGGATGGCAGATTTCTGGATGTGCCATCGTCGTTGCGCAAATGGAATTCACCCGTCGCCCCCGGCTTGCCACCGAAGATGCCCCAGGGCTGGTGGCGGAAACGGTCACCGACGCCGTTGAATTCACACAGATGACCAATCGGACGGATCGCCCGCCGGATGCCCATCCCGCCGCGATATTTTCCTGCTCCGCCTGAATCGGTGATTAGCGAATATTCCTCGACGCGCAGCGGATATTCCAGCTCGATCGCCTCGACCGGAAGGTTGGCGGTATTGGTGATATGGACCTGAACACCATCCTTGCCGTCCTTGCCTGCCCTTGCACCCATACCGCCGCCAAGAGTCTCCAGATAGACATAGGAATTTCCCGTCTGCGGATCTGTTCCCGCGAAGACGGCACTGGTATTGGCTCCGTTGGCCGCCCCGACAACCCGGTCGGGCAGCGCATCGGCAAAGGCGCCCAGCACGACATCCACCACCCGCTGACATGAATTTGCCCGCATCGCCACAGCCGCCGGATGGATGCAGTTGACGAAACTTCCCGGCTCTGCCCTGATCTCGATCGCATCGAAAATCCCCTGATTGTTGGGAACTTCGGGATCCAGCAGCGATTTAAGCGCATAGCAGACCGCCGATTTCGTGGTATTCAGCGTCATGTTGAAATTGCCCGGAACCTGCGGCGAGGTCCCGGTGAAATCGAAGACGATCTTATCGCCTGTCTTTCTGACGGTCAGGGCGATCCGCACATCCTCGGTGCCCAATCCGTCATCATCCATCACATCGGCAAAGCTGTATTCGCCGTCGGGAACGCTGGCGATGGCATTGCGCATCCGCAGATTAGTGCGGTTGACGATCTCGTCACACAAAACCGCCAGATGATCCGCCCCGTGACGCGCGATCACCTCTTTCAGACGTTTCACCCCGATCTTGACCGCCGCAATCTGCGCATTCAGATCGCCCAGCCGTTCATTCGGCAAGCGCATGTTCAGCAGCAAAAGCCGCATGATGTCATCGCACAGCTCACCCTTGCGGAAAAGGCGCAGGATCGGGATTCGCAGCCCCTCCTTGTAGATCTCGTTCAACCCGCCCGACATCGAGCCGACCGAGGCCCCGCCCACATCGGCATGGTGCACGATATTGGCCACGAAGCCCAGCAACCGGTCGCCGTCGAAAACCGGCATCGCCATGTTGATATCCGGCAGATGCGACCCGCCCGCCACATGGGGGTCATTGGCGATAAAGATATCGCCCGGCGCGAGGCTGTCGGAATATTGCTTGTGGATCAGCCCGATCAGGCCGGACATCGAGGCAAGGTGGATCGGCAAGGCGTTTTCGGCCTGAACGATCAGCCGACCGTTCCGATCCGCAATCGCGGTCGAATGATCGTGTCTTTCCTTGATATTGGTCGAGAATGCGCTGCGCATCAATGTCAGGAAGCATTCATCGGCGATCGAGCGCAGGCTGTTCCAGCTTATCTCGGTCGTGATCGGATCAAGCGATACGGCATCAGCCATCGTTACGCTCCATAATCATGTTCATTGCGGCATCGACCGAAATCGTCCAGTCGGGCGGCACCAGCGTGGTGGTATCGAATTGCGTGATCAGGGCCGGGCCGCTGATGCGAGCGCCTTCGGCCAGCCCGTCGCGATCATAGACCGGGGTCGGCACAAAGCCTGTCCGTTCGAACCAGATCTGCTCGGTTGCGGCGGGCTGCGCCTTACCCGAGGGACGTGCCGCATCGACCGCCTGCTTGGCAAATTCCATCGTCGCGCGGATGCGGACATTGACGATCTCGACGCCGGCATCGGGGTCGTGATGACCATAAGCGGCTTCATGCTGCCGGAAGAAAGCCTGTTTCAGGGGCTCGACCGGCGGCAATCCTGTCGCGTGGCGGCCGGTACCGATCTCGACCGGCAATTCATAGTTTTGGCCGATATAACGCAGGTCCAGAATGACGGTCTGGTTGCGGCTGATAATGAAAGCGGAATCGTCGCCCTGTGCCGCCAGCCATTCCTCGGCCTGCTTGCTCAGCCGGCTGACCGCCTCGGCAATGATCGTCAGATCATCGTCAAGCGGACAGCGGCAAGTGGTGACATAGTTTTCCTGCAAATCTGCGACGATCAGCCCCTCGGCGCAGAGAATGCCCGGCGCGCGGGGAACAAGGATCCGGCGCATGGCGAGGATATCGGCCACATCCGCCGCATGCAGACCGCCTGCGCCACCAAAGCACATCAGGGTGAAGCCGCGCGGATCCTGCCCTTTCTCGATGGTGACCGCACGAATGGCGCGTGCCATATTCGAAGCGGCGATGCTGACGATACCATGCGCGGCCATTTCCAGCGACAGATCAAGCGGCCTGCTGATCTCTTCGATGGCGGTCCGGGCCAGATCGCTGTCGATCGGAAAGCCATTGGCAAGACGCGCCGGCAGGCGGCCCAGCACCACATTGGCGTCCGAAACCGTCGGCTTGTCGCCACCCCGCGCATAACAGGCCGGGCCGGGCACGGCGCCCGCGCTCATCGGGCCGACTTTCAGCAGCCCGTCGGCGCCCAGATGCGCGATGGATCCTCCACCTGCACCGACAGTATGAATATCGACCGTCGGCAGGCGGATACGGAAACCCGCGATGTCGCGCAGGTTCGAGGTTCCGACCTTACCGTCCTGTATCAACGCGACATCCGTGCTTGTGCCGCCGATATCGAGAGTGATGATGTTCCCGATCCCGGACATCCCGGCTGCGGCCGCCGCCCCGACTGCACCCGCGGCTGGCCCCGAAAGCGCCGTGCGAACCGGAAAGCGGGATGCCTGTTCAATGGACATCAACCCTCCCGCTGACTGAAAGATGCCAAGCGCGGCCTTTGGCGCGACCTTCTGGATCGCCGAACTCAGCCGGTCCATGTAACGTCCGACCTCGGGTTGCAGGAAGGCATTGATGACCGTGGTCGAGAAGCGTTCATATTCGCGGAATTCAGGATGCACTTCGCTTGAAATCGAGACGCAGAGATCCGGATAGGCATTGCGCAAAGCGGCCGCGATACGTTCTTCATGAGCAGGATTGAGGAAAGAAAAGATCAGGCAGACCGCAAGCGATTCGACATCGGTCATCGGACCGAGTTCCGCGATGATGGCATCGATCTCGGCATCGGTCAGTTCGATGATCGCCTCTCCTTTCGGGCCGATCCGCTCGGAGATCTCCAGACGATGTTCCCGATCGACCAGCGGCGGCGGAGCGTCGGTTTGCAGGTCGTAGATGGCCGGGCGGACCTGACGGCCGATTTCCAGCAGATCGCGGAAACCGCGGGTGGTCACCAAACCGGTTTTCGGCCCTTTCCGCTGCAGCAAAGCGTTGGTCGCGACGGTCGTGCCATGGGCAAATCGGGCGATATCATCGCCGGCGATTTCGGCCTTTTCCTGCAATTCCCGTAAGCCATTCAGAATCGCCTCGGATGGGTCATGCGGCGTCGACGGGCGCTTATGCAGGACCGAAAGTCCCGTTGATAATTGCCGTGCCGAAAAATCGGTGAAGGTTCCACCCACATCAACACCGATCACCCAATCTCCCATCTATATCCTCCTGATTTTTAATTATAATTATGGGGACCCCAATGTCCCACAACTCGATTCTCAAATATCAGTATGCAAATTGGATGCCGTACGTCAAACGATTCCAGATGAAAATCATCAAAAAATCGCATTGAGTGTTCAGTTTGGATTCTGAAAATAAGCGTGAAACAGGACCTGCTGCAGCCTTCGCAAGCGAGGAATCCCCCGGCAAAGGCACGCCCCGGAAAACGATCATTCAGGCTGAGAACAGGTCCGATACCCAGTTCGTGAAAATCCGCACCGCTTCGGTCTCTTTGCGCTTGGCGTGCCGGCTCATGGACAGCACATGCGGCACGGCGATCCCCGGCCCCAAAGGCGCAATGATTCTGCCGGATGACAGGTATCCTTCCGCATAGGTCGCATAAAGAACCGTCAGACCGGCCCCGACCGCCGCAAGATCAAGCGCCGAGATCGCGGTATCGACACGCAGCACCGGCAGCCCCGATCTCCGGGGCACTCCCATGCCGTCCGACCACATGTCCCAAAGCGAATATTTTCCTTGAATTTCGATCTGTGGGATGTCTTCAAGCGATGCCTTTGTCCCCAGACGCTCAGCATGCTGCCCGGCCCCCACCAGAACCAGTCGTTCATGGGACAGCACGATTGCCTCGGACGGTATCAGGTCGCGCTTTTCAAAGGCGAAACTGACATCGGCCAGATCGATATTGGGATCCGTCCAGATGGAGCTGTTCAATTGCACGGCGATACCGGGATTACCGGCAAGAAATTCGGGCAGTCGCGGCGCCAGCCACAGATTCAGAAAAGAAATCGGCCCCGATATCGTTATACCCTGCCGTTCGCGGCGACCGGTCAGGCCACAGGTCGCGGCCTCGGCCATGTCCAGCGCCTGCGTGATACCCGGCAGATAGGCCTTTCCGACCGAGCTGAGTTCCAACCCGCTTGGTTGCCGGCGAAACAGCGGGCGGCCGAAATACTGTTCAAGCGCCCGCACCCGCTGACTGATGGCCGCCTGCGTGCAGTTCAGCTCTTCCGCAGCGCGGGTAAAGCTGAGATGCCGTGCCGCAGCCTCGAAAGCCTGAAGATAAACAAGATGGGGAAGTTCGCGCATTGGCTTTGCTTACAGCTTTTCGGGACAGGATACAGGACTCTCTTTTCCCGCGGCGGGAGTACCGATATTCGGACAATCTTGCGCACTCAATGAATCAAGAATAACGGTTTTTTGCAAAATCAAACAACAGGAAACCTGTCTTTCCATCGGCTTCCGCATCGCATGATGAAAGTCCTTGGTGCCCCTTGCATAACCGTCCCGGCCCAAGCAATCCTGACCGTCATGGAGAATCTCAAGCGAAACCTGCCGCCACTGACGAGCCTTGTCGCCTTTGAGGCCGCGGCTCGTCTAGGCAGTTTTTCCGATGCCGCGCGTGAATTGAATGTCACGCGCGAGGCCGTCAGCCGGCAAATCCGCGCGCTTGAAGCGCATCTCGGCCTGTCGCTGTTCGAGCGCAGCGCCAACAGCACCGTGCTGCGGGACTGGGGCGCGCGCTATTTCGAGACAGTGTCCGGCAATCTGGAAAATATCGCGCTGGCCTCGGTCGCGATCCGGGGCGACGAGGATGAGAGCGTTCCGCCTGAACTGCCGGTCGAGTCCGATCAGGAACACATCCTGATCGTCGATGACATGGCTGCCAATATCCGCAGGTTGCAGGACGTACTTCAGGATCGATATCAGATTACCGCCCATACCCGTGCCGAGGACGCGCTTGACTGGCTGCTTGCCGGAGGCGCGGCCGATCTGATCATGCTGGACGTGCGAATGTCGGGGATGGACGGTTATGCGCTTTGCCGCAGGCTCAAGGCGATGCCGCATTATGCCAAGGTGCCGGTCATGTTCCTGACCAGCCTCGATGCCCCCGAGGACGAGACCGAGGGATTTTCGGTTGGCGCCTGCGACTATATCGCCCGACCTTTCGCCCCGGCCGTGCTGCTTGCCCGGATCAGGGTGCAACTGGACCTGCGCAGCTCCAACCTCGCGCTGGAGAACCTGTTGCAGCGCCGGGCAGATCGGCTGGAACGGGCCGAGACCTTGTTGGCCGATATCCGTAACAGGCTGGCCGATTACGGGGATTGATCGCCGTTCGGACCCATTGCGGCATGGCGCAGACGATCCAGCGCCGCCTCGATTCGCGGCATGTCCACGGGCTTTTCCTGCACAACATGACAAAGTTCGGTCGCGCCCAGCTGCAAGGCTGCGCCTCTGATCGCATGCAGCGCCTCGGCCAGCGGCACCTTGCCGGCCAGCAATTCGCGCCAGTCCTCGATCTCGTCGGGGATCCGGGCCTTCCAGCGCGCGGCCATCCGCTGATCGCCCCCGGTATTCCGCACCAGCGCGGCATCGTCCAGCACCGGCATGGCATCACGGAATACCGTGGTCAGCGTGTCCAGCAGGGTCGCACCGGTCAACGGCTTGGGCAGGAAGGCGGTGAATCCCGCGTTCCTGCAGGCCAGCCGCGTTTCGGTCGAAACATCCGCGCTGGAAGCGATGACGGGGATCGTCAGCCCCCGCCCGCGCAATCTGCCCATCAGGGCGATCCCGTCCATTTCCGGCATGTGCAGATCGGTGATGATGGCGTCGGGATGCTGATGGTTCAAAGCCGTCAGCGCGGCCGATGCACCCGGCACCGAGACAGCTCTGACACCATTGCGGCGCAGCAATTCCTCCATCACCTCGCGGTTGATCTTGCGGTCCTCGACCACAAGGACACGCTTTTCCCGCAATGCCGGGGATGACGGAAGCTCCGCATCTGCCTGTTCCACCGCCATGCGTAATTCGCGATGGGTCAGCGGCAGGGGCAATTCCGTCCCGTCAAGCGACAGGGTTCCGTCAGCCAGCCGCAGCCGGCGGCCATCGGTTTCGCCGGTCATCCGCGCACGGTGCAGCATCCGCCCCAGCCGGACCTGCATCCGGAGATCGGGGATATCCAGCAACGGTCGCGGCAGGATGGATGCCGCAGCGGCTTGTTCCGCCGGATCAAGCGGCAGGTCCAGAATGAACAGACTGCCCATATCCGGCCGGCTACGCAAGGCAAGCCTGCCGCCCATGCCCTCGGCCATCTCCTGGGCAATGGCAAGGCCAAGACCCGTGCCCGACACTTCGCGCGAGATGGTTGCATCCGCCTGAGTGAAGGGATCGAAAATCACCGCCTGATCCCTTTCGGCAATCCCGGTGCCGCTGTCGAAAACGGAAAACCGCAACCGATCGCCCCGGCGAAAAATCCGTAATGCGATCCGGCCCCGGGTTGTGAACTTCACTGCATTGCTGGTCAGGTTCAGCAGAATCTGCGTCAGTTTCTGACGATCGCCCGTGATCATCAGTGGCACAGCCGGGGCGATATCGCCTTCCAGCTGTGGCGAAGGCGCGCCGATCAGGACCCGCGTCTGGGCGATCACCTCGTCAAAAACAGCATCGACGGCGAAAGGGCGTTGCTCGAAAACCATATGGCCGCCTTCCAGCTTGGACAGATCCAGAACGCTGTCGATGCTGCGCAGCAACTGGCGGGCAGCGCTTTGCATATCCGTTACCTGACGCCGCGAGGCCAAAGGCAGCCGCTCGGCCAGAAGCAATTCCGACAGGCCGGTAATCGCGTTCAGCGGGGTCCGCAACTCATGACTCATATTGGCCAGAAAAGCCGATTTCGCCCGCGATGCCGCAAGTGCGTCATTGCGCGCAACCACCAGTTCGGCGGTGCGCTGTTCCACCTCTTCGCGCAGATGATCACGGTAACGTTCCATCTGCGCGACCGTGCGCGCGAAATCCTGTGCCAACCGCGAAATCTCGTCATCACGCGAACCAAGCCGCCCTGCCGCCGGGCCGGTCAGGCGAAAGCCCTGCCCCTCTCGCAGACCCTGCGCCGCGCGGCTAAGCACGCCCAGCGGCGATATGATGT
Organism: Paracoccus onubensis; assembly: GCF_003591515.1. GTDB lineage: Bacteria > Pseudomonadota > Alphaproteobacteria > Rhodobacterales > Rhodobacteraceae > Paracoccus > Paracoccus onubensis. Next base: position 119,329 of record NZ_QZCG01000009.1, read on the forward strand.
AGCGTCGCGTCAGCAGGAACAACAGCGCGGCCAGAAGCAGCGCCTGCAATACGGCGGTCAGCACGATGCGCAGCGCCTGCTGAGCGAAATCATTATAGAATCCGGCGAATGAAAAGGTCACATCCAGCCTTGCGATTGCCCGCACCCCATCCGGGGCCCGCAGCACGATCTCGCGCTTTTGGGTCAGCCGTTCGGCGGGCACCAATCCGCTTGTGACCAGGGCGGGAATCTCGGCTGCGGGCCGTTCCACCTGAAACCGGGGTATCTGCGCGATCCGCAATTGTTCGGGTGACAGCAGCAGATCCTCTATCCACAGCGCACGGATCAGCGGATCGTCCACCAGCCGGTCCAGAATGGCCTGAACCGTCATCAGATCCACGTCCCAATAAGCGCGCTCCAGCTGCGGTGTGGCGGAATAGAGAATTCTATCGGCGTTGCCGGTGGCAATCTTGATGCCACGCCGCAGATCGGCAAGCGCGCTCGCGCCACCCAGCCCGACGCCGGAAACGATACTGACCAAGGCCCCGGCCAGCACCAGCCGCCGTGCGATACTGCCTGTTCCCGCAAGACGCATCACGAAGGGCGCCTCATTCGCCCAGCCTCTCGCGCAGGATGGCCGGGATCCGGCCCTCGACATGCATCCGGGTCAGCACGGGGCCCAGCCGGTCATGTTTTTCCTGTCCGGCGGCGGTCCGGCTGAACCCGACGAAACGGCCCTGGATATCCAGGGCGGTGGGCAGGGTCCGCACCCTGTCCTCGATCTCCAGTTTGCGCATGGCGTGATGCAGATTGGCCTCGCCCCCCACGATCACGTCAGCCCGGCGCAAAAGCAGCTTGCGCAGGCTGGTTTCGTCATCGATCGAGCCCTCGTGATGGAAATGCGTGGCGCTGTCAAAAGCGGGCGTATAGCTGAAACCATCCACCACGCCAACCGAAAGCCCCGTCAGATCATCGAGATTGGTGAAATCGGCCAGCGGCGCATCCGCCATCACCACAAAGACTATGCGCGTCGTCCGCAAAGGTCCGGTCATCAGCCAGCTGCGGAAACGCTGGGGGGTGGGCGCCAACTGGAACAACCCGTCAGCCTCGCCCATATCCGGGGCAAGCAATGCCCGCCGCCATGGCAGCGGCACGAAATGCATTCCGATTCCCATCCGCGCGGCAGCTTCGGTCAGAATGTCGATATCGGCGCCGACGAACCGGCCCTTCTCCATATGATTATAGGGCGCGAATTCGTCCATCCCGGCCATGGTCCAGATCTCGGGCTGCGCGCGCAGAACGGCAGGCGCCGCCAGACAAGCCGCGCCACCCACCAGCGCGGATAGCAGGCACCGGCGGCACATCCCGCCATCGGTCATGTCGGCCATGTTGCTCATTTCACCCAGCATGATGGCGTGAAGACCCTGTCTCTGTCGGGTGAAATAAAGTTGCCGCAGGAGGGCAATGTTTTCGCCTCTCACACCTGACCGGTTTGCTTTGATAACCCTGTCATAATCATAGGGAGAGACAAATACATGAAAAATGTCGTTACCGCACTTCTCGCATCCGCGATTACACTTGCCCCCATGGCGGCGGCCGCAGAAAGCTGTACGAATGCCGGACTGAAGCGGGTTCAGGATCGCGGCACTCTGATCGCGGGCGTCAAGGCCGATTACAAGCCCTGGGGCTACCGCGACACTGACGGCAATATTGTCGGTCTGGAGATCGATCTGGCGCAGAAGATCGCCGATACGCTTGGCGTCGGGCTGGAACTGGTGCCGGTGATCGCCTCGAACCGGATGCAATTCCTGCAGCAGGGTCAGATCGACGTGATGGTCGCCACCATGACCGATACCGCCGACCGGCGCGAAATGGTGGGCATCAAGGGGCCGAACTATTACGCCTCGGGCACCGCCGCTCTGACGCCCAAGGCCGTCGGCATGACCGAATGGACCGAACTGAAAGGCAAGCCCGTCTGCGGTGTCCAGGGATCGTTCTATCTGCAGAAGATCGAGCAGGAATACGGCGCCACCATCGCCGCCTTCAACAACGCCGCCGAGGCCAAGCAAGCTCTGCGCGACAAGAAATGCGTGGCTTTCGTCTATGACGATACAACCATCAGCGCAGATTACGCCGCCGGAGGCTGGGAGGATTTCGAGATTTCCCTGCCAACAGAGGATTTCGCGCCCTGGGGTATCGCGGTCGCCAAGCCGGAAGAAAACTGCGCTCTGGGCCAGATCGTGTCGGGGCTGCAATATGCCTGGCACCGTGACGGCACGCTGATCGAGCTCGAGGAAAAATGGGAAGTCACCCCCAGCCCCTTCGTAGCCGAGATGCATGAGCGGATGGCCGATCCGCTGGCACAGTAAGGCCCATGCCGATGTTGGCGGAAATACAGGATTTTTTCCGGGAACTGGCCGCGACGTCGCCACACTGGAACTTCATCTGGATCTATGATCCGGTTCAGATGAACCGGGTTCTGACCGGCTTGTGGATGACGGTCAAGCTCAGCCTGTTCTGTCTGGTGTTTTCGGTCATCATCGGCATCGTCGGCGCATGGGCACAGGAGTCGAGAAGCCGGTTTCTGCGTGGGATCGTACAGGTCTATGTGCAATTCTTCCGCAACACACCGCCGCTGATCCAGCTTCTGTTCTTCTATTTCGCCCTGGGCCAGTTCACCCCCAGCTACAGCCCCGACGGCTGGCTTGAGGTGCCAATCATCTCGAATGTCGGCTGGGCGATCATCGCACTGTCTTTCTTTGCGGGCGCGTTCAATATCGAAATCTTCCGTGCTGGCGTCGAGGCGGTGCCGACCTCTACCCGCGAGGCAGCCGAATCGTTGGGAATGACACGTCTTCAGACCTATACGAACGTGGTTCTGCCGCTGACGCTGCGGATCTCGCTGCCGGCGCTGTCGGCAAATCTGGTCAATCTGGTCAAGACGACCAACCAGGCATTCGCCATCGCGGTGCCCGAATTGCTGTATCAATCCGTTTCCATCTGGAATGATTTTCCCTCGGCTCAGAAGCCCACCATGTTGTTGATGATGATCTGTTATCTGGGGCTGGTCGGTTTGCTGTCGGCCGGTATGGGGCAATGGGAACGCAAGCTGAGGATCCCCGGCTATGGCACATAAAATGCCCGTTCCGATGTCCTGGAATCCGGTGGATAAGGGCGCGCTGCCGGTTTTGCTGCCCTTTACGCCCCGCGGCCCGGCCTATGACGATTTCTTTGCTACGCGCTGGCTGGCCTCTATCCCGGCATTCTGGTTTCTGGCGCTGGCGACCCTGTTTCCCGCCATGGTCATGGCGCAGGCCGGGACCGCCGCGATCCGGACACCACTGGAGAAGCTGTTCCAGTGGATGCCGTTCCTGTTCACACAGGGCTTTCTGTTCAACGTCCTGATCTCGGTTCTGGCGATGGCGATCGGAACCGCTATCGGCGCCTTCGCCGGGCTGGCGCTGATTTCGCGCTCGCGCATTCTGCGGGGCGTCATACGCGTCTATGTCACATTCTTCCGCAATGTGCCCTGGCTTGTGCTGCTGTTCATCGTGCTTTTGTCCTTTCCCTTCCAGCTTCGGATTTTCGGCACGGTGATTCCATTTCCCGGCTGGTTCAAGACCGTGATCGGCCTTGCGCTTCCGGTTTCCGCCAATATCGCCGAGGTGGTACGCGGCGCCGTCCAGTCCGTTCCCACCGCTCAGTGGGAGGCTGCTGAATCGCTTGGCTTTACGCGTCGGCAGACCATCTGGCAGATCATCCTGCCGCAATGTTTCAAGCGGATGCTGCCGCCCTGGATGAACTGGTACGCGATCCTGACCATGTCCACGCCGCTTTGTTCGTTGCTGGGCGTCGGAGAAATCATCAGCCTGACCCGGCAGGCAATGGAGGCCGAGGGCAATCAGCCGGAATTGCTGATCCCCTTCTACGGCTTCGCCCTGCTATTGTTCCTTGCATACTGCTATCCGATCGCCCGCCTGACCATGCGGCTCGAGCGTCGGTTCGCGGTCAAAAACTGAAAGGGTGTCCCATGACCAACTGGACCGCCGATCAACCCATCGTCCGGCTGCGCGACGTTCACAAATCCTTTGGCCAGGTCGAGGTCATTCGCGGCATCAGCATGGATGTCATGAGGGGCGAGGTGATCTGTATCATCGGCCCTTCGGGATCGGGCAAATCCACCCTGATCCGCTGCATTAACGCACTGAACGATATTCAGGCCGGCTCAATTCAGGTCGAGGGCCAGGAGGTCCATGGCCCCAAGCTCGACAAGCTGGCCCTGCGACGCAAGGTCGGGATGGTATTTCAGCAATACAACCTGTTTCCGCACAAGACCGCATTGCAGAATGTGATGATGGCCCCGATCAAGGTGCTTAAGGAAAAACCTGCCGAGGTCGAGGCCCGCGCCCGCGCCCTGCTGAAAAAGGTACGCCTAGAAGGCAAGGAAAACCAATATCCCGGCGAATTGTCTGGCGGGCAGCAGCAGCGCGTGGCCATCGCCCGCTCTCTGGCCATGCAGCCCGATGTGATGCTGTTCGACGAGGTGACGGCGGCACTGGATCCCGAAACGGTCAAGGAGGTCCTTGTCACCATAAAGGATCTGGCCGCCGAGGGCATGACCTGCATTCTGGTCACCCATGAGATGGGTTTCGCGCGCGAGGTCGCGGACCATATCTATTTCACCGATCGCGGCATCATCGTCGAACACGGGCCTCCGGCCGAGTTCTTTACGCAGGCCAGGGACCCGCGCACCCGCGCCTTTCTGGATCAGGTGCTGTAAACGGGTCATCGGCCGGGGCGCTATCCCGCCCTCACCATCCGAAAGCCCACAATGGGGCATGTCGCGCCCGCCCGGCTTCGCTTCCTTTCCTTCTCCTCTGCTTCTTCTTTGTCCAAATACCTCAGGGGTCCGGGGGCAGCGCCCCCGGCCATCGCGGGACGCAAATAACCGGCGTTTCCGATTCAGCGCGACACGCTCTTCTCCCAGCTCATCAGATCAATCAGGTTTTGCTTCGGCTTTTGGTGCAGGGCGGACGATCAGCCCGCCAATCGGCCCATCCCGAAATCCGGCAGGATATCCGCAATGAAATCTGCCGCATATTCGGATGAGGCAATATCGAACAGCATATCCAGCCCCGGCTGGCCACCTCGTTCATTGCGGATCAGCACCGCATCCATATGCATGGCACGCGTCTGCATCACTGTCCCCGGCCCGAAGACATGGATCCGGCTGTCAATCCCGGTCAGAAGCGGCAATGCCTCGGGCACAGCCGGTCCGGACAGGTTCAGCCAGCACCAGCTTTCCTCTCGATAGGCGTCAAATCCCCTGGGATCGGGCGCATCCCGCCATTCCCGCCGCAATTGCGCCAGCCGGGGCGATCCGGCGATGGGATCGGCCAGAATGACAAACTCTTCCGCGCCCAGCCGGGCGATGGTCATGCCATCGGTTTCGATCGCGTGATCCATGCTTTCCGGTAGAGGGTAACCACAAGCAATCAGCCACGCGGTGGTGCCGGGGCCGCGCAATCCGAAACGCGGTAATGCGGACAGATCGAGCAGCCGGTTCCGCCGATCCGCCGGCCAAGTGGCCAGCAAGGGCAGCCGATTTTCAAGCGGCCAGTTCCGGGCCGGTATGATATGCGGGGTCATTTACATCTCCTGCCTTGTATTCTCTGCGTCATAGAAAGGCAAAGCCGTGACCTCTGCGTCGATCTCGGCCCCTGTAAAGCCGCGCAACCTGATCTGCGCTCCCGGCCCGGCCTGATCGGGCGCGACATAGGCAAGTCCGATCCATTTCGCCAGGCTGGGCGAATACCCGAATGAGGTAACATGACCGACGGGATGTCCCTCCTTCAGCACCAATGAGGATTCCCCTATCTCCGCCATATTCTCGCCCGGCAGAACGAAACCGCAAAGGCAGCGCTTCTCGCCAAGCCTCCTTCGCCGTTCGATTGCGGCCTTGCCCATGTAGAAAGGCTTTTTGCGCGATAATGCCCACCCCATATCCAACTCATCCGGCGTGGTCAGCGCATCGGTATCCTGACCGATGATGATATGACCCTTTTCCAGCCGCAGGATACGCGAGGCTTCAAGCCCATAAGGTCGCAGGCCCAGATCCGCGCCCGCCTCGAGCAGTGCCGCCCAAAGACCCGCCGCATGGGATTGCGGCAGATGGATTTCATAGCTGAGTTCGCCGGTAAAGCCGATCCGCATGACCCGGACCGGACAGCCCACTAGTTCGCCCCTGCGGCCATCCAGAAAGGCAAAGCCCTCGCGGCTGAAATCCAGCGTGCCGGACAGGCGTTGCAGCACCTCGCGTGCGCGGGGACCGGTCAGGTTGATCGCCGCAAAGGCTGCGGTAACGTTCTGGATATCGACATTCATGCCGTGGATGGTCTTTTGCAGCATCATCTCGGCATAAAGCCGCTCGACCGCGCCTGTGGTGGCCGTGACATAGAAATGGTCCTCCGCCAGCCGAAAGGCCACGCCGTCATCCAGGATCGAGCCCATCTCGTTCAGGGCAAGGCAGTAACGGACCCGGCCAACGGGCTGCGAGGCATGCGCCATCGTATAGACACGATCGAGAAAGACCGCCGCATCCGGCCCGCGCAGTTCCAGCTTGCCAAGGGTCGATACGTCCAGCATCCCCGCTGCCTCGCGGACCATGCGGATTTCGCGACGGATCGCATCGGCCACAGAATCCTGCCCCGGATAGACGAAAGGACGCCACCATGCGCCGACCGGCATCATCCTCGCGCCCGCAGCCAGATGCGCGGCATGCAGCGCGGTGTGGCGATACCGCTCGGGCGTGGTATCGGCCAGCAGACCCAGCTTTTCGGGGCCGAAGGGTGGGCGCGAAGTGGTGATACCGATCTCGGCCAGACTGCGTGCGGTCTTCCGGGCGACGATTCGCGCCGTCGCCAGCGCGGCATGGCGACCCTGCGACGGACCCATGCCAACGGTGGAATAGCGTTTGACCAGTTCCAGCTCACGATAACCGTCGGCGACGGTATTTTCGATATCCTTGACCTGCAAATCCTCGTCGAAATCAACGAAATCGCGGCCTTTCGGATGTGCCAGCAAAGGTGTCACTCGCCGCCATCCGGTCTGCACCGGAGGCAGATCCGGCGCGACAGCCAACCCCAACCCTGCTGCAGCCCTTGTCCCGGCGATCTCGCCGCTGGCGATCACCGCGGCCAGATCGAACAGGCCCGCCACCGCTCCGGCAAGATGGATATGGGCCGGCACATCGGTGATCGAGAAATGCGTACCGCTGTCATCCGAGGACAGCCGCGCCCCGGCATGCAACGCAAGCTGATAGCCCGGCGTATAACCCCCGGCCATGACCAGCAGATCGCAATCCAGCCTGGTTCCGGCACCTTTGCCGTCCTGAATCTCGACCGCCTTCAGATGCAGGTTGCCCCGCGCCTGAAGAATACGGCAACCGCGCATGACCCGAATCCCACGCCGGGCCAGTTCGACTGACAACCCATCGCGATCCCCGACCTCGGGATCAACGACGGCGGCAATCTGCAGGCCCGCATCGTCAAGATCCAGCGCCGTCAGATAGCCGTCGCGATCGCAAGCATAAACCACCGCTCGCTGACCGGGGCGCACAGCGTAATGCCGCATCAGCCGTTGAGCAGCCGAGGAAAGCATCACCCCCGGCAGGTCGTTATTGCGAAATGTCAGAGGCTGTTCATGCGCCCCCGTCGCCAGTACCAGTTCCGAGGCACGAATACGGATCAGGCGGTCACCATACAGGACCGGCATCCAGTGATCGGTGAAATACCCGTTGCAGGTCGCGCCCGGCAGGACGGTGAGATTCGGCAACATCGCTGCCCTGTCCCCAAGACCGGCCAGCTTTTCGGCCGCGTCAGCGGTTTCGACGTCAAAGCGGGCATAGGTCAGCGCACCGCCCAGATCGGGTTCTTTTTCAACCAGAAGCACATCCGCCCCCGCCTCGGCCGCGCGGATCGCGGCGGCCAGACCCGCGGGTCCCGCGCCCACCACCAGCACATCGCAATACCGGGTTTCCTTGAGATAGCGGCGTGGCGCCGGATCAAGGTTGACCACGCCAAGCCCGGCGGATTTGCGGATGATCGGCTCCCACCATTTCAACCAGCTGTTCCGGCCGGGGCCGAAGAAGCTGCGATAATAAAAACCCACCGGCAGGAAGCGGCCCAGATGATCGATGATGCGTCCCCGATCCCGGCGCAGACTGCCGCTGACATTCTGCGGCATGACCGAGATGCCCTCGGTGACCGGGCGCAGATCGGCGCGCGCATTGGCCTCATCCCCGATCTGGACCAGCGTATTGGCATCCTGTCCCGCCATGGTCAGGATGCCGCGTGGACGGTGATACTTGAAGGATCGCGACAGGATCCACTCGCCATTCGCGGCCAGCGCGCTGGCGATGGTATCGCCGGGATGGGCCGCCATGCTGCGTCCCTCGAAGGTAAAGCCGATATGGGCGCTGCGGTCGATGCGGCTGCCCCAGCCATTGCCAAGTCTGTTCATCATGCTGCGCTCATGGATTCATCTGTGGTTTGTCTGCGTCCGGCCTTTGCAGATAGGTCCGCAGGATTTCATCGGTGATCAGATTGCGTTCGGCGATGAACACGGTGCTGGACGGCGTATGACGCCACCATTCACGCAATACACCCATCGGATTGGGCGCATGAAACAGGCGGGTGATCAGGTTTTCATCCGTCGCCTCGGACGCATCATGGACGGGACCAAGCCACTGGAATTCCGAGATGTTGCGGGGCCCGTTCACCGGGCAAGTCATGATTTTCATCGCCTGTTCCTAATGCCCGGCAGCCGTGGCGCCCATTTCGTTCAACAGCTCGAACCGTTCGAAACGCGCCAGAGCAAAGGGCGTCAGAAGATCCGGCACCCGCCCCGTCGCGATGGTTTCCGCCATGCGTTTTCCGGCCACCGCCGTCGCCTTGAACCCCCATGTCCCCCATCCGGCATCAAGCCAGTAATTCTGCAGGGGCGACGCTCCCATGATCGGGCTGAAATCGGGCGTGATATCGGTGATCCCGGCCCATTGCCGCAAAATCTTGACATTATGCAGGAAGGGCATCAGCTGCAGCGCGCCGGTCGCCAGCGCCTCTTTCTGCGGCAGGCTGGAGCGCGTGGAGATCAACTGATAGGGATCGGTTCCGCCGCCGATCACGATCTCCCCGCGCGAGGACTGCACCAGATAAGTGTGCAGATTCGAGGATGACAGCAGGATATCCATGAAAGGTTTCAGCGGCTGCGTTACCATGGCCTGCAAAGGAAAATTCCGGATCGGCAACCGGATCCCGGCCATTTCCCCGATACGCCCGTTCATCCCACCCGCCGCTTGCAGGACCTGCCCCGCCACGATGGTGCCGCGATTGGTATGCAACTCGGTCACGCGGCTGCCGGTGATGCCGAAGCCCGTGACCTCCGTGCGCTGATGGATCTCGACGCCCTTTTCGGCGGCCCGCTTGGCATAGCCCCAGGCCACGGCATCATGGCGCGCGGTACCGCCATCTGCATGCCATAACCCGCCCAGGACCTCGTGCTGGCCGCCGAAATCCATGTTCACATGCGGGCACAGTGTCTGCACCGTCCTGGCATCGACGACCTCGGCGCGAATGCCGGCATGCTTGCCCATTTCCGCACGCAGCCGAAAACTGCGCATCGCCGCGTCGGAATGGGCCAGCGTCAACTGACCCCGCTGCGAGAACATCACATTGAAGCCAAGCTCCTGCGACATGTTTTCAAACAGCGACAGGCCCTCGCGATAGAATTCGATCGAGGGCAGAGTCAGATAGTTCGACCGGATCGTCGTCGTGTTCCGCGCCGTATTGCCCCCGGCGAGATAGCCTTTTTCCAGCACTGCGATGTCGGAAATGCCGTGATAATGCGACAGGTAATAGGCCGCCGCCAACCCATGCCCGCCGCCGCCGATGATCACCACATCATATCGCTTGCGCAGATCGGGGGTCGCGGGAATGTCGCCATAGGGCCGATGCCCCCGTCTCAACCCGTATTTCAGCAATTCCATCGGCATTGATCTACCCCGCTTTCCGCCCTCCATCTGGCTTGCAGGGGGCAGTTCGCGCAAGAAAAGGAACTTTGCCCTCTGACCTCGTTTTTATTATGGGAAGAAAAGAAAACCGGCCCGACGATCAATTGTCGCGATTCACATCGAGCTTCTGGATGCGAAGGGAAAGCCATCCCGGCATTTACGAATGCGCGTCGTTCCGATCGCACGTGACCGCCAGAAGGCGAATGAGCACAAATCGGCCTAAATTTTCAAAATTCGCGATCAGGGCCGTCCGGAAGGCGCTGCCGAGAGGTACGAAAAACCTGTTGGAGCCGCTCAAAGAATATAAAACTTTTTGCAGCAGCCACATCGATGAATAAATTTCGCTGAAATTTGGTAAAATTTGCAAGTTTTTGTCTCTTTTCAGCCCATCTATTGCTGACAGACGCAGTTTCAACCTAAAATAGAGGCGAAAATTGCAAGAGTGGTGATAATTTTGCAGATACCTGTACGAGCCGAAAGCGGAACCCAGATCATGCATTTCGGCGCACCGATTTCACCAGAAGTCCTTTTCTGCTCATTCCATACGCCGGACGACTATTATGCACAGTCGGCGGCAACGTTGCGGAACTCGCTTGATCGTCTGGGCATCGCCCATGAAATTGCGGAAGTGCCCAAGGCACCGGGCGAAGAATGGCTGGAAATCTGCCGTAAGAAGATCCCTTTCCTGCATTCGGTCTGCGAGCGGAACCCCCATCGCAAGATTTTCTGGATCGATATCGATTGCGACATCGATTATCTACCGGATTTCGTTTCAGATTTTTCAGCCGATATCATCGGTTTCCAGCGCGGCTTCGGCCATCCGATGCGGATCGGATATTCCAACACATCCCGCTTCTGGGAGCCATGTTTCTGGGGCATCAACACGACTCCGGCGGCGCGCGATTATATTCGCGATGCCTATGCGGCCTGTAACAACATAAGTCTGCGTGCGACGGATGATTTCTTTTTCGAAGAAGCATGGCGCAAAAATGCCGAACGCCTCACCTTCCAGATGATCCCGTCATCGGCGTTGCTGGGACGCGCGAACTTCTCTGAAGGCGAACGCCGCCCCTTCTTCTATTTCGGCTCCAGTGGCAATGTCACAGCCTTCAAGGGGCTGGCGGCCCAGCATAATCGTTCTAGCGCCACGCATAATGGCAGCAGGCTAAGGCCTGAAATGAAGGCAATGGCTTTGAAAGCCGCGCGGCAGGTGCAGACCGCCCTGCCCCAGCGTGTCGCCATTCCGTTGCGCAGACTCTCGGACGAAATCGGGCTGACGGAATATCTGTCGCCAAGCTTGCCCGCTTCGCGGCAATTGTCGCCGCGCAGTATTTACAACATCATACATGATGCGCGTGAAGGTCGTCATGACGCGGTTCACACCCGGATTGCAGATATCACCTCGCGCCGTCTGTTGGGAAATGCCGACCGCGTCGTGATCGGGGCGGCATTCGCGTTACTGGATTACGCCACATCCCCGAAAGGCGATGCTTTGCCCCTGCTATGGTGGGACAAACCCTATCCCGGGAATTACGGAGACTGGCTTTCGCCCCTGATCCTGCAAGGGCTGTTCGACCGGCCCGTGCGTTTTCAGCGCCCTGACGAGATGAATGCAGCGCCTCATCTCATGGCAGTGGGTTCTGTCGGGCGGTTCGCACAGCGCAGCTCCGTCCTTGCGGGAACCGGTTTCAGCCGTGCAGATACCAGCATCGCGCCGAATGCCACCTATATCTCGCTGCGAGGACCATATTCCGCCAAGCTTGTTGCCGAGGCAGGAGGTCGGAAAATAGACCGCTTTGGCGATCCGGCGGCGATTCTACCCCGGCTTATCCCGCTGAAGCGCCACAGGACGAACGGGCGATTGGCGCTGATACGTCATTTTGCACATCGCAACATCTCTTTGCGGTTGCCCGAAAATGTTGACGAACATTCCGTTCTGGTATCCCGCCGCAGCGATATCGAGGCATTGATCGGAACGCTTCTGCAATATGATGCGGTGCTGACCAGCGCGATGCACATCTATATCACCTGTCAGGCTTACGGCATTCCCGTCGCCCTCATTACCTTTGAAGGATTCGAGGACGCGGTTAGCGGCGACAACCTCAAATATCGCGATTATGCCGCCGGTGTCGGTCTGCCGGAACGCATGCCGCAAAGCATCGGCCACGACCTGCGTCATCGCGCGCTTGAATATCTCGTTCACGAAGATCGGATTCCTGCTGCCGCTATGGATGAGGTCGAAGCGGCACTGACCGATGCCGTAGCCGTCTATGACGGGATATCCAACCCCGAACGCAAGAATGGACGGTAAACCTTGAAAGATCTTGATCCTCCATTGCGCGTAAAATCCGCAAACCCACGTATCCCGGCACCTGTCGGACAAGCGGGCTGGGCCAAAAGGCACACGCTGGTGATTGGCAGCTTCTTGCTGCTATTTGCTTTGCCCGCCCTGCTTGTCACCACTTACATGTTCCTGATCGCCAGGGATCAATATGTCTCGGAAGTTTCATTTGTGGTGCGTGACGAAGAGGCGCAGAATCTGGGTATTCTTGCCGGGTTCGGGCTTCCGTCGGTGGGCAATACGACGACCGATGCGCAGATCCTCTATAAATACCTGCGTAGTCCGAATTTCGTCAACAAGCTGGATCGGGAAATCGGATTGCGGGCCCTTTATACCAAGCCCGAGGGCGACCGGTTCTTCACGCTTGGCGAGAACTCCAGCCTCGAGGAACTGGTCGCATATTGGCAGCGAATGGTCACGATCAGCGTGGATTCCGCCACGGGAATGATCGAGATTGAAGTTCGCGCCTTTACGTCAAAAGACGCCAATCTGATTGCGCAAAGCATTCACAGGGCGGCGGGCCGGCTCGTCAACACGATCTCGGACGAAGCGCGAGACAATACCTTGCGTTATGCCCGGCGTGATCTGAAGCAGACGGAAGAGCAACTTGCCGATGCGCGGATAGCCCTGGCGCAGTTCCGCGATGAGTACAAACTCATCGATCCGCAAGCGCTCATTACCACCAACGCGACCATCATCACCAGCCTGTCGCAGGAGATGACCGAAGCAATGGTCCAGCTTGAAACCCTGCGCGAGCAGGGTACGGCTGATGTGCGCATCAATCAGGCAGAAATGCGCGTCGACGTCCTGCAGCGTCGGATCGAGCAGGAACAGCAGCGCTATGGCGGCGACACGACGGGCGACGTCAAGTTCAGTACCGTCGTCGATAAATATACCAAGCTGCAACTCGATCTGGAACTCGCGGAGAAAAGCTATTCCATCGCGCTTGGCGGCGTAGAAGCGGCACGGTCGAAATCGGAACAGGACAGCCGCTATCTGGCAACTTTCGTCGAGCCCACGCTCGCCGAGACGGCGACCCGCCCGCGGCGGCTGATGATCACCGTTCTGGCCGTCACCTTCATCTTCATCGGCTGGCTCAGCCTTGTGCTGATCGGCTATAGCAACCGTGACCGTCACTGATGATCAGGCTGGAAAACTTATCAAAAAGCTTCACCGTCAATGGCCGCACCACAGTGGTTGCCCGCGATGTCAACGTGACCTTCCCGTCCGGCGCCAGCATCGGTCTTCTGGGACAGAATGGTGCGGGGAAGTCCACATTGTTGCGAATGATCGCAGGAGTGGTGCGCCCGGATCACGGCAAGGTGGCGACCACGGGAAGCGTCTCGTGGCCGGTCGGCTTTGCGGGCAGTTTCCATCCCGAACTGACCGGAGCGCAGAACACGCGCTTCATAGCCCGCGTCTATAATGTCAATGCCGACAAACTCCTGACCTTCGTCGCCCGCTTTTCCGACCTGGGACATCATCTGTATCTGCCTTTCGGGCATTATTCGTCAGGCATGCGTTCGCGTCTGGCTTTCGGAGTCTCGATGGGCATCTATTTCGACACCTATCTGGTGGATGAGGTGACCTCGGTCGGGGATGGCAATTTCCGCGACAAGAGCCAAGCCTATTTCCGCAACCGCCTGCTGAACAGCGGCGCGATCATGGTCTCGCATTCGATGAGCATGATACGTTCTGTCTGCAATGCCGCCGCAGTGCTTCACGAGGGGCATCTGACATATTTCGAAGACGTGGAACAGGCCATCGAGGTCCATTTGTCGAATATCGGCGCCGGTAGCAATAATGACGAGGACTAGGTGATGCTGGAACGTCTGCTGCCTTATCGTCATCCGCTTACCCGTTTCCCCGCGATCCGTACCATCGGCGCGCTGATCTTTCGGGAAATGTCCACCTCATATGGCAAATCGCCGGGAGGCTTCATCTGGACCGTACTCGAACCGGTGGGCGGCATCGCGCTTCTGACGGTGATATTTTCGCTGGCGGTTCGCGTGCCGCCAATGGGATCCAGCTTTGCGCTGTTCTATGCCTCGGGGCTGCTGCCGTTCCTGATGTTTCTTGATATCAGCCGAAGGATCGCACAATCCCTGGCGTTCTCGAAACAATTGCTGTTTTATCCGGGCGTGACCTTCGTCGATGCGATCGTTGCGCGTTTCGTGCTGGCCTGCATGATACATGCGCTGGTTTGTATCATCGTCCTGACCGGCATCGTCTATTATGACAATGTCGAGCTGATATTGGACCTGCCCCGGATCGTCTCGGCTTTTCTGATGTCGGCGGGGCTCGCGCTCGGCGTCGGCTGCACGAACTGCTTTCTTATGCGGCGCTTTCCCCTCTGGGCCAATGTCTGGGCGATCATTACGCGCCCATTGTTCCTGATCTCCTGTATTTTCATTCCGTTCGACAGCATGCCCGAGGGATTCCGCAATATATTGTGGTTCAATCCCCTTATTCACATCGTCGGCACCAACCGATCCGGATTCTACTCAACCTACCGCGCCGAATATGTCCAGCCGGTATATGTCGCCGTGATTGCCGCCGTTCTATTTGGTCTTGGCCTCGCATTGCTGACCAAGTGGCATCGTGATCTGGCGCAACGATGATCAGGCAGGGCAGACCCGTCCCACATGATCAGGCGGCAGCAGCCGAAACAGTCAATGGTAAGATGTCGACCTCCTCCTCCCATTCGCCATCCAGCGCCCCACTGGTGGAACCGATCAGGAAAAGCTGAAATCATGACCGAAGCAAGCACCCTCACGACGTCCTTTCGACCGACACCGGCCTCTTTCCCGAAGCGCATCGCCAAGCGGATTCTACCCGAAACGATATTGCGTCTGGTCAGGCAGAAAACCGAGCCATCCCGGCAACGTATCACCATCGTGAGCTTTTACACCGAAGGCGGCTATTACGAACAAAAAGCGAATGAACTGCGCGCCCGTTGCGATGCATTGGGAATGCGGCACGACATACAGCCGATCACCTTTGCAGAGGGCACGTCATGGAGCGAAATCTGTCGTGCCAAGGTCCGTTTTTACCGCAAAATGCTGTTGAAGCATCGCAGCACGGTGATGTGGGTTGATGTCGATACGAAACTGCTTCGCAATATCGATAATCTCGCAAGCAAATCCTATGACATTGCAGTTTTCATGCGTGGTTTCCGTTTTCTGCCGCAGGAAAATTTTTCCCTTTACACGCGGCGCTTTCATCCGGGTTATCTCATCCTGAACTACACCCGGGAGACGCTGGAACTTCTTTATGAATGCAAACGGATCGAGCAACAAACCAAGGGCGACTACACTGACGACTATATCCTTGAAGAAGCATTTCGCCGCACCACGGCCCGCCCGCGTCTTATGATCATGTCTCCCAACGACGTCTCGCGCCCGCAGGACCCGGAAAATCCCGGTGCATACTTCCTGCACGGCGATAGCGGAAACGTCAAGGAATTCAAAGGAAAGGTTCTTCAGCACACACCCGACATTCTTCGCCCTGAAAGCCAGAAAGTAGTCATTCAGGAATTGATCTCGGACGCCGCCCGCTTAGGCAAACGCACATTGGTCTGCGAATATCTGCACGCAATCCTGGCGCGCGATCCCGAGGATTTCGGAAGCTATCATCGCTTGCTGGAAATCTCGGCCAAGTTTTCGGACCCTTCGGTACTGGCGACGAATTTAGAACTATATCGCAACAACGAGCATCTGTTTCCCTATGCAATGCGGTTTCGCCTGCTGCAGGCGCTGGAAAAGCAGGACTGGCCGCTGGCGGATGAGCTGTTCTCGCAGATCGAAAGCACCGGAAACGAGGCGGTCATAAGTTTCTCGCGCAGCCGCCTGTTCCGTGCCTCGCTTGACAGGCGCGCCGGGGAAAGGGGGCTGACGCAGGCGGAGCGGGTGAAGCTTTTCTGGTGGGAGCAACCCTATCCGGGCAATCTTGGCGATATCGTGAACCCCTATATTGTCGAGAAGGTCACAGGCATTCCCCCACAATGGGCCGGACGTGGCATCGGATTATGCGCGATCGGCTCGGTCATCAAATATGCCCGCGACGGCAGTCACGTCTGGGGCAGCGGTACCCCGAACTCGCGCGACACTCTGGCCGCCGGTGCGCATTACCACGCTGTTCGCGGGCCATTGACGCGGGATTTGATCATCGAAAACGGTGGCCAATGCCCCGAGATCTACGGCGACCCCGCCTGGCTCTTGCCGATCCTATATCCGCGCAAACTCCACCCGACCCACAAGACCGGACTGATCCTGCACTTCACCCATGAAGCCATGACCACCCCCGTCTCGCCGGACGTGAAGCGCATCGATATCCGCCGGCTGGGCTATTCCGAAATCGAGGCATTTCTGGATGAGATGCATGATTGCGAACGTATCATCTCTTCGTCGCTTCACGGGGTTATCATCGCACAGGCCTATGGTATCCCGGCATGTCTCGCCACGGTCACGTCGTCCAGCACCCAGATTCATGGCGATGGCATCAAGTTCGATGACTATTATCAGTCGATCGGATACCAGCATGCTCCTAAGGAAGTGGATCTTTCGCAATTCCTGATCATTGACGATGACGTCATACATCCGGATGGCTTCCTGTTGGCCCGCAAGCCCATAGATCTGACCGCATTGCTCGAGGCGGCTCCTTTTGCGGTAACGGCGGGTGTGTCGGCCGCCGCGCAAGAATGGATGCAAAACTGGCCGGACAGGGCTATATAATGGCAAACCTGCAATTAACCAAGAAGGCCATGACATATGGACCACCCAACAGGCGAGCGTGAACAAACCGAAGAGTGCAATCCACCGAAATCGGCTCTGGATTCCCCACGCCTGCCAGTGACCTATCTACGCGAGAAATCGTCGACATGGGACCGCGTGCGCTTTCGCGAGGTGCTGGAAGCCCCGATCGATCCGGCGACGCTGGGCGAAATTGCCCATCGCCGGGTCGCCTTACGCAATTTTGCGCCGTGGCGGTTGCACGAGGCATATGATGACAATGCCCATTCAGGGCACCCTCCCATAGCGGTCACATCGGATATCGTGTCAATCTCACCCGCCTATGGCTCCGTGCTGTATAATCTGGCGCGCAGCGTCAATGCAAAGCTGATCCTCGAAGACGGAGCCGGCTTTGGTATTTCCTCCATGTATCTTGCGGCCGCAGCCCGTGAAGAACAGGGTGGCATCTTGTTGTCCTTCGAGATCTCGAAGTACTCGCAGCTTGCGCAGGCTTCGGTCAATCTCGTTGATCCGGGATCCCGCGTGGTGCAGGACGATTTTGCGTGCTTCCCAAGCCACCTTGCGGGGACCGCGCAGGTCGATTTCGCTTTTGTCGACGCGATGCATGAAAAAGACAGCATGCTGCGCAGCTTCAAATCTCTCAGCGGATGGATGGGCGCCCAATCCATCATCGTCGTGGACGACCTGTCCTATTCGGAATCGGCACGCGACGGTTTCAAGGCCATGATGCGCATGGAGCAACATAATTTTGTCTGCATCGTGAATCAGCGCTTTGGTGTTCTTATCCGGGGATAAAGATACGCATCCACATATCCATCAGGTTTGAAACCGCGGCACCCAGGTTCAGACGGAAACAGCAAGCGAGGCCGACGGCCAGTGACATTTTCCAACTCTCAATCTCGCTATGATTTCCTGGTTTATCGTGCCACGCCCGCCGGAATCATGGCAGCGATCACCGCGTCGCGGCTCAATCTGCGAACGGCCCTGATCGAGCCGTCTGATCGTATCGGCGGCATGATGACTTCGGGCCTGAACGCGGTGGATATCCTGAACACCACACTGGTCAACGGCGTCGTCCGCGAATTCTTCAGGATAGTCCGCGACGAATACGATCTGCCCTATCTCCCTGCGCGGATCGAAAGCAAAGTCGCACTCAGGGTCTTTCGCGGCATGCTGGCGGAAAGCAAGGTCGAGCTGTTCCAGAAGCGCGATATCCGTTTCGTCAGCCGCGACAGCGCACGGATCATCAATTGCACCCTGAACGACAATCGTATCCTTGCGTCGCGCTGGTGGGTCGATGCCTCTTATGAAGGAGATCTGATAAATCTGGCTCACCTGCGCTATCGGCTTGGCCGCGAAGCCGCGGACGAATACGGTGAATCCTTCGCGGGGCGGCAGCCCTTTCGCTCGATGCTGCCCTGGGCCTCGGGCTACAATGTTTCTCCCCATACGGACACCGGGAAACTTTTACCCTATATTGCCCCTGTATCGCGGAACCCGGTGGGCTCCGCCGATGACGAGGTGCAAAGCTACTGCCTCCGCCCCACTTTGACGAACCGGCCGGATAATCGGATTCCAATCACCCCACCCAAGGATTTCGACTTCGGCGAATTCGAGCTTTTCCGCCGTATCAGCAAAGGCATACGCACTGGCCGGGTTGCATCGAAAGATATCCCCATGATGGGCACGACTTTCAAATCGGCCTATTTCAATCTGGCCGAACTGCCGAACGGCAAGTTCGACATGAACTCGGGCCCGGCGGCACCACTCAACAATCCCATGCTGACGCAGGGATGGGTTACCGCCACATATGACAAGCGTCAGGAGATGGCGCACGCGTTTTCCCGCTATACACGGGCGCTTTTGTATTTCATCCAGAACGACAGTTCCGTGCCGCAGGGTGTGCGCGATTTCTTCGGCGAATTTGGCCTGCCCGCGGATGAATATGGCAGTACCGATCATATTCCCCCTGACGTCTATGTGCGCGAAGGGCGCCGGCTGGTGAACCGGCACATCTTCCGGCAGCAGGACATCGAAAGCGGAGGGGCATGCCGCGCAGATGCTATTTGCGAGGCGAAATATCATCTGGACTGCAAACCGGTGCATTGGCGAGCGAACCACAGCGGTACCAACATCGTGCGCGAAGGAATGTTCTTTACGCAGGATGCCTACCGGTATTCTCTTCCAAAATGGATCATCCTGCCGGAGCCCGCGGATTGCCGGAACTTCTTTTCTGTCTGCGGAGTGGCGGCGACCCATGTTGCGTTCGGCTCGATCCGGATGGAACCGACATGGATGGAACTGGGCAGCGCTGCAGCGATCATGGCCTATCTGGCAAACCAGCAGCGCTGCCCCGTCGATGACATCCCGGGAGAAGCGGTCACTAAACTGCGGGACGAACGGTTCTTTCAGTGGCCCGCCCCCAGATTTCTCAGGAACAAGCTGCGCGACAAGGCCGTCAGTTACTACAGGAAGATCTCAGGCAGACGCGATTCAGCCTGACGGCTACGGCTCAAACCGGTTTCAGCTGCGACAGAATCTTCTGCTCTGTTGCACTGATCATGCCGCTGTAGCGTATATTCTTGAAACCAAAGATCGTCGAATGGACGTCCTCTCGATGACCGGCAACAAAGGGCACCGCGGAAACCACCCTTAGTCCCGGCATTGCGTTCAGCCATTCGTCGATCGTATTGGTCTCGGCACCACCTTCGTCAGGATTCCAGTCAGCCATCCATTCCAGTGCCGTCCTGTTATAGACGTTGAAGACCATCCCCATCATATGCGACGTGTGAATGATGCTGGCATCACCCATCGGTTTTTGCAGCATGATATCGGCTCTGCCCGATACACGCGTCATCACGCCGTTAAACACATCCCAGCGCGTCCGGTCCAGATAGCGGTTGATCGCGGCGTAGTAACGTGGGAAATCCCGCCCGAAAGAAGCGTCATCCTCGCATATCGTCAGACGACGGGCACCTGATTGCAGTGCCTTGGCGGCGATGACCTTATAGCTCCAGGCGCAGCCCTTCCACGCCGGAAGCATCCTCAGCCCATTGAAGAATTTGAACTTCGGATCGACATCATCCTGAAATGTTTCGCGCCTGCTGTGGTATTCAGGCAGGCTGATACAGACACAATTGCGGTTGCGGATCGGAGCGCCGAATGCCATGAGATCCGCAAAATAAATGTCCGGCGGCAACGCGCCGGCATAGACAAGCCAGCGACCAATCGCCAATCGTGTCTCATTTGCGGACTCATCGGTGGGCACCAGTGTGACATTGCGCAGTTCGGCACCTGCCGCGACCGCTTTTTTCAGCCCGGCACCCGAGGTCACTATCAGCGGACAACCGGGGAATAATCTGGCAAGAGCGTCGTCACCAAGGTTTGGTATCGCATCAAGATAATCGTCCTCCAGCACAACGGTGACCCCGTCTCTGCCGTTAAAATCTTCACGATCGGGGTTGAAGACAAGTTTCCTGCCGGTCGTCGTTGCGGTCGCTGCGCCCAACAGACCATGCCGCGCCAACTCGGCAAGAAAACGCGCTTTCAACCTGCCTTTTCCCGAGACTGTGAAGCTTTGCAAAGGCATGTGCGCACGCTCGGTCATGAGCAAGTTATCACGCCTGTATTTCACGCGATTGACCGCACCGGTCACGCCCTCTTGCTTCAGAACTCTGGAGACTTTCTTTACCGCGTCAAGCATATCACGTCTCCGCTGATATTGTTTCAGACATGCGGCCAAGCCCGGACATGGCCATCGAAATTCCACGCAATCAGGACGTCCCTTCATGTCTGGCCGAACCGGGCCGGTGGTGGTCGGAACAGATATCTACGAAAAGACGACTGCTTAACTGTAGATTATCCGCACATGACTGCCCGAGCCATTCTAAATGTGTCACGATATGTGAAGGGACGTTCTCCAAATCGCGATCCGGGGAAACTAAACTTGCGCTTTGGCCGGTCACTGCATAGCAGGCGGCTAGCCGGGTTTCTGCCTGACGACAAAAACACCAAGGCGGACAGGCTCGGGTTCATCTTCATCTCTTCCGGGCGTGACAACCCGCCAGGCAAGATGGGTGTCATTTTGGCATCACCAATCGCATTGCCCCGGTAGACCACCGGAAACCGATCCCTTAACCTTCAGCCGGTTCAGACAAGAGGATGCCATGAGCAGGGACGAAAACAGACCACGCGTCACCCATCACGACCGCATCCTGACCGAATTGCGCAACCGCATCACCGGCGGCGAATGGCAGCCCGGGTTCCAATTACCCTTCGAAATCCAGCTTGCAGAACGTCATGGTGTGTCGCGCATGACGATGAACAAGGTTCTGGCCCAATTGACGCGTGAAGGCTTCCTTGTCCGGCGGCGCAAGCTGGGCACCTTCGTCGCGCGGCCGATGACACAGGCCGCGGTGATGGAAATCGCGGATATCGAGGCCGAAGTGGCTGCGATGGGACTGGCCTGGCGGTTCGATCTGCAGGAGCGCAGTCTGCGCCCGCCGCTGCCGCAAGAGGTGCTGGCCGCCCGGATCAGGGATCACAGCCTGAATGTGCTGGCGCTGCGCGGGGTGCATTACGCGGGCGATCTTCCCTTCTGCCATGAAAGGCGGATCATCAATGCCGATATCGCCCCCGCCGCGACCGGGGTGGATTTCCATCAACTCGCCCCCGGAGCATGGCTCGTCCGTGAAATCCCGTGGAGTTCGGCCGAACATCGCATCCGCGCGGTGCCCGCCTCGGGGCTGGTGGCGCGGGATCTGGGCCTTGCCACCGGCAGCGCCTGCCTTGAGGTGACGCGGCGCACCGAAACCTCCGGGCAATGGGTGACGCTGGCAACGCAGACCTATCCCGGCGACCGACACCAGCTTGTCGCGCAATTCGGCCCCGGCAGCGGTGCGGAACCCGGCTGACCTTCAGTCAAATATGACAACCGAGATCGCCATGCCTTCCGACAGTGCGACGGCCAGATCGGGATCGGCACGATCCAGATCAACCAGATCCAGGCGCGACAACCCGGCGCGATTCTCAAGCAGCAGTGCAAGCCGTGCCCGCGCCGCGACCTGCACCGGCTCAAGCGGCCCTCTGATCATCTTGGCACGAAAGGGCCTGCGCAGCATCACGTTGAAATTCAGTACCGCCTTGCCCTCCAGCCGCGCTTCGCATGCGGTATCACCCGGAAAACTCAATGGAGGGCTGGTGGAGTCAATGCGATATTCCTGCCCCGCCACTGTCAGCCATATCGGCCCGCCCTCGATCACCGTCAGCATCCGATCCACGCCGGGAAAGGTGGAAAACGGGCCATCACAGGCAACAATGGCGGTCGAGATCCGCCAGTCGAAACCGTCAAACCCGGCATCGACAGGCAAGACAAGGATTTCCGCCGTCTCGCCCTGCCCATTTTTCCATTGGTGAAATTTCCGACCACTCAGCGGGTAAACGCCCCTCATCCAAGGATCGCAGGCAGGTGCAGCTCCTGTTCGCGCGCGCAATCCCTGGCGATGTCATAACCCGCATCGGCGTGGCGCATGACGCCGGTTGCAGGGTCGTTCCACAATACTCGCTCCAAGCGCCTGTCGGCGGCCCGGGTCCCGTCACAAACGATGACGACGCCGGAATGCTGTGAAAAGCCCATACCGACGCCGCCTCCGTGATGCAGACTGACCCAGGTGGCGCCCCCGGCCACATTCAGCATTGCGTTCAGCAGCGGCCAGTCGGACACCGCGTCCGATCCATCCATCATCGCCTCGGTCTCGCGGTTGGGGCTGGCGACCGATCCCGAATCGAGATGGTCGCGCCCGATCACCACCGGGGCCTGCAACTCGCCATTGCGAACCATTTCGTTGAACATCAGACCGGCGCGGTGACGCTCCCCAAGGCCGATCCAGCAGATCCGCGCCGGCAGGCCCTGAAAGGCAATCCGCTCGCCCGCCATATCCAGCCAGCGATGCAAATGGCTGTTGTCCGGAAATAGCTTCTTCATCGCCTCGTCGGTCTTGCGTATATCCTCGGGGTTTCCGGACAGCGCCACCCAACGGAACGGCCCGATGCCCTTGCAGAAAAGTGGGCGGATATAGGCGGGCACGAAACCGGGGAAGGCAAAGGCGTTCTGCAATCCTTCTTCCTGCGCCATCTGGCGGATATTGTTGCCGTAATCCACTGTCGGCACACCGGCTTCGTGAAAGCCCACCATCGCCTTGACCTGATCGCGCATCGAGGCTTTGGCAGCCTTCACCACCTGTTCGGGGGCTGTTTCCTGCCGCGCATGCCAGTCGCCCACGGCCCAGCCCGCCGGGCAATAGCCATGCAGCGGATCATGGGCCGAGGTCTGGTCGGTCACGATATCGGGGCGGCCGTTGGGCAGCGCCTCGCCCGCCGCCATCCGGCGATGGATTTCGGGAAAGATCTCGGCCGCGTTGCCAAGCAGACCGACCGATTTCGCCTCGCCTCTAGCGGTCCAGTCGGCGATCAGCGCCAATGCCTCGTCAAGCGTGGTGGCCTTGGCATCCAGATACTTCGTGCGGATACGAAAATCGATCCGGCTCTCGTCCACCTCGACCGCCAGGCAGCAGGCACCGGCGAAGACGGCAGCCAGCGGCTGCGCACCGCCCATGCCACCCAGCCCGCCGGTCAGGATCCATCTGCCAGACAGATCGCCATCGTAATGCTGGCGTCCGGCTTCGGCAAAGGTTTCATAGGTGCCCTGAACGATGCCCTGCGTGCCGATATAGATCCATGACCCGGCCGTCATCTGGCCGTACATCATCAACCCCTTTCGGTCGAGTTCGTTGAAATGCTCCCAGGTCGCCCAATGCGGCACGAGGTTCGAATTCGCGATCAGCACGCGGGGCGCATCCTCATGCGTGCGGAACACGCCGACCGGCTTGCCCGATTGCACCAGCAAGGTCTCATCGGCTTCAAGTTCGCGCAAACTGTCGCAGATCCTGTCAAAATCGGCCCAGGTGCGGGCCGCGCGACCGATACCGCCGTAAACGACAAGCTCATGCGGATTTTCTGCCACGTCCGGATGCAGATTGTTCATCAGCATCCGCAGCGGCGCCTCGGTCAGCCATGACTTCGCCGTCAGCTCTATGCCGGTAGCGGGATAGACGATGCGGGCATTGTGACGCGGGTTGTTCATGTCAGAGACCTTTCAGGGACGGATCAGGCGCGGAACAAGCCCGGCCAGCGCGTTGAGGATATCGGCAAGGATCTCACGCATACGGGTGCTGCGCGCGGGGTGAAGCTCGAATGGAGGTTCTTCGCCGGCCAGATGCGAGATCTGCGCCAGTTCCATCTGGATCGCATGAACGCCCGTTTCAGGATGGCCGTAATGCCGCGTCGTCCAGCCGCCACGGAAACGACCGTTCAGGACAGTGCTGTGATCCGCCGACGCCTGACAGATGCGCAGCGTTTCGGCCTCCAGCTCCGGGGCGCAAGTCGCGCCACCATCAGTGCCGATATTGAAATCCGGCAGTCGCCCGTCGAAAAGCCACGGGATATGCGAACGGATCGAGTGGCAGTCATAAAGGATCGCCGCACCATGAATCGCCCGCACCCGCGCGATCTCGGCCGAAAGGGCATCGTGATAGGGGCGATGCACCGTATTCAGCCAATGGTCCTTGTCCTGATCGGCCGGCTCCCTGCCCTCGCGCCAGATCGGCACGTTGTCGAAGGTGGTCAACGGGATCAACCCGGTCGTGGTCTGCCCCGGATAAAGGCTGACACCCGACGGATCGCGATTGAGGTCAATCACATAGCGGGACTGGGTGGCGGTCACCGTTGTCACGCCCGGTAGCAGCCCGTCATAAAGCCGGTGGATGTGCCAGTCGGTGTCGCGCAGCAGCCGGCCCTCTTCGTTCAGCCGATCGGCCACTTCGATCGGCAAATCGGTGCCGACATGGGGAAAGGCAAGGATGACTGGGCTATTGCCCCTTTCGACGCGAACCGGCTGCATCAACCTACCTCCGGAAGAATATCCGCCCCGACCGGGTCCAGCCCGCCTTCCGCCACCAGCGCCCCCGCGACCTCCATATCGTTGCCCATAAAACGGTCCGCTTCCAAAGCCGGGATCCGTGCCCGAATGATGTCGATCGCGGCCTGAAGCCGGGGCGAGGATTTAAGCGGCCCGCGCAGATCCACCCCCTGCGCGGCGATCATTCCCTCGACGCCGATGATCCACCACAGGTTCCGGGTCATCGGCAAAAGGCGGCGCGCGCCGTGACAGGCCATCGACACGTGATCCTCTTGATTGGCCGAAGTCGGCGTGCTGTCCACACTGGCCGGGTGCGCCATCTGCTTGTTTTCGCTCATCAGTGCGGCGGTGGTGACTTCGGCGATCATCATGCCGGAATTCAGTCCCGGCGCCGGCGTCAGAAAGCCCGGCAGACCATAGCTCAGCGCCGGATCGACCAGCAACGCGACGCGACGCTGTGCGATGGCGCCGATCTCGGCTACGGCCAAAGCGATCATGTCGGCGGCAAAGGCCACCGGTTCGGCATGGAAATTCCCACCCGAGACAACCAGACCGTCGGACAGGATCAGCGGGTTGTCGGTTGCTGCATTTGCCTCGATCTCGAGTGTCCGGGCGGCCTGGCGAAGCACGTCCAGCGCAGCACCCGCGACCTGAGGATGACAGCGGATGCAATAGGGATCCTGCACCCGCTCGTCCCCTTCGACATGGCTGTCCCGAATCTGACTGTCGGCCAGCAGCGCGCGCAGGGCACGGGCCACCTCGATCTGGCCCTGATGCCCGCGCAGCATGTGGATTTCCTCGGTAAACGGGGTGGTCGAGCCCATGGCCGCATCGGTCGACAGCGCACCGGTCACGATAGCGGCGCGCAAGGCGCGTTCGGCCCGGAACAATCCCGCCAATGCCAGCGCGCATGACACCTGCGTGCCGTTGATCAGCGCCAACCCCTCTTTCGCGGCAAGCACTACGGGCTTCAGCCCCGCGCGCGCCAGAGCTTCGGCCCCCGGCAGGCGTTGATCCTGAACGACCGCCTCGCCCTCGCCAATCATCACGGCGGCCATATGCGCCAGTGGCGCAAGGTCGCCTGATGCCCCGACCGAGCCTTTTTCAGGGATGACCGGCATCACGCCTTTCGCCAGCATGTCACCGATCAACGCCACCACCTCGGGCCGCGTGCCCGAAGCCCCCCGCCCCAGAGACATCAGCTTCAGCGTCAGGATCAGTCGCGTCACCGCCCTGGGCAACGGTTCTCCGACGCCGCAACAATGCGACAGGATCAGATTGCGCTGAAGCGTTGCCACATCCTCTGCCGGAATGCGGATCGAGGCCAGTTTGCCGAAACCGGTATTGACGCCATAAACGGCATCCTCGCCCGCTGCCACCTCGGCAATACGGGCGGCAGAACGGGCGATCCCCGCCGCCGAGGCCGGATCGAGGCCGGGTGCGGTTCCCTCCCAATAGATACGGCGCAGGGCGGCAAGCGGGACCGATCCGGGGGTCAGCAATTCAGGCATGTTCAGACCATTTCTCCGTGAAAAATCCGCGCATGAAGCGGGTTGAACCCGATCCGCGCAACAAGCTGTGCAGGCGTTTCGACATCCCACAGCGCGAAATCGGCCGAAAGGCCGGGGGCGATCCGCCCGATCTCATCTTGCAGTCCCAACGCATGGGCCGCATGGCTGGTGACCGCTGCAAGGCATTCCGGCACCGTCAGGCCGAACAGCACTGCCCCCATATTCATTGTCAGCAGGATCGAGCTAAGCGGCGATGTCCCCGGATTGCAGTCCGTCGCCAATGCCATGGGCACGCCGGCGGCCCGGAATGCCGAAACCGGAGGACAAACCGTCTCGCGCAGCATGTAGAAGGCGCCGGGCAGCAGGACCGCCACCGTTCCCGCCGCCGCCAAGGCCCGCGCATCCGCCCCGGTCGCATGTTCCAGATGATCTGCGGACAATGCACCATGGCGGGCGGCAAAGGCGGTGCCGCCGGCATGCGACAATTGTTCGGAATGGATTTTCACCGGCAGGTCCAGTTCGCGCGCGCGCAGATAGAGCGGTTCAAGCTCCCTGGTCGAAAAGGCGATACCCTCGCAGAAACCGTCCACCGCATCGACCAGTCCTTCGGCATGGGCGGCGTTCAGACCGGCAATCGCGACCTCGCTTATATAATCCGGCGCGCGCCCCGCATATTCCGGCGGCAGGGAATGGGCGGCCAGCCATGTGGTACGGATCCGCACCGGGCGCAGTTCCGCCAGCCTCCGCGCCGCGCGCAACATGTTCAGTTCCGCCGGAACCGAAAGCCCATAGCCCGATTTGATCTCGATAGTGGACACCCCTTCGGCCAGAACATGATCCAGGCGTGGCAGGCTGGCCTGGACCAGTTCCTCGACCCCCATCTCGCGCACCGCGTGCATCGAGGCCCTGATGCCCCCGCCCGCGCGAGAGATTTCTTCATATGTCGCGCCATCCAGCCGCATCTCGAATTCATTCGCTCGGTCACCACCGAAAACAAGATGGGTGTGACAGTCGATCGGCGCCGGCGTCATCAGTCTGCCACCGCAATCGACCTCTTGCTGGCCGCGCCGGGGCAAGCCCGCACCAACCGCCGTGATCCGGCCATTCTCGGTCTCGACCTCCAGCGCGGCGGGAAGCGGTGCACGCTCCACATCACCATCGCAGGTAACGACTCTCGCATTGATCCATAGCGTCGCGGTCATTCGGCGCTCTCCCTGCTTGCGACCTGCCCGGAAATGCGTCCGAGGGGCAGTTTGCGCTTTCCCCGAGCATCTTTCAAGTATATACATATTAAAAGAACCAAGGAAAGCGATTTTTTTGGCGAATGCGAAACCGGGGAATCTGATGAGAATTCATGCGACGGCTGCACTCCTTCCCGATGGCTGGGCGCGCGATGTGGGCATTACCCTCACCGATGCGACGATCGAACAGGTACAGACCGGCGTCGCGCCACAGCCGGGCGATCATCGCGCAGAAATATTGCTGCCCGGCATGGCCAATCTGCACAGCCACAGCTTTCAACGCGGCTTTGCCGGATTGACCGAGCGGCGCGGGCCGGGCCAGGACAGTTTCTGGACATGGCGCGAGATGATGTATCGCTTCGCACTGAGCCTTTCGCCCGATGAAGTGCAGGCCGTTGCCGCACTGGCCTGTATCGAGATGCTCGAGGCCGGTTATACCCGGCTGGGCGAATTCCACTATCTGCACCATGGGCCGGACGGGCAGCCATATGATAATCCGGCAGAGATGTCACAGCGCATTTTCGCGGCGGCCGCGGACACGGGAATCGCCCTCACCCATCTGCCGGTCCTTTACGCTCATGGCGGTTTCGGCCCTGAACCGGCAGGCGAAGGGCAGCGGCGCTTCCTGCACGGGCTGGACGACTATCTTCAGCTGATCGAGACCTGCGACGGATATATCCGCCCACAGGACCGCGTCGGCATCGCCCCGCATTCCCTGCGGGCCGCGACCATGGCCGAAATCATCGCGCTCGCCGAGGCGTTTCCCGGGCGGCCCTTCCATATCCACATCAGTGAACAGGTAAAGGAAGTCGAGGATTGCCTTGCCCATACCGGTGCCCGGCCGGTGGAATATCTGCTGGCCAACGCGCCAGTGGGACCATCATGGTGCCTGATCCACGCAACCCATCTGATCAAGAATGAAATCCGGCGCATCGCCACCTCTGGCGCCGTGGTCGGGCTTTGTCCGATCACCGAGGCCAATCTGGGCGACGGCATCTTTCCAGCCGTCGAGTTTCTGGCGCAGCGCGGACGGATCGGCATCGGCACTGACAGCAATGTGGAAATTACCCTGCCGGGCGAATTGAAGCAGCTGGAATATTCGCAGCGCCTGTCCCTGCGGCTGCGCAACGCACTGGCTGTGAACGGTTCGACCGGTGCCAGCCTGTTTCACGCCGCACTCAGCGGAGGCGCCCAGTCTCTTGACGCCCCCAATCCGGCGATCGCCTCCGGACACCCTGCCGATCTGGTCGCCCTGAGCGATAATTGTCGGCTGGAAATGCCCGATGACCGGCTGATGGATCGCTGGGTCTTCGGACGCGACCTGCGAGTGGCCGATCTCTGGGCCGCGGGAGTGCATCTGGTCCGCGAGGGGCGTCACATCCACCGCACCCGAATCGCAACAGATTATGCGAAAGCGATCCGGGATGTGCTGAACCGGATTTGATCACGCGCCAGTTGCTGCGCCCGGCATGGATCGCCGGGCCGGCTCAAGGCGGTCGAACCACTTAACGACTCACGGGTGCAGTCGTCTCCCGCAGCATCAGAAGCGGACGCAGCAGCGTCATCGGCGCGACCTCACGGCCCTCGATTCGGCGCAGGATCACGCGGGCCGCCTGCATGCCCAGTTCGCGCTTCGGCTGGCGGATCGTGGTCAGCGCCGGGGCCAGATGCGAGGCCATCTCGATATCGTCGAACCCCACGATCGAAACGTCGCGCGGCACCTGCATCCCCGCCCGCTGAAGACCGGCGGTGAAGGCGCAGGCCATTTCATCCGAGAAGGCAAAGATCGCCGTAGGGCGCTCTGACACCGGCAGGGCCATCCATGCCTGTGCGGCCGCGGCGCCCGCCTGCAAGGTGAAATCGCCCCGAAAGACGGTCAGCGGCCTATCTCCGGCGGCTTCCTCTGCCCCGGCAAGACGTGCCTTGTGTAGCACGTTGTCGGGCGGCCCGCCTATCACCGCGATATGGCGATGGCCCAATTCGCGCAGATGCGCCACGGCCATGCGGCCGCCTTCGCGATTGTCCAGCATGACGCGCGGCAGCTTTGCTCCCTCGATCCACTCGCACGCCGTGATGACCGGGGGCGAGTCCGGCATTTCCAGCCCCGCCTGCGGCACCAATCCATCCGTCAGGATGATCCCATCCGCACGCGACCGGTCCAGGAAACGGTGCAGGCTGACATGCCGCCCGTCCCCGTCCTGGGTATCCGAAACCAGCAGGTCATATCCGGCAGCCGCCAGTTCGCGGCCCATGCCATCAAGGATCTTGGCGAAGAACGGGTTGCCCAGATTGGGGACAAGCGCCACCACGCAGCCGGTGCGCTGCATCCTGAGGTTTCGCGCCGCGTGGTTCATCCGGTAGCCGGTTTCGGTCACCGCATTCATCACCGCCTCACGCGTCGCCTCGGCCACCAGATCAGGCTGTGACAATACGCGGCTGACGGTCGAGGTCGACACGCCCGCCACCCGCGCGACATCCAGCAATTTGACCCGTCCGGGCGGGATGATCGGTTTATCCATGGCCAGACATTATGCGCGACATGCGGTCGGGACAAGAAAATGTTTGCAATCGATTGCAGAGCAGTGCAGGTTGGCCGCCGGGAAGAGGTGAACATGCATACGATCAAAGGCCCCGCACTGTTTCTGGCGCAATTCATCGGCGGTAACGCCCCCTTCGATACATGGGATGGGATCACCCGCTGGGCGTCGGAATGCGGCTATGCCGGCGTACAGGTTCCGACCAATGATCCGCGCATGCTGGATCTGGATCGCGCTTTGGAATCACGGGATTATCGGGACGAGTTTCTGGGCGTTGCCCGACAGAACGGCGTAGAGGTGACCGAACTTTCCACGCATCTTCAGGGCCAGCTGGTGGCGGTCCACCCCGCCTATGACGCGGGCTTCGACGCCTTCGCGCCTGATTCGGTGCGCGGCAACCCTTCGGCACGGCAGAAATGGGCGGTCGATCAGGTATCAAAGGCCATTCGCGTCAGCCGCCTTCTGGGGTTGGACCGGATGGCAACCTTCTCGGGCGCGTTGGCCTGGCCCTATCTTTATCCATGGCCGCAACGCGCACCCGGCCTGATCGAGACCGCCTTCGATACGCTGGCCGCGCGATGGTCTCCGCTGCTGGATCTGGCCGAGGATCAGGGCGTCGATATCTGCTACGAAATCCATCCGGGCGAGGATCTGCATGATGGTGTGACCTTCGAGATGTTCCTTGACCGCGTTGGCGGCCATGCCCGCGCCAACATGCTTTACGATCCGTCGCATTACCTTTTGCAACAGCTTGATTATCTGCAGAACATCGACATCTACCACGACCGCATCCGCATGTTCCACGTCAAGGATGCCGAGTTCCGCCCTACCGGACGGCAGGGCGTTTATGGCGGCTATCAGTCCTGGGTGGACCGCGCCGGTCGTTTCCGCAGTCCGGGTGACGGGCAAGTGGATTTCAAGGCGGTCTTCTCCAAACTGACCCAATACGGCTTCGACGGCTGGGCGGTGGTGGAATGGGAATGCGCACTGAAGCACCCCGAGGACGGCGCCCGCGAAGGCGCGGCTTTCGTGCGCGATCATATCATCCGTGTCACGCCGCATGCCTTCGATGATTTCGCTGCAAGCCACGTGGATCATGCGGCGCTCGAGAAGGCACTTGGCCTATGACCCCGATTCGTCTTGGCATGGTCGGCGGAGGCAGCGGCGCATTCATCGGCGCCGTCCACCGCATCGCGGCACGGATGGACGGGCATTTCGCGCTGGTCGCGGGCGCCTTGTCCTCGAACCCCGAACGTGCGGCTGAAAGCGCGGCGGAACTGGGGATCCGAGGCTATTCCGACTTCAACGACATGGCGGTGGCCGAGGCGGCGCGGGAAGATGGTATCGAAGCCGTCAGTATCGTCACGCCCAACCACATGCACGCCGCCCCTGCGACAGCCTTTCTGCGGGCAGGAATCCACGTCATCTGCGACAAGCCGCTGGCCGCGACGGCAGAGCAGGCACGCGAGATTGCCGATGCCGCGAAAGCCAGCGATGCACGCTTCTTCCTGACACATAATTACAGCGCTCTGCCGATGGTGCGCGAGGCGCGGGCGCTGGTGGCCGAGAATGCGCTTGGCATGATCCGGCTGGTGCGGGTGGAATATCTTCAGGGCTGGCTGGCCGGCCAGACTGACAGCAAACAGGCCGAATGGCGCACCGATCCCGCGCGGGCGGGTGCCGGTGCGATCGGCGATATCGGAACGCATGCGTGGCAACTGGCCGAATATGTGACCGGGCAGACGCCTGCCTTCCTGTCGGCGGATCTGTCCAGCATGGTGCCGGGGCGTCAGGTTGACGATGATGCGCGGATCGCGCTGCGCTATGCCTCCGGCGCCAAGGGCGGCATCTGGGCGTCTCAGGTCGCGGTGGGACAGGAGAACGGCCTGTCACTGCGTATCTTCGGCACGGAAGCCGCACTGGAATGGCGGCTGCAACGCCCGGAAGAGCTGATCGTCACGCCCAAGGACGGCCCGGCCCGGATCCTGACCCGTGCACAGGACCGCAGCCGATCCTTTCGCACGCCCCCGGGTCATCCCGAGGGCTACCTTGAGGGTTTTTCAAATCTTTACAGCGATATCGCATCGGTTATTCGAGGCGATTCGACCCACATCGATCGCGTTCCGGGTCTTCAGGCCGGTTTGTCCGGCATGGCTTTCATCGCGGCCACGCAAGCATCCGCCGCCCGCGACGGCGCATGGATCGAGGTTCGGACATGAGCATCCTTTCCCTTCAAAACGTATCGAAAAGCTTCGGGCCGATTCAGGTCCTGCATAATGTCGATCTGGCGTTGGAACCGGGTGAAGTTCATGCCCTGATCGGTGAAAACGGCGCGGGCAAATCGACGATCATGAAGATCCTCGGTGGGTTTCTTGATCCAACCGATGGGCAGATCGTGTTGGATGGCCAGCCGGTTGCCTTTGCCAGCGGCCCCGATGCCGAGGCGCAGGGGATTGTCGTCATCCATCAGGAATTCAACCTCGCCTCTGACCTGACGGTTGCGGCGAATGTGTTCCTTGGCCGCGAATTGGGCGGTTTCCGCTTGAACCACGCCGCCATGCGCGAACAGACCGCGGCGTTGCTGAAACGGCTGAACACGACAATCTCGCCCGATGCGAAGATCGGACGTCTCTCGGTTCCCGACCGGCAGATGGTCGAGATCGCCAAGGCCCTGTCCCGCAATGCCCGCGTCCTGATCATGGACGAGCCAAGCGCCGTTCTGACCCATCGCGAGGTCGGCACGCTTTACGAACAGATCGACCGGCTGCGGGCCGAAGGGGTTGCGATCCTCTATTGCTCGCACCGTCTGGACGAAGTCGCCCATCTGGCCGATCGCATCACCGTGCTGCGCGACGGCCGCGTGGTCCGGCAGGCATTGCAGGGAGAACTGACCGAGGACGGTATGGCCACCGCTATGGTCGGACGCGAGTTGGAGGATTTCTATCCGCCGAAAGGTAATCCCGCGCCAGAGGCGGCCCTTTCCGTTTCCGGCCTGACTGTGCCCGGCCGTGTCCATGACGTCTCCCTGCAATTGCGCAAGGGCGAGGTGCTGGGCATTGCCGGTCTGGTCGGCTCGGGGCGCACCGAGCTTGCCGAGGGGCTGGTTGGCCTGCGCAGTGCGACCGGCGAAATCCGCGTGAATGGCAAACCGGTCAGGATCGACAGCCTTCGCGATGCCGTCCTGGCAGGGCTTGCCTATCTGACCGAGGACCGCAAGGAAGCCGGGCTGCTTCTGGAAAAGGGCCTGCGCGTCAACCTGACGCTGGCCAAGCTGGAGAAGTTCGGCACATGGCGCATTGACACCCGGGCCGAGGACAAGGCACTTGCCCGCGCCACTCAGGATTTCGACATCCGCGCCAAGGACTCAAATATGCTGGCGGGCAAGCTGTCGGGCGGGAATCAGCAGAAGCTGCTGCTGGCCAAGACCATGCTGCCCGAACCCGAGATCATCATCATTGACGAACCGACCCGCGGCATTGACGTGGGCACCAAGCGGCAGATCTATGCCTTCATCCGCAAGCTGGCCTCCGAAGGCCGCAGCGTCATCGTCATCAGCAGTGAAATGACCGAAGTGATCGGCCTGTCCGACCGCGTGCTGGTCATGCGCGAAGGCAGGCTGGCGGGCGAGGTCGAAGGCGATGCCATGACCGAAGACAACATCGTGCGCCTTGCCATGGGCGTTACCTCTGACAGCGGGAAAGCCGCATGAAAAAACCTGATCTCCATCTCCTTGGCCCGCTGGTCGCATTGATCGCGCTGGTCGTCCTGGGTGCGCTGCTGAACAGCGCCTTTCTGGCCCCGGCCAATATTACCAATGTGCTGGCCCGTTCTGCCTTCATCGGGATCATCGCCGTCGGCATGACCTTTGTGATCACCGCAGGCGGGCTTGATCTTTCAGTCGGTTCGATGGCCGCGTTTCTGGCCGGGATCACGATCATCGCCATGAATGCCGCCCTGCCGGAAATCGGCGAGAACTGGGGTACCATTCTGATCGGGATGGGAGTCGCCATTCTGGGCGGGATCATCGCCGGACTGGTGAACGGGCTTCTCATCACACAGGCCAGAATCGAGCCATTCATCGTTACCCTTGGCACGATGGGCATCTTTCGCTCGCTCGTCACCTGGCTGGCCGATGGCGGAACCCTCAGCCTCGAATACGGGCTGCGTACGCTTTACCGCCCGGTTTATTACGGCGGCATCGGCTGGATCACATGGCCGATCATCGTCTTCGCCATCATCGCCGTACTGGGCGAATGGACGATGCGTCATTCCCGTTTCGGACGCCATGTCGAGGCCATCGGCTCGAATGACCGGGTGGCGCGCTATTCCGCGATCGACGTGAATCGTGTGAAACTTCTCACCTATCTGCTGCTGGGCCTGCTGGTCGGGCTTGCAACGGTGCTTTACGTCCCGCGCCTTGGCTCGGCTTCGGGCTCCACCGGTGTGCTGTGGGAACTCGAGGCAATTGCGGCGGTGATTATCGGCGGCACCGCCCTGAAGGGCGGCCGCGGCCGGGTCTGGGGCACCGTCATCGGCGTCCTGATCCTGTCACTGATCGACAATATTCTGAATCTGGCCGATCTGGTCAGCCCCTATCTCAACGGGGCCATCCAGGGGGTCATCATCGTTCTTGCTGTTGTGCTGCAGCGGGAGAAACGTGCCGCCGACGAGCGGTAATTCTTGGGAGGGAAATCCATGAAACGCAGAAGCCTGATGAAAGCCACCGCATTGATCATGTCAATGGGCGTAGCATCCGGTGCCGCTTTTGCACAGGATGACGAGAAAGTGGTCATCGGTGTGTCGATCCCCTCGGCCACCCATGGCTTCATGGGCGGGCTGAACTGGCATGCTCAGGACACGATCAATCGTCTGGGCGAGCAATATCCGAATATCGAATTCGTCTTGTCGACCGCCGGTGACGCGGCCAAGCAGGTCAACGATATCGAAGACATGATGGCCACCCGCAATATCGACGGGCTGGTCGTGCTGCCTTTCGAATCCGAGCCGCTGACCGCGCCGGTCGCCGCAGTGAAGGATGCGGGCAAGTTCGTGACCGTGGTGGATCGCGGCCTGTCGCAGGAAGGTATCGAGGATCTGTATGTGGCGGGCGACAACACCGCTTTCGGGCGTGTGGCGGGCGAATATTTCCGTGACAATCTGGAAGCCGGTTCCAAGGTCGTCGTTCTGCGCGGCATACCGACCACGCTGGACAATGAACGTGTCGAAGCATTCCAGGCAGCGCTGGAAGGCTCCGAGGTGGAAATCCTCGATATGCAACACGGCAATTGGAATCGCGACGACGCCTTTACCGTCATGCAGGACTATTTGTCGAAATATCCCGAGATCGACGCGGTCTGGGCCGCCGATGACGACATGGCTATCGGCGTTCTGGAAGCCATCTCTGCCGCAGGCCGCGACGAGGAAATGTGGGTGATCGGCGGTGCCGGGATGAAGGAAATCGTCCAGCGCATCATGGACGGCGACCCGCAACTGCCGGTGAACGTGACCTATCCGCCGGCGCTGATTTCCTCGGCCATCGAGATGACGGCGCTCAACTTCGTCTCGAACGCACCGATGACGGGCCGCTTCATCATTGGCAGCCAGTTGATCACGCCAGAAAACGCCGAGAACTTCTTCTACCCCGACAGCCCGTTCTGATCAAATTCCACTTATAACAAGAAACAGCGCGACCGTTTCCGGTCGCGCTGTGTTTTTCTGATCAACCCGCTTGCTGGCGGTTACCGGGAAGCCTGCGCATCAGAGATGTCGTCGACTCCTCCGCATCAACCCGCGTTTCCAAATCCCTCGAAACCTCTGGCAACCGATTCCAGCCCCGCTGAGTACGCGGTAAGCCAAAGGCTTTACCGCATCTCAGTGCAGTCCCAGCAGACGGGGCAGGAATAACGTGATTTCAGGGATATAGGTGATCAGCATCAGGAACACCAATGCCGTCATCAACCAGGGCAGCACGGCCTTGCTGACCTGCGTCAGCCCCAACCGGGAAATCGCTGACCCGACATAGAGGTTCAACCCGACCGGTGGCGTACATAATCCGATCTCCATGTTGACCACCATCATGATCCCGAAATGTACCGGATCCACACCCAGCTTGACAGCGACCGGATAAAGGATCGGGGCCATGATCAGCACGATGGCCGAGGGTTCCATCACCATGCCCACGAGAAGCAGGAGAAGGTTAACCACCAGCAGGAACCCGATCTTGCCCAGCCCCATATCCACGATCCAGGCCGACATGGCTTGCGGGATCTGCTCGGAGGTCAGGATGAAGGCGAACATGACCGCATTGGTGATGATATAGAGCAGCATCGCCGACATCGCGGCAGAACTCAGCAAGACCTGCGGCACATCGCGCAGCCGGATATCCTTGTAGACCCAGACGGCGATCACGAAGGCATAGACGGCACTCACAGCGGCGGCCTCGGTCGGGGTGAAGATGCCGCCATAGATGCCGCCCATGATGATAACGATCAGCATCAATCCCCAGATCGACTGTCGGAATGTCGTCCAGCGCTCGCCCCAGGTGGCCTTGGGCATGCGCGGATAGCCACCCCTCCAGGCTCGCCAGAATGTCGTTGTTCCAAGCATGGTCGCCAGCATCAGGCCCGGGATCACACCCGCCATGAACAGCGTTCCGATCGAGGCTGACATGACCGAGTTGCCCTCGGCGTCAGTTACCACCATGCCCGAGGTCGCGACAGCATACATGACAATCACAATCGAAGGCGGAATCAGGATGCCCAGACCGCCGGCGGCAGCGATCGAGCCGACACCGAATTGGGGCGGATATCCCTGCTTGACCATGGCCGGAATGAGGATCGAACCCACCGCCATCACCGTAGCCGGCGACGAACCGGAAATCGCGGCAAAAAGCGCGCAGGCCACCACCGCGGCAAGTCCCATGCCGCCATACCAATGCCCCACCATCGAGGTCGCGAAACGGATCATCCGTCGCGCCACGCCTCCATGCGTCAGGAAATTTCCGGCCAGAATGAAGAACGGGATCGCCATGATCTCGAATTTCTCGATGCCGGTGAACAGCTTCAGAGCGATGCTGTCCAAAGGAATACTGGTGAAACCGAACAGGAACGAGAAGACGGTAAGCCCAAGCGCGATCGATACCGGCATGCCGGTGATCAGCAGCACCGCCAGGATCATGAAGATGATGAGTGCGGTCATGACTTACCCTCTGCGGCTTCTTCGGCCTGTTCCTCGACGCCCTCGACCGAGTTGAGGTCATGATGGGCGATCTCGCCGGTGGTCAGATAGATCCAGAGCGCCTGGATGAAGCGAAAGCACATGAGCGCGGAACCCAGCGGCACGGCCAGGTAGATGATCCACATGGGCATCTCGAGATCGGGCGAGGTTTGGCCGCCCCTGGCGACCTCCCAGACGAAAGTCGTTCCGATCCATGCGATGATGAAGGTGAAGATGATGCCGCCGGACATGGCAATCGTGGTGATGACCTTGCGGGCGCTGCCTTCGAGCTTCTCGGCCAGGATGTCCACCCCGACATGAATACCGATGCGTACGCCATAAGCGGCGCCGAACTTGGCCATCCAGACGAACAGGTAGATACAGGCCTCCTGCGCCCAGGTCAGCTTGAGCGAATTGATCGCCTTGAAGGTCGATCGAGCGAAATCTTGAAGTCCAGGCATCTCATGTGCCCGGGCCCAGCCGACCATATCCGCGGCAAAGCCGATCGAGAAACGATGGACGACCGCAACGAAGATCAGCATGACTGCAAGAGCCATGAGGACCGAAATCAGGATTTCTTCGAAGCGGTCGAGGAAGCGCAGTAACATGGCGAACCCCGATGATTGATACGAGGACCCTTGCGGGTCCTCGCGGTTAAGACAGGATCAGCTTTCTACGCCAAGCGTGTCATAGACCCTTTGAAGCAGGTCTTCGCCGATGCGGTCCGACATTTCCTCGTGGACGGGCTTAAGAACCTCGTACCATTCGGCGCGCTCCTCGTCAGTTAACTCGTGAAACTCGGTCGTGCCCGCGGCCTTCATCGCCTCCATCGCCTTGTCGTTCTCTTCCTCGGAGATCGAGTTCGCATAAGTGGTTGCGTCGGCCATGGCCTTTTCGAGATTGCCGCGCACGTCGTCGGGCAATCCTTCCCAGAAGGTCTTGTTCACGATCACCGCATAGCCCAGATAGCCATGGTTCGAGATCGTGGCATGCGACTGCACTTCGTGCATTTTCTGGGTATACATGTTTGAAGGCGGGTTCTCGGTGCCGTCAACGACGCCGGTTTGCAGCGCCTGATAGACTTCCGAGAAGGCCATGACCTGCGGCACTGCGCCGAGCGCTTCCATCTGCGCCTCGAGAATCTTCGAGGACTGGATGCGCATTTTCAGCCCAAGGAAGTCGTCGGGCACGATCACCGGACTGTTGGCCGACATGATCTTGAAGCCATTGTCCCAATAGGCCAGACCCTTGATGCCCTTGTCCTCCAGCATGGCCAGCAACTCCTGGCCGATCTCGCCATCGGTGATCTTGCGCAGATCGTCATAGCCGTCCACCAGCATGGGCAGATCGAACAGCTCGAACTGCTGGACGCCGAGCGGGCCGAATTTCGCCAGTGACGGTGCAAGCATCTGCACAGCGCCAAGTTGCAGCGCCTCCAGCTCTTCCTTGTCCTTGTAAAGCTGGCTGTTGGGATAGACTTCGACCTTGACCTTGCCTTCGGTATATTCCTCTGCAAGTTCCTTGAATTTTTCGGCGCCTTTGCCCTTGGGCGTATCCGGGGCGACGACGTGACTGAACTTGATGACGATGGTGTCCTGAGCCAGCGCCGGCAAAGTAGCCGAAAGCGCAATGGCCGCGGCGCCCGCGAAACGGGCGAAGCTGCGACGAGTCAGCATATGATCTTTCCTCCTGTTTACCGCCCTCCCGGCGGTTCGCTGAATTTTGCTAATTAAATCACGTAGATCACGCGCGTGCTATTGTGGATATCCACAATAAAGCATTTCCGGCAAAACCGGCACCATTTTTCAACCCGAAAAAGCATCAAGGCAAGAACTTATGGGATTTCGGCACTCAAATGATATGCCCAAACGCCGTAGAGCCGTGCAAGATCGCATCTCTGGGGAGCGGAAAAAAGAGCGACGCAAAAGATGGCGAGCTTGCAGGCCGCAACATCCCGCCCGGCCAATCCGGAGCCTGTCACGCCTGTCCGGATTCGCGCGCCTCCTTCTTCTTTGTCCAAATACCTCTGGGGGTCGCCGGCGGGTGCGTCACCGGTTCAAGAGACCTTCCGGCGACGGGCTGCCCCCGGTCATGGCGGGACGCAAATATCAAGCGTTTCCGATCCAACGCGCCTCACCCTAGGGCAGCGCAAGGGGCTGGGCGATGCGGATCGGACGCAGCGAGAAATTCGAGCGAACCTGCTCCACCGCTTCGATCGTCAGGATGTTTTCCGTCAGGATACGTTGGTAGGTCTTGAGATCGGCCACGACCAGCTCGGCCAGAAAATCGGCATCCCCGGACACCATATGGCAGGCGACAAGGCCGGGAATTTTGGCGAAACCCTGTTCGACAGCCGCCGCATTCTGCCGGGAATGCCGCCCCACCGTGATCTCGACGAAGACCGTCAGCGAAAGCCCCACGGCCTCGCGATCGATACGTGCCGTATAGCCGGTGATCACGCCCCGCTCCTCGAGCAGCTTGACGCGCCTGAGGCAGGGAGACGGAGAAAGACCGACCCGCTCCGCCAGATCGACATTGCTGAGCCGGCCATCTTCCTGAAGCGCGGCTATGATTCTGCGATCTATATCATCCATAATGGCAGTATAGATTAATCTTAAGAAATTTATTAGCTATATATGCCAATAATCATGCCACGAACAGCAATCTTTGGCAGGACATGTTCTTTGGATAACGCCTATTCTGAAAGGTATCCGGCCCCGCCCGGGACATGAAAATCTGAAAGGCAGGAGATGCCGATGATCAGCCGCATCTGGCACGGCTACACCACAACCGATAACGCGGACAGCTATCAGACCATCGTCACCGGCGAGGTCATCCCGGATATCATCGCAATGAAAATACCGGGTTTCGACAGGATCGAGCTGTTCCGCCGAGACCGCGACACAGAGGTGGAATTCATCACCATCATGTGGTTTCGCGATATTGCTTCCGTCCGGGCCTTTACCGGCGAAGATTTCGAACGCAGCCATGTACCGCCCCGGGCGCGAGAGGTGCTTTCCCGCTTTGACGAGCGCGCCGAGCATTATGACATTCTACTTACAAAGAATGCCGCTGACGAAGCCGGTTAAACTGCTGTCTTTTTGATCGCAAGCTGCATGGCGGTAGTGACGGCTCATAATGTCTGCAGCGCGAACGCTGATCCATCACCGCCTGCCCACCAGCCTATTATTCAGGATTCCGGCATCGCAGGAGTCACCATTTTCTGCTGAACCACCTGCAGATGATTAAACATCGCCTTGCCAGCGGCATCCAGATCGCGCCGCTCGATAGCGCTGATCAGCCGGTCATGCTCTTCGAAAGAGTGATGATTGGGCGGAGGCTTCTGATTTCCGGAACGAAGCATGCCCCAGACGACGGTGCGCCGGACCGCATTCAGCGCATCGAACAAAGCCAGTAGCAGGCGATTTTCCGTGGCCTCCGCGACAAGGCGATGCAATTCGTTATCGGCCGCCTCGTATTGACGCCAGCTTGTCGCCGAATGCGTCCGGCTGACACAGACATGCAGCGCGTCAAGATGGGCCTGGGTCGCATGCAACGCAGCCTCGCGCGCGATCAGCGGTTCGATCAACAATCGCGTGCGCATCACCTCTGCCGGATTGGTTATACGGCCAATTTCGGACAGGTTCAGCACATTCATCGGGCGCGCGCCAACAAATGTCCCTTTACCGACATGACGCCACAGCTGGCCTTCTGCCTCAAGCGCAGCCAGTGCCTTGCGCAACTCACCCCGGGATACGCCCAGAACATCGCCCAGTTCACGTTCTGGCGGTAACCGTTCTCCGGCGGCAAGATCCTGATTGGCGAGCCATGCACGCAATTGCACAAGCGTCGCCTGATGAGGATCCGCGTCAGGTTGAGCGGAGGAAAAGCGTTTTCCCGTAACGTCAGACACCTGATATTTCCTAACCAATTTTTACATTGATCAGTGCCTAGAACAGCTCGCGCAATCTGTCAATCTAGGCGATTCTTGTGATTACAGGAGGATTAAATGCGATTTCACGTTGACTCGTAACCAGTATCATGGAATTAGCTTAACCAATCATGGTAATTGGTTAAGATTGGTTTGGATAACTGTTCCAGCATCGGGGAGGATGTGCGGGATGATCGAAATCAGAAGCAAACTCTTGGGATTGATTGCGGGCGCCGTAACGCTTGCCGTCACTGAAATTCCGGCACAGGCGCAGGACGCGCCGATCCGGGTGGCCATGGGCGATATCGCCTCGGTCGAGTCGCTGGGCCTGCTTGTCGCGATGGAGCGCACAAAAGAGCGCGGCGTGCCGATGGAACTGACTTTCTTCAACTCGGAAGATGTCGCCACGCAGGCGATTGTCGGCGGACAGGCGGATATCGGGGTTGGCGC
This sequence comes from Paracoccus onubensis, assembly GCF_003591515.1. Taxonomy (GTDB): domain Bacteria; phylum Pseudomonadota; class Alphaproteobacteria; order Rhodobacterales; family Rhodobacteraceae; genus Paracoccus; species Paracoccus onubensis. Next base: position 161,329 of record NZ_QZCG01000009.1, read on the forward strand.
CCCCTATGCCTTTATCGAGAACTCGCAGGCGCCCCTGCGCATGTTCTACCGGCTTAGCTCATTACTCTTCTTTCCGGTCGTCAACACCGATTATTATAGCAGTTGGGAAGATCTCGACGGTCAGGAAGTGACCGTCCATTCGCGGGGCTCGGGCACCGAAGCACTGATGCGCCTTATGGAGCAACAGCACGGAATCGAATATTCGGCGATCAGCTATGTCCCCGGCGCCGAGGTCCGGGCCGGAGCCATGCTGCAAGGCACCGTGAAGGCGTCGATCGTGGATTCGTCGTCCTTCCGCCTTCTGACCGAGCAGGGCGGCGATAAGTTCGAACGGCTTCCCATCGAAGGAGTGAACGCAACCGACGAAGCCCTTTATGGCAGCTCTGATTTCCTTAACGAGCGCGAAGCCGATGTGGTGGTGTTTGTCGAGGAGCTGATGCGCACCTGGGCGGAGATCAATGAAAATCCCGAAATCGTAGCCGAACTCCGGACGCAATATGACCTGCTGCCGGATCTGCCGGAAGACGCGGTGAATGATATCGTGCCCTATTACACCGGCGCCGCACAGGACGGGGTTCTACCCGTATCGGGGGGTGAGCCAGAAGATGTCGTGGATGATCTGAACTTTCTGGCCGCCGCAGGTCAGGTGGATGCCCCAGAAGGTGATGTGGATATCAATGCATATTGGGATTTCGATCTGCTGAACGCCGCCCGGAACTGACACTTCACGGAGCGTGACGCCAATATCTGCGTCATCGCCTGCCGGTTACAGGACCTTACAATGACCAGCATGGATATCAGCCGGATGCGCAATACAGCCGATCCCGGTCTTTTCGCCCGCGTTCTGCGATCCGGGCTTCCTTGGAAAATCGCCTCGGTCGCGTTGTTCGCATTGATCTGGCAGCTTGCTGCCATGAGCGGTTTCAACTTCGCCTTTCCATCCTTCACGGCCATGATCGCTGCATTATGGGAGATGCTTGCGGATGGATCGCTGATCGCGGCTTTCCTGCGGACAATGGAGCCGCTGGTGATCGGCCTGGTCTTTTCTGTCGTCGTGGGTGTGGGCTCGGGGATCGCCATGGGCCTGCGTTCTGATGTCGAGTGGATAACTTTGCCGATCTTCATCACCATGCAGGCCGCACCGATGGCCGCGCTGATCCCGCTTGTAACATTCGTCTATGGCATTGGTCTTGCCTCGAAGGTCGTGGCGGTCGTGATGTTGTCGCTGCCGGTCATCGCGATGAACAGCTATAAAGCCGTACGGAACGTCTCGCCCTCGCTTGTCGACATGTGCCGATCCTATACGGGAACGCGCCGGCAGCAGATTACCCAGATCATTCTGCCCGCGGCCAGCCCGATGATGTTCGCCGGATTGCGGCTTGGCGTGGCGGAAGGCTTTTCCGGCGCCGTGCTGGCCGAGCTTCTGATCACCCCGACCGGAGTCGGCGACCTGATCACCTATCATCGCTCGATCGCCAATTTCGCGCATATGTACGCGACCATCGTGGCCATCGTGCTCTTCGCAATCATCGCTGTTGGCCTGTTGCAATGGGTCGAGGCGAAACTGTTCCGCCCCGAAAGGAGAGAATGATGCAGCTTTCGATGACGACCGCAGCCGGATCCGGTGTTCCGATCGCGCCGGTCCGCGAGCCGATTGTGGAGGTCAGGAATGTCTCGAAACTTTACGGGAATACCGTTGTCGCCCTTCAGGATATCGATCTCAGCTTCGAGAAGGGCCATCTGACCAGTCTGCTGGGGCCGTCGGGCTGCGGCAAGACAACCCTGCTGAAAATCGTGGCCGGTCTTTTGCAGCCCAGTTCGGGCGAAATTCGGGTCAAAGGCAAACCCGTGAATGGTCCCGGAGCGGAACGGGCCTTCGTATTTCAGGATTTTGCCTTGATGCCCTGGGCGTCGGTGCTTGAAAACGCGGCTTACGGTTTGAAGGTGCAGGGCGTCGCGAAATCCGAACGGGAGGACCGCGCCCGGCATTATATCGGTGAAGTGGGCCTTCACGGTTTCGAAAAGAAATACCCGCATGAGCTTTCGGGCGGAATGCGGCAGCGTGTCGGTCTTGCCCGTGCGCTGGCGGTCGATGCCGACATCCTGCTGATGGACGAGCCTTTCTCGGCCGTGGACGAGCAGACGCGGCGCAAGTTCCAAGAGGACCTGATGCACCTGCGTGAAGTCGAGAACAAGACCTTCCTGTTCGTAACCCATTCGATCGAGGAAGCGGTCTATGTCTCGGACCGGATCGTATTGCTGTCGCCGCGTCCGGGCCGCGTATCCGAGATCATCGATCCGCAGATCTCCAGAGAGATTTCGCCCGACGACCTGCGCCGCGACGAAAATTATCTTGATACCGTCGAGCGTATCTGGACCGGTATCAAGAAATACGTGGAGTGATGTGATGACCCTTTACGGATACCACGTGCCCAAGATGGCCTCGCTGATCGTCTGGGTCATCCTCTGGGAAATCGTCGGGCGCTTCGGTCTGCTCATGCTGTTTCCGCCCTTCACCGAGGTGATCGCGGCGATGGGCGAGGTCGTGACATCCCGCAGCTTCGCAGAGGCGATCAGGATAACGGTCATATCCTATCTTCTGGGGTTGGCGCTTGCGCTTGTTCTGGGCATCCCGCTTGGCTTTCTCATGGGGCTTTCGCGGGCCGCCGACAAGCTTCTGAACATGTGGGTCAACACTTTCCTTTCGGCGCCGCTATCCGCATTGGTCCCGGTCTTCATGATCCTGTTCGGGCTGGGAACGCCGACGGTGGTCGTGACGGTCTTCATGTTCGCGGTATGGATCATCGTGCTGGACACGCGCGCGGGCGTCCGGCATGTCGCGCCTTCTCTGCTGGAGATGTCCCGGTCTTTCGGCGCCTCATGGCCCGAGCTGTTCAAGATCATCTTCCTTGCCGCATTGCCCGAGATATTGGCCGGTATCCGGCTTGGAATGATCCGTGGCGTGAAAGGCGTTGTGATTGGTCAGCTTCTGGTATCGATCATCGGCGTCGGAGCGTTGTTTTCGCTTTATCAGCAGAATTTCCAGATGGCCCATTTCTGGGCGCTTGTTCTTCTGCTTTTTGCTTGCGCATTGTCCCTTGCCGAACTGGTCGCACGCCTTGAAAAACGCATTCAATACTATGCAGGAGAAAGAAACTGATGCCCGATACTCGTCAAATCTCACCCGAATTCGTGATCTCGCCCCCGCCAGTGGCCAGCCTGCCGGTCGCGGGCAGCGACAAGGTCTTTCCGGTCAATCGGGTCTTTTGCATCGGACGGAACTATGCCGCTCATGCCGTAGAAATGGGCCACGACCCTGATCGCGAGCCCCCCTTCTTCTTCTTCAAAAGCCCGGGCAACCTGACCTCTGACGGAACCTTCGCCTATCCCCCGATGAGCGAGGATGTGCATCACGAAATCGAACTGATCGTCGCGTTGAAACAGGGAGGGAGGGACATTCCCCAGGAGACGGCCCTTGATCATGTATGGGGCTACGGTATCGGTCTCGACATGACGCGCCGCGATCTGCAGGGTGAGGCGAAGAAAATGGGCCGTCCGTGGGAAGTCGGCAAAAGTTTCGAGCAATCTGGCCCCTGCGGTCCGCTGAGTCCGGCATCCGAGATCGGCCATCCGACCGAGGGTGAAATCACGCTGGACATCAATAACGAACGCCGGCAATCGGGCGATCTGAACCAGATGATATGGAAAATTCCCGAGATGATCGCGATCCTTTCCCAGTATTTCGACCTTCAGCCCGGTGACCTGATCATGACCGGCACACCTGCCGGCGTAGGCGCAGTCAAGAAGGGCGACGTGATGACAGGCAGCATTGCCGGTCTGGGAGAGTTGTCCGTCCGGGTCATCTGATTCGCCGGGGCCTATTTCTGACATGTCCGAGCAGATTCAGACTGCGTTGGCGGCCTTGCACAACATCCTTGGGGATATGTTGCTGGCTGTGTATCTGCATGGATCGGCGGTTTCGGGCCGTCTTCAGCCACAAAGCGACATCGATCTTCTGGCCATTACAGAGCGCGACCTGACCGAAGATCAGCGCGACGGTCTCCTGACGGCTCTGCTCCGGATTTCCGGTCGCCACCCAGCCACTGCAGGAGGCGCGCGCTGCCTTGAAGTCATGCTGTTTCGCCGATCTGACCTTGCCCGCACCGCTTACCCGGCGCGGGCAGAATTTATCTATGGCGAATGGCTACGGGACGGTTTCGAGGCTGGTGAAAGACCAATGCCCACCCGGGATCCCGAGCATACGCTGGTTCTGGCGCAGGCGCGCCAGGATGCCATCCCTCTGTTCGGCGCAGGCGCGGATAAGCTTCTGCCCGAAATTCCGCAGAAACATGTCCGGCGCGCCATAGGCGATGCGCTACCGGCGTTACTGGGCGGAATACACGGGGACGAGCGAAATGTCCTGCTGACTCTTGCGAGGATGTGGCGCACGGCCAGCACCGGAGAATTCGTCACGAAAGATGCGGCGGCCGTTTGGGCAATTCCGCAAATTCAGAGCCGGGATGCTTCGACACTGGACTATGCGCGACGCGCTTATCTGGGCGAGCTTGCAGATGATTGGAGCAGTCGCAGTGATGCTACGCAGCGTTTGGCCGCATATCTGCGGGACCAGGTCATCGAGTCGCTGTGATCACTCGCACTCAACCGGAATCATTCGGGACGGGCGGGTTGTTCTAAAAGCGGTCGATCAGATCCAGCATCTCGGGCGGCAATTGATCTTCGCGCAGGGTAAAGCTGCGGCTGCCGCGCCCTTCGATCGTAACGGTGATATGATAGGTCACCCGATCGGCACAATCCCCGCAATCGCGGGCGGCCAGGCGCTGCAGCTCTGCCGGGCGGAAAGCGTCATTCAGCTCTTGCCGGGTCGGCTCGGCCTGTGCATCCACATCGATTCGCTTGTGCAGAGCCGACGCCGCAATGCCGCCAAATCCTCCCTGAGCGTCGATTTCAATGAGCATGACCTTTTTGCCTGTAAAGTTCCGCCTGTGTCGAATGTAGGTTCAGATGCCGATTCCGACAAGTTTCCATGCCCGCCTCAGCATCGCGGTTTCGGAACTGCCCAGACCTGCCAGTTCCGTCGCCGCATCCATTGTCTGCCGCGCCCATTCCGCAAATGATGCCATCGGGTTGTTCAACCGCTCAAGCGCACGATACCAGACGCGACCCGGCAATTCCCACGACTTGCCCCCGATATAATTGCAGAACAGGTAAAAGGCGTGGTTGGGGATGCCTGAATTGATATGCACACCGCCATTGTCCTCGCCGGTCGAGACGAATCCGTCCATATGCCACGGCTGCGGATCCTGCCCCAGCAGATCGTCCGAATAGGCGGTGCCGGGTGCCTTCATGCTGCGCAGCGCCACGCCATTGATATCAGGGCCAAGGATGCCACGGCCGATCAGCCAGTCTGCTTCATGCACCTGTTGACCAAGGCCGCGTTGCAGCGTCAGACTGCCAAACACATCGGCGATGCTTTCATTCAACGCCCCGGCCTGATTCTCATAGATCAACCCGCCCGAATGCTGGATAACGCCATGAGCCATCTCGTGCCCAATGACGGAAAGCTCCAGGAAGCTGCGGAACAGTTTGCCATCGCCGGTGCCATAGGCCATCTGGCTGCCGTCCCAGAAAGCGTTGTTGTAGTTCCGGCGGTGATGTACGGAAGCAATCAGCGGCATGCCCGAACCATCCAGCGAATTGCGGCCATATTCTTCGGCAAAAAGCGAAAATACCTGCCCCGCACCGTCATAAGCAAGATCCGCGTCCTCGATACCCGAAGGCGGGTCGCCTTCGCTGCGAACCAGCTTGCCGGGCAAGGCGGCCTTGTATTCGCCGTCATGAATGCGGCGATCCGGACAGCAAATCTCTCCGGCATCGTCCAGTGCAGGTCCACCAAGGGCGCCCGTTCTGATCGGCAATGGCGGCGTAACCTGCCCTGCCCGATCATCACGCAGTTTCTCTGTCTGCTTCAATAGGCTACGCGCCATTTGAGCAGTTTTTTCGTCGCCTCGCAAAGCCAATACCCGCAGCATATGAGGCGGAACGATGCAGTTGATCGAGTGATGAGCGGAAGAGCACAGCGAAAAACACATGGGCGCGACCTCCGGTTTGTTCATCTGTCAGCTTAGACCGAATCAGGACCGTTTGAAAACGCTCGCGCAGATTGGTTGCCGTGAATTTGTCAAAATACCAATAATTGTGGATCGACAAAGCCGGGTCTCATCGATCCATGTAATGACAATGTCGATATGGAAGAGTCGATAGGACAGTATCTGCGCCCTATTTTATTCTCACCCTGACTTCAACCATTAAGAGAATCTGGATCAAGGAAAATGATATCCGTTCCGAAATTGAAACAATTCGCCATTATTTATGCAATGAACGGTCTTTACAGCGACATATCAATTGATGAATATGTCTTGGTGCAGGTTAACTAGTTTTTTTGTTTGTAAGTGACACGAACAGAACCCTCTGATACATTCAGAAGAGGAGATGTTGAAAATAAATCACCCTGAAAATACAAGCCATTCATGCGAGAGATTTTTTATATTTAATTTCGCCGCTCCGCATCAGAATATATAAAAATATTTCGATGCAGACTTGAAATTTAATGAAACTATTTCATCGCTATATTTTAGAATAAATTTAAAAATAAGAGCGGCGCGGAGCAATCTGCGTCGCTCATTTTAATCAGAAATGGGAATCATTACAAGGATTAGAGACTGCACTGGCATCTTACATGCCCGCCCGCCGATCATCAGATCACTCAAACTCCCGAACGAATCCTCGGCGACCAACAAGATCAAAAATTATACCACAGACCTTGGCCGATCCGCTGCGATCGCCCGCGTGACTTGAGGCACCTCACTGCCCGCTCGCGCTTTGCCCCCAGGATATGAGCAAAGTGCGCCAATTGGCCGATCACCAATCGGTTGCGCGAATTTCCGCTCAAAATTTTCGGCGGATACCTTCACTGCCCGGTGCGCTGCGACGCGAGGATGGCGCGTTCGATCAGAAGATCCGCGACCATCCGAAAGCTCAAAGAAAACCGGAAAGACAGCCAGACAGCATGGGCAATCACGCTGTACGGGACGCGGTAGCGGCGATAGAAGCGCGCGCGTCGGTCATACTGCCTTGTCGCAATTACGCGGGAAACCGCCTCAATCTTGTGCTGCCCTTTTGATGGGCAGACGAAAGCACCGTGAGCTTGAAAGGGGCGCGGATACCGGTCATAAAAGGGTCACTACGCGGCGACTACGGTGGCAAGTACTTACGCCACCCTAGTCGCCGAAGATTTTATTTTAGTTAGCTTTCCCCCATAGATGTATGCCGAGTGTGAGATTTTAGTCCACTTCCATTTGGGATCCTCATGTTGTCTAACGAAAACATTAACTTAGAACAGCTGCCGTTTCCCAAGGCACGAGCCCATTGGCTCGCCATCAAGCAGGTAGATGAAAGAAATGCGATTGATCTGGCATGCAGGCTGATCCCGCTTCATCCGGACCGGCCATTTTTTCCCTCACATGCGCTGGATCTTGCCAAAACAACCGGGGATGAATTGCGGGTGGCGCGCCTGGTGCTGGATGTCGCGGAGCGGGAGGGCAGCGTTCAATTGCAGCCCGTCTTCACGGCTACCGACATCCTTCTCGCCTCGCCCGATGCGACCTCATCGGAACGTGCCGAAGCGGTCAATCTGCGCGACAGTCTGATAGAGGCGTCGCCAGAGCGACATTTCTTTCGTGCTCAACTCGCCCGGCGCGAGCGCGATCATAATACTGCGCTACAAGAAGCCTCAGCACATCTCGAGCTATACCCATCTCATAAGCCGGCCCTTGTTCTGCGCGCCACGGCCGCGATGCAGACGGGACGCTGGGGACGGTATTGCAATGAAATTCTGGCCCTGGCGTCGATCGAAGGGAATGCCCGCAGCAATGAGATGCTGAACTTGTTTCAGCAGTTCCGGGCCGCGCAAGGGCTGTCTTCCGCCACACCCGATGACATCATCATGCAGCAGGAACTGCTGGAGACGCCCGGCGCGGTTTATGAATACGCAATGGAACACGCACCGCCGCCCGATATGGACGCGCGGCAAGGAGTCGTGCTTCTGACGGGATCTTTGGCCGGAGGCGGCGCGGAGCGGATTGTCGCCACGATGCTCCAGGGGTTTCGCAGGATGGAACCGGACGAAAGCCCGCAGCTGTGGCTGTTTTCCAAGACTGACGGGGCGGCTGGCAATGCGCTGTTTTATCTTCCGTTGACCGGACTTCGCGAAGATGAATTGCATATCATCGATCCCGTACAGCAGCCCGGCGAACCTTTCTGCTGGTTGCCGCCCTTTTATGCACAACGGGCGCAGGCCATTTATGACGATCTGATGCAGGTTCGGCCCCGTATCCTTTATATAACCCTGGATGAGGCGATCATTGCCGGGGGAATTGCCGCAATCATGGCCGGGGTGCCGGAAATCGTTCTGCATTGCCATAATATGAGCCCACCTAACCTGCATGGCCACGATCGCCTGTCATTTGGATGGGATCGCGCATTCCGGGCGCTATTGGCCAAGCCCAATGTCCAATATATCAACGTGGCACAGGCGGCCGTGGACGACTACCTTGGCTGGTGCAAGACGGATCCCGCAGATTGCCGAGTGACCGTGATCCATAATGGCGTCGATTTTTCTACCATCGACGACGCGACAGACGATGATCTTCCGCGCAGCATCCGACGGGAGCTGGGTATTCCCCTGCGCAGCCCTGTAGTTGGCGCGGCACTGCGTTTTACGGAAGTCAAGCAGCCGCTGGTCTGGCTGGATGCTGCGCGCCAGATCCGCGAAGCGGTGCCGAAGACCCATTTTATCCTTTATGGCGACGGCACTCTTCTGGAGGCTTCCCGCGCATATGCCGAGGAATTGGGTCTTGGCGATTGCGTGCATTTCCCCGGCCGTGTTGCGGATCTCGCTCACCGTCTTCCAGTGTTCGATATCCTGATGCTCTCCTCGCGATCCGAGGGCTTTCCGAACGTGCTGATCGAGGCGCAGGCGGCGGGCGTCGTACCGGTCGCCTTTGGCGTAGGCGGCTGTAGCGAGACGATGATGCCGGGGCGCACGGGCCTTATCGTCTCGGACAAAACCGCCGATGCTCTTGCGGCCGAAGTCACCGGGCTGCTGACGAACCGCCGTCGCCTGTTGAAGATGAAACGTGCCGGGATGGGTTTCGTACGCGAGATCTTTTCTCTCGACCGGATGGTCACCGCCCTGCATCAGCTCGTTTACGGAGGCCAGCCGGCTCGGACAGCCGGCGGCATGACAAAAAAGGACTGCAATGACACGTAAGACGCTTGTGACCGGCGGCGCCGGCTTTATCGGTAGTCACCTTGCCGATCGCCTGCTTGCCGATGGCGAGGAAGTTGTGATCCTCGACAACCTTTCCAGCGGCGCGCGCGAGAATGTGCCTGCCGGAGCCCGGCTGGTAGAAGGCGACATCCTTGACACCGAGTTGGTCGCCGATCTGGTGCGCGATGTGGACAGCGTTTTTCACCTTGCCGCGCTTGTGATCGTACAGGAATGCATACGCAACTGGGATCTGGGGCACCAAATCAATCTGGGCGGCACGATAGGGCTGTTTCGTGCCGCCGCAGCAAAAGGAATACCGGTCGTATATGCCTCATCCGCCGCGATCTATGGTAATCGCTCCGGATCGGAATGCCGCGAAGACAGCCTGCCCATGCCGATCTCTCCCTATGGCGCCGACAAGCTGGGCTGCGAGCATCAGGCCCGCGCCATGGCAGAGATCCACGGGCTGCGATCAGCGGGACTTCGCTTCTTCAACGTCTATGGTCCGCGGCAGGATCCTCGCTCGCCCTATGCCGGGGTGATCTCGAAGTTCTGCGCCAACCGCGCGGCGGACACGCCGCATACGGTCTTTGGCGACGGGTTGCAAAGCCGCGATTTCATCTATGTCGGAGACATTGCCAGGGGACTGGTCAGCGCTCGCAACCGAGCTGCGGATAGTGGCGGAGCATCGGTCTACAATCTTTGCACGGGCTCCGAGAAAACGTTGCTTGATCTGGCAAAAGAGATCGATAGCGTCGCAGGCCGCGGCACGACCGAAATAACCCATGTCAAGCCGCGCGCCGGAGATATCCGTATGTCGCTGGGCAGTCCCAAGCTGGCATATGATGAGCTTGGTTTTCAAGCAGAGACGAGCCTTCGCAATGGACTGACATCGCTCTGGAATTCACTTGAAGATAATAGGAAGGCCTGATGTCACAAATCACTGTGCTTCTCATGCCGTGGGGCCGCGTCGGCAGCAATCTGGTTAACAGTATCGTCCAGAAATCCCGCGCCTGCCGGGTCTGGAATGAACCGCTTACAGCCGTCCGGACAAAGGTGATCGGTGGGGGCGGCACCCAGCCGGATGTCTGGCCCGCGCAACTGGAATGGATGCGCGAACATATCGGCGGAAGCAATGAAGAGCGGATATTCCTTAACGTCAATACGAATGCGGTTGGGGACGCCGCTGGATTCAGGGATTATATGGCCGGGTTCTCACCAAATTATCTTATCCTCGACCGGCATGACGACCTTGCAACGGCGGTTTCGGCGCTGCGGACACGGGCATGGGTGAACGAGGCGGCCGAAAAGGGCGAGACACGATCGTGGTCCATTCCCAGCGGACTCGAGGTACAGTTTCGCCCCTTTATCAATCCCCTGAACCTGAAGGCCGCCTTCGCCAATATCGAGAGGGGCCGCAAGAACATTGCGGAGATCACGCAAGACGCCGGAGCCAAAAGCTTTTTTTATGAGCAACTGGTCGAAGATATGAAGAGCGTCGTCACCGAAATTCTGGCGGAGGCAGGGATCCCGGCCTACGATTTCAAGGTGACAAGCGGTAAATTCGGATCGACGAAACTATCGGACATGGTCGAGAATGCCGAAGAACTGATGCAAATCGCGACCGAGCGAGAGATCAGCACCGAATTGTCGGTGTGATCCTCGCCTTCAATCGCTTCAGGCAATTGACGCCTCTTTGCCAAGCCGCTTCAGCAGATCTTCGCGGAAACGATCTTCCCATCGTTTGTTCAAGTCGGTGGATTGTCGCTCGATCCAGGGCTTGTGGTTCGCGGCTTCGGGATAATTGTTCAGATCGCAGCCAAAAAAGGCTGCGATTTCTGCAAGAACCACCTTCTGGTTGGTCACGAACTCTTCGTAGATGACATTATAGACGGGGAGCCCGAGCATACCGATAAAACGCTCGATCATACGGTTTTCCTGGTTGGCCGAGTTCAGGATCCGAAGGATTTCTTCAAATGAATAATCGTCATCAGAAATTTCGGATCTTGCCGCCATCACATGTGTCCACTGCCCCGTGCGCCGCGCAACAGCCCCCGAGATGGCCTGACGAACCAGATTTTGCCGGCGGAGATAAACGAAGCGCCATGGATCCAGATTTTTCGGAAACTCGCCCATCATGAAAAGGAAAACAAGCCCAAGAGGGGGCATCTTGATCGACATGCGTCCGTCTTGCGTCGCAAATTGTTCAAAGGGACGCGCCAAATCCGAGGTTTGTGTCACCTCTGCATCCAGCACCACCCTCTTCAGCAAGTCGCCGGTGTTCAGATACTCTCGGAATTGAAAACCATAGGCCTCCAGCGCAACCGAAAGAAGAGAGCTTCCTGACCGGGCCGTACACAGGATGGCCGATTTCATGAAACCATCGCTGAAGCCCTGCCCTGGCATATCAAAGGTCAGTGGGGCGGGCATATTGCGAGCAATGGCGGGTTCGGGAAGTCCAACGATTTCTCTTATTTCTTTGAGAAAATCTTCCATATATTCACCTCGCTTGCGGATGTCGCCTCTCTTTAACGTAAGATGACGGACAGCCGCAAGGCGAGGTTTCCGGCATACGCTCCCCCTAGGCAATTCAACGCCGCGCAATCAAATGATGCCGGCGCTTTATCGTGATTTCCTCGAAATCGAGAATCCATTCCGTCTCATGCGAGAGAGGCAAGTTCCTGCTTGAGAGCAGCATTTGAGGGCGCGATAGACAGGCCATGACAGAGGATCTCGCGCGCCTTGTCATACAGCTTGGCATGGGTCGCCAGCTTCGCCGCAATAAAGCAGTCGCCTGCCGTGGCGGGAGAGAGACGCGACGCCGCCTCGGCCCATCCCGCCGCCAGATCCTTGCGCCCGCGGCGCAGTTCGAACGAGAACAGCGTGCGAAGCGCTTTGGCTCCAAGCTGACCTTCGAGATCCCTCAGACGCGTCTCGGCCCATGCTTCGACTTCCGGCCTCTTTCTGTTGACGGACTGAACATAAAGTATTGCCACATACATATCATCTTGCTCCCGCCCGGAGTTGCGGCGCGCTTCGACGAATTCCGAGATCGAGAAACTTCCTTCCAACACCTCAAGAACGAGCCGCTTTAGGGAATAGATGCGATTGACCAACGAACTCGTGGCATGGCCTGAAAACGGACAGGGCACGAATGTGAGATTGGAACACCCACGAAACAGATTGGCCTGCTTCGCATCAAGCGCCGTGAACGGATCATAGAAAAGATATCCGCTGGCCGGTCCCCGGCGAGTCATCGCATCTGTATCGAAATTCTCGATCATCCGCACGTCTTCGCGCCATCTGGTCTCCCATGGAACGATCCCGGCATCGAGCGAGAATTGGGGCGCCAGAGCCACGGCAGGCACGCCGAGCTGTGCGGACATGAGAGCAGCTCCGTAACCGCCCATGCTTGAACCATATGTCACCACCTTCCGAGAGGACGCAAAGGAGCGCGCCAGACGCTCGGCCTCGGCCATCTCGGCGCTTTGATACCAGTGGTTCCGGCGCGGCACGATGTGCAGTTCGTCAACCCCACGGTTCACGAAGACGCCATCGCCAAACCCCTTGGCAGCCGTGGCCGGGCGGTCTTGGAGGGGCTGCCGCAGCCATGAACCGAAGGTTATGACACCTTTGTCCGCGCCATGGGAGGAGAGAAGAATGCATAGGTCGTCGCCATCATATATCACCGAACGCACGTTTTTGGTTCCTTCTCACCTTATGCTGTCAAAGCCCGTTTTGTATTGTTCAAGTTGTAGCGTGAATCAATTGGTAAACTCTGTCTGCTCCGATTTTCAGAGGACTATCGCCGATGTTAAAGTCATGAATAAAACCGATATCTTCCCGTATATGTGCGGCATGTCGAAGCTTCGCGGACAAGCTCCCGATACCAATGATGCGCTTTGCTGAATGCGACAGAATCCACTATTGCGTGTTGTCATGATCCCTGCGCCGCAGACGTTCGCATTCGGCCCGCAGAGCATCGCGTTCCGCCTCGATTGCAAGCAGGTTGATGGGAGGAACGGATCGGGTAACCTGCGCCGCGGCCTTCAGCACCGCCGCCCGCAAGGGAGCGCCGTATCGATTGCATGACAGTTGCGCCTGCGCAAGCGCGCGGGTCCAGAAAACGCCTCGCGCATTCGTGGTCATATGCTCGGCCAGCGCCAGATTCTCGGCCCGGATGCGGCTTCTGACCCGAGGATCCAGATAGATTATCTGAAGCGCCTGATCCAAAGCGATCACATCCGGCTGTACCATCACCAGCGGCTTCTGGGCATCTCCCAGTATAGATGCCAGCGGATGCGTAGACGGCACGATGACTGCAAGCCCATGGCGAATAGCCTGCTCTGCGGCGCGGCGCGCAGTCCCTGTCCCGTCAAGGCACAGCAATGCATCTGCTTCCGCCAGACTGGACATGATCTTCTGCGGCGGTGCACCGGCATTGATGGATATGATGGTCAGTCCCGTCAATCCGGCTTTCGTCTGGGCGGCGGCAATCAGCGCATGCACGGATTCACGTTCTGCGTGGGCGGGCATGACCACTGCAATGCGATGCGCAGTGACCGGTGCTGCAGCATCCGGGTTTCCGGCACCTGATGCTTCCGCACACCAAAGCACCGCGCGCTCCCCGGTAGCCGTCCGCGCTTTGCGTATCGCTGCGGCCCGTCCAAACGCCCCATCGGCAAAAGCCAGATTGTGGTCGGACGGATATTGTATATCCGGGCGCACGGTCAGGGTCGCCGCAGACCAGCGCGCGCCATACCGGTCCAGAAACTCGGACGTCGGAGCCGACACGGTCATCCATTCTGCCACGGCCTCGAAAGCCGCCGGGGTTTCGAAGTGAATATTGTCGAATATCGGGCCATTCAGAAGCGCCATCCCCAGCGCCCTCGTGTCGCCGGTCCATGCGAAGGCCTCGACGGTATATTTTCCTCTCAGCAGATCACGAAGCGCCGTGACTTCGTCTGCAGTGATCTCGCCGTCATGCACCAGAGCCATGCGGCGAACGGCACCTTGGGCGATATCTTCCGATACACTGCGCAAATCGCCCAGCCGGTGGTTTGATCCACGGGGAATGGCGACACCAAATGCCCGGCGAAGCGACAAAGATCCCCAAGCTCCCAGATAGAACAGAGAATTGCCTGGCGTCAGGCCATTCTGCATCACATCCGGCACAGGAACGGTTTCCCCGCCCAGCCCCCGCCGCCGCATCAATGCATCCCGGTAATCACCGGCATCCAATTCGGTGATCGATAGCGGAAACAGCCCGAAACCGTTAAGTGGCGCCCCAAGCGCCCATTCTCCGGCCCCCAGAACGTCCTCCGCCAACGCCTTGAAATCTTCAAACCGATAGCTGGCAAGATGATATCTGTTCATCGTCTGCCCGCCACCATAATAGTAGTGGTCATTGGGGCATGTAACCACGAAACTGCCATCCGCTGTCAGGCGCGATCTGCAGAGTTCCAGAAAGCGGCGGGGATTTTCCAGATGTTCTACGGTTTCCGCACTGATGATGATGTCGAAATCCTCTGTTGTCCTTTCGAGATAGCTGATCGCATCATCACGGATGAATTCGACATTCGCCTTTTCTTTTTCCGCCAAACGCGCCTTGGCGACGGAAATCGCGGTTCCGGCAACGTCGACGCCGACCACATGAGCCGCCCCCCATCTGCTGATCAGCGACGTCCCCAGACCCTCGCCGCAGGCGATATCAAGAACACGCTTGCCCGCCACGATCCCGCGCAGTGGAAGATAGCGCAGACTGTGGATAGCGAATTCGGTCGGGCTGTAAGGAAGCGCGAGGTTAAGACGTTCCAATGTTTTTTCCTTATTCTGTCCTATGCCCGCCAAGTGATTGGATAGGCCGGTTAACGCCGGATTCGGCAGCACTCATAAACCTGTTGAAGGCGGAAAGCATGCGATTGACCGAGAAGTGACTGCGAACAAACTTCCTGCCTGCCTTCTTCGCCGCATGGCGCCATTCCGCATCGTTCAACGCTTTCAGAACGGCGTGGGCCAGGGCCTCGTCCGACTGCTCGCGAACCAAAAGCCCCGTCACGCCATCGCTCATCGCTTCCCGGCAGCCCCCCACATCGAAAGTAACCGGGATCGCGCCTCCCGCCTGCGCTTCCAGCAGGACATTTGGAAGACCCTCTGACCGGGATGACAGAACAAAGACGTCCAGAAGAGGCAACCGATGATAAAGATCGTTCACATGCCCCGCGAAATGGACCTGTTTCTCAATCCCGAAATCCCGGCACCGTAACTGCTCCCTTTCAAGAAGCGCCCCTTCCCCGAAAAGAACGAAATGGACATCCGGTCGTTTCTTGACGACGCGCCCGGCCATTCGAAGCCAAATGTCAGGACGCTTGACCTCTTCGAAGCGAAAGGCCGTTCCTACGATCAATGATGTTCGGGGGATGCCCAGTTCGGATCTGAACGTCTTGAGAAACAGTTTATCCGGCCGTATGAGCTGCTGTAAATCAAGTCCATTCCGAACAATCTCGATCCGGTCAGACCGGATGTCAGCCCAGTCGGCGTAATCTTCGGCGACGGTCTGGCTGACCGCAATCATGCGAATTTCGTCTCGTTCAAGCAATGTCTGATAGGCGGCAGCCCATCCCTCCATTCCCAGGCCCGCATATACATCCGAAGGCCGTTGGTTATGACAATGCAGAATGATGTTCGGAACTCCCGCAAGCAACCCCGCAAAGCCGCCAGCCAGATTGGCCATATCCAGCGTCAAATATAATGTATGTGGGCGACGCCACATCAGGAAATCATGGATGGCCTGCGACTTGTGGGACAGGTTCGGAGGCAGCCAGCAAAAAGGCTCCCGCAAGGGCGCGGTCAGATCCAGCACGCGGATATCTTCCCGATCAAGGCCCGTCATTGGCAAATAGAACAAGGGATCACGGCCCGATTTGCCGTCCACATCATAGATCGCCATTTCCACGGGCTTGCCCCTGGCTGAAAGATCGCCGCAGATCGTTGCGGCGACCCTTTCCGCCCCTCCACCTGCAAGCGACGGGGCAATCATGACAATACCTTCCCGGTTTCCGGCCTGCGCCGGCGGACAGGAGGTCAGAACATGTCGGAACACGGATGCCGGGCTTTGCAGATTTGTGCGGCGTCCGGCATCCGCAGGCGATGCAAAAGAAACAGAGCAGGTCTTAAAAAAGGAACTGACAGCCGCGAATGCCTCTTTGGCCTTTTTATCATGGGGAAAATCGTTCAGTTCGAGAATGGCGGAAGCACGCTCTCCCCATGATCCACTGCGATAGGCCAGTAACCCGAGTTCGCGTCTTCGTTTTGCGTCCTTCGGATGATCTTTCACATATTGCGCAAGCATCCTGTAGGCATCATCCCACCGCCGCTCGAGTTTTGCTTGATGGAATGCCGCCAGAAGCGCGATCTTGCTTCCTTCCGGACCGATACGATCAGGATAGTCCAACAGCCGCTGCCCGGTCCCTTCGCCAGACAGCTCGGCGAGTATTTTCGCCGACCTGACCAGTATCTTGTAATCTACTTTGGCCCCGCTCTTTGCCATTTCCAATGCCGAAGCGGCCGCCTGTCGCCGGATGTCCAGATCCGTATCCTTTGACAGGAGTCTTCTGTAAAAGAACTGTCGCGATGCAAATACCGGCGCCATGGCCAGCGCAAATTCGCTTGCCTGACGAGGTGCCTTTCGCTTCAGTTCTTCATATCTCGCACGCGCCTCTGACAGGCTTGGTTCGGTCGAATTTTTCGGATGACGAAACGCGCAACATGTACTTTCTGGGCTAGACAAATTTCGCCCCCCCTGAATAGCTTTTCTGACAACGCAATGATTTACTGAATTAAAATCCGAGATCATTTCGCGCAGATGTTGCGCTTCTTCTGGGTGATAATCGTTAATAAGGTTGTGTATTGAAAATGATGGTCTCTCTCTGACAGCATCCTTCGAACGGTTTGCGCCTCATCAGGTAACATACCATAAGATTGTGATCTATCCATTTTCCTGCACAGCCCGCAGTTCCGGCGGATAAACGACCGTCTTATCAGGTTCGCTGCTTTGCCATGTCTCTGTGCCGCAAACCCGCTCGTCAGACAGGAGACAAGTAATCAGTATATTATTTGCGCTCCCGGCCCAGGCTATCTTACGCTCTTGCGGAGATCGGCGCGATCCGTGCAACGGAGTCCGCAACCATTTCAGGTTCCGAATTTCCTCCAGAACACCGCCGAAAAGCCGTTGATGATGAAAGCGCGGACGACATGAAAGACGGTGACCAGCGCGACATTCGGATGCAGCGTTGTCGCGGTAGCGGCCATTTCGGAAAATCCGCCGGGTGAGATCGCAAGCACCGAACTGGCCGGATCGACACCTCGTCGCAGGTGCAGTCAATCTATGGATCGCCGATCGAAGGGCTCTATGGGGCAGGCGAGATCGCCGGCGGGCTGTTCTTTCACAATTATGCAAGCGGCACCGGACTGATGAGCGGAGCAACCTTCGGTCGTCAGGCTGGCCGCAACGCAGCCGATTTCGCATGCGCGAGGGGCGCGTCTTCCGCTGCGTGAAAGCACGACCCATGCGCCGCGGCGCAATCAATGAAGGGAGGATAAGATGAACATGACATTGACGAATTTTTGGCCTGCGGTTTCACGCAACGCGTGGCGCAGCATGCTTGTTGCGGTGACCGGGTTTGGCCTCGGGCTTGCCGCGCCTGCCCAGGCGCAAACCGACTTCTCTGGCGAGCGGGTCAATATGATCATCCCCTATCAGGAGGGGAGCGGTTCGACCATTCATGGCCGGTTATTCGCGATCGGCCTGGAAAAGCACCTTCCCGGCCAGCCGACCATCATTGTCGAGAATATCGACGGAGGTGGTTCGGTCCGGGGTATCAACCAATTTGCCGCCCGGGCCAATCCGGATGGGCTGGATATCGCCGCAATCGCCACGGGAACCTTTTTCCGGTATCTGCTGAAAGACCCGGCGGTCGAATATGACCTGCCAAGCTTCCGCCCCTTCCTCGCGTCTCCGTTCGGACTGCTGGTCTATGCAAGCACCGATGCGGCGACCTCCGACGATTCCGTCGAGAATGTCCGGCAACTCATCGAGAACCCGCCGATCTACGGCGCATCTGGGCCAACCTCGTCGGATTTACCGGTCCTGCTGTCCTTCTCGTTACTTGGGATCAAGCCGGCATGACCGCCGCCGCACTGTCCCGACGCAGATTCGAGGGCCCGTTGACCGTTCTGGAAGGCCGTTTCGGGTTGCTGGACGCCTATTGCGATCATTCGGACCCTTCTCTTCTGACGCGTGATCTGGGCGAGAAATGGGAAATCCGGCAAACCTGCTTCAAGCGCTATGCTGCCCATATCACCGTACATGGACCAGCCGAAGCACTTCGCGAGATTGCAGCGCAACACCGTCTCAAGCCGCAGGGTATTACCGGAATTTCACTGGAGATGAGCGATAAGGTCTTGTCTCACCACAATATTCCGCAACCCGAAGACATCATGTCGGCACAATACAGCGTGCCCTTCATGACGGCGGCGGCGCTACATGTGGATTTGGACGATCCACGATCGGTCACCGAAGATCTTTTGCATGATCCGCATATTCGGAAATGTTCCGAAACAATCGATATTCGCGGAAATGGCGAGAAGAAAGGATGGGGCTTCAAGCTAAAACTGCTTTTGCAGGATGGGAATATAATCGAGCGGGCCGGCGACGGATTTTCTGGCGCCAGTATCAAGGAGGCAGTACCGGATTGGCTTGATAGCAAGTTCGGATTGATGGTTGCCGATGTCCCTGAAAGATACATCTGGGAGGAAAAGCTGATAGAAATATCAGGACCCATTGATGCCGTCCGGTCGCCATGACCGAGAACGGCGGCGCCGGATTAGGCTCAGGATTCATAGCCAATATATACCGGTTGCCGCAAGAATATGGCCGACAGGAGGATCTTCCGGCTGCGGTCATCTCGGATGGCGATGCCTTGCCCCGCCCCATCTGATTGGTCCGATTTAATTGTCAGTGCATGACCGGGCTCGGGTCTATCGCTGCAACTTTCAGCTCCGGAAGATAAGGATAGTGGCGCGGATGATGGCAGCGCGGATGATGCCGCCGCATCGCCTATTCCGCCTGACCACTCGGATAAGGCTGATCGTAATGATTCATCGCATATGTCCGCACTGATCAGCCTCCCGTGATGGTACCGTCAGGTTAATCCGCCGCATGGCCTTCACGCCAATAGGCGACGATACTGTGATAGCCCTTCTTCAGCGCCAGGTCATTTCGGACATATCTGCGCAATTCGCGGAAGGCGCTGTCTTCGCACCCGACCCAGATGAATGGGGATTGCGCGTCTTCAGGTGGAGCATGGCATTGCAACGCCGGTACAAAACCGTCGGTGCGCAGGATCCAGTCAACCTTCATGTTGCGGCGATGCGCCAGGGGCTGCCGCTCTGCCTCATTCGCGATCTCGATGATCACATGCCCTCGCGCCGCATCGGGCAACAGTTCCAGAAAGCGCGCGATGGCCGGCAAGGCCGTTTCGTCCCCTGCGAGCAGATACCAGTCGCGATCCAGCGGCAGGCTGCCGCCACCCGGCCCGATCATCCCGATACGATCGCCTGCGCGAGCGGTTTCCGCGAAGCGGCTGCCCGGTCCCGTAGCCTCGGCGTGAAGCACGAAATCGATATCCAGCACGCCGGCGGCCACGTCGATGTCGCGGATGGTATAGCGGCGGAACTCCGGCTTGTCGGGGCCGTCCGGCCAACTCTCCAAGCCGTCCGGGCTGATCCGAGGTTCGGCCAGCCCCTGTCCATCAGGAGCAAAGACAAGCCGGACATGGATATTGTCCAGCCCTGCGAAAAGCGAGAGATCATCGGACGCGAAGCAGATGCGGCGCATACGCGGAGTCAGATCCTGCGTTTCCACAACGCGGAGCATCCGGTAATTGGGAGGTCGTGTCATTCTGGCACCGTCACCTGTCCAATGAATGGTCAACGGCTGTGCCGCAAATTCCTGCATATGCCCCGCGATGATGCTGCGCAGATCAAACAATGCCGGAAAGGTTCCGCCCGCGACCTCGACCCGCACATGATTGGCATTTTCATGCAGGAGGGCCGTGCCGAAGGGAAAACGCAGGTCATGACGGGATTCCATGCGACTATAAATTGCCCCGTGCTCGGCGATATGTTCGCAGAGCCGTTTCAGCATAGCTGAGGGTTCATTGACTGTGATATCTGCCCGCGCGGTCAGCAAGTGGCTCATCTTCTGGCTTCCTGTTGGGTGAGTGTGGCGGCACCGTCGGTCATGATCTGCAAACGCCCGGCCGAGCAACGCTCGACCCGTGCCTCGATCCGATAGACCTGGCGCAGCATGTCTGGGGTCAATACTTCGTCCGGCGTCCCGAAGGCGAATAGCCGGCCCTCGTGGAGGACGGCGATCCGGTCGGCCCATTGTGCGGCATATGCCAGATCGTGCAGCACGACGATGGCGATGCGGCCGTCATGTGTCAGATCGCGGACATGCTGCATGATCATGTGGCGGCGGGCGAGATCCAGCGCGCTTGTCGGCTCGTCCAGCAACAGCAGCTTTGGATCACGCGCGATCGCGACGGCCAGCCCGACAGCCTGCCGTTGGCCTCCCGACAATTGACCGACCGCGCGATTAGCCAGATCGTCGGCACCAAGCCGCGCGAGGACGGCAAGCGCCGCCACATCAGCCTCCATGCCATCGGGCGAATGACGCGGCAGCGCAGTCATGACGCATTCCAAGACGCTGAGCCCGACCCGCCCGATCACGCTCTGAGGCATGAACCCGACCAGATCGGCACGGCGTGGCGCGGGCAGATGCACCAGCTCCTGCCCGTCCAACGTCACCGATCCGGTAACAGGCAGCAATCCGGCAAGCCCCCGCAGCAGCGTTGATTTACCCGCCCCGTTCGGGCCGATCAACGCCACGATGGCCCCCGGCTCCAACAATGGCAGCGTGATATCTCGGATCACCGCCCGGTTGCGGTAGCCGCAGCTTATCCCGTTGATCTGCAAATCCGCTGTCATATACGCCCCCGGCGCAGGATGACTGCAAAGAAAACCGGCAGCCCGACCAGTGCCGTCACGATTCCGACCGGGATGATCACTCCCGGCACGATCACAGTGCTGGCGATACCTGCAAGCGACAGGATAAGCGCGCCTGTCAGACAGCTTGCGGGCAAGAGCAGGCGATGGTTCTCACCCACGCAAAGCCGCGCGATATGGGGCGCGATCAGACCGATGAATCCGATAATGCCAACAAAGGCCACCGCTGTTCCTGCCAGCAGACTGATGCGGATCAACGAGAAAAGCCGCAGGCGATCGACCGCGATACCCATGGCGTGGGCGCGATCCTCACCCAATCGCAGGGCCATCAGATCCCTCGCCGACATCAGCGACCAGGGAATGACAACCAGTTGAACCGCAGCCAGAACGGCCAGCGACGGCAGATCCGCCCGAGTCAGACTGCCCATCATCCAGAACACCAGCGATTGCAGCGTATCTGCGCTGGCGACATATTGGATCAGCGACAACAGGGCCGAGGCCGTCAGTCCGACCCCCACCCCGAACAGGACCAGCATATCGGTGCCCGCGCCACGCAGCCGGATCAGCAATTGCACGAGGGAAAGCGCTCCGAAGGCAAAAAGAAATGCGTTCAACGGCACGCCCCACAGCCCGAAACCGGGAACCGAGATACCCAGCACAATGGCAAGCGCCGCGCCCAATGCGGCTGACGACGACACGCCCAGCGTGTAGGGTTCGGCCAATGGGTTATCCAGAACGGTCTGCATCTCGGCTCCGGCCAGGCCCAGTCCTGCCCCGGCCAACAGGGCCAGCAGGGCCATCGGCAGCCGAAGTTGCCACAGGATCACGCCGGTAGTCCGATCACCCTGACCGAACATTGCGGCGATAATCTGTCCCGGCGATACTCCCGATGGTCCTATGATGAGAGAGGCAAGCAAAGACAGCAGGCAGCCCGCTGCCAATAATGCGACGAACAACCTGCGCCGTCTCTGACTGCTTCTGTAAACGGCGATCTGTTCGGCAACGGATGTCACGGCGCCGCCTGCTGATCGATCCAGAATGTGCCTTCCAGCGGCACCGGCAGGAAGCGCCGGTTCATCTCTGCCAATGTTTCGGCGGGATCGATATCGCCTGCCGCTTCGGGATGAATCCAGCGGGCAAAGGCCTCGACGGCCAGAACCTCGAAGGGAGAGATCGTCAGAAGGTGCAGGATGCCATGCGCACGACCCTCTCGCACGGCTGATAATTCCGGGCGAATACCGGTCGCCAGCACCGAATCGAGCGAGGCTTGCGCCGAAGCGTCATCGCGCCCCACGCCCAGCACCAGCCCATGCGATGCCGCAAGATGCGGACCACCAGTCGCGATCAGAACCTGCGGATCGGCGGCAAGAATATGTTCGGCCGCGATCTTGCCAGCATAATCCGAAACCAGTTCCGAACCGACGATCTGCCCGCCTGCGAAATCCACGAGATCGCCCAGCCGATTTCCCGCACCCGGCACCCAGCAGCAATCCGGTGTCGCATGACCGTCGACCAGCACCGGCGGGCGGGCCGGGGCATCGGCGACAAGCCGGGCGACCCGCGCATAGCGCGGCGCGATGAATTCCTCATATTCCTGCGCGCGCTGCCCTTGACCGATGGCGTCGCCCAGAAGCTTCAGCGAAAAGGTTACGCGATCCTCGGGCGCCGTCACCGGCAGATCCGGGCTGTCCAGATAGATCACCGGAATTCCCGCGGCCTCCAGACGCTTGCGAACAGGTTCCCACATGGGATCGAAAATGCGGATGACATAGAGATCCGGGGCCTGCGCGACGACACCTTCGACCGAGAAGTCCGACGGCGTGGCCGACCCTGCCTCGGGGATCCGGTCGATCTGCGGAAATTTCGCCTGCAAGGCCGCCTTGATACCGGGATCCAGCCGCTGCGCGCTGCCCCATACGGCAATCGGCGCGACGGGATCGTCGCTCAGCAGCATCAGCGACAGGATCAGATCGGCCTCATTGATACCGATCTGACGGGCGGGCTGATCCAGCACCACCTCGCGCCCCGTGGCATCGGTCAGCGTGATTTCGGCACGCGCTATTGTCCCGCATGACAGCATGAACGCGAATGCCATGATGAAGGTGATGCCGCGCACGCGCCCTGCGCCTTTCTTTTGGGTGCGTATTACCATTTGTAACCGATTTTTGCCTCGATCGTGCGGCCTTCGCCATAATTGCAGCTTCCGCCTGTCAGGTTAAGGCACTGCGCGACGAAGCGTCTGTCAAAGATGTTGCTGGCATGCAGCTGTACCGTCGCCCCTTCCACCTTCCACGGAGATTCGGCCAGATCATAGGTGACACCCAGATCAACCAGCCCATAGCCGGGGATGCGCAATTCCTCGATATGCTGCGGGCTGGACTGATAATCCGAGACGCCACGGATTCCCGCACTGATATCCAGACCGGGCAGGCCCGCATCCTTGTATTGCATCCACAGCGATGCCTGATGACGCGGCAGGCGCAGAACCTCGTTGCCAACAGCGCTTTCGTAAACCGAACTGAGCACTTCCGAGTCGGAATAGGCATAGCCCGCGATCACGTCCAGACGGGGCGTCATGGCGAATTTCGCCTCGAGCTCAAGCCCGCGCACGCGCTGTTCTCCGCCCTGTATCGTCGCCCAGCCATCCAGCGGGTTGGGGATCAGGGTGTTGTCCTCGGTCAGTTGGAATAGTGACGCGGTGAACATGTTGCTGGTGCCCGGCGGCGTATATTTCAAACCGATCTCGTACATTTCGGTTTTGCTTGCCTCGAAGGGCTTGCCGTCGTCTCCGACGCCCAATTGCGGAACGAACGAGCTGGAATAGGCGGCATAGGGTGATATTCCATTCGCAAACTGGTAACTAATCCCAAGACGCCCCGTAACGGCGTCGTCATTATTGTCGGGCTGGCGCGCGCCCGCGATACGATCGAATGTATCGATTTCAGATCTGTCATAGCGCAGCGCAGCGGTCGCAATCCACGAACCCCAGCTTAACTGATCCTGAACATAGATCCCAAGCTGACGCCGGTTCTGCACGGCCGAGCGGGTAAAGGGCGGACGATCCACCGAAAAACCGCCATATTCCGGATCGGTGAAGTCCAGTCCCGGAACAGGGACATCCATGGCCGAGTTGCCGAAATTGGTCGATGACCGGACCCAACTGTAATCCACACCGATCAGTGCCGTATGATCGACAGAACCGGTTGCGAACCTGCCCTCGACGCTGAGATCCATTGCCAGGCTGCGCAATTCGTCGTCTGAGGCCGCGGTGACGCGGTTCATCACCGGTCCCGGGGTTCCCGGCCAGCCGGGCCATGAAAAGGCGGGGTTGACCAGCACAAGGAACATGTCCTGTCTGGAACGCGCATAACGCAGGTTCTGACGCAGCGTCCAGTTGGCAGTCAGGTCATGTTCCAGCTCATACCCGATCGCAGCATATTCGCGGTTGAATTCATCCGCCGCCGGATCGCCCAGATACAGGTCACGGGGGATTTCTCCGGCGGGGTTCGGCAGCAATGTCCCATGTGCCGGATAGAAGCGCGGGCTGAATGTATCCTCATCCTTCTGATAATAGGCGAATGCGGTCAGGCGGGTGCTGTCATCCGGCTCCCATGTCAGGCTGGGCGCGAAGGTCAGCTTGCGATTACGTTCCCGGTCAATCTGGCTGCCCATATTCTTGGCAGTGCCGATCAGGCGATAGCTTAGCGAACCGTCACGGTTGAGCGGCCCGGTAAAATCCCCGCCGATCTGATAGCCGCCCAGACTGCTGGTCTTGGCAAATACCTCGCGGCTGGCCTCGGACCGAGGGCGCTTGCTGACCAGATTGATCATGCCGCCCGGCATATTCTGCCCGTAAAGCGCCGAAGCCGGCCCCTTGATCACCTCTACACGCTCCAGCGTGAATGGATCAATCGCCGGAGTGGCATAATTCGCCGGTTCGCCGGGAAGGAGAAGACCATCCTGCCATGTATAGCCATAAGCGTCGAAGCCGCGGATCCACAGCCAGTCATAGCGGATGTCGTAGCCATTGGATTCGGCCATAACGCCGGGCGTATAGCGCAGCGCTTCCGTGATCAGATCGGCGGACTGGGCTTCGAACTGTGCGCGTGGCACCACGTTCACGGTCTGAGGGGTCCGTGTCAGCGGGATATCCGACTTGGTTGCTGAACGGCTGTCTTGCGGTATCAGCATGTCGCCACCGGTCGCGTCATTTTGCGCGTTCAGCGTTATTTCGTCCAGAATTGTGGGCTGCCCGTCGGCATCGGCATCGCGCACCTCCTGCGCGGCGGCAAAACTTGCCATCGATACTGTGGTTGACAGGATGGCCACGCCATTTTGCAAGACGCGTCTGCAAACTGACCTGCAATTTCCGTTACGCATCGCTGGCTCCGTGATTAATCTGATAGGAACAGTCAAGATTGCCTAGTCTGTAGCCGCCTGTTAATCTTCCGCCAAGCCAAAGGGTTTTGCGCATATGCAAAAGAGTTATGCGGAACAACAAATACTGAAGATTAGGCAGGGCGAATGTACGAGCACGGATCAGTGAACAGCCTATCGGCTCCTGCCGAGCAGGTAACCGTTTCGGATCTTTGCGCCAGCCGTGAGATCCGTCTGGATATCCCATCGGATGTCGACGACGACACGGCACTGATGTCGGGCCGGTTCCTGAAAAGAAAACTGGGAAACGGACTGACCCTGCATGGCGGCGATTTCATCGAAGAACGGGCGTTCGACGTTCACTCGTCGATCGAAGAAGGGTTGTCCTGCATCTTCTTTCTGAATGGTACGGTGGACACCTGCATTGGCGACCGCCGATTTGGGTTTCAGGCTTTGGACAGTCAACCTATCCACGCGGTGACGATGATGAATGCGCGCGCCGAGACATTCTCACGCCGCACCCTTTCCCGGCAGAAAGTCACTCACCTGGTCATTGACGCGTCGCGGGAATGGCTGGAAATCCACGGTCATGATACCGCTCGGGACAAAGGCGCGACACAGACCCTGTTCGCCGAGAACCTGATCGATCACCGCTGGCTTGTGCCGCAGCAATTGCTGGAACTTGTTCGTGCCGTGATGGCTGCATCCATCGACAAGACACCGCTTCAAAGATTATATACCGAGGCCCTGACAATTCAGATCGTAGCGGAGTCCATATGCTGTGCGACAAAGCGCGAGGCATCGATCACCGAAGGACTGAACGGATCATCTAAAAGAAGGGCTGCGGCACTGCGGCGGGCCAAAGAGTTCATTGCGGTGGAAGCCTGCAATGACATCTCCGTCGCCCGTATCGCGAAAGAGGCCGCCATCAGTGTCAGCGGCCTCCAATCGCTGTTCCGTCAGGATGAAGGTTGCGGCGTTTTCGAATATGTCCGCCGCATTCGGCTTGAGCGCGCCAGAGATGGGCTGATGCGTGGCGAGTTCGGTATCAGTGAGGCGGCAATGATCGCCGGTTACTCTCATCCGGCGAATTTCACCACGGCGTTCCGCAAGCATTTCGCGGTCACCCCGAGTCTGCTGGTCGGCAAGTAAGGGGTATGGGCTCTCCTGAACATTGACCGGTGACCAATTGATCCTCCCCCACCGGGTCGGCCTGCGATCAGGCATGCAACGGGTTGCAGGTCCATTCGCGAACGCGACCCCCGCCGGAATGTCATGCCGCCGTCCTGCATGCGGCGCAGGATCACGACGAACCAACCCGACATGCGCGTCACTTCAGGTCAAAGCAAGCGCAGCACCCTCAAGCAAATCCATCAATTGTCCGAAATGTCCATCCGATCTCGCCGGGACATTTGGGTCCGACGTGATGGCGACCGCCAGCGCATGTTCAGGATGGGCAGCGATTATCTGTCCGCCATAACCACGGGCGATCACGAAACCACTGTCACTGAGGAACCATCCATAGCCATAGCTGAGGCCCGAATAGGGTGAGCGCGTACGGGGCTGGACCGAGGCCCGCATCCAATCGGACGGAATGACCTGCCGACCCTCGAACCGTCCGCTGTCGCGCATGAGAACGGCAATCCGCAACATGGCGCGCGGTGTCAGTGCCATTTCGTTACCGCCCATGTAGAAGCCTTGCGGATCGCGCGTCCAGGCCGGGATCTCAATCCCAAGCGGCCCGCCAAGAACGGTCCGCGCCTGTTCAAGCAGACTTTCACCGGTCGCCGTCGCGAGCGCGGCACCAAGAACATGCGTGCTGCCGGTCGAATAGATCATGCGCTGGCCGGGCCGGGCGATCATCGGCCTGCGCAGAGCGAACGCGACCCAATCGCCCGAATTTACCCAGCTTCCATAATTGCCGCCCGAAGTACCTTCAAGGCCGGCGCGCAGCGTAACCAGATCCTCGATCGTCAGATCCGCGACGCCGGCCGTTGCGTCCTGCGGGATGATGCCGGGCGCGACTGATCCCAACGTCGCGTTGACCCCGGCAATGGCCCCTTGTGAAATTGCAGCACCGGTCAGCAACGCCACAATGCTTTTCGAACAGGATTTGATATTCGCGGCACGGTCGAGACCGGGGCCACGCGGAGCTTCGGCAACGAGGATATCGTTACCGCGCTGCACCATGATCGCGTGAAGCTGGGACAGTCCCATGGCCTGTGAACGGAAGTCACTTATGGTCTGGGCCTGCGCCCGGATCGCGGCGGGGGCGGCAACCGTGGATAAAAGGGCAGCCGAGAAGGCGCGACGGTTCAACATGAAATACCTCTCTCGCAGATATGCGCGATTGTCTTACAGGCATGGCGCGAATTTAACAGGCCAGAAACCGGCGCGGGCAGGTGATTGTGGAACGTTTTTCCGGAACATGCATCCATCTGAAATAGATTGTTATGTTTTCGGGACCGCAATATGCGGAGCACCCTATGGGATATGAATTCATAACCTATCATGATCGTCGCGCTCAGTCCTCAGCATGCATGCCGATTCGTCCGGAGGCGTGGTCATTATTTTTTTTCAACTCGGATATCACGTTCGCGCGCCAGATAGGGGACGGTTTTGGCAGTCTTCACGGCCGAAGGACCCGGACTCATATATCTCCGGTTTCGCAGAGCAGCCAGAAAAGCACCTTCATGATCGGCGTTCCGAAATCTCTTCCGGGAAAACCCGGTTCCCTGATGCGGGCTTCTTCATGCCCGGTGTTTCTGCATCGCAGCATGAGACCTGCTGGAATAAGCAGCATCCGATGCTTTTGCCACAGATTTTCCACGCCAAAGATTGGTGCCGCGAAGAAAAGAGGTAACTATCAACACAGGCCGAAGTTCAACAGGAAGCCTATGCCCGCCCTCCTCCTCCCTGCGGGCGCAATAAGAAGCCCCGCGCTCCCTCCTCCCTGCGCGGGGCTTTTTATGATGTAAATACATGTTCACTATTGCCACGCCCTGCTCAAATCCTGCCAAAGCCGGGTGGATCGCCCCGTCTGACAGATAGGGTTGCCAGATGTGAGTGTTTGATCCTGGCGAATATCGGAACTCTATTCAGATGTCAGTATAAGCTTAGAAAACGGACCAGTTCATCTGCTGGCACAGCATCTCCAATGCTTGCGTACCAAGAAGAGAATTACCATGTCGATTCAGCCCTGGAGACCAGACGGCGATTGATGCAATGCCGGGTACAATCGCCAGAATACCGCCGCCAACGCCGCTTTTTGCTGGTATGCCGACCCGAAACGCAAAATCGCCCGAACCATCATAATGACCACAAGTCATCATCAACGCATTTATTCGGCGCACGCGCTGGGCGGCCACGATGCGCGTATCGGTAATCGGGTTGCGTCCGGATGAGGTGAGAAACAGCCCGGAGCGCGCAAGCTGCCGGCAAGACATGGCAAGTGCGCAGTAGTGGTGATAGACGCCAAGGACATGCGCGGGCGCACCGTCAAGATTACCATTGGCTTTCAGCAGATTGGCTAAAGCTGCGTTGTTGAAGCCGGAATCATTTTCAGCCTGAGCAACGTGATGATCAATATAGATATCATCATCGGCGGTGACAAACCGCATGAACCGCAAAAACTCACCGATTGTCTCCCGGGGCTGATAAGCACCAAGCAGAATATCCGCGACGACGATCGCCCCGGCATTGATAAATGGATTACGCGGGATACCCTTTTCCAGTTCAAGCAGGACGCTGGAGTTGAAAGGATCGCCCGAAGGTTCGCGACCAACACGCTGCCAGATGCTGTCACCCCTGTTGCCAAGAACCAGAGTTAAGGCAAAAACCTTGGAAATACTTTGAACCGAGAATTTTTCATCGGCATCTCCCGCCAGCAACGTCGTATCGTCAGGCAGGACAACCGCGATACCGAATTTAGCGGGATCGATACTCGCCAGCGGCGGAATGTAGTTCGCAACCTCGCCACGCTCAGTGCTTTCCCTTAATTCCGCTTCAATGTCCCTGAGCACGGTGTCCAAGCGGCGCTTCAAATCCTTTGAAAGGGGCGATCTCTGAAGGGACATTATTTTAATCCTGAACCGAATTGCAGACGTAACGGAAGATCATATCAGGACAAGCAGCAACTGAACATCACGGGCGATCATTTCATCCTTTGTGCCAGGGTAAATCCGTCATGGGCGGCCGGGTGATTTCGGAACAAGCGGGAATCTTACACTTTCCAGCCCGGCGACAGGACCCGACAGGATTTGTGCCGCATCCTGTCCGAAACAGCACATAAAACCGGCTTACCGGTCACGCTCGAAAAGCGCCACAGAAAGGCGACGGTCAATGCGAAAGCATTCCTCTCTGACGGAATGCCATCAACCGGACAATGGTGATAAATACGTTTACGCCCTCCACGAGACCCGCCATAATCATGACAAACAAATGGATGAAAATTGAATAAAAGCTCTTGCCTGGAAAGTCTGATCGCACGCACTCCGGATATCCGTTGGAGTATCGAGCTTCGCGACATTCCAACCAACACAACCGCCTTTTCACTGGGTGCGACGCGGGTATTGAAAACAGCGAGCCTGGCAAAAGTATTCCTGCTTATTGAAGTGGCGGCGCGGCTGAGTGAGGGGACGCTTACAGCTGATGAGCCCATAGACCGCCGCGACGTTCCAAAAGTGCAGGATTCGGGCCTTTGGCGGTATCTGAAAACCGATATCCTTCCTCTTGCCGATGCTGCCACCCTCGTGGCGGCTGTCAGTGACAACTGGGCGACCAATGCACTGTTGCATCGCGTCGGCCTCGACGCTGTGCGGGCCCGGAGCAATGTGCTGGGATATTCCGAAAGTCTGCTGGCAGACTATATCAGGGACGATCGGGGGCCTGCGCACCCGCCGACCGTCAGCGAGGGACGAGCATCGGACTGGACCGATCTGTTCGCACGCATGCACCGCCGGAATCTGGTTTCCAGGGATGTGGATGCACAGGTGGAGTACTGGCTTGGAACGGGCACCGACCATTCCATGATTGCCTCCGCGCTGAACCTCGATCCCCTGATACATGGCTCCGCTTATGGGGCTGAAAGCTTTTATAACAAGACGGGTTCAGATAGCGGCGTGCGCGCGGATGCGGGCCTCTTCGTGGGCGAGAATGCCTGTAGCTACTGCCTTATCGCCAACTGGAACCCCGAGGCCGACCGCGCAGATGCTGTCACCGAAATCATGCGTGCTGCCGGCAGTTTGCTCCGAACGCTGGTGACAGGAAGAAATGCCGGCCTGTAACGGCCGTTCAAACACCCTTCAGGCGGTGATGACAATGAAGGCATTCATCCGCAAACGCCAGAGATACGAGCCATCGAAGATGAGCAGGCGAACGCCACTGATTCGCGAGAGCCTGCAAACGGAAGTCATATCGGCGATGCGCCGATGTTACCGGAATTGCTCGACCAGTTCCCATCCGATCAGGAGATAGGCTCCGTGACCGGTGACGGGGCTTTTGATACACTGTCGGATAACGACACCAGCGTGAGTCTTGCGGCGATGGGATAATTGTAAGGGGGCACTCTGCTGCAAGCGTTACTGTCACGTTGCAATCTCTGCTTACCCGACGCCTACCCGCAACATTCGGGTCGCGGCACAAACAGGACGGACTTTCCAATTAAGTATATATTTTATTTATAAATTTCCACCTCGAGGGTGGAATTTGAGCACTGCTTCGCAATATCGCGGGCATTTAACATCTTCCACAATGCTGCAACCAGCTGATCCGTATAGCACCGGGCACCTGCCTCATCATCTGGCGCTGACTGCCGTCGGTTCATGATGCCGGACATCAAAGTTGGCAGCCACCAGGCAATTGATCCGTCATGCTTACTGGTTCATCCCGTTTCTGCATTGAATGAGCCCGAAGAATTCCTGCCTCAGATCCCACCGCATATATTTCAGCCTCCAGAAACTGAACAACGAGCTGTACAATCACGGCACCCTTTCAATTACTTGCCCGCCGGAAGCCCCACCCCACCCGAGGATGCCGCGCTGAGCGCCACAAAATTCAACGCCTGTTCGCGAACGGCATTGGCAAGGCTTTGACGCGCCTCGAGGAGCGTGCGTTCGGCATCGAGAACCGGGAAGAAATCCGCATCGCCCAGTTCATAGGAGGTCCGGGCCAGATCGACCGCTTCGCGCGCATTCTCGACTAGGCGCGACTGTGCATCGACTGCGCGGGCATCGCGATTATAACCGGCAAGGGCGTTCTCGACCTCTTCCACGGCGTTCAGAACCGCCGATTGCCAAGCCAGCCGCGCCTGCTCGGCCCGGGCCTGTGCCACCGAAAGCTGAGCCTGATTGGCGGCATTGAACAGCGGCACCGAGATTTGCGGGCCGAAACCCCAGGTCTTCATACTGCCCGCGCGGCCCAGATCGATCGGGGTCACATTGCCCGTCAGCGTAAGTCTGGGATAAAAGGCCGCCCGCGCCTCGCCCACTGCCGCGACGGCGGCTGCCAGATTCCGCTCGGCCACGCGGACATCGGGGCGCGCCCGGACCACATCGGCAGGAACACCGACGCTGGCGCGATAACGGGCGCGCGGCTGGCCTCCGCCCTTCTGCAGACGCGCCGCCACATCGGCGCTGCGGCTTGCGATCAGCGTCGCCAACCTGTTGATCGACTGATCATAGCCCGCTTCCAGCGCGGGAAGCGCGGCCTCGGCCTGCGTCACGAGTTGTTCGGCCTGCAAGACCTCGATGCGTGAAACGCTGCCAAGCAGATCCTGCTCGCGGGTCAGGGTCAGCGTCCGCTTGCGGCTTTCAAGACTTTGCCGGGTCAAGGCCGCGGCTTCCTGGTAATAGCGCGCATCCACATAGGCCTGCGCGACTGCACTTGCCACGGTCAGCCGTGCGACCTCGGCCGAAAGATAGGCTGCGTCAAGCTGGGCAGAGGCCCCCTGTCGCGCCGCCCGGTTCGCCCCGAAAATATCGATGAGCCAGGAAACCCCCAGTGTCGCCGAGCTTTGCTCGATCACGGCCCCCGAGCCTTCGCTGTCGCCGCGCGAGGCTGCACCCGTAACATCGGCGCTTGGCAGATCGTTTGAGCCGACCAGCCGCGCATTCGCCTGCGCTTCGCGGATGACCGAAACGGCGGTCCGCACATCAAGGTTGCGCGCCAGCCCGGCGGCGACCAGTCCGTCAAGCCGGCTGTCACGAAATGCCGACCACCACGCGTTGGTTCCCGCGCGGCGGGCGGGGCTGTCGGCAGCGAACCGCTCGGGCAGGTCAGCTTCGGGGGCGCGATAGGCGGCGGGGCTGCATGCGGCCAGCGCAAATGACGAGGCAAGGCCGCTCAGAACGATACGGCGGGACAGGATTGAGGATTGGGACATCTGGATCAACTGAACTTTCTTAGCCCCGATAATCAGGGCGTGAATGGATAAGGCGCGGGCAAGGGTCGGAGCATCCCCGCCCGCGCGCGGCAGACCTTGTCAGGCCGCCGTCGTTTCGGAATTCGCGGCACGTCTTCTGGTCCGGCTGAACAATCCAAGGACGAACACGAAGAAAACGGGCACGAAGAACACCCCAAGAATGGTCGCCGCGACCATGCCGCCAATGACACCCGTGCCGATCGCGTTCTGGCTGGCCGCCGAAGCGCCTGTGGCGATGGCCAGAGGAACCACGCCAAGCGTGAAGGCCATCGACGTCATCAGGATCGGACGGAAACGCAGCTTCGCGGCCTCGACCGCCGCCTCGATCAGGGTCATGCCCTGCTCGCGCAGATCCTTGGCGAATTCCACGATCAGGATGGCGTTTTTGGCCGAAAGCCCGATGATCGCGATAAGGCCGACCTTGAAATAGACATCGTTCGGCATGTCACGCAGCATCACCGCCGCGATGCAGCCGATCACCCCAAGCGGCACCACCAGCATCACGGACAACGGAATCGCCCAGCTTTCATAAAGGCCCGACAGCAGCAGGAAAACGAACAGGATCGACATCGCGAAAAGAATGGTCGAGGTATTGCCCGAACTGATCTCTTCCAGCGTCTGGCCCGTCCATTCATAGGCGAAGCCCTGCGGCAACTGGGCGGCCAACCGCTCCATCTCGGCGACGGCGGCACCCGAGGAATAGCCCTCTGCCGCATTACCGGCGATGCGAACGGCCGGATATCCGTTATAGCCGACCACCTGGCTTGGCCCCTGATCCCAGTCCAGCGTCGCAAAGGAGGAAAATGGCACCATACCGCCATTCGAATTCCGCACCGTCAGGTCAAGAATGCTTTCAGCCTGCATCCGGCTTTCTTCCTGTGCCTGCACGATCACACGCTGCATCTTTCCCTGATTCGGGAAATCATTCACATAGCTGGAGCCGAGATTGGCCGAAATCGTCTGGTTGATATCGCCAAAGGCCACGCCGAAAGTCTGGGCCTTGTCGCGGTCGATATTGATCGCGACCTGCGCCGCGGCAGGCATCCCCTCGACCCGCAGACCGGTGACGATACCACCCGCCTGCGCTTCGTCCATAAGCTGCTGGGCGGCGGCGTTAAGTGCCTCCTGCCCGGCCCCGCCCCGGTCCTGAAGACGGAAGGTAAAGCCGCCCGAGGTGCCGAAACCCGGAATCGCCGGTGGCGAAAGCGAATAGATCTGCGCGTCCTTGGTCTGGAACAGCGCCATATTGGCAGCATCCGCGATCTCGCTGGCGGATTGGTTACGCTCGGCCCAATCGGTAAAGGTGATGAAGGCCAGACCGGCATTCGGTCCCTGCCCCGAGAACGAGAAACCGCGAATCCCCACGACATTCTCAACCGCCGGGTTCTCACCGTAATATTCCTCGATCGTGCGGATCGCAGCATCGGTTCGCTGCGAACTGGCGGTTGGCGGTGTCTGGATATCCGCGATGACGAAGCCCTGATCTTCATTCGGCAGGAATGCCGTGGGCAGCGAGGTGAAGCCCAGACCGGTCAACGCCACGACGCCCAGATAGATCAGCATCACCAGCCCGGTGCGCCGCGTCAGGACCGATACGCCACGCCCGTAACGCTGGGTCGCGGCATCGAATTTGCGATTGAACCAGCCGAAGAAACCCTTTTTCTCGTGATGCCCTTTGATCGGCTTGAGAAATGTCGCGCATAAGGCGGGTGTCAGCGTCAATGCGAGGAAGGCCGAGAACAGAATCGAGACCACCATCGTCAGGGCAAACTGGCGATAGATGATCCCGGTGGAACCCGGGAAGAATGCCATCGGGATGAAGACCGCCGCCAGAACTAGCGTAATGCCGATGATTGCGCCCGAAATCTCGCCCATCGCCTTTTGCGTGGCCTCTTTGGGCGGAAGACCTTCGCGCGCCATGATACGTTCGACATTTTCGATCACGACAATGGCGTCATCCACAAGGATACCGATCGCCAGAACCATGGCGAACATGGTCAGCACATTGATCGAAAAACCGGCAACCAGCATCACCCCGAGCGTACCCGCCAGTGCGATCGGCACCACGATGGTCGGGATCACCGTGTAACGGAAGTTTTGCAGGAACAGGAACATCACGACGAAAACGAGAGCCACGGCCTCGACCAGCGTATGGATGACTTTCTCGATGGATTTCTCGACAAAGGGCGCCGTATCGTAAGGGACCGCATATTCGATCCCCTCGGGGAAGAACTGCGACAGCTCTTCCATCGCGGTTTGCACAGAATGCGAGGTGGCCAATGCGTTACCTGTGCTGGAAAGCTGAATGCCGATCGCCGCCGTGGGCTGACCGTTCAGTCGTGACGCGAAATTATAGGTATCCGCGCCGATCTCGATCCGCGCGACATCGCGCAGCCGTACCGTCGAGCCGTCGGTATTGGCGCGCAGCACGATATTTCCGAATTCCTCGGCCTCGGTCAGCTGTCCCTTGACCAGAACAGTCGCGGTCAGTTCCTGATTGACGGGGTTTGGATCAGCGCCGATCTGCCCAGCGGCGACCTGGGCGTTTTGCGCCCGGATCGCTGCCTGCACATCGGCAGGCGACATGTTCAGACCGGTCAGCTTGTCGGGATCAAGCCAGATCCGCATCGCCTCTTGCGACGCAAAGACCTGCGCACGGCCCACACCGTCGATCCGGCGAATCTCGCCCACGACATTGCGGTTGATATAATCGCCAAGCGCGACCGCATCCATCGTTCCATCGATCGAGGTCAGCGACACCATCATCAGAAACCCGGCCCCGGCCTCTTCAACGGTAACACCCTGATCCACGACCGTTTGCGGCAGGACAGGCTCCACCCTGCTTACCGCATTCTGGATATCGACCTGCGCGGTCCCGACATCGGTTCCCGGCGCAAAAGTCGCAGTGATCGAAATCGCGCCGGAGACATCCGATGTCGATTCGAAATACTGGATGCCCTGAATGCCGTTAAGTTCCTCTTCGATGGGCTGGGCAACGGATTGATACATCTCGGTCGGTGTCGCGCCAGTATAGACCGTGGATATCTGGATCTGCGGCGGCGCCACTTGCGGATATTGCGCGATCGGCATCTGCGGAAGCGCGATCAACCCGGCGATAACGATGAAGATTGCGATCACCCAGGCGAGAACCGGGCGAAGGATAAAGAACTGTGCCATCCGGTATTATTCCCTGGTCGGAGCCGAAGAGGCGGTGGCACGATCCGCGACCTCGATCGCAGGTTGTGCGCCCGGGGCGGCATCATCCGCCTTGGCGGATTGGGCAAGTTCCACCGGCTCGGGAACGACCTTGGCGTCGGGGTAAAGCTTCTGCGCGCCTTCCACCACGACCTTGTCACCCGCAGCCAATCCGTTCTCGACCAGCCAGCGATTGTCGAGGGTCTGGCCAAGCCGGACATCACGGCGTTCGACGGTATCGGCATCCTTCAGCACATAGACATAGGATTGCCCCGACTGGTCACGCTGCACGGCCATCTGCGGCACGGCCAAAGCGTTTTCGCGCACGGCCTGTTCGATCCGGGCACGGACATAAAGCCCCGGCAACAGATCCCCGTCCGGGTTGGGAAATTCCGCCCGCAATGTGATCTGCCCTGTTGTGCTGTCAACATTCGCCTCGGAAAACAGCAACTTGCCCGGATGAGCGTATTCCGTGCCATCATCGAAGATCAACTGAACCTGCGCCTCTTCCGATGTCTCCATCATCAGGGTCCCCGCATCGCGCGCGCGGCGCAGCGCGAACAGATCCGCGGATGATTGCGTCACATCCACATAAACGGGATCAAGCTGTTGAATCGTCGCCATGACGTCGGTTTCCGCATTCACCAGCGCGCCTTCTGTCACAAGGGCGCGGCCGACCACGCCATCGATCGGCGCAGTGACATCGGTATAGCCGAAATTCAGCTCCGCCTCCTGCAGCGAGGCCCGGGCGATTGCCACATCCGCCTCGGCCTGCGCCAGAACCGTCGTGGCATTGTCCAGTTCGACCCCGGCAGTCACACGGCGTTCGCGCAATTGCTCGGTACGGCGAAGCTGATCCTCGGCGTTCTTGCGGCTGGCTTCCGCGCGGGCCAATGTCGCCTCGGCGCTGGCAACGCGAACGGCGTAGGGCGCCGGGTCGATCTTATAGAGGACGTCACCCGCCTTCACGGTGCTGCCCTGTTCGAAAACCCGGCTGACGACGATGCCGCCGATACGCGGGCGCACCTCGGCCGTGCGCGTCGCGGCGACCCTGCCGGGCAATTCATTGATGACGGGCAACGGCTCGGGCTGAAGCGTCAGGACGCTGACCTCGGGCGGAGGCAGTTGCTGTGAGAGGACGGGGCCGGCAAGCAATACGAAGCCGGCCATCAGGCAGGCAAGCCTGCCAGGCGTTCGGGAATAATGCAATGGTCTTACTTTCAGATCGGTCTTCGGGGAGGAAGATGATTAGGTGGAGGAGGAAAAGACTATTTGTCGGCTGGCGCACCTTTGTCGCTGTCCGCGATGGCCATCAGGTCATCGAGGATCTCATTTCGGGTCACGTCATCGAAACGATGGAAACCGAAATATTCCATGAAAGCCATGCCATGCAGTGTCAGAAGCGCCCGTAGCATCTTGCGCGGCTCGGCCGCGCCGGCCGCGACGCGCTCTGCATCGCCGCGAAGTTCCTGGCGCATGATTTCATGGCATTCGGCACTCTCGCCCATGCCCGCACTTATCAGAAGCGCCATGGCAATATCTTCGTCAGTCGGCGCTGTGCGGAATTCATCGATCATTGCGCGCAGGCAAGCATTGGGCTTACCCTCATGCCGGGCATAAGCCTCTTCGAATTTGTCGCGATGCTGGTCAAGCTGATAGCGCGTGAATGCGACCATAAGCCCGGCCTTGCTTTCGCAATCATAGACGACACTGGACTTGCTGATGCCAGCCTCTTTTGCAACGGCGTCAATGCTGAGACCGCTTACGCCATGACGACGCGCAACACATTCGACGGCCTGCATCAGGCATTCACGATCAATACTACGCTTGCGGCCCATGGTCTTTCCTTTTTCAACACGATCGTTCGTAAATAAATAGTTGCCACACGTCAAGCCCGCCGGTAGTCCTTTTGCTGGGCAAATTAAAAATTTGCTTCTTCTTCCGGAGCATTCCCTGACCTGCCCCGGGATTTTCATTCAGCGGCAAGTGGAGCCCGGTCAATCATCCAACCAGAGACTTCCAGAGGCCGATCTGACCGGAGGCCGGTGAGATTGCGGCGAAACACTACATGGCCGGGCTTTTCGATCAACTCATGGACGCAGATCGAGCGCCCGAACCAAGGATGCCATGGGTATCCCTGAAAGAACCCAAAAATATTGTCGATAACACCTATTGTTAACAGTGCTGCTAACAAGTGACGCAGGGGAATGGCAGAGAATGTGATACATAGGGATGAAATTGATCCGCCAGATCGGTAAAACCAGCAGATGCATTGTGAATCACAACAGGGAAAAGGGAAATACGATGAAAAAACTGCTCATATTCGCATCGGCGCTCGCCATGTCGGCCGCCGTGGCAGAAGCAAAGACCTTTGTTTATTGCGCGGAAGCCTCGCCCGAGGGGTTTGACCCCGCGCCTTATACCGCAGGCGGCACCTTCGATGCGAGCGCCCATCCGGTCTATAACCGCCTGACGGAATTCGTGAAGGGCACGACCGAGGTTGAGCCGTCACTGGCGGAAAGCTGGGATATATCAGAGGATGGTAAGGAATATACCTTTCATCTGCGTCAGGGCGTGAAATGGCATTCCAATGACAGCTTCACCCCGACGCGTGATTTCAACGCCGATGACGTGATCTTCTCGTTCGAGCGTCAGGCCAATGCCGATCACCCATGGCACCAGTATATTCCGGGGCTCACCTACGAATATTATTCATCGATGAGCATGTCCGAACTGATCGAGAAGATCGAGAAAGTGGACGATTACACGGTGAAATTCACGCTTACCGAGCCGGCAGCACCGTTCCTGGCAAATATCGCCATGCCCTTCGTCTCGATCGTATCCAAGGAATATGCCGATTCGCTGGAGGAATCCGGCAATATGGCCGCGCTGAACAACGCGCCAATCGGAACCGGCCCGTTCCAGTTCGTCAACTATCAGCAAGACGCGGTGATCCGCTACAAGAAGAATCCCGACTATTGGGGCACCGCTCCACTGGTGGATGATCTGGTTTTCGCCATCACTCCCGACGCGGCGGTGCGTTTACAGAAACTGAAGGCAGGCGAGTGCCATCTGATGTCTTATCCCGCCCCCGCGGATCTGGAGGCGATCAAGGCCGATCCAAACCTTCAACTGGGTGAACAGGCTGGGCTGAATGTCGGCTATCTGGCCTATAACACGACGGTCGAGCCGTTCGACAATCCCAAGGTTCGCAAGGCTCTGAATATGGCGATCAACAAGGAAGCCATCATCGGAGCGGTGTTTCAGGGCGCGGCCGAACCTGCCAAGAACCCGCTGCCACCCACCATGTGGTCCTATAATGACGCGATCGAGGATGATCCTTATGATCCCGAGGCCGCGAAGAAAATGCTGGAAGACGAGGGTGTCACCGATCTGAAGATGCAGATCTGGGCGATGCCGGTTCAGCGACCTTATATGCCCAATGCCCGCCGCACGGCGGAACTGATGCAGGAAGATCTGTCCAAGGTCGGTGTGGATGTTGAAATCGTGTCCTATGAATGGGGCGAATATCTGTCCAAATCGATGGAAGCCGGCCGGGAGGGTGCGGTTATTCTGGGTTGGACCGGGGACAATGGCGACCCTGACAACTTCCTGTCGGTGCTACTGTCCTGCGCATCGGCCGATGAAGGCGGCGCAAACCGCGCATTCTGGTGCAATGAGGAATTCTCGGGCTTGCTGAGCGAGGCCACCCGGACCACCGATCAGGAAGAGCGGACCAAACTCTATGAAGAGGCACAGGTGATCTTCAAGGAGGAAGCCCCGTGGTTCACCATTGCCCACTCGACCACTTATGTGCCGATGGCGAAAGGTGTCACTGGTTTCGTCATCAGCCCGCTGGGTGATTACGTCTTCGACACCGTCGATATCGCCGAGTAATCGGGCGGAAACTCCTCAACCGAAACCGAACGCGCGGGGTCGTCTTTCCCCGCGCGTTCTGCAAGGAAAAGGCGCATGGTTCGTTTCATTTTAACCAAGCTTCTCTATCTGATCCCGACCTTTCTGGGGATCACCATCATCGCTTTCGGGCTGGTGCGTATCCTGCCCGGGGACCCGGTGCTGCTGATGGCGGGCGAGCGCGGGGTATCCCCCGAACGGCATGCCCAGCTGACGGCCATGCTGGGATATGACAAACCGCTGATTATGCAGTATTTAAACTTCCTGGGGCGGCTATTTCAAGGCGATCTCGGTAATTCGCTTTCCACTAACAAGCCCGTCCTGAATGAATTTCTGACGTTGTTTCCGGCGACGGTGGAGCTTGGCCTCTGCGCAATCTTTCTCGCCGTCATCATCGGGGTTCCCGTCGGCGTTCTTGCTGCCATCAAGCGCGGAAGCTGGTTCGACCAGATCTCGATGACCTCGGCGCTGGTCGGATTTTCGATGCCGATTTTCTGGTGGGGCCTGCTGCTGATCATCTTCTTCTCGGGCTATTTGGGCTGGACCCCGGTTTCCGGCAGGATCAGCTATCTGTATTACTTTCCCAATGTGACGGGTTTCATGCTGATTGACAGCCTGCTGTCAGGTCAGGAAGGGGCCTTCAAATCTGCCGTGCTTCATCTGATTCTGCCCGCGATCGTGCTGTCGACCATCCCGCTGGCGGTGATCGCGCGCCAGACCCGGTCCGCGATGCTGGAAGTGATGGGCGAGGATTATGTCCGCACCGCACGGGCCAAGGGCATGCCGGGGCGCCGGGTGATCGGTGTCCATGCGCTGCGCAATGCGATGATCCCGGTCATCACGACCATCGGTTTGCAGATTGGCGTTCTGATGGCCGGCGCGATCCTGACCGAGACGATCTTCTCATGGCCGGGCATCGGCAAATGGATGGTCGATGCGATTTCAAGCCGCGACTATCCGGTCGTGCAATCGGGCCTGCTGCTGATCGCCATATTGGTGATGGTCGTCAATCTGCTGGTCGATCTGACCTATGGCCTCATCAATCCGAGGATACGCGTCAAATGAGCGATATTTCTGAAATGAACGCGCCTGTAAAACTCTCGGATGCGGCCATCCGCCGTCGCATGATTGCCGAGTTCTGGTTCTATTTTCGCCAGAACCGGGGAGCGGTCGCGGGCCTTGTGGTGTTTATCCTGCTGGTGCTGATCGCGATCTTTGCGCCGCTTCTGGCCCCGCACAGCCCGACAGCCCAGTATCGCGACCTGCTGCTGGTGCCGCCGATCTGGCAGGAAGGAGGACACGAAGGTTATCTCCTTGGCACCGATGCCGTTGGCAGGGACATCCTGTCCCGCCTGATCTTTGGGGCGCAATATTCGCTGTTCATCGGCATCGTCGTCGTTTCCGTCGCACTGATCGGCGGAACCATTATCGGCCTGATTGCCGGATTCTTCGGCGGCTGGATCGATAATTTCATCATGCGCGTGATGGATATCATCCTTGCCTTCCCGTCGCTGTTGCTGGCGCTTGTGCTGGTGGCGGTGCTGGGGCCGGGGCTGACCAATGCGATGATTGCCATCGCCATTGTCTATCAACCGCATTTCGCCCGCCTGACCCGTGCCGCCGTGATGGCCGAGCAGAAGCGCGAATATGTCACCGCCGCGCGCGTCTCTGGTGCGGGTAATCTGCGGCTGATGTTCAGGACGATCCTGCCGAACTGTCTCGCGCCGCTGATCGTGCAGGCGACGCTGTCCTTTTCCTCGGCTGTGCTGGATTCCGCGGCTCTTGGCTTTCTGGGTATGGGTGCAAGACCACCCGCTCCCGAATGGGGGACAATGCTGGCCGAAGCGCGGGAGTTCATTTCAAGCGCGTGGTGGGTGGTGACATTCCCCGGCCTTGCCATCCTGATTTCGGTGCTGGCGATCAACCTGATGGGCGACGGGCTGCGCGACGCGCTTGACCCCAAGCTGAAGCGGAGCTGAGGACATGGCGCAACTGAACATCCGTAACCTTACGGTCAAATTCGCCACGGCGACGGGCAGCTTTACCGCCGTTGACGGAATCGATCTGCATGTCGATCCGGGTGAGGTTCTGGCCATCGTCGGCGAGTCCGGCTCGGGCAAGTCGGTGTCGATGCTGGCGGTGATGGGACTTCTGCCCGATACCGCCACCGTCACCGCCGATGAAATGACCTATGATGGCCGTGATCTGCTGCGCATGTCCCGGTCCCAGCGGCGAAAACTGATCGGGCGCGAGATCACGATGATCTTTCAGGAACCCATCGCCTCGCTGAACCCTTCGTTCACAGCCGGGTTCCAGATCGAGGAGGTCTTGCGCCTGAATTTGGGCATGTCGCGCAAACAGGCCCGCGCACGCGCATTGGAACTGTTCACCGCCGTGGGCATTCCGCAGCCAGAGGAAAAGCTGAAATCCTATCCGCATCAGATGTCGGGTGGGCAAAGTCAGCGGGTGATGATCGCCATGGCCATCGCCTCGAACCCGCGCCTTCTGATCGCGGATGAACCGACCACGGCGCTTGATGTGACGATCCAGAAGCAAATCTTGGATCTGCTGATGAAATTGCAGGAGGATTACGGCATGGCCCTGATCCTGATCACGCATGACATGGGCGTGGTCGCCGAAACCGCCGATCGCGTCGTGGTGCAGTACAAGGGCAGGAAAATGGAAGAGGCCGATGTGCTGAGCCTGTTTGAATCGCCGAAAAGCGCCTATACCCGCGCACTCCTCTCGGCCTTGCCGGAACATGCGACGGGGGACCGGTTGCCAACCGTGTCAGAAATGTTTCTGCGGGAGGATGCGGAATGAGTGATGCAAAAGATATCGCCGTCGTCGAAGGCCGCGCGCTTGTGCAGGATTACCACGTCCCCGGCAGTCTGTTTACCGGCGGCAAACAGGTCCGGGCGCTGAAAGGTATCGATTTCAGCGTCGCTCAGGGCAAGACTCTGGCGATTGTCGGTGAAAGCGGCTCGGGCAAATCGACATTGGCGCGGATCATTGCGTTGATCGACCCACCGTCGGAGGGTGAATTGCTGATCGATGGACAGCCGATCGATATCACCCGCCGCAGGCCGGGACCTGATATGCGATCCAAGGTGCAGATGGTATTCCAGAACCCCTATGGCAGCCTGAACCCGCGCCAGAAGGTCGGCGATGTGCTGATGGAGCCACTGGTCATCAATACCAGGACGCCTGCAGCCGAGCGGCGCGAGCGCGCCGAAGCGATGTTGC
Organism: Paracoccus onubensis; assembly: GCF_003591515.1. Taxonomy (GTDB): domain Bacteria; phylum Pseudomonadota; class Alphaproteobacteria; order Rhodobacterales; family Rhodobacteraceae; genus Paracoccus; species Paracoccus onubensis. The sequence continues at coordinate 204,900 of NZ_QZCG01000009.1, forward strand.
AGAAAGTCGGCCTTCAGCCCGAGCATTTCAACCGTTATCCGCACATGTTCTCTGGCGGTCAGCGGCAGAGGATCGCGATTGCCCGTGCGCTGATGCTGAATCCCCGCCTTCTGGTGCTGGACGAGCCCGTTTCTGCGCTTGATCTGTCGGTGCAGGCGCAGGTGCTGAACTTGCTGGCCGATCTGCAGGATGAGTTTGAATTGACCTATGTCTTCGTCAGCCATGACCTGTCGGTCGTCCGCTATATCGCTGATGACGTGATGGTGCTGTCCAAGGGTGAAGCCGTCGAGCAGGGCAGCCGCGAGGCATTGTTCGCCGATCCGCAGCATCCCTATACCAAGGCATTGTTCGCCGCGACGCCCGTCACCGATCTCGACGCGATCCGCGCCCGTGTCCAGCGCCGTCGGGAAGCGCGGGAACGTCAGGCGGTTTGAGACATTGGGGAGAGCTTTACCGTCAATACCGATATAGAGGTGGTTGGGCCGATCTGAACAGGTTTCGGGTGCTTTCCAAGTGGTTTTCCGCCTCTGTTACACCGCCCCCGCTTCGGATATCGGCTGGTTGGAGTAGGCCAGATCGGATGTTTTCCCGCCAAGCGATGAATGCGGGCGGCAGATATTATAGAAGCCGATATAGCGTCCAATCCCGGTGCAGGCCTCCGAAACCAATGCTCGGGGTGGTCTGAGCAATCACAATTATGGCGCTGCCATCGATATTGTTGAGATCGCGAATGGAGGGGTGTTATGGGAGGTCGACTATGGCAATGCGGTTGCAGTCAGCGACGTCATGAATTTGGAATGGGTGTGCGCTGGCAAACAATCACGCGGATTCTGGCCGGGCCGTGTCCTTGCTGAATGCACAACGGACATGGCTTTCGATTTCATGCGAGAAATAGTGAATACAGATTGGCTCGCCGCCGACGCGCACAGAATTCGAAACAACCGAAGGACCTTTCAGAGGGCTCGGCGGGGGCCAAATGCAACGCTTACGATCAGAAAATGAACCGCCTGAATGAACTGCTCCCGTGGCAATATGCGGAGCCTGGGGCGAAACAACCCGTCGCAGCCTGAGCGACATCTCCGATAGAGTGGGCCTTGGTGTCCACCATCGATAGCGGACATCAAGCCTCAGCAAGACACATCACAAGGGCGGGTTCGCCGGACGCTCACGCTGCATGAGCCGCATGGTCGGCTTCGGACTGCCGAAAGGACGACATCACGGGAGCGATACCTCCGAGCACTACAGTGAGGAAACCGACCGTTCAAACTCGCGTGAAAAGCAAAGCTGCCAATTCTAGCGCCGTGTCGTCACCGGAACCAACGCGGTGACCGGCTTGCCATCGACAAGAACCGGCTGATGTCGATCGTCCGCCAGCAACACGCCGATGACATGGTCACCCGCCGGTTCCGGGCAATGACCGAAACGGGCCACGATCAGCGTTCCGCCAGTATCGCTGTTCATGCTGTTATAGGTGCGGCCGGGAATGTTGCAGCTGTCTCCGTCGGGATCGATCTTCATATGCACATGGCCACAACGTGGATCATCGCCGCAACTTCCGGCGGACATGAGCCGGAAATTGCTTTCCACGACCACACCGATTGCCCCTTCCGGATCACCGGCGAGCGGAATGGCTGCGCCTTTCGGCGGCCAGGTGATGCGAAGCATCGGCGCGTCCTCCGCCACGGCCGAGGTTCCGACCAATCCCAGCATGCCGGTCAGGATGGCCGAAAGTCTCCGGGTCATAATGCGCATGAGTCGTTCCTCCAAATGTAATCGATGATTACTTCTAACATTCCGCGAGGGCTTTCATAGTAAATAATCAGTGATTACATTTGTGGATGAGGAGAAGCGCATGCCCGACGAGTCGAAACCTTATCACCATGGCGACCTGGCCAATGCGTTGGTCACCGCAGCCATCGCCATCATCGAGGAACGCGGCGTCGAACATGTCTCGGTGCGCGAGGTCGCCAGGCGTGCTGGCGTGTCCCCCGGAGCACCTTTCCGGCATTTCCCGTCCAAATCTGCGCTACTTGCCGCCGTGGCTGAACAGGCGATGGAACGCTTGAGCTCGGCGGTGCGCGCGGCCCAGGCACCACATGACGACGACCCCTTGGACCAACTCGAACGGATCGGGCTGGGCTACCTGGAATGGGCGCAGGACAACCCGGCCCATTTCGAGATCGTCAGCCAGCGGAGCCTTGTCGGCCTCGAAGGCAGGTCGCGTGAACTCAATGACGAGATCAGGACACGCATGCTCTCGCTGTTGGAATCCGCGAAATCAACCGGCCAGTTGTCGAAAGATGCCGATATCGACACGCTGGTACTGTCCTGCCGCGCGCTGGTTTATGGCCTGGCCCGCATGCTCGTGGATGGGCATTTCCCGGAATGGCAGCCCAATGGTAATCCCGCCCAATGGATGAAACGATCACTGGCGCTGTTCATCGGGGAATTGCGGGAGCATCACCGCGAGCCATCGCAACCCGGATAGATTTATTGACAGGCCCGCGGCGTGGACGGCTTATGCAATCCAGCAACCTCGTATTCGCGATGGATCGAGAACCGAACGAAGCCAACGCGATATTGGACAAGCGGCTGGAAACCTATGGGGCAAGCCAGTTGGCGTCGTTGCCCCAGCCGGTTCTCCTCTCCAAAGACTTCATCCAACATCATCCGTAGGTGGAAGAGCTCGTTGTCATCAATGCAGATTGCAAGAACGCCAGAAGGCTTGAGCATCGCCTTCATGATCTGAAGGCGCGGCATCATTGCCTTGATCCATTTGGTTTGGCGCGAGTCATCTTCGCTGGACACAATCGTCCCGAGTTCGGGGTCGTTCGGGTCGTTGTCCCAGCGGTCGTTGTAGTGGAAGTACTGCCGGGCGTTGTACGGTGGGCGGTGGGATCTCGCTCCACAGCGTGCTGCGTGCGCTCCGCCTCCGCTCCTAACGAGAACGCGTCGCGTTTGATCCCGGCATCATCGGACTAGACGGCGTCAACGATACTGGTGATCTTCCAACCGTTGAACGAACAGCCAACGGTGGCGGCCACGTCACTCGACCCGGGTCAATCTGCTCCGGTGACGATCAACCGGGTGCTTCCGGTTCCCCGCCCATTGCGTCGGCGAACTTGCGCATTAGGCGCACAAGCTCGTCGACATCATGTGGATTCCAGCTTGCAAAGACGGCGCTGGCCATTCGCTCGCGGGCGACATCGATTTTGTCGGTCATCGCCTTGCCCTTCGGCGTCACCACTGCTTCGTTGACGCGACGATCGGCAGCGCTTTTCCTGCGCTCGGCTAAGCCCAGGCTTTCGAGCTTCGCCACCTGGCGGCTGACGGTGGTGTAGTCGCGGCCAGCCCGGTCGGCAAGTTCCACGATCCCGATAGGCCCCAGGCGCTCTATCCCGACGAGAAGCGGGAAGAGCGCACGGTCGAGGGCGATGCCGGCTTCACGCACCATCTGCTCGTCTCGCTGCGGACGGTTCATGAGGCTCGCGATTTCGATAAGCGCCCCATGGAGTTCGCGGATCTGACGGCCAATATGTGTAATTTGCACTTTTTCTGTTGACGACATGCCTTGCCTCCTATTATGTGCATATTACACTCATGGAGACCAATATGCCAAATGATTTTGCGGCAGACGTGCTCGTCTGCGGTGCGGGAGCGGCTGGCTTAACGCTGGCGATCGAACTGGCGCGGCGCGGCGTGTCCTTCAGGCTCATCGACAGGATGGGGGAGCCGTTCCACGGCTCGCGAGGCAAGGGCATCCAGCCGCGAACGCAGGAAGTGTTCGAAGATCTCGGCATTCTCGACAAGGTCGTCGCGGCCGGCGGTATCTATCCAATGATGCGCGACTATCGCCCGGATGGAAGCTTCGTTGAAAAGGATTTCGGCGAAAGGCCCGAACCGATGCCAGCGGAGCCGTATCATATCCCCCTGATGATCCCGCAATTCATGACGGAGCGGATCATGCGAGAACGGCTCACCGAACTGAGCGGGCATGTCGAGTTCGGCTGTGCCTTGGTCGGTTTCGAGCAGGACGACAACGGCGTCACGGCGCGGCTTTCCGGGCCGGGTCGCGAGGAGGCATTTCGCGTTCGCTATCTCGTCGGTGCGGATGGCGGGCGCAGCTTCGTGCGGAGCGCGCTCGGTGTGGGTTTTCCTGGCAAGACGCTGGACGTGGGCGCCATGGTAGCCGATGTCGCGCTGACCGGGCTCGACCGTGGCTGGTGGCACCAGTTCAACGACGGCGACATGCAATGGATGCTTTCGATCTGCCCGCTTGGAGGGACAGACCTATTCCAGCTTCAGGGCCCGGTCCCGCAGGAAGGCGAGGTCGATCTTTCCGCAGAGGGGCTGCAGCATATGATTGCCGAGCGTACGAAACGCAACGACGTTCGCGTACAATCGGTGAGTTGGGCCTCGGCCTATGCGATGAACGCTCGGCTGGCCGAGCGTTACCGTGTCGGCCGAGTGTTCCTGACCGGCGACGCGGCGCATATCCATCCGCCCACTGGCGGTCAGGGCCTGAACACCAGCGTGCAGGACGCCTACAATCTCGGCTGGAAGCTGGCGGCTGTGCTGCGCGGCGCGAGTGACGACCTGCTCGACAGCTACGAGTGCGAACGCCGCCCGGTGGCCGAAGCGATGCTCGGCCTCTCGACCCGGTTGCTCGAAGCCGGGAAGCGCGGCGAGATCAAGCGCGGGCGCGAGGTACGGCAGCTCGACATCGGCTACCCCAATTCGTCAGTCAACGTGGAATCCTCCCCAAAAAGGGATGGCATTCGGGCGGGCGACCGCGCTCCGGACGCACCGATCGCAGGTGCGGCCGGCCACCCGTCGCGGCTGTTCCAGCTGTTCAGGGGCGCGCACTGGACGCTGCTCGTCAACGGACAAGGCGCTGTCGCGCCCCGACCGGGGCTGCATATCCATCGCCTCGGCGAAAAGGGCGATATCGTCGACGCCTTGGATCATGTCGATGCGGCTTACGAACTGGCGCAGGGAGAATGCGTGCTGGTTCGGCCCGACGGCTATGTTGCAGCGGTCCTTTCGCTCGGCCCGGCGGGATCCGCAGAGCTCGAAACCTGCCTCGATCGCATGGGATTACCGGCGTATTGCGAGGCACAGCAATGAGGGCCGCGATTGTATCGGCTGCCGGGCAGGCTCGCGCCCTGGCGGAAAACCTGCAGATCGCCGCCGCCAGCGCTGGTCGCGACGCAATTCCCATGCGTTTTATCCAGATCGGGTCGATCTCGGTGGTGAGCATAACCTTACTGGGAGGCGTCCTGCGCGCCTCGGCCATCGAACTGATGGGCGGCGGCATCACCCTGCCGCGCCTGATCGCAGTCATCGGCAAGCTGGGCAGGGCGCAATGAGGGGGTCAGATGCAACGCTTACAGTTCAACAGCACCGTTGTACGGATAATGAGTGCTGTCGCTGCCGTCATGCGCGACGTCCGACGTGAAGGTGGCGACGAACTCGTCGCTACGATCAGACAGCGACTGCATGATGCAGAGATGGAGCTGGGGAACTCGGGCAATCCGTGATCCGACGAGACGAGCGCATAGGATATCTGTCCGATTCTGATCTCACATGCGCAGCGAATGACTGGTTCGGTGAAGCTGCGCTGCGTCACCCATCCCACCGACGAAGGGCTGTAAACGGCCAAAAACGTCAGGAGTTCCACACACGACTGCCCGTTTCACCTTGATACGAGATTTCAGGGTCGGGACAGGCGAGCGCGAACTGACCAGCCCAAAATACGCGCTTTCCCGCCCATAAATGGTCCAAACGATTGTTATATTTGGATTATGATTGACTTATGTTTGCATTGGTTGCGGGGGCTCGCAACCAACGATACTTGCGATTGATTGAGCGCTATATCCCTAAGCTTGCTGCATAACGTAACATACTGTTCTATATAGAACAATAGAACTTTTGGCCATCGCCGGGAATGGTTTCCACCTGATTGGGTCCAGCGGTCGTCATCTGCGAATACCCCCTGTCCTTCTTTTAAATGCGCTTCAACCTGCTTGCCAATGGCCTGCCACTTGCGCCCCTCGATACACGTCGATATATCTAATAAAAATCGACACATTAACCCAACCTGTCGATGAGATCTACACGTCAGTTCCGTATGTCGATCGAAAAGCAGTGCTCAACATGACCTTCCGATCAGACCGCCCGTTCAACGACCTCCCTGCCCTGCCGCCGGCTCAGGATATAGAGATCAAGCCCGTGCTTAAGGCCTGCATAGAGGCACGAGCTGCTCTGGCGGAGTTGCGGACCTTCGGTCAGATCATCCCCAACCAGGCAGTGCTGATCAACTCAATTCCCCTGCTCGAAGCCCAGGCGAGCTCCGATCGAGAACATCGTCACCACCACAGACCGGCTGTTCCGCTTTGCCAATGACGCGGGTGGCCAAGCCGATCCGGCGACCAAGGAGGCGTTGCGCTATCGCACCGCCCTGAATCGGGGTTTCGGGATGCTGCAGCAGCGCCCGCTCTCGACGACCATCGCGGTCGAGGTCTGCCGCACCATCAAGGGCGTCGAACTCGATATCCGCAACACCCCTGGCACCGTCTTGATGAACGACACCACCGGGACCGTGATCTATGGAATCTTACCGATGATACGTTGCGTTGCAGTGAGCTTCAGGCCCGGTTGACTGGCATCACACCCAAGGTTCTGAGCGAGCGACTGGCCGGGCTGACCCGGCGCGGCCTACTTGCGCGCGAGGTCAGCATCGAATTTCCGCGCGAAGTGACATATCGGCTGACATCGCGGGTTCAGGCACTGGGCAGATTATCCTGCAGCTTTATGAATGGCGGGAGAAGGCGATCTGGCGGCGGGCCAAGTCTAGTACGTCTACTATACATGGTTCATGCTTCTTTGATAAAGGGTTGTAGCCAACCGAGGGATTGGTCGGTCGGACCGCGAGGATTGTATTCTGCGCCAAGCGGTCTTCTCCAATTCAAATCCCTGAGCACAGCAAACATCTGGGCATAATCAAAACTACCCTGATCTGGCGGCCCTCGGTCAGGCACGGAGGCGAATTGGATGTGCCCAATCCACGGCAGAAGTGCCTGCAACCCTCCCAATATATCGCCCTCAGTCCGACTCACATGATAGCAATCGAACATCAGTTTCACACCAGGATCTCGAAGCGAATCTAGGATTTGAATCGCCTGCTCAGAGTGACTCAGAAAATAGCCGGGCCAATCTCGCGGGTTCAGCGGCTCGATCAAGATCATTGCGTTCTCAGGCGCGTTCGCACGTGCATACTTCAAATTGGAGAGGAAGGCTGCATGAGCTTCCGGTCCTTTACTGTTTCCCGACATAACATGGATCGCCTCCGCCCCAGCAGCCCGGGCGTAGGCGATCGCCTGGTCGATTGCTGCACGGGCGTCCGCTTCGCGTCCGCACAGTGCTGAAAGCCCATTTTCACTGGCCCGGCCGCGCGCCGTATTCAGAGCAAGCAAAGAGAGCCCGGTGTCATCAAGAGCCCTTTTCACTTTCTCAGCGGGAGTCTGGTATGGCCAATGCAGTTCGACGGCCTGAAAACCTGCCTCTGCCGCCCGATAAATTGCTTCGGGCAGTTCAAACTCCGTCCACAGGAATCCAAGGTTTGCTGAGAATTTCATTCAGACTAACTCCTTGGCGAGCTGCCCAACTGGCCGAATTTTCTAACGCGCCAAGAGATTAAACAGCCGCCGTGACAATAATTTCGACTTTCAGCGATGGATCAGAAAGGCGGACTTCGCCAGTCGCTCGCGCTGGAGCATTGTCCGGGTCGACCCATTTATCCCAAACGGCATTCATCTCTTCGAAATCCTTGATGTCTGCGAGCCAGATCGTCGCCTGAAGGATCTTTGTCTTGTTGCTGCCTGCCTCGGCAAGCAGGCGATCTATGGAGGCTAGGATTGCTGTCGTTTGCTCCGAAACGCTCTTGCCAGATGCCCCGATTTGTCCGGCGGTATACATAATATTGTTGTGAATGAGCGCCTGACTTAGCCGGGAGCCCGTGTCGATACGGTGGATCATGATGTTCCTTTCTGTGAAGTAGATGAAACCTGTTGCGCCTCCAGCATGTCAGGCCCGGGCGATGTCGAGTGCAACATCGACGATCATGTCCTCCTGACCTCCCACCATCTTACGACGTCCCAGCTCGGTCAGAACTGTTCTTGAATCTACATTGTAGATTTCTGATGCCCGCTCGGCGTGGCGCAAAAAGGATGAATAGACTCCGGCATAGCCGATGGTCAGTGTCTCTCGGTCCACCCTGACCGGCCTGTCCTGCAAAGGTCGCACCAGATCATCGGCCGCGTCCATCAGCTTGTAAAGATCGCAGCCGTGGTCAAATCCCATCCGGTTGGCAACGGCAACGAGGACTTCCAGTGGCGCGTTTCCTGCTCCTGCCCCCATCCCCGCAAGGGAAGCGTCAACGCGCCGGGCTCCTTCTTCGATTGCAACGACTGAATTCGCGACGCCGAGCGACAGGTTGTGATGTGCATGGATACCAACTTCAGTTTCTGGGGACAGAGTCTGGCGCAGCGCAGATACGCGGTCACGCGTGGTTTCCATGGTCAGGGCTCCAGCGGAATCCGTGACATAGACACATTGCGCGCCGTAGCTTTCCATCAGTTTTGCCTGTTCGGCAAGGGTTTGCGGGTCAGTCATATGCGCCATCATGAGAAATCCGGCAACATCGAGCCCAAGTTCCCTCGCGACCTGAATATGCTGCGCTGACACGTCTGCCTCAGTACACATCGTGGCAACTCGAACCGATTGGACACCGCAACCTTGTGCGCGTTTCAGATCCTCAATCGTCCCAATTCCCGGTATGAGCAAAGTCGTCAGACGTGCATTCTCTACCACTTCGGCCACTTCGGAGATCCATTCTGCGTCACTGTGACGGCCAAAACCGTAGCAGAAGCTCGACCCCGAAAGACCGTCGCCATGCGCGATTTCAATTGCACCGACTCCAGCCTGGTCGAGTGCCCGTGCGATGTCACGAACCGAATCAAGACCATATTGGTGAACGATAGCATGCATGCCGTCGCGCAGCGTTACATCCTGAATATAAAGCTTTTCCGTCATATCGCGAGCTCCTCCCGTCGTTGGGTCATGCTCTCTGCCGTGCGTAGTGCTGCAGATGTCATGATGTCGAGGTTGCCGGCATAGGCCGGCAGATAATGCGCGGCGCCCTCTACTTCGAGAAACACTGTGACCTTGACCATTTGCTTGTTCATGTCGGGGCTGAATTCCCTCGGCATCACTCCGGAAACTTCATCAAATTGCACGGCCTGCTTGAGCCGGTAACCCGGTACATATTTCTGGACCTCTTCAACCATCCGTTGAACCGAAGACCGGATAGCATCCTCATGCCCTGCCTCCATGAGTGCGAAAACAGTATCTCGCATGATCAACGGAGGTTCGGCGGGATTCAGAATGATGATGGCCTTTCCTTGTTTGGCTCCTCCGACAACCTCGATGGCATGGGCCGTCGTTTCGGTGAACTCGTCGATATTCGCTCTGGTGCCAGGACCAGCTGAAAGCGATGCAATTGATGCAACGATTTCCGCGTAGGGTACCGGCGCGACACGGCTGAGCGCCGCCACGATCGGCACCGTCGCCTGACCCCCACAGGTCACCATATTCACGTTGTTAACTGAAACATGCTCATCGATATTGACCGAAGGGATTACGAAAGGGCCAATCGCAGCGGGTGTCAGGTCGACCGCGATTTTCCTATCTGCGGCGAGAATGTCGGAATGCCCCTTGTGTGCCCCTGCTGAGGTTGCATCGAAGACGACGCTAATATCGGCGTATTCCGGCATTCGCCTTAATCCGTCGATTCCTTCAGCCGTCGTTGCGACGCCTAACTTTCTGGCCCGAGCCAGCCCATCCGATTGTGGGTCGACGCCGACCAGCACGGCCATTTCCAGATGCCTGTTCGACCGTTGAACCTTGATCATCAGATCGGTCCCGATATTGCCGGATCCAATGATCGCCACCTTTGTTTTCTTCATCTCCTGACCTTCCATTTCAGAATTTGCAACATATTGTCCTTTCGCCTGAGCGCCCTGTGCTCCGTCGATAAACAGGCACTGCATGTGCCTCAACTGCGGCGCTCACGCAGGAGAACGACGGCGCTGAGAATGACCATGCCGTAGACGATCGAACGGCTTGAGGTCGGAAGAGTCGTTCCTGAAAGCAGTGTCTGTAGTGCAGTAAGCAACAGGACGCCGCCCAACATGCCGACATAGGTGCCTCGCCCCCCGTTGATGAGCGTTCCTCCGATCACCACTGCAGCAATCGAGGGTAAAAGATATTCATCACCCATACCCAGGCTTGCCTGCCCCGCCAGACCGCTCAGCAGAATGCCGACAAGGGCCGCGCAAAATCCCGACAACATGTAAACCAATATGATCGTCACATTGACATTGATGCCCGAGAGCACCGCAGCTCTTCTGCTGTTCCCGATCGCATAGAGTCTGCGGCCAAAGGCGGTTCTCGTTGTCAGCAGTATCGCGAAAATGACGAAGACCAGCATGAACAACACAACTGGCGTGATACCCAGAATCCGTGAACTCATGAACTGACGTAGCGCGGGGTCGGCAAAACCGTCCGGTGTTCCATTTGAATAGAGCAGAGCAGCGCCCTGCAAAATCCCGTTCATCGCTAATGTCATGACGAAAGGTGACAGGCCGAGAAACACCACACCTGCCCCGTTCGCCATGCCGATGACGCATCCCATCAGAAGGACGATCGGCAACGCATAGAGAAGGGCCGGGTTCGAACCCGCCGTCATGCTGCTGACCACGATACCTGATAGCGCGATGACCCATGGCAGCGAGAGATCAAGGCCTCCGGTCAGGATCACACAACCTTGCCCGAGAGCAAGAACGGCCAAGAATGAGGATAGGACGAGCACTGTATTGTAGTAATTGCCGTTGAGCAAAGTGTTACCAAGCACCGCTTGCGTCACAATTACGACGAGCATCACCGACAGATAGGCCGGTAACACCAGCATGATGGTCCTCTGATTGCGCGCGCACCACTCTGAAAGCGTCGGCCGGGGCGCGACATCGGATTCGTTTTCGTTAATCGGAAGCGATAGCTTCTTGTGGACAAGGTTAAGCTGGGACGAAAGACTTCCTTCCCGCCAGGCCGATATATACGACCGCAGGCGATACAGATTCTGCGCCAAAACTGATTTGCGGTGAATGGCGCCCAGCAGCACAGCTATGAGCAAAATCGAACTTTCGGCGACGGTCGAATAATAGGCGGATACGTTCAGGATCAGCAGGATATTAAGTGTTAATATGAGTACGAACGCACCGGCAACGCTGCCGGTTAGCCCACCGCGCCCCCCGCCCAGCATGGTCCCGCCAACGACGACAGCAGCAAACATTTGAAGGAGCATCGGATTGCCGACCAGCGGATCTCCTGCTCCGGTTTGCGCGCTGATGCAAACCCCGGCAAGGCCATATAATCCGCCTGCCAGCATATAGGTGAGAAAAAGCACTTGTGAGGATTTAAGCCCGGTATCACGCGCACTTTCAGCGTCTCCGCCAACCGCATAGATTGCCAAGCCAAACGGTGTTTTCTTCAACCAATACCAACACGCGAGGCACACGAGGATGATCAGCCCAGACATTGGGAGAATCCCTGGGATAGCGTCCGATACAAACCAGCCGCTTAGCGAACCTTCTATCATCCCTCCCGGCGTAGGCATCACCAGGAGCGTTATGCCCTGAATGATGAACATGGTCGCCAGCGTAACGACAATCGGCTGTAGTCGCATATAGGCCACAAAAAAGCCATTCACTGCACCTACTACGGCACCAATACCGATTCCAAGAAGTCCCAGCAGCAAAGGAGAAGTGACCATGCCGGGAGGCAGACTTGCCAGGCTGACATTCACCAAGGAAACCGTTGCGGCCGCTGAAAGATCAAATCCTCCCGTCAGCACCACAAGCGTCTGCCCCACGGCCAAGATGCTTAGCGTTGTCCCGCCCGTTACGATCTGGGAGATATCGTAATAGCTCAGCGCATGCGCACTGGCTCCCACGATGATTATCGCGAGAATGGCAAGCACGATCAGCACGGTGATCAATCCACGATGGCGACCTAACGCGAGCTTTGTGAGCGCTTCCATCCTCGTTGCCCTGGATTGGACTACCATTTGGCTTAGCCTCCTAGATTGCAGGTTTCAAAGGCGCGGACCCAAGAGCTGCCGCGAGAATATTTTCTTCCGTCAGGGCGTCATTCGCATATTCCGCAATCACCGTTCCGCCATAGAAGACGATCGTTCGATCGGATAAATGGACAAGCTCAGGGATTTCGGTCGAATAGAATATGACTGCACCGCCCGCCTCGGCGTATCTCAGCAAGATCTTGTAGATCTCGTTTTTTGTCCCGACGTCGACACCGCGCGTCGGATCGTAAACCAGCAGGATCGGCGCCTGCGTGAGCAGCCACTTCGCAATTGCAATCTTCTGCTGATTGCCGCCCGAAAACGTATCGGCGGTGGACCACTCGGCCCGCTCCACCAGGTCGATCTTGCTGAAGGCGCGTCGAACCTCAGCAGATTCCCTTTTACGGTCGATAAGCCCAAACTTGGTGAATTTATCGATCATCGGAATCGTCGCGTTATGGGTTCCGCTCAATCTGAGAAAAAGGCCTTCTGTCTTACGCTCCTCGGGAACGAGACTGATACCTATCTTAGCCCGGATCGCATCGCGAGGACTGGTAAAGACAACCTTCTGCCCGCCAATCTTAAGCCGACCTGAGCTTAGTGGCTTGTCACCAAAAATGGAAAGGAACAGATCGTGCTGGCCCATACCCTGCAGGCCGGCGACCCCCAGGATTTCCCCCTCGCGCAGACTTAGGCTGACATCTCTGAGTTTGCCCTCAGCTCCGGCATTTTCGAGAGAAAGGATTTCATCACCAAGCGCGTGTCGCGTCTGCGTCCGGGGTGGAAACGAATGAACAAGGGGCCGGCCTGCAATCATCTTGATCACGTCCTCATCCCTGAAGTCCGCGACGCGACCCGAACCGATATGTGTGCCGCCTCGGAGAACCGTCAGGTCATCGCAGAAGTCCCGGACCTCCGACAAACGGTGCGAGATGAAGATGATCGTGGTCCCGCGCTCTTTTTCACGCCGGATGACCTCACCCAACCATTCGACATCCGGCCCCGAGAGCGAAGAGGTCGGTTCGTCCAGCAACAGGACCTTCGGTCGGCGGTAAATGACACGTGCAATCTCGATCTTTTGCCGCTGGGCAAGTTCAAGTTCGCCAATCTCGTCGTCGAGGTTCAGGTCGGACAGACCCATATCCTCGAAATGTCGCGAGATGTCGATTCTGGCTCTTTTCCGTTTGATGCTGCCCGTAACAGAGACGGGAGCACTCGGGATAAGCATGTTCTCGAGCACGGTGAGATTATGCAGGAGTGTCATCTCCTGAAAGGCGGTTTGAATGCCCAGCCGATGCGCCGCGCGCGGAGAGTCCAGCCGGACATTTTTCCCGAATACGCTGACGTCGCCAGTGTCGGGAACAATCAGCCCTGAAAGAAGCTTAACGAAGGTCGATTTTCCGGCACCGTTCTCTCCTAACAGTGCATGAACAGTTCCGCTGCGGACAGTGACGCTCACATCATCAAGCGCGACGGTCGGACCATAGGCCTTTCTCACAGCCGAAACGCATATAGCCTCATGAGATAGTGTCGTAGGCATCGTTTTCGCTCCCGAATAAAGCTGGCTTGCGTTCCGCAGGCCAGCTCGATTGTTCTGATTTACTCGGGCTGCCCGACCAGAGCCCCCGACAGCCCCACCTCAGGCGTCAAATCAGAGTAAATCGAAGCAAACCAACCAGGGTTCGGGACAATGCTCGGCTTGAAGACATTGCAGCCTTTGGACATTTCCTCCCATGTCCCTTCCTCGCAAAGCTGCACATTCTTATTGGTGACTGCCGGGTTCGGAACAATGACTTCTTGGGGCACTTCAGCTCCTTCGAGCTTCTGCACAGCCAGCTTCAGGGCGTATGCCCCCGTGAAATTACCGGAGCCAGCCGACCAGCGCTTGGCACCGACAGGCCGGTAGTGGCCGTTGGCCCCATCGACCTGAGCTTCCACTGGAAGCATCTGAACGCGACCGCCATTGGAGGCTTCCCCGGCGCAGGGTCGCAAGTCGGTTTCAGCAATTCCTGCTTCGAACTGCAGAGAATTCGCCGTGAAGCAACCAACTTGCATCCACATGCCATCCACCTCGTCCCAGCTGTTTGTTGCGAAAATCTTCGACAGTTCGGTTCGTGCGACCGCCTGACTCCACATTCCGTTCGCTTCGGCGATGACCTTTATGTCCGGGTACTTCGAGAAAACGCTTTTGGCTCCCGCAATCCGATCTGCGTCGGTCGTCGTCCCGGGAACGCCATTAATCATTACTATCTTGCCCTCACCGCCTAACTGGCCGACCAACCATTCTGCGGATTCGACGCCCCACGCCTTCTGATCGACATGCACCTGATGCGCGCAGGGTTCGGTGACAACGCTGTCATATGTAAAAATCGCCACACCCTTGTTGCAGGCATTTTTAATGGCACTGTTCAAGGCGCTCGGAGAAATCGGATAGATCACGATCGCATCCGCACCAGCCTGAACCATGGAATTGATTTGCTGGATCTGCTTCTGCGCATTTGGTCCGGAAACTTGAACTTGTAGGTCAATCTTGTCGATTAACTCCGGGCTGATCGCCATTGCGCGAACCATATTCGCGGACTCGGATTGCCAATCATTGCCTATATAACTCATGCTAAGGTAGATTTTGTGCTTTGCATCCTGAGCCGCTACCGAGCCAGAAATACAACAGCCGATAGCGGCGGCGCCGAGGAACAGGCCAACATTCTTTGCTTCGCGGAAATTCATCATTTTTCTTCCCTTTCCCTGTCTGTTTTTTATATTGTAAAAGAGTGATCTTCTGCGTACTGCGCAGCGTCTTTTTCCGCTGCGCGAACCGGTCATTTTTTCTTCGTTGTTAATATTAGGGCGTTTTACGCGTGTGAGGGGAAGCCGTATAACCGGTTCCAATAGAGAAGCGGGCGCTTCTCATCTGTCTTGATGTTGGTGACGGCACCGATGAATATGCAATGCGATCCGGCATCGACGACGGTTTCGACTTCGCATTCCGCAGAAATGGATGCGCCCTCCATCAGCGCCTCACGGCCTTCTCCCTGCTCCAGCCATTCTACACAGGAAAAATCGTATGAATCTCCTGATTGTGGCCGACCCGCGAAATTGTCCGCTACATAGGACTGTGCGTCAGAGAGGACATGAATGCCGAATGTCTTGCTGTCCTTCATCGCCTGGCACATTCTGCTGTTTCGGTTCACACAAACAGACATCAGCGGCGGATCCGCCGAAACAGAAAGAAACGAGCCGACGGTAAGCGCCTTTCGTTGCCCTCCTACTGTAGTGGTAATCACGGACACTAAGGATGCGGCCTGTTTCATTGCCTGAAGAAATTCTTCCCGACTGACGCCATCGGCGACTGTTGCCAGACTTTTTGAAACGGCTGTTTGAATTTGTCTCGACATCGTATTCCTCATTTCTGAAGCTTCTGGCTTCGCCAAACTCACCCTTCTGAATGCCCGCTCAATCTTCCAGCATAGGGCTTTCGATGGGCAGCCCCAGTAGCGCGCGACCGTAGGTAGAGCCGTTGACGTCCCAGTTTTGAGTGATGTGACGGTTGGTCACCGTGAGGTCCGAGATGCATCGGGAGACCGGGTTGCGTTCGTAGATCACGCCACCGCCTCCGGCCTCCAGAACCGTGGCTCCAGCCGAGTCTGCCAGTTTGTTGGCATAGGCGGTGAGTGCCCGGAAACGTGTGCGATCTTCCTCTGTGGTTCCGGCGCCGCTCTCGGCCAGCTGCTCTGCATCACCAAGAATCGAATAAATCAGTTGTCGCGCAGCGATAACGGCGGACTGCGCCTCAGCTACCTTGACCTGCTGAGTCGTGTAACTGGCGATATTCTTGCCGTTTGCCATGGTGGCAACCCGCTTGCGGGCGCCGGAAATGTAGTAGTCCACTGCAGCCTCGGAAATGCCCAGGGCCGCGCTGCCGATGAAGCACCCGAAGATCGAATAAGGCGGCACCTTATAACACACGCCATCATAGAGCTTCGCGGCCGGGCAATCGGCGCCCCCCTTGAGTGCTTCTTCCACGACAGTCCGATGCTCCGGTACGAACACGTCGTTGAGTTTTACATCCTGGCTTGAAGACGCCTTCAGGCCGATCGTATACCAAGTATCAAGGACTTCGATATCCGCTTTCGGAATGACAAAATGAAGCTCGTGAACCGTGCCGTCTTCGTCCGTGCAATTGCCGGTAAAGATAATCCAGTCCGCCACCTCGACACCGCTGACGAAGGGCCACCGGCCGGACAGCTTGTACCCGCCATCGACCTTGGCCGCCTTGCCGATCCCAGGGATGAGAATACCGCTAACCAGGACATCGGGCGTCGTCCCCCAGATTTCTTCCTGGGCCTCGACCGGCCAATTGGCCAGCATGAGATTGTGTAACGCGTTCTGGACCGTAATCCAGGCCGTGGAACCGCATCCATGCGCGAGCGTTCTGAGCATATCGCATCCCGCACGGAGCGGACCTTCCGCACCACCGAAGCGCCGAGGCATCCAAAGGCGGGAGAAGCCACTCGATTTCATCATCTTTCTGACATCTTCAGGCGGGCGGCGGAGTGAATTGGCCTCATCCGACTTTTCACGCAGATAGGGAATAACCTCTCGCGCCTTCTCCACAAGGTCTTGAGCGACCACGAAGCTTTCTGCCTTTTGATTTACGATATTCATTGTAATTCCCCCCGAGTTTTGATTTTCATGCCGACTGGATAGGCGCGAACTCACTGGATGAGCTGTAGTTGGCACCAATCTGATCATTCAGGCCGGCAACGGTCAGCAACTCCAGCGCAGATTCCGAATTTTTTCCGAAGCCTAGGTAAACAGTTTTACTTAACAACGACCTGGACTAGGCTCCTTACCTCCCTAGGCCGCGTGTCAGTAACCGAAGTCTTTCTCTTCATCTTTCGTTCTTCTGAACATTCATACTGGCGGCAAAACCAGCAAACAATCGAATTTCTGGACCAATTCATGTATTGGTATAATTTTGCATCCCAAGTTTCGGCGATCAGAATTGCAAAGCTGCTTGAACATTTACGCAATGATTTCATGTTTGTAACAGCGTCTGATCCGCCAGCTTATGACGACGGCTCTGATGTAGGACTGTTCGCCCACATAATTGCTGACCTGGATCCTTCGACATTACTGTTGGTCGACGCGCCACCTGATCTTAACTGGAATAAGACGATTCTACTCTGCAGCTGTTCCGGCAACCGGCCAATGCGGATATGCTGCTTAGCGGTGCTGGAAAATGATGGTGGCAAATGCGAGCGTGCTTTGCTCAATTCTCTTCGAGAAAGACCCGAAGCGAGGTGGTGATATGACGAAGTTATCTGAATCTACTGCCGAGACTTTGGTGGGGTGGATCACGTCGGCTCGCTACCCGATCCACAGCAGGCTGCCTACTGAAAGGGAACTGGCAAAGCTGCTGGGCGTATCACGCGGAACGCTGAGAGGTGCACTGGAGCAACTTGAAGCGGATGGGATCATCTGGCGGCAAGTTGGAATTGGCACGTTCGTCGGCAGCAGCCAAGCTTCCATCGACGCAAGCCTGAATGCACTTGCCATGTCAACAAGCTTGTCCGAAATTCTTGAGGCACGCCTGTCTTTCGAACCAATCGTCGCGCGTTTTGCGGCAGTCCGAGCTCAGCAGCAGGAATTGTTACTGCTCGGCAAATACTTGTCTAACGGATACGAATCGCAAAACTGGGGTGATTGGGAGAAGTGGGATGAGTTGTTTCATCGTGCCGTTGCCGAAGCCTCAGGAAACGGCATCTTAATTAAAACAATTGATCAGATAATCCGACTAAAGACACATAAGCGCTGGACAGTGAAAACGTCACAGGAATTAAATCCCCCTTTGATACAGCGTTATTCACAGGAACACGAGCAAGTATACAATGCCATCAAAGCCGGCGATCCAGATTTGGCGGAGCAAGCGATGAGAGCCCACATCAAGGCGCTAACGCTGACCATCGGTCCGGTGATTGCTCTGGAACACTGACGCATCACTTAGCGCAACACGTCAAGACGGCAAGGAGTTCAGCCTCTACCTATATAGGGCATGTTTGTTGCCGTTAAGGTAAGGAATTGAGCGTTTGCCTCTAATGGCATGTGGTCCATGAAAAGCACTGCGTTGACGACATTTGAGGCATCCATCCTCGGTTCAGAACGCAGGCTCCCGTCAGCCTGAAGCATACCGGTGACCATTCCTGCAGTCATCGATGTTGCAGCATTGCCTATGTCGATCTGTCCGCAGGCGATTCCAAAATTGCGCCCTTCCAGAGATATCCCCTTGGTCAAGCCGGTGATAGCATGCTTAGAGGCCGTATAGGCAATGGCATGTGGACGAGGCACCTGGGCCGAGATTGAGCCGTTATTGATGATGCGCCCACCCGACGGACGTTGCACTTTCATCTGTCGGAAGGCGGCCTGGGCGGCGTAAAACGCACCGGTCAGATTGACGTCGATCATTTTGCGCCAATCCCCAGACTCTACTTCGTCGATTGGTGTGCTGCCACTGAATGTGCCGGCATTGTTAAACAATAGATCGACCCGGCCGGCCCATGCAACGCCCTGCTTTACTAAATTGTCCACGGCGGCAGGATCGGTGACATCCGTCGGCACGACCAAAACATCATCGGGCCGGCCTCCCTCCTGCGCGACCCTTTCAAGCGCATCAAGTGAGCGCGCGGCTAGGACCACTCGATATCCATTCGCCACAAGGCCGAGGCTGACCAAACGCCCGATTCCTGAGCCCGCACCGGTAACGACTGCCACTTTTTTCGCCTTGGTTTCGTCTGTCATTTCATGATCCTCTCTGAGATTCGCATACTTTCAATGCGCGTTCTGAGACACTTTCGCCCCTCGGCGACCAACCAGAAAATCGAAGTCAGCCCCTTTCTCGGGCTGCAGCACGTGATTAATGAACAATTGTTCGTAGCCACCAGTCGAATGAGGAAGCTGTTTGGGCAAGTCCGCCTGTCTATCGGCAAGAATATCTTCTGACACATCGAGATCGATGCGCCGTGCTTTAACATCGATCTCGATCATGTCCCCATCTTTCACCAGCGCAAGCGGGCCACCCACAGCCGCTTCCGGTGAAACGTGCAAGATCACCGTTCCATAGGCGGTGCCGCTCATACGCGCGTCTGAAATGCGGACCATGTCCCGAACACCCTGTTCAAGCAGTTTGGTCGGCAGCGGCATGTTCCCGACCTCTGGCATTCCAGGAAAGCCTTTTAATCCGACGTTGCGCATGACCAGAATTGAATTTGCATCCACATCTAGCTCCGGATCGTCGATCCGTGCCCGGAGATCCTCGAGGCCGTCAAAGACGACGGCTTTGCCGCGATGTTTCAGCAGATTTTCGGACGCGGCGGACGATTTCACAATTGCACCATTTGGCGCAAGGTTACCCCGGAGCACCGATATTCCGGCAGCTTCCTGTACCGGGCTGTCGAGTGGCCGGATGACCTCCCGGTTCCAACATTCAGCATTGGCAATATTCTCGCCGATGGTCTGCCCATTCACCGTCTTCGCATCGCGCAGAATCATGCGGCCCATTTCGCGCATGACGGCAGGCAATCCCCCCGCGTAATAAAAGTCCTCCATCAGAAATCTGCCGGAAGGCATCAGATCTACCAGAAGTGGGACATTTCTGCCCCATTCGTCGAAATCATCGAGCGAAAGGGAAATATCCATCCGGCCTGCAATGGCGAGCATGTGAATTACGGCATTGGTTGACCCGCCAATGGCGGCGTTAACCTTGACAGCATTCTCGAACGACCGCCGGTCCACGAGTTGCGACATGCGCATTCCGTTATGCACCATACCGACAATTTCACGACCCGAGTTTTGTGCGAGTTCATACCTGCGTGCATCGACGGCAGGAATGGCCGCATTATGCGGCAAACTGAGACCAAGGGCCTCTATGATGCTCGCCATGGTAGATGCTGTACCCATTGTCATGCAATGTCCTGCCGAGCGGGACATGCAGGACTCTGCGCCCACGAAGTCGTCAACACTCATGCGACCGGCGCGGACATCCTCACTCATGGAGAACAGGTTCGTACCCGATCCAATGTCCTGACCTCGGAACTTGCCGTTCAGCATTGGCCCGCCAGACACAACAATTGTCGGGATGTCGCAACTGGCGGCTCCCATTACGAGGGCAGGCGCAGTCTTGTCACAGCCGCACAACAGGACGACACCGTCAATCGGATTGGCGCGAATTGACTCTTCCACATCCATGCTGACGAGATTACGAAACAGCATGGCGGTTGGACGAAGCAGCGTCTCGCCAAGTGACATCACAGGAAACTCGACCGGGAAGCCACCTGCTTCCAAAACACCCCGTTTCACCGCCTCGGCGATCTGCCGGAAATGTGCGTTGCACGGCGTTAACTCGGACCAAGTATTGCAGATTCCGATGACCGGGCGACCGTCGAACATGCGTTGCGGCGTACCTTGGTTCTTCATCCACGAACGATGCATGAAACCGTTACGGTCCTTGGAGCCGAACCACGCCGTTGACCGCAGCGTATCAGATATTTTTTCAGGAATCTTAGGTGGTTTTGTAGTCATGATCCGTCCACTTTCTAGTCAGATTGATTTTGGCTTATGCCACCTAGCAACTGGCATGTAGTTCCTGCTGAACATCATTGCCGAATTCCTCTGTAGGACACAGGCTCGACAGACCGACCGATTTCGGCGAGGGTTAGAATATCGCCAGTACTCATTAGTACATGCGGATGTGAGTCGAGATCCGACGGCTAGCTGCATGCACAGAAACAGCCTTCGGATCAGTATTTGGGTTTCAGATCAGCGTGCAACACCGACGGCCATGACATACATAGCGTAAAGCGACGACGTTCCGCAGATGAACAGCCGGTTTTTCTTTTTACCACCGAAAGTCAAATTCCCAACGGGCTCGGGAATACGAACCTTGCCGATCAACGTTCCATCCGTGTCGATGCAGTGAACACCATCCGCTGCGCTGGTCCAGATGCGACCCAAGGTGTCCAGCCGAAAACCGTCAAACAAACCGGATGTCGAGGTTGCTAAAACATCACCGCCGGACAGCGTGCCGTCATTGTTCACCTTGAATTTACGGATATGCGCGGGACCGTTCTCGACATGCGTGACGCCTGTATCCGAAACATAAAGGTACTTTTCGTCAGCTGAAAACGCCAACCCGTTCGGGCGGACCATATCGAAGGTCCGCTGCTCAACTTCACCCGTTGCGGGATCGACGCGATAAACGTGGCAGCCGTCTTGCTCACATTCAGCCTGATCACCCTCGTAGAAATGGTCAATGCCGTAGCTTGGATCCGAGAACCAAATTGAACCGTCCGATTTCACGACTACGTCATTGGGAGCGTTCAGGCGCTTGCCATTGAAATGCGATGCGATCGTCGTGATACTACCATCATACTCCGTGCGTGTAACGCTGCGGGTGAGATGCTCACATGTCACCAGCCGGCCTTCGCGATCGACAGTATTTCCATTCGAGTTGTTGGATGGAGTACGGAACTCCGAAACCGATCCATCGGTTTCGTCCCACCGCAGCATCCGGTTTCCCGGAATATCAGACCATATCAGATAACGGCCGGCCGGGAACCAGGCCGGACCTTCGCTGAAGCGCGCACCGGTCCAAAGACGTTCTACTCGCGCATGGGACGTACAAGATTTGAAACGCGGATCAATCACCTCAAACCCGGTGCCCTCAATCTCTCCGAACATTGCATTTTCTCCCTTTTATTAAATCACAATCGTTACCCGTTCTGGCGACGGGCGATTCATTTGCTGCGGATTTCACTGCCGTTTCCAGGCGCAACTGTTTGATTTTTCTATGATAGCGCCTTGGGAAACCTTTGCTTCGACCCTCTGCAAATTATTGTGCGTGGAATACATTCGCATTGGTCTCTTTTTTGGCACGCGCAGCTTTGAAGCACAGCTTTTGACTGCATCTTTGATACTCGGCGGCAAATGTTGAGACAACCGGACGACTGAACCAATTATAGATTCGGTCCAATCCCTCAAGTGGAGATCCTTCAGATTGAGTGCTCAAAAAAATTCTTGATGAACAGAGCTTTGGGATATTCAGGCCAAGGCAAGATCAAACCAGACATACTTGCGCAGCGAGGCGTTGTAGGCTGACCTGTCGTCGTGCGCTAGCGGGTCGGAGGGGGCTTCAGCATGCGCCCAACCTAACCGTTAGCGTTGACTAGCTGTTTGATCCCACGGTTTGATGGTGCGATCCTTTCACATGAATGGGAGGAAGCATTATGGGCCAAGTTCGTCACAGGAGCGCCAAGAGGGCCTGCTCCCCAGAACCGGGTCAGGCCACAGTGCCCGATTCTCGCCGCTGCCCTGCCTACCAATTTTGATGGGGTGGATGCCCCCGCCCGACGGCATCGCAATGTGCCAAGATGGTGATGTTGGAATCGCCATAGAAGGAGGAGGCATCCATGGATGAGGTTAGCATTGTCGGCGTCGACCTGGCACAGCAGGTCTTTGTGCGACCTGCAAGTCGCGTGAGTTTCTGTTTCACGGGAGGAGATACTGCCTGACGAAACCGGCTGTTCCATCAGCCATTCCCTACCCGGGCATGCGGAGCTGGTAACGGCTCGGTGTGAAGCTCTGGGGACAATGTAGCCGCCGGACATCCTGACGGTCCTTGCAGAGCTGGTCCGCGATGCTGGCTGTACCTCGTTCGATAAATCCGACTTCTCATCACACGCTGACGCAGCATTGGACTCTGAACCCACGATTCGGAGGTCGGCCAATGCCGTACAAAACGATGAAAACGCAATTTGAGCTCTTCCCGGAGACCCGATCCACAGCTGCGACACCAATCCCGCCTTGGCGGAGCCTGCCCGCCGACACGCGGCAAGCGCTGACACGGTTGATGGCGCGCCTGATGACGGAACACGCAGGCGCGGCGAGCGGGGGGAGAAATCATGAAGCATGAGAAGATTGGCCCGCAGCATTTGGAGCGCAAGGCGATCCTTTACGTCCGCCAGTCATCGGCTCACCAGGTTCTGCACAACCGGGAAAGCAGCGCTCTGCAATACGCCATGCGGGAACGGCTGTCAGATTTGGGTTGGAGCCGGATCGAGACCGTCGACGATGATTTCGGCCGCTCCGCCGCCGGCGGTGTCGCGCGGAAAGGCTTTGATCGAATGATCGCCGATGTTTGTCTCGGCAAGGTCGGTGCCGTCGCCGTTCGTGAGGTGTCCCGTTTCGCGCGCAACAGCCGGGATTGGCAGTATCTCATCGAGATGTGCCGCGTCGTCGACACCGTGCTGATCGACCAGGAGACGGTTTATGCGCCGCGCGATGGCAATGACCGGCTGCTTTTGGGCCTGTCGCAGTGGCTTTTCGAGGGGCTGGCCAGGGCAAGCCTTCCGGTGATCTGTATTGAGACACGCCACACAAAGGCATTTCTCAAAGCACAGGTAAACAAGACCGACCGGAATGATGCGCGCGGGATCGCGCAGATGATGCGTGTCAATCTATATCGCCCTGCGCATGTGAAGACGCTTGCAAGCCAGCAGCGTCGCACCCTGTTGAGAGCCCGAAAGCTCTTGCAGGAGAAAACGATTGCGGTGGAGAACGATATACGCGGCCTGCTGCGCAACTTCGGGCTCAAGGTTGGCATTGTTGGCGCAGGGAGGTTCGAGGCCCGCGTCCAGGATCTCATCGAGGCATTGCCGGGATTGGAGGAGGTGATCAGTGTATTGCTTGCTACGAGACGAAAGCTCCGTGAAGGCTTCGCCAGATTGCACGACAAGATGTTGGAAATCGCGAAAGCAAATGCCGTTTGCATGCGCCTGATGACAATCCCAGGCGTCGGTGCAACAACTTCATAATGCCCGCTATCAGTCGGGCGAGACGGTTATCCGTTACCGCTTTTATCCCCGTTATGGGGAAACGGTTATGGTGGCCGGGCGCAATCGCCGTGGTGACGAGGTTGCTCTGAGCATCCGCCAGCCTGACGGCACTGTGGCGCAGCTACCGATCTGGATGACGGAGGATTGGGCGGAGACGATGATGGTGACGGAGCGTCCCCGTCTGCCGTTGGCGCATTTGCGCGAACTTCGTCTTGAGTTGAATGCCTGTCTAAGCTTGCTACACGACGATTCCCGTCGCGAAGGAGGAGACAAGCATGAAGCATCGGCAACCCGGTATGACCGCTGCCCCGAAACGTTCTTGTCAGCCATAGCATTGGCCGCGACTATCATCTTCTGGCTATGAAACAGAACGAGTCCTGAGCTAAGAAACTGCCCGCGCATAGCAGGCCGGTGGTGTTCCAACATGGCGGGAAAACGCCACGCTGAAGGTGCTCGCCGAACTGTAGCCTACGCGTTCGGCAACCTCAGCGACGCCCATTCTTTCCCTGCGCAGCAGGTCTTTCGCCAAAGTCATGCGCCAGCCCAGAAGATACTCCATCGGCGTGACACCGACCTTGCGCCGGAACCGGTCGAAAAAAGACGAGCGCGACAGCGCTGCCGTTTTCGCGAGGTCCACGACCGTCCAGGTCTTCTCTGGGCATGCGTGCATCTTCCGCAGCGCGATGGCCAGACGATCGTCGCAAAGGCCGCACAACAGGCCGGGTGGCGAAACCTGTCCCGTGGTCGAACGCAAGGCCTCGATCAGCAGAACCTCTAGCAGCCGCGCCAAGACAACAGAGCGGCCGGGTCGGTCTCTCCGCGTCTCGTCGTTCACAAGTTCGACCAGCGCGATAAGCCGCTTGTCCGCGCGCACATGGACGAGCCGCGGCAGAAGCGACAGGAGAAGTGCGGCATCGTCGGAGCCGAATGAACAGTGCCCGACAAGCATCCTGACATCGGGGGGCAGGATGGGATTGCCGAGCCGGTACACACCCGGACTCATCTCCACAATCTCAGGGTCGATCCCGATCGGCGGCTGTGTCAGGCTCGATGTGACGAAATCATGGGCGGCGGGCACGAGAACGAAGTCGCCGCTGCGGAGCGTGACAGGTTCCTGCCCCTCGACCGATAAGCGGCACGCGCCATCCAGCACAGCGCAGTAGAAAGGGAGTCCGTCGTCCGAGCGCCTGACGGCCCAGACCCCTGCTGCGATAACGAGCTTGGACACAGAGGTGTTTGGTCGAAGAAGCCCAACGACTTGGGCAAGGGGATCAGAAATCTGGACTTACTCCAACGTTATACGGACCATGTATTGTAGCAGGTCCGGAATGGGAGAGCTATACTTTCTGTACCCGCCATCAGCGCGGGCGCTTCCGCTTTGCCGGAGCATCACAAAGGAGAACCGCTTTGATCCTATATGACGCCAAACAACCTGGCCCGAACCCCGCAGTTGTCCGTCTCTTCGTCCATGAGCGCCAAGGACTTCAGTTCGATGTTGAACTGATCGATCTCGCCGGTCTCGAAAACAGAAAACCGGCCTATCGGAATACCATCAATGCCCGAGGTGAGGTGCCTGCACTTCGCCTGGATAACGACCGGATCATCACCGAAATCACCGCAATCTGTGGCTATTTCGACGAGATCGCTGAAGGCGACCGGCGATTGTTCGGCGATACGCCTGAACACCGCGCGGAAATCCACATGTGGACCCGTCGGGCGTATCTCGAAATCATTCTTCCTTTCGTCACATGGTGGCGCGGCACTGATGCCGCGGAAGAAGCCTATCGCGGCCACCGGCTGCTTATGCCAGAGGCCAGGCGCTCACACCGGCTGCTCGCCGACCAGGGCCTCAATCAGCTCGACGACGATCTCGAAGGAAAGACGTTCCTCGCCGGTGACGATCTGACGATGGCCGACGTCATGCTCTACGGCTTCATGGGCACGAATGTCGCCACCGGTGAGATTTCGTGGCTCAACGTGCCTCAGCGTCCCAACATTGCCGCCTGGTTTGACCGCATGGCGGCCCGAGAAGCCAGCCAGAAGATGATGACCGCGTTGCCCGCGCGCGTCGAAAACTAGGATGTTGTCGACGAAAGCGGCCCGCCCGCGGACAACTTGAACCTTTCTTTTCGCCGGCAACCCTTCCCCGTCATTGGCGATAGAGGATCATGCCGGCGTGGTGGAGAACATCGTCGATGAACTCGCCGTCGGCGGTGAAGCCCGTATCGTCCCAGTACTCGATATGCGTGCCAGTCACCTCGTAACGCCCCTCGTAGGCGCGTTCACGCGTCTGCGAGCGCATGAAAAGCTGTGTAGAGGGCGGAAGACAAACCGTTGAGCGATTGCGGGGACGCATGTGAAACCGCAGCCTTCCGAGAAGGCTGCGACGCTCCGGCCCTGTCACAGGTGACCTGATGCGGTGGATGCCCCCAAAACAAAGAAATGGAAGCAACGGTGCAACATATTTGAGCCCATAAATTTCGAAGAGAAAGGACCCGGAAGACATGGATCTTCGCCATCTCCGCTATGTCGTCGCGACTGCACGAAACGGCAGTTTCAGCGCGGCGGCTCTGGAACTGAACGTCCAGCAACCAATCGTGAGCCGACGGATCCGCGAACTTGAGGAGGAACTCGGAATCGCGCTGTTCGACAGGTCTACCGCAGGTGCGAAGTTGACTCCGGTCGGAGAGGATTTTGGGTCCATGGCCGGGCGAATCCTGGATGATCTTCAGAGACTGAGTGTCCGCACACAAGCCGCCGTAGAAGGCCGGCGGGGCAGTGTCGCCATGGGGTTCTATAAATCCTTGTCCTCGGGTGCCTTTCGCGTCGCTCTGCACCGGTTTCGCGAACATCATCCCGATATCGGTCTTGATCTGCTGGAAGCCCCTTTCATCGAACTGATAGCCGATATTCATTCCGGCAAGCTCGACGTGGCCATCATTCTTGGTGATCCGGATCGATGTTCGGTGCTGAACACCATGGCGATCGGCACCGAACATCTGATGGTCGCCTTGCCGGAGGATCACCCGCTGGCCGAACGTTCCTTCGTTTACTGGTCGGACCTGAAGGGAGAGCGGTTCCTGATCTCGCATCAGGATCCCGGCCCCGACATCCGCAACATTCTGATCGCCAAACTTGCTGCGCCATCGGACGGGCCGGAGATCGTCAGCCAGCATCTGAGCCGTGAGAGCATCCTCAGCCTGGTGGGCGGAGGCGAGGCGATCAGCCTGCAATGCGAATGCGCGAGCGGCCTGACCGGCCTGGGGGCGGTGTTCCGGCCGGTGCATGATGGCAACGGCGCAACGCGGATCGGCTATATCGCCTGCTGGCATCCGGAAAACCGCAATCCCGCGCTGAAGACCTTTCTGGAAGCCCTGCGGCCGGAGGTGTGAGTCGCGCCACGAACAGCACCGCGCGCTCATGACCGGAACCTGCACCGCAGATTTCCTGTATTTTTTCGCTTCACTACGATCTGCTTCGATTCAGCAAAGATAGTTGTTGCGGAGACCCGATCTGGGGTTTTCTTAGTCAACCCCATCCGGGGAGTTTCTCTCACCACCCCGGTGGAACGGGGACGGGATGGCAGGCGTCAACCACAAACAGGCAACGGTAGAGCGCGAGGCTCGCATGCTCCGCACCGCGCTCGGGCCTGCCATCTCGGCCCTGCTGCGGGATCCGGACATCATCGAGGTGATGCTGAACCCCGACGGCAAGATCTGGGTGGACCGGCTGCGGGACGGGCTGGCGCCGACCGGCAAGACACTGTCACCCGAGGATGGCGAGCGCATCATCCGCCTCGTTGCGCATCATGTCGGCGCCGAGATCCATGCCCGATCTCCCCGTGTCTCCGCAGAGTTGCCCGGGACCGGCGAGCGTTTCGAGGGCCTTTTGCCTCCCGTGGTCGCCGCCCCCGCTTTCGCGATCCGCAAACCGGCGGTCGCGGTCTTCAGCCTCGATGACTACGTCGCTTCGGGCATCATGACCCGAATGCAGGCCGAGGCACTGCGGCTCGCGGTCGCGACGCGCGCCAATATCCTCGTGGCAGGCGGTACCTCGACCGGAAAGACCACGCTGACTAATGCGCTGCTGGCCGAGGTGGCGAAGACGCAGGATCGCGTGGTTATCATCGAGGATATCCGCGAGTTGCAATGCGCCGCGCCGAACCTCGTTGCCATGCGCACGAAGGACGGGATCGCCACGCTCACCGATCTGGTGCGTTCCTCACTGCGGCTGCGCCCCGACCGCATCCCGATCGGGGAGGTGCGTGGCGCGGAAGCGCTGGATCTTCTGAAGGCATGGGGAACCGGACACCCTGGCGGCATCGGCACCATCCATGCCGGCTCCGGCATCGGCACCCTGCGTCGGCTCGAACAGCTGATCCAGGAGGCCGTCATCACGGTGCCACGCCCGCTGATCGCCGAGACCATCGATCTGGTCGCGGTGCTTGCGGGGCGCGGTTCGACCCGCCGCCTCACCGAACTCGGCCGGGTCGAAGGTCTCGATCCCGATGGTGACTATCGCATCACACCCGTCATTCCCGACACCACCACCGTTCATGACACCGGAGAATCTTCATGATCCGCTCTGCTTTCAGAATTCGCCGTTACATCGCGACGGCCTCTACCTTCCTGTGGGTCGCCCCGGCATTCGCCTCGGGTTCCTCAATGCCCTGGGAAGCGCCGCTGCAGTCGATCCTCGAATCCGTCGAGGGGCCGGTGGCCAAGATCGTTGCGGTGATCATCATCATCGTCACCGGGCTGACGCTCGCTTTCGGTGATACCGGCGGCGGCTTCCGCCGGCTGATCCAGATCGTCTTCGGCATCTCCATCGCCTTTGCCGCCAGTTCCTTCTTTCTCAGCTTCTTCAGCTTCGGCGGCGGGGCGCTGGTCTGATGATGACGATCGGTGGCCCACAGGGACAGAAAACCCTCCGGGAGAGGTTTCAGGGAGGAACGCCATGAGCGGTAGCGAATGGCAAAGTTTCGAACAGATCGATGCCGTGCCGGGTTTTTCGGTCCCGGTGCATCGCGCCCTGACAGAGCCGATCCTGCTCGGCGGCGCACCACGAAGCATTGCAATCCTGAACGGCACGCTGGCAGGCGCCGTCGGTCTCGGACTGCAGCTCTGGCTCGCCGGTATCCTGATATGGGCCGTTGGTCATCTTGCGGCCGTTTGGGCTGCGAAGCGCGATCCGCTCTTCGCCGAGGTCGCACGCCGACATCTGCGCCTGCCCGCGCATCTGTCGGTGTGAGAGGAGGTCGCCTTGATGAATCTCACCGAATACCGCCGCAGAGCATCCCGTCTCGCCGATTATCTGCCCTGGGCGGCACTGGTCGCGCCTGGCGTCGTGCTGAACAAGGACGGTTCCTTCCAGCGCACAGCAAGGTTCCGCGGGCCGGATCTCGAGTCTGCCGTCGCCGCCGAACTGGTTGCGGTCGCCGGGCGGCTCAACAACGCTTTTCGACGCCTCGGCTCCGGCTGGGCGATCTTCGTCGAGGCGCAGCGGTCGGAAGCTTCGTCCTATCCCGCGAGCCGCTTTCCCGATCCGGCTTCGGCGCTGGTCGATGCCGAGCGCAAGGCGGATTTCGAGCAGGCCGGCAGCCATTTCATCTCGGATTACTATCTGACCCTGCTCTGGCTGCCGCCCGCCGAGGAAGCGGCGCGGGCCGAGAGCTGGCTCTACGAGGGCCGGGAGACCTCCGGCGTGAATCCCTGGGAGCAGTTGCACGGCTTTATGGACCACAGCGACCGGGTGCTGGCGCTCATGGACGGGTTCATGCCGGAATGCCGCTGGCTCGATGACGCCGGGACATTGACCTATCTGCATTCGACCATCTCGACCAGCCGCCATCGGGTCGGCCTGCCCGAGGTCCCGATGCATCTCGACGCGTTATTGGCCGATCAGGCGCTGACCGGGGGATTGGAGCCGCGTCTCGGCGCGGCGCACCTGCGCGTGCTGACCATCACCGGCTTTCCGGGCACGACCACACCCGGCATCCTCGACGAGCTGAACCGGCTGGCCTTTCCCTATCGCTGGTCCACCCGCGCCATCCTGATGGACAAGACCGACGCGACAAAGCTCCTGACGAAGATCAGACGGCAATGGTTCGCCAAACGCAAAAGCATCGCCGCGATCGTTAAGGAGGTGATGACCAGCGAGCCGTCTGCGCTGGTCGATACCGACGCCGCCAACAAGGCGGGTGATGCCGACATGGCCCTGCAGGAACTCGGGGCGGATATGGCCAGCATGGCCTATGTCACCGCGAGTATCACCATCTGGGACGAGGACGCCCGAATCGCCGACGAGAAGCTGCGACTGGCGGAAAAGATCGTTCAGGGCCGCGACTTCACTGCCATGCCGGAGACGGTGAATGCCGTCGATGCCTGGCTCGGCTCACTGCCAGGTCACGTCTACGCCAATGTGCGGCAACCGCCGATCAGTACGCTGAACCTTGCCCACGTGATACCGCTCTCGGCGGTCTGGGCCGGCGAGGAACGGGACATCCATTTCGACGCGCCGCCGCTGCTCTGTGGCAAGACGGAGGGAAACACACCGTTCCGGTTCTCGCTGCATGTCGGCGATGTCGGTCACACGCTCGTCGTCGGCCCGACCGGCGCAGGTAAATCCGTGCTGCTGGCGCTGATGGCACTGCAGTTCCGGCGCTATGCGGGATCGCAGGTCTTCGCCTTCGATTTCGGCGGCTCGATCCGCGCCGCCGCGCAGGCCATGGGTGGTGATTGGCACGATCTCGGCGGAGGGCTGACCGAGAGTGTGGATTCCTCTGTCTCTCTGCAGCCACTGGCGCATATCCACGATCCCGCCGAGCGAGCCTGGGCAGCCGACTGGATCGGCGCCATCCTCCTCCGCGAGGGTGTTTCGGTGACGCCGGAGGTGAAAGAGCATCTCTGGACGGCGCTGACCTCGCTGGCCTCGGCCCCGGAGGAGGAACGCACCATTACCGGCCTGTCGGTACTGCTGCAGTCGAACGTTCTGAAGCAGGCGCTGCGGGCTTACTGCATCGGCGGCCCTTATGGCCGGTTGCTCGACGCCGAGTCCGAATATCTGGGCTCGGCCGATGTACAGGCCTTCGAGATCGAGGGGTTGGTCGGCACCGGCGCGGCACCGGCCGTGCTCGCCTATCTTTTCCATCGGATCGGAGACCGGCTCGACGGCCGCCCCACGCTGCTGATCATCGACGAGGGCTGGCTGGCGCTCGACGACGAGGGATTCTCGGGCCAGTTGCGCGAATGGCTGAAGACGCTGAGGAAGAAAAACGCCAGCGTCGTCTTCGCGACGCAGTCACTGTCGGATATCGACAATTCCGCCATTGCGCCCGCGATCATCGAGAGCTGCCCAACCCGGCTCCTGCTGCCGAACGAACGCGCCATTGAGTCACAAATCACGGAGATCTACCGCCGCTTCGGCCTCAACGACCGCCAGATCGACATCCTGGCACGGGCGACACCAAAGCGGGACTATTATTGCCAGTCACGGCGCGGCAACCGGCTCTTCGAACTGGGCCTCTCCGAGATCGGCCTCGCCCTCTGCGCGGCCTCTTCCAAATCCGATCAGACATTGATTGCCGACATCCTTGCCGGACATGGCCGCGAGGGTTTTCTCGCGGGCTGGCTGAAGGCGCGCGGTGTCGGATGGGCCAGCGATCTGATTCCAAACCTCACCAATCTCGCGCCGGATGAAGAATACAGGCCCACCAAAAAACAACCATCGGGCCCCGAGGCAGTGGTCACCGATGCTGCCATGGCGGAAGCCACCCGAGGAGCTGACCCGGAGACTGAGCCCGCAGGTGATGAGGCCGAATACGCCGGAACCGAAGCGGTGCCCATTCTCAAAGAAGCAAATGAGGAGATCGCGTCATGACGCGCAGAAAGACTATCACGACCCGGCATCCTGCTGCCCGTCTTGCCAGTGCCACGGCACTGGTCCTGACATTCGCCATACCAATGACCGTCTCGCCTGTTATCGTGACACCTGCCCACGCCTTCTTCGGCGGTCTCGGGCGCATCGTCTACGACCCGACCAACCATGCCGAGAACCTGCTGACCGCCGCACGGACACTGGAGCAGATCAACAACCAGATCGCCTCGCTGCAGAACGAGACGGAGATGCTGATCAATCAGGCCCGCAATCTCGAGAGCCTGCCCTATTCCTCGCTCCGGACGTTGCAGCAAAACGTGCAACAGACGCAGCAGCTTCTGGACGAGGCACAAAACATCGCCTTCGATGTGGAGCAGGTTGACCAGATGTTCCGGGAGGATTACGGCGCGCTCGCCGTTTCCGACCCCGATGCCGGGCTGATCAACGACGCCCGCGACCGCTGGCAAAACACCGTCGGCGGGCTGCAGGACGCCCTGCGCGTGCAGGCGGGGGTGACCGGCAATATCGACACCAACCGCGAGGAGATGGCAGCGCTGGTCGGAGAGAGCCAGAACGCGGTGGGCGCGCTTCAGGCCACACAGGCCGGCAACCAGCTGCTGGCCCTGCAATCCCAGCAGATCTCCGATCTGATCGCCGTGGTCTCGGCCAACGGAAGGGCCGAGGCGCTGGGCGAGGCCGAGCGTGCAACAGCGGCTGAACAGGGTCGCATCCAGCGCGAGCGGTTTCTGACGCCAGGCTCGGGCTACCAGGCGGGCAGTGCCCGGATGTTCAACTGAGTGCGGGAGGCGCAATCGTGGAGATCAAGGCGATGGCCCGGCTCATTGCTATCCTGTTTCTCGCGATCGTCATGACAGTGACGCTGATCCGGATGGACCATACGGGTGAATTGCCGGTCCTGCCCGGTCGGGAGATCCCTTCGGAACCTGAAGAGCCTCTCCGCAAGGAGCAGCGCCGCTGCCAGCGCATGGGTGAAGCCGCCGCCAGTGACGCGGACTGCCTGGCGATCTGGGCCGAAACCCGTGATCGTTTCCTTGGCCGTACACCTACGCCGACGGCACCGGCCACGACCAGCGAGAGGCAATGAGCCGTGGGCGGCACCGGAGTCATCGACAATTTCCTGGGCATCTTTACGAGCTATATCGATAGCGGCTTCGGTTTGCTTGGCGGAGAAGTCGCCTTCATCGCCACCACACTGATTGTCATCGATGTGACGCTGGCCGCGCTGTTCTGGGCATGGGGTGCAGAAGACGATATTATCGCCCGGCTGGTGAAGAAAACCCTGTTCGTCGGCATCTTCGCGTATCTGATCTCCAACTGGAACAGTCTCGCCCGGATCATTTTCGAAAGTTTCGCCGGTCTCGGCCTGATGGCCTCCGGCACCGGGTTTTCCACCGCCGATCTGCTGCGCCCCGGCCGCGTCGCCCAGACCGGGCTGGATGCCGGACGACCGCTGCTCGAATCCATCTCCGATCTCATGGGCTGGGTCGCGGTCTTCGAGAACCTCGTGCAGATTCTCTGCCTGTTCTTCGCCTGGGCGCTGGTCATCCTGGCGTTCTTCATCCTTGCCATCCAGCTCTTCGTCACCCTGATCGAGTTCAAGCTGACCACGCTGGCCGGATTCGTGCTCATCCCCTTCGGCCTTTTCGGCAAGACCGCATTCATGGCCGAGCGCGTGCTGGGCAATGTCGTCTCGTCGGGCATCAAGGTGCTGGTTCTGGCCGTGATCATCGGCATCGGCTCGACCCTCTTCGGCCAGTTCACCGCCGGCTTCGGCGGCGAGACCCCGACCATCGACGACGCCATGGCCATCGTGCTGGCAGCATTGTCCCTGCTCGGCCTCGGTATCTTCGGACCCGGCATCGCCACCGGCCTCGTCTCCGGCGGCCCACAGCTTGGCGCCGGAGCGGCCGCCGGCACCGGACTTGCCGTGGGCGGGGCCGCGCTGGCCGCCGGTGGCGGTGCGGCACTGGGAACAAAGGGTGGCGTGGCGGCAGTCCGTGGCGGGGCTGCGACGGCGGGCGCGGCCTCTGCTGCCTATACCTTCAATTCCGCGGGGCAGTCCGGTGCGACAGGTGTCATGGCCGGGATGGCGGGTGTCGGCAAGGCTGCCGGTGCTGCGGCGATCTCGCCGTTGCGCCGGGTGACCGCCAGTGTCTCGACAAGTCACACCGGTGGCGCAAAAGCCGCATTCACGGGCACGGGAGGCACGAGCACCATCGGCGGCGCCAATCCCGGGGCACCTCCCGGCTCCGGCACTCCGCCCGCCTGGGCGCAGCGCATGAAGCGCGGTCAGGCTCTCGGCCGGGGGGCCACCGTTGCCGCCCATGCCGTCCGCGCCGGTGACAGCCATGGTCCCGGCGCCTCCATCTCCCTTTCCGAAAGCGACCGCAGATGAACATCTTCAGACGACCCGCTACCCATTACGGCAAGACGCCCGAACCCGAGACACCTTACCAGAAGGCTGCGCAGGTCTGGGACGAGCGCATCGGCTCGGTCCGCGTGCAGGCGAAGAACTGGCGCTATATGGCCTTCGGCTGCCTGATCCTCTCGGCAGGATTTGCAACGGCACTGGTCTGGCAATCGGCGCGCGGCACGATTGTCCCCTGGGTGGTGCAGGTCGACAATCTCGGTCAGGCACAGGCCGTCGCCCCGGCCTCGGCAGATTACCGTCCCACGGATCCGCAGATCGCCTGGCATCTCGGCCGCTTCATCGAACAGGTCCGGAGCATTCCGGCCGATCCCGTCATCCTGCGTCAGAACTGGCTCAGGGCCTATGACTGGACCACCGATCGCGGGGCGTCCGCGCTCAACGATCATGCCCGCGGCAACGACCCTTTCACGCGGGTAGGCGATGAACAGATCTCGGTCGAGGTTTCTTCGGTCATTCGCGCCTCGCCGGAGTCGTTTCGGGTCGCATGGACGGAAAAGCGCTACGAGAACGGCCAGTTGTCCACGACCGAACGCTGGACCGCGATTCTGACCATCGTGATCCGTCAGCCCCGCGATGCCGAGACCCTGCGCGCCAATCCGCTCGGCATCTATGTCAATGCGATCTCATGGTCGCGAGAGATGAGCCAATGATTTCAGGATCAGATCGACACGCCCCGGGGCGCCGTGAACGTCTCGTCGACGACATTGCCGGTGTTCAGGACATCCGCCGGCTCGAAGATCAGGATCTCCGCCTCCTCGTCAGCCGCGGTGCGGTGCTCGACGCCGCGGGGAACGACGACATATTCCCCCGGCCCCAGGTCGCAGATCCGGTCGCGGAACTCCACACGGAAACGGCCCTTCCAGACCATGAACATCTCCTCGCAATCGTCATGATGATGCCAGGGAAATTCCCCCTGCACCTTGACGATCCTGACCTCCTGCCCGTTGAGACTGGCGATCACCTTCGGACGCCAGTGCTCCGAAAAAAGCGCAAATTTCTCGCCTATGTCGCCGCTCTGAATCATGTCTGCTCTCCCGGAAAGACGTTCTGTCGGACCCTTCTATATCCTCTGGGTATCGCCTTTGCGAGCTTGTCTCTGGCAGCTTGCACCGCAAACAAGGCGCCGCAATTCAGCTATGACGAGAGCGTGCCGCCGCTGGCGCAGCCACCCGCCGCCGTTGAGAATCCGCCCCCGAAACCGCTGCATGTTCCACCGGGCTGGACGCCGGCGCGGGGCGGAAGTGCGGCGGAAACTCCCGCGGGCCGGGTCGCCAGTGCCAATCTCGCCGCCCGGATCGAGCCGCGCCGCGAGGGCTATTACAATGCCATCCAGGTCTATCCGTGGAGCGAGGGCGCGCTCTATCAGGTCTATGCCGCACCGGGACAGATCACCGACATCGCGCTGGAACCCGGCGAAGACCTCACCGGTGCCGGTCCCATC
Source organism: Paracoccus onubensis (assembly GCF_003591515.1). GTDB lineage: Bacteria > Pseudomonadota > Alphaproteobacteria > Rhodobacterales > Rhodobacteraceae > Paracoccus > Paracoccus onubensis. The sequence goes on from NZ_QZCG01000009.1 coordinate 240,752, forward strand.
GCCGCCGGCGACACGGCACGCTGGATCATCGGTGATACCGAGAGCGGCTCTGGGCCAAATCGCCGTGTCCATGTGCTGGTCAAGCCGACCCGGCCCGACATCTCCACAAATCTCGTCATCGCCACCGACCGCCGATCCTATATGCTGGAGCTGCGCGCCGGCGAGGAGACGTGGATGCCGGCGGTTTCGTGGCATTATCCGGTATCGTCATCCTCGGCGACACAACGACGGTCTGCTCCGGCCGTGCCCGCGATTCCGGGGAAAGCGGCCCGCAACCATCGCTATGGCCTCTCCGGCGCCAACCCGCCCTGGCGGCCGGTTTCCGTCTTCGATGACGGCCGCCGGGTTTATGTCGTCTTCCCGCCAGGCATCGCCCAGGGCGAGATGCCGCCATTCTTCGTTATCGGCCCGGACGGCGCGCCGGAGATCGTCAACAGCCGCATTCACGGGAACGTTCTGATCGTGGACCGACTCTTCGGGGTGGCAGAGCTGCGCCTCGGTTCCGGAGAGCGCCAGCAGGTGGTGCGGATCCATCGCCTGCTGCCCGTGCAACGGGCAGCCGCACCGAACGCGATTGGCGCTGAGGGTGTGACCAGCAGGAATCGTGGTCATGAGCGATAGGGAAAACACCGCAACCCCGATGCGCCTGCGGGCCGAAACGCCCCGTGTCACCCGGCTCTCGCGCAGAGTGCTGGCGGGTATGGCCGTGATCGCCGCATTCGGCATTGGCACGGCACTGATCTATGCCTTGCAAACCCGTGACATCGAACGGAGTGGTGAGGAACTCTTTTCGACGGAAAACCGTGCCACTGCCGACGGGCTGGCTACGCTGCCGCGCGACTATACCGGACCCGCCCTCGGCCCGGCGCTGCCCGGCGATCTCGGCCGTCCCATCCTGAAAGCACGCAACCGTGGCGAGCCGGTCCCGCCGCCGGATATCACCCCACCTGCCGTCACAGCACCGGCGACAGATACGGAGGAGCAGCAACGGTTGGCGGAAGAAGAGGCCGCACGACTCAGCGGTGTGTTCTTTCAGCACGGGCCACGTGCCGGAGCTGCGCCGGATGTCGGGGCACGGGGTGCCGGATCAGGAACCGGTGGCACCGGTTCTATGGGGCACTCGGCGGCCACAGGTGCAAAAGATCGGCATGCGGCGTTTTTGGGTAGTCCCGCCGACCGCGTGACGGTCGCCCCGGATCGGGTGGCGGCACCCGCCTCGCCCTGGATCCTGCAGGCCGGATCGGTGATCCCGGCGGCGCTGATCACCGGCATCCGCTCCGATCTGCCCGGCCAGATCACCGCGCAGGTGACGCAGAACGTCTATGACAGTCCCACCGGGTCGCTGCTGCTCATCCCGCAGGGTACGCGGGTCATCGGCGAATACGATGCCGGCGTCACATTCGGCCAGCGCCGTGTGCTGCTGGTCTGGAACCGGCTGATCTTTCCGGATGGCCGCTCTCTGGTGCTGGAACGTCTGCCCGGTGCCGATGCCGCGGGCTTTAGCGGGCTTGAGGACGGCGTCGATCATCACTGGCGGGATCTGATGAAGGCCGCCGGGCTCTCGACCTTGCTCGCTGCCGGAACGGAACTCGCAGGCGACGAGGAGGACCGCCTGATCCGCGCCATCCGCGACGGTGCGCAGGACACAATCAACCAGGCCGGTCAGCAGATCGTCCAGCGCCAGTTGCAGGTCGCGCCCACGCTCACCATTCGGCCGGGGTTTCCGGTCAGGATTGTCGTGACGCGGGACCTGGTATTCGAACACGCAGGGGAGTGATCCATGACGAAACTGAAGCTTGGTCCGATCGCGGAGGATAAACCGGTGAAAGTGACGGTGGAGCTGCCGGCCAGTCTGCACAGGGATCTGACCCTCTATGGTGAACTGCTTGGCCGCGCTGGCGGGCAAGGGCCGGTCGCGCCGCAGAAGCTGATTGTGCCGATGCTGGAGCGCTTCATCGCCTCGGATCGCGGCTTTGCCAGGGGAAAAAGGACCGTCAGCGCCGGATCCCCGAGGGAAGGCTGAACGGAGGCAGCGCATCCCGCTTTCCCGGCGGATCCATACGAGGTGGTCCGGCTGCCAGATCCGCCCGTGCCAGCCGGAATGTCTGCCGGCCCATCAAAGGCCCTGTCTTTCGAGCGGTGGCATCTCGGTTCAATCACGTCGACATATATCGCAGGAGACAGCCGAAAAGATGCTCCCGCCCTACCCGGAATCCTCCGGCACTTCCTGCCGCAGCTTCGGTCCACGCACCAGCCGTCGGCCAAGAGCTTCAAGAAACCGGTCATAGCGCTGCCCGCCCTGCGCCCGCGCGGCCGCCTGTGCCGCCTCGGGCAGAGGCGCGGTTGCAGTCAGCCAGGACCGGACAAAGATCGCGAAAGCCTCGTTGGCGATACCGATATCACGCTCCAGACGCTGTATATTGCGGTCGATGCGATCGAGCCGACGGGACAGGGCCGCCTCCTGCCGCTCGTCGGCATCGGGCGACAGAAAAGAGGCGATGGCCGCCTCGGCGACAAGGGAGCGGGACTTGACGCGCCGATCGGCATAATCGGCGAGGAGCAACATCAGATCGGGATCGAGATAGACCGAGAGCCGTTTCTTCTTGTCGGGACGCTCCGGCATCTCTCAGAGCTCCATCCCGTCATCCGGGTTCATCGAGATCCGACGCGCGATCCGCCCCATGTCACGCACCAGTACACCGTTGCGGGTTACTTCCTGTTCTGGCGTCTCGATATCGGGATCGAACTCGTTCTCCGGAAGCGACAGTGGCTCCGGCGCGATATCCTTGTGCGGCTCAAGTCCGGGTTCGCGGCGCAGGCCCGCATTCTCCGTGTCTTCGGAAAGCTGAGTGCCGGATTGGGCGATGCCGGCAGAAGCAGGGTTCGCTGCCTTTGCGGCATCACCCGCCTGCCCCCGTTCATCCGACGCCGAAACTGTCCGCCTGGTCCAGTTGTCCGGTTTCGGGGCAGTGCTCATGCCCGTTTCTGGTGCTGACAGCAACCGCTCGCGGAACCGCGCGTCCTCGAAGTAACGCGCTTTTTTCGTACGGATCGGTGGAATACCCGCCACCATGACCAGTTCCTCCTCTGGCGGCAGCTGCATCACCTCGCCGGGCGTCAGCAGTTGCCGTGCGGTCTCCGAGCGCGACACCATCAGATGGCCGAGCCAGGGTGCCAGCCGGTGCCCGGCGTAGTTCCGCATCGCCCGCATCTCTGTCGCGGTGCCGAGCGAGTCCGAGATCCGCTTCGCGGTGCGCTCGTCATTGGTGGCAAAGCACACCCGCACATGGCAATTGTCGAGGATCGAATTGTTCTGCCCGTAAGCCTTCTCGATCTGGTTCAGCGATTGTGCGATCAGGAAGGCCTTGATCCCGTAACCCGCCATGAAGGCCAGCGCGCTCTCAAAGAAATCGAGCCGCCCCAATGCGGGGAATTCGTCGAGCATCATCAGCACGCGCTGCCGGTCCTCCCTGCCCCGCAAATCCTCGGTAAGCCTGCGACCGATCTGGTTCAGCACCAGCCGGATAAGCGGCTTTGTCCGCGATATGTCCGACGGCGGCACCACGAGGTAAAGGGTTGCGGGATGTCCCTCCCCCGCCAGATCGGCGATACGCCAGTCGCAACGGCTGGTAACCGCGGCCACCACCGGATCGCGGTAGAGACCGAGGAAGGACATAGCAGTGGAAAGAACGCCGGAGCGTTCATTGTCGGCCTTGTTCAGAAGCTCGCGCGCGGCGGATGCGATCACCGGATGCGGCCCGGCATCGCGCAGATGCGGCGTTCTCATCATCGCGGCGAGCGTCGCCTCAATGGGCCGGCGCGGATCGGAGAGGAACGCGGCGACACCCGCGAGTGTCTTGTCCTGCCCGGCATAAAGCACATGCAGGATCGCACCGACCAGCAGGCTGTGACTGGTCTTCTCCCAGTGATTGCGCCGCTCCAGCGACCCCTCGGGATCGACCAGCACGTCAGCGATATTCTGAACGTCGCGGACTTCCCACTCACCGCGGCGAACCTCGAGCAGGGGATTATAGGCAGAGGAACCCGTATCGGTCGGATCGAAGAGAAGAACCCGTCCATGCTTCGCGCGAAAACCCGCAGTCAGAGACCAGTTCTCGCCCTTGATGTCATGGACGATGGCGGAACCCGGCCAGGTCAGCAACGTCGGCACCACGAGGCCGACGCCCTTGCCCGAACGCGTCGGCGCGAAGCACAGTACATGCTCGGGCCCGTCGTGACGCAGATAATCGTGATTGAGCTTCCCAAGCACGACGCCGTCCGGACCGAGCAATCCGGCTTGCCGGATCTCGTCAGGCTCCGCCCAGCGAGCTGAGCCGAAGGTCTGCACATCCTTCGCCTCCCGCGCCCGCCAGACCGACATCATGATGGCCACGGCAATGGCGAGAAAGCCACCAGAGGCCGCGATAATACCGCCTTCCACGAAAATGCCCGGCGCATAGGCGTCGTAGAAATACCACCACCAGAAGAAGGCCGGCGGATAGAAAATCGGCCAGCCCGCCAGCTCGAACCACGGCTCGCCCAGTTGCGGCTGAAAGCCGAGGCGCCATCCCACCCATTGCGTCGCCAGCCATGTCGCGCCAAGCACGATCACGAGAACGATGAGGATCTGACCCCAGAGGATGCGGGTGGCGGACAAGGCGCTGTTTCCCTGCTGAAATCCGGTAATATCGAGAAAAACCGGACCACCGCCGGTTTCAACCGCTATTCTTCCACAGGTCGTAGTGCGGCGCAGGGAAGCGTAAAAATACCGGCAGGCTACGCGCGACCCTCACGACCATCCTTGGTAACGTCGTGTCAAGACCGGCTCTAACATAGCCCGGAGATCACTACCGGCATATCCCGCCCCGGGCGACCACAGGAAACAGACAGGTGACGGCCCCAGGGGGCAGGTCTGCCCGCTACCTCGCAGGCAGTTCCTTCAGCGGATTCATATAAGGGACGCCGAGCGGCGCGAAATGCCGCTCATTGGCAGTCAGCACCGTGAGGCCATGCGCGACCGCCGTCGCGGCGATGGCGATATCCTCGAAACCGGGATCATGAGCCCGCGCCCGGTCGAGGATCGCGCCGGCCTCGCGGGCCTCGTTGACGCCGAAGGACAGGATCCGACTGGCATGGAAATGCTCCACGGCGGAAAGCCAGCGGCGCAGTGCCGCGGCCTTCGTAGTCGCGTCGATCCTGATCGCCCGGGCGATCCCCGCCTCGATTTCGGCAATGGTGATGGCCGACAGATAAAGCCCGTCACTATGCACCCGGATCCAGTCCCCGAGGGTTTCCGCCCCGGTATCCCGTCGGGTCGGCGCCGAGGCCGAAATGATGTTGGTGTCGAGCAGATACAAGTTCAGAGACCGGCATCCCGCAGCGCCCGCGCAGGTTTGCGGGAACGTTCGGGAATATCGCCAGGCTCGCCGGGGAAGACCCGCAGCAGATCGGCAAAATCCGGCACACGGGAGATGCGCTGCCATTCCTCAAAGGATAGCAGCACGGCCTCCTTGCGGCCATGGCGCGTGATCACCGTCGGTTCTCCCGACACGGCCAGATCCATCACGGCCGAAAGCGTCGCCTTCGCATCTCTGAGCTGGAGTTCCTTCATGATCACCTCCATTGTGACTACAGATAGTCATATAGGACTCCTGCACGAACCGTCAAGGTGGTGCCCTTTCCGGGCGTGGTTTCACAACCCGAGCCCACGCTTGCGAGTGAAAAACCAGTCCACTCCACCATCCCCCCGCGCAACGCCGGAAACATGCCGGCCGAGCTGCTTTTCGACGGAGGGTGTCCACGGGACGAGCTGAAAGCCCGGCCCGTCGTCGATCATTGCGAAGCGACCGGAGGCCAGGGTGAATCGCTGACGGTATGTGCCCGCCACATGATCCCCACTTGCCGCACGATTGAACGGCAGGCCCGAGTCGGCACTGAGCTTCCCGGCAAGCCTGTCGACCTCCCGTTCGCGCAGCGTGTCGAGGAGCCGACGCGCGAAGACGACACGTCCGCCGTGCCGCTCGGCAAAGCCTTCGCCGATCAGATGCTCCGCGCGCCGCTCCGTGGCCTGCCGGACTTCGGCGCCGAAGCCGAATTCCGAAAGCGCGACGGGATCGCGGGCGAGTGCTTGCCGGTCGAGCCAGGTCGCTCCGGTCGCGGTCACCTGTGCCTGGAGATCGAAATCGGACCGGACGGCCAGCGCGACGCGGCGCTCGCCACGCGCGTCCTCATAAGCGCGCAACTCGACAATCGAGCCGGGCGGGCTGTCGCCGGCGGCGTCGAGATGCGGCAGCCTGATATGATGGGTGCGACCATCCACACCATCCACCACGGCATAGGCGGTGCCCTTCAGCTCATCATCATGGCCCCGCTCCATCAGGCGCCCGATCACCGGAACGTCGAGGCTTTCCCCGTCGAGGACATAGCTCGCCAGGTTGCGTTCGATGCTGCGCTCGGTAAGCGCCCGATGTATGCGCCTGATGATGTCACCGCGCTCGCCGAGTTCGCGTAGCACCGTCTCCGCCCCGGCCCTGATGAACCATTGCGCCTGTCCGACCTGATCGGCCAGGCCCAGGTGTTCGAGATGACGCAGCCGGCCAATCTTCTGCGGCATGTAATCGTCGCGTGGCCCATCCACACGCGGAGCCATGTCGATGATCCCGGATTTGCCGGTGTCGTGGAGAAGCTGGCGGTCGAGCGCGGTCCAGCGTTCCGCCCCGATCTGCCGCTCGAGGCTGCGGCGAATGTCGAGATCGTGGCGCGGCCCGAGTTCCCGGGTAATCAGATCCTGAGCGCGCCCCCTCATTCCCTCCCTGATATAGTCGCGGGCGATGACAAGGTCATGGCCGTCACCGGTCCGCCCCCGCAGGATGACATGGACATGAGGATTGTCGGTGTTCCAGTGATCGGCGGCGATCCAGTCGAGTTCCGTGCCGAGATCCTTTTCTGCCTGCGCCATCAACTCACGGGTGAAGCGCTTAAGATTCTCCATGTCGGAGGCATCTTCCGGCGAGACGATGAAGCGAAAATGATGCCTGTCATCCCGGCAGCGCTCCACTAGACCCTTTGCATCCGCATCGTCACTTTCCGGGCCGAACATCCGAACCTTCCCGCCATCCCGGGTGACGCCTTCGCGGCGCAGATAGCCCAGATGCCGCGCCAGCGCGGCGGGCTGTCCACGATGACGGACCACCCGGGCCTTGACGGTGCAGAGACGCGAGCGGCGGGTGATCAACCTGTTGGCGCGGACAGCAGCGGCACGGCCCCTGCCAATCCGCGAAGCACCCGGCGAGACCACCTTCCCGCCGCGCGAAATACGTCCGCCCGCTTTCTGCGCGGCGGCAAGCGCCTGCGCCACAAAGGGCCGCGCCCGCTGGCTGCGGCTCGATCGGATACGCCCCGGACGGATGCGAAAATCATCCTCGTTGCTCATGGCCAGATGTCCCGCGATGTGAGGAATTCAATGAATTCATGCAGAAATTGATACGGGCGCGAGGTGCGAATCTGGGCCGCGAGGTGCGAAAAATTCCGGGAAACCCGGCAAACACCACCGACCGACCATACCGCGATGTGCGGGCTTTTATCTTGCCCTAAGCTTACCACCTCCCCGCCTCTCCCGCCAGCGCTGCATGCCCTGCGACAGCGTCCGGAAATCTGCGACTTTCCCCGAAGATTACTGGCGACCGGGTATCAGCGAGTCTCATACGGATGAGACTTCCTCGAAACGGGTTGCGGAACAGTTTAGACGCACGGTCATGGTGCAGCTTCGGTACCGGAGCGGCGGACGAACAACCCGCCGGACTGCGGCGCGGCGGTGAATTCGGCGCGCGTTGAAACGGCAGCGCGGGCACCTTTTGAAGCGCCGTCCGGTTGCACGGAATCTGCAGTCGTATCGGGATCGGACTGCATGACGAAGAGCGATGCCTCGCGCCAGTCGGCGGGCGGCCTGGCAGCGGAACCACCGCCGGGAAGCGCGTCACCATCCAGCACTGGCACCAGCCTGGCGACATAGGCGCGGGTCTCGGCCGGCAGTGCGCGCCCCGAGGCCAGATAGTCATCATATCGCCCCGGTCCGGCATTATAGGCCGCCAGCATGCCGGTAACGGTGCCGTAACGGTCATACATCTCGCGCAGATAGGCCGCGCCGGCGAGAATGTTGTCGCGCGGCGCGAACGGATCACTGCCGAGCCCGTGGCGGTGGCGCAGCACCGTCCAAGTCCCGGGCATGATCTGCATCAGGCCCATGGCGCCCCTGGACGAGACCGCATGCGGATCACCACGGCTCTCGACATGGCGCACGGCGCGAATCCAGCCCGCCGGAATGCCGAAGCGCCGCGAGGCTTCCGCGATATGGCGCGCAAACGGATCACGGGTCTCCTGCGCAACCGGCGGCACGCCCTGTGCCAGCAGGCCGGTAACGGGAATGACGGCGACGGCAAGGCCGGAAAGGAGAAGCGCAGCAACCCGAGGGACGCGGCTACGCCGTGCATCGGCATTGAGAACGCTGGAAAGCGGCATGCCTCAACCCTTGCCCTCGCGTTTCGGCGGTCGGTTCCAGTGCAGCGACCATCCGGAGCCGGCGTCACGAAACAGATGGCCGCGGACGGGCTGCGGCAACGCCGGATCGTCGATCAGCAGCAAGAGATAGGTTCCAGCTTTCTCCCCGGTCTTTTTCCAGCCCGCACCGATTTCCGGACCGTCGGCATCAGCACCAACGTGAACGCGATAATCCGGGGCGTTCCCGATATCCGAAGGCTCGAGCGCGATGATGGTGATCTCGCTATCGAGCGTGAACGTCCGGATACGGCCGGAAAAACCGGTTTGCGTGGCGATAAATTCTCCGATCTGTGGCATGGGATTGGCCTTTCTTCTGCAGTTGACGGGAGGTTCAGCGGCGCGGTGATGCCGACGCCGCATGCATTTAGTGGTCTTCGCCATCACCACCGTCGGTCCAGAGTGGGACAGCCTGACCGATGACGGAACGGGCCGGGAGTGGGCCGAAATAACGGCTGTCGAGACTGTCGCGAACGCTCGCGTTCAGCAGGAAAATCTCGCCCCTGCCGATCAGCCGACAGCCCTGCCAGACCGGCAGGTCACGACCCCGGCTGTCACGGGAAAGTGCCGTCGCGACCGCGATACTGTCGATCGCAACCGTCTTGCCGGACCGGCAGACCTCCTGCCCCGGCAGTGCCGCCACTTGCTTCAACAGCGGTACATCGGCACCGGTATAGCCGCGCGCGGTGATGAACCGGGCCAACGCCTGGGGCGGATCAACCGCGACCAGATCACTGAGGGTCAGGGTGTCGACGGGCAGCAGGGCGTAGAACCCGATCGGCACGCTGGCGGTGGCGTTCCAGATCAGCCGCGGGGTGATGTCAAGCAATGACAAAGCACCAACGGTGGATACCGCGAAGCAGGTTACGGCGAGATAGGCGGAGGGCATCATGGCGTTCCCCCTCCCCAGCCGCGCGGAAGATCGAGGCTCACCTTCCGGCGCTTCAGCCAGGCGGCGTGCCGGGCCCTGGTATAGGTCCGGAACGGCTCGCCCGCGGCGATCCGGTGATGGAGATGCCGCCAGTACTCGGGTGACACCTCGCAGGAATCGATCCCCAGCGCCTCGATGGCATCGATCACCTGCAGCACGCGCTCGACCTTCGGCCAACCGGTGATCCGCAGCAGGATCTCCGCACCGGGGCGAATGAAAGGCAGCGTCTGGAACGGTTCGCCGCGACTGACCGCCCGCAGGATGTCGAGCCGCGATACCACGGTGCCGTATTCGTTCCCCGCCCAGCGTATCAGCGCGAAAACAATCCCCGGCGCGAAGCCGACGCGTGTGCGGCTCCCATCGATCCGGTGTCCGTAACAAGACCGGCCGAAACGCAGCCAGTGCTCGATGCTCTTTTCCTGCCAGATCAGGTCCACCAGCGTGATCGGGTCCGGGTCGGGTTTCCCGGTTTCATGGACGGGGGTGGTCATTCTCCGCCCCCGTCCATGCCATTGCCAGTCCACGGATCAAGGGCCGAGCCGATGCCCGGCCGGGGGTTATCCACCAACCGGGGCGCCTCTGCCATGTTAGGTTCCCTGAAGTTAGGGAGGTTAGGGGAGGCCGGTTTTTCCGTGTATTTCCAGTTTTCTATCGGGCATCTCGGTTCCCGATAGTACGAGGATCGGGTTCCCGATAGTACGGGTCGGAAGGTTCCGGATAGTACGGGATGTTCCACAGTTTATTCACAATCTGATCCGACCACCCGCAGGTGGGTGAGGATCGCTATCTTCAGGTCGAAAACACAGCCGCTGCAACCCGTCGGAACCGGAGGCGAGCGACAGGCGATAGCCGGGCAGCGGCTGGCGGGCCACCATGGCCCGAATCTCGAAGGCGAAGCGCTTGAAGGGGGACAGGCTGCCGGATTTCAGGTGCAGATGCCGGAGATCGAAACTCCAGCCGCCGGGCTGCCGGCCGCCGTGACGGCGGACCAGCCGGTAGAGCCAGCGTTCCAGCCCGCCCGTCAGATCGAAATAGGCCCGGTCAATGGTCAGAACCAATGTCTCGTCCATCACCCCGGCATAGAACCAATCCGGCAGGATCAGTTCGATCCCGAGTGGCCTGCGCCGGTCATCAAGCCGCTCTTTCCATTCGTTGATCCAGGAGAAACGGTGCCGCCACCGCGCCGCCGGCTGGCGGATCGAGGTGGCAACGGTCGTCGCCTGCAACCGGTCGAGTGCGGCTTTCAGGCGGTGATATCCGAGCCCGGAATCGGTCCGCCCGATGAAAGTGAGAATCTCGTAGGGCGTTGCTGCCATCAGCCGGGAGGTGCGCAACCCGTTGTCGCGGGCCTCGACGATCTGGCTGGCAGCCCAGATCAGGATATCGGCATCCCAGATCGTCGCCATGCCATGCTCGGGCGTCGCCTCGACACGGATCGACACTGCGCCCATGCGGAAATCGATCGGCACTACGCGGCGGGATTTGGCCAGCGAGAAGAACGGCCAGGACATCAGGTCGCGCGCATCCCGCGCGGCGACATCGCCGGCAACTGGCCGGAACAGTTCCAGCTGCCGACCGTCATGCGTGCGGTATGCGGGTATCCCGGAGCTCACCGGTCACGCCCCATGGTTTTGCTCAGCGGCAGGTCCGGGCTGCGGGCCATTACCGCCATCTCCGAGGTCGACTGGCGCGCCGCTCCCTCGATCCAGGCCCGCAGATCGGCAACCGTGTAGACGACGCGGCCGCCGAGCTTGCGGTAGACCGGGCCGGTGCCGTCGCAGCGGTGCTTTTCCAGCGTGCGTGGCGACAGGTCGAGAAGCCGCGCGGCCTCAGAGGTGCGCACAAAGCGCGGCCAGGTGGGATCGGAATCTTTCAGCATCTTCGGTCTCCGTCGCAAGACCCGCCAGACGGGCGGGATTACGGCGACAATGGCGCGAGATTCGCGGCAGGCCGGAGTGACAGAATGACGAAGCTGATTTCTGTCACCCCCTATGGCACAGCGGAACCGGCGCAGTGACGGATATCAGGGCGGGATCAACGGCGGCGGCGCGTATCGCCCCGCAGCAGGGTCAGATATTCGCCGCCGATCATAGCCCGCGCCTCGGCAAGGATGCGGGCGAGTTGCCGGCGCTCGGAAGCGGATTTCCATTCGGCGGCGCTCAGCCCGTTGAAATCCGACCGGAACAGGACACCGGCGATCTCACGCCGGGATGCCCCGGATGCCGCCCCGTCCCAGGCCCGCAGCATCCGGATGGCCCGGTGTCGCTCGAAGACCGAGAGCGCCTGCAGCGAGGGAACGGGATTAACTGGCTTGCCGGTCTGCAACCGCTGAAACCGCCTGATGCTGTTCAGGCGGATTGTCAGGTTATCGTCGAGCGGAACGACGATTGCCAGCCTGTTCGAAGATGAGCCTTGTGGAAGCCAGAGTTGATGATCGCCATCCGCATCAGTGATACCGCCATGCAGGCCGTCGGCGGCACGGATCACGGATGTCAGGGGCAGATCTACCGAATCCGGCAGGGAGGGAGGCCCGTAAGCCTCGGGCGCTGCGGTGAGGATCAGGGTGGCGGGCGACAGCTCAGGCCGCCAGAGCGGCTGGACCTCCAGGACCGGAAGGGCGGGATCGACCGGGAAACAACAGGCCCCAGCGGCGGGCCATCCGGGCGATCTCCTTTCCCCTGCTGTCATCACCGGTTCCAGCCTGCCCGATTTGAGGCCTTATCCTGGAATATTCCGCACGATAGTCGCGGTTGCGTCTCAGAAACTGGAAGGTCATCCGGGCACGGTCGAGTGTCTTGAACTGCTCGGCATATCGCGGTGATCGCCAGTCGGTGGAAGCGGGCATGGCTCTGTTCCCCATCAAAATGAAATGCGGATCAGGAGCGGAATATACAGAAAGGGCGAAATACCGTGTAGATTGTATTGGGGAATGTGAATCACGCCAGGGCTGTTGCAATGATCCGGTCGCGGCCGCCGTCGCTCCCTGCCCTATCGCATATGCGGTTTCAGGAGCTGACGGTAGCCGGCTTCTGTCATCCAGCGCGCCCGGGCGAGATGACTGTCATGCATGCGTTTGGCCCGATCCGGATCGGCCGTGACGTCCAGACCGAACACGATATGCGCCACCTCGCGCCAGTCAGCCCCCTCCTCGGCCGCGTCCAGCAGCCGCAGATAGATGACCAGATGGCGTTCGTCATAACCCGTCAGCCGGTCGGATTGCGGAGGGGTTTCCTCGAATGCGTCAGCAGCCATCTCGCTTCCCTGTATCCGGGATATATCCGACTCGGACAATGCACCGATCCTGTTCGCGGGGAAAGAGTTGTCTAGGGTAACGGGTTCCGGTGCATGCCGGCATTCCGGAACGGGTATGAAAACACGTTGCCCCTGACTGCCGACCCGCAGACTCCCGTGAGAACAGGAGGATAACCGCCGAAGATCCGTGGTCTGTTCCGGTACGACAATCGAACAGGATCGATGTCCGACATATCGGCGATTGCGGTATTTCTCTCATATCCCGCCCTGCCACAGCAATCCTGTTCCTTCTTGATCCGATCGATACCGCCTGATCAGCGTCAGCGCGGCCCCTCCATTTACATATTTTAGTTGATAAACTTAAACTATGTAAACTGCGATCCATCCGCGCATGGATATGCGTAAACTGGTTGGACGGAACTTCGCCCGCCTGCGTCGGGAGAAAGGTCTGACGCAGGAACAGGTCGAGGAACGTTCCGGTTTCAGTCAGCAATATCTGAGCGATCTGGAACGCGGCAAAAGGAATCCGACCGTCGTCACTCTCTTTGAACTGGCACAGGCCCTCGGGATAAGCCATGTCGCACTGGTCCAGCCCGACGACGAGGTCTAAGCTGGTTATTCTCCATGACCTCATGTTCTCGGATATTTTCCGACGCAGAGGAAATATACAGGCCAGGCGCAGGTTACGTTGCAACCGATACGCAACGATATTCTGATAAGAAGAAATTTAGTTTTGTTATAAATGGTTGTTTGCTCTTCGCGCCCATCGAATCGTTGCACAACCAACCAAGACAAAAATCGTTGCAAATTAGATGCAACGAAATCTTGCCGATCGAATAAAACCATTATATATCCTACAGATAATCGCTCACAATAGCGGAATTACCGTTGCATGACGCTGTCAGATCAAACTATCCTGGACTACATCGCGGAACATCCCGGTGCGGGCCGGGCGGCCATCCAACGCGCGGCTGGACCGAACAATAACCCCACGACTGTCTGGCGCGCGCTGAGACGGCTTGTGGATGAAGGGCGTCTTGAGGTTTCGGGAAAGGGCCGGGCAACAGGTTACACCATTGCCGGATCCGCCGTCGTACGCGCGCATCTGCAAACGCCATATAACCGGCGTCCACTCGTGACCTATCGCAGTGAATTCCTTGATGCATATGTGCCGGGCAAAACTTTCTACCTTTCTGAGGCCGACAGGAAGCGTCTGCTTGAGGCCGGGCGGCCCACAAGCGGTCCTATCCCTGCCGGGACATATGCACGGCGAATCCTGGAACAGCTGCTCGTTGACCTAGCCTGGGCCTCATCGCGCATGGAGGGCAACACCTATGACATCCTGCAAACCGAGCGTCTGATCCGATTTGGCGAGGAAGTCGCGGGAAAGGATCGCAAAGAGGCGCTGATGATCCTGAACCACAAGGAGGCGATCCAGTATCTCGTCGATCATCTCGATGACATCGCGCTTCGGCGCGCCGATCTGTTCGCCATTCATGCCTTGCTGTCCGACGGTCTGCTAGGTGATCCCGGCACGGCCGGGCGCCTGCGCGCGGGCGCTGTCGGCATCTCCCATTCAAGCTACAAGCCGGTGGACGATGCGGTCACCATTGGTGAGGAGTTCGATGTCCTGCTTGCAAAGGCGGCGGAGATTGCCGATCCGTTCGAACAGTCATTTTTCCTGCTCGTCCATATCCCGTATCTGCAGGCCTTCATCGACATCAACAAACGGACATCGCGGGTCGCCTCCAACATCCCGCTGCTGAAAGCCGATCTCGCCCCCATGTCTTTCCTGACCATGGATGATGCTGACTACATTGACGGGCTGATCGGCATCTATGAGCTGAACAACGTCGCGCTGCTGCGCGAGGTCTATATCGACAGCTATCTCGCGTCCGCGGAAAAATACCGGGTGCTGCGCGCCGAAGTCGAAACTCCGGAAAAGGCGGCACTGACCTACCGCGAATTCGTGCGCGAAGCTGTCCGGCGCTGCGTTCTGGAATTCAAGGCATTCCGCGCAGATGAGGTAATGTCCATGGCCGCCCGGGCCGGAATCCCTGAGGACGATCGGGAGGCGGTGGTTGCGTATGTCAACGAACAGGTGCGTGGCCTTCACGAAGGGAACGCCATCCGCTACCGGCTGCGCCCGGCCGATCTGGACGGCCTCATGCAGGAAGGGGCATGAGATCGTAGGATATCCACAAAAAATGTGGATAAAACCCGGCGACGGATGCCGCCGAGCCTCTGCGTCCATTCAGGCCAGGATATCATCTTTATCGATGAACTGGTCGTCATCATCCGTTTCGGTCTGCCTGGCTCGGCTCAGGAAATCGACCGTCTCGGCGATGATCTCGCAGCCATAATGGTTGATGCCGTCCGCATCGGTCCATTTCGTGTAGCGGATGCGGCCGCGCACCATCAACTTCATGCCCTCCTCGCAATATTGCTGGACCGACTTGCCGAGGCCGTTGAAGCAGGTGATGCGATGCCATTTCGTGTCTTGGACCCGATAACCGTTCTCGTCGCGGAGAACCCGACCTTCCGCATAGCGGGGGCGCGAGGTGGCCAGGGTAAAACGGGTGATGGCGCTGCCGCTCTGCGTGGTGCGGGTTTCCGGGGTCTGACCGATATTGCCGGCGAGGATAACGATGTTCTGCATGTGTCTTCTCCGTTGCTTCTTCGAAGGGACCATCCCTCCGATGAGACCCGGTCGAGATCGTCGAGAGACACCTGCAACCGCCGAGCCATCGGCGGCTTGCCCCCAAGGCCCGGAGTGGTGCGGGCAGGCGCTTGCGCCAACACGGTCCTCAGCCGCGGGGGTTGCCGGTGGAAACAGAACGGGCTTAGCGGATCGATCAGGAGGAGGGATTGGGGCATTCGAGGGCGGATAAGAGAGATCGCAACGAACGAGCTGCATACCCGTAAGCGCGACGCCGATCCCCTCCTGCCATTTTTGAGTTGATGCCTTCATTCTCCACGCACATGTGCGGCGGAGGTTTTGGATTTGGAGAGAGACGGCAAAATGGGCGTCCAATTGGACGGCTCTAT